>CAZSPN010000006.1:72998-89952 GCA_964608835.1 uncultured Gallionella sp.
CGCCTGAATCGCGGCATTCAACGCAAGCACGTTGGTCTGTTCGGTAATGTCGGAAATCAAATCCACAATTTCGCCAATTTCTTGTGAACTTTCGCCGAGCCGCTTGATGCGTTTTGCGGTGTCCTGAATCTGCTCACGAATGCCATCCATACCCGTAATGGAGTTGCGCACCGCTTGCGTACCCTGTTGTGTCACCACCAAAGTGCGGCGCGCCACATCAGCAGAACGTGCCGCGCTGGAATCCACCTCTTTAATTGACTGCGCCATCAGTTGTACAGCTTCGCCCGCTCCCTGAATTTCCTTGGCCTGTTTTTGCGCCTCTATCAGCAACCCTCTGGAAATACCCTCCGCCTCTTTGGTCGCCGCGCCTATTTGTTCGGCTGCCCCGTTGATGCGCCTTACCAGTTTGCGGAATTCGTCCGTTGTGTAATTTACCGAGTCCGCAATCGCACCCGTAATGTCTTCCGACACCGTGGCACGCACCGTTAAATCGCCCTCCGCCAAATCGCCCAGCTCATTCATCAAACGCAAAATTCCATCCTGATTTTGGCGATTGGTGCGAACCGCTTCTTCCGCGCTACGGCGCGAAGTATCCAGATAAGTTTTGGTAATCAACGCCAGAGTTACCAAAAACAACGCGCCAAACAACCAGGTCAACATGCTGGCGGTTTGCTTGACCGAAGAATTCTGGTACGCATCAACTAGTCGTTGCGATTGCGCGAGTAATGCCTCAGATTCAGCCACCAGTGACTGCGCTGCCTTTTTTACCTCGGCCAAATTACGGAGTTGCGGTGCGGCCAACTGAACTCCGCTCCGGTAGCCGGAAAATAATTTTTGCGCCTGCGCCACATTGGCATCTGCCGTCGGCAAAGCCGCCAGACTCTCTTCGGCAACCGCAACATCCAATCCCAGATTGACCACTTGTTCATTGGTAATTTCGCCACCCAGTGTGATATTGGCATTCTTGCTGATACGCTCCATCGCCAAAGCAAGCCGCATTGCCTGATCTTTTTGTGCCCCACCAAACACCTCGGCCATGCCTTGCGTCATCCGCCGCATATCTTCCATCGTCGCATTCACCGCAGCCGCTGTTTTGCCCAAGGCAACCAGATCGGCACGGCCAGCTTCCAGAGTTTTTGCATAAGTCAAGGTTTTGGCGGAGCGTGTCATCAATTCTCCCAACACCTCACGAGTCCCGCCGTTTGTTGAAGGTAAGGTCATATCGCCTTTGTCGAGCCGCGCCAAAATTTCCTGCATACCCGCCTTGCTTTTTGACATCGCATCAAACGCGGCCTCGTTTCCGGCGAGTGCCTGTTGCGCATCTTTGGCCAGTCGTTGCGACAGCATCGAAAACTCACCCGCCTGCCCGACATAACCAATTTTGCTGCGATCTTCACGGTTATTCATATAGGCCGTTATTCCCATCAGCACAAAAAACACCACCGCCGCGAGAATCAATGCCTTCAGATTTAATTTCAGTGCTGTCAAATTTAATGCCATATATTCCTCTCAAACATCCGTACGCTAAACGCCAATCTGCAAAAACTCGGCTTGCTCCAGCAAGTCCGCCACATCCAATTTACGCCAGGTTGAACCTTGCTCATCCTGATACTCAAGCTGCCCGTTCAATTCGCTCACAGACCAAGTTCGCGCATCGCGCAAACCCAGCACGCGATCCACCAGCAACGCCACATTGAATTCAAAGCGACCCGATACCAGAATAATGCGATTTTCCACCGCACACGTCGCCGCACCCATGCCTTGGTATGCACACATATCGACCACGCCGTACAGATTACCCCGCACGTTGGCGACCCCGCGAAACCAAGGCTTCGAGAACGGCACAACAGCCAGCTTGGGCAGGGGCATGATTTGGTCAATGTCCGCCATTTCCACCAGCCAGTTTTGGTGGGCAATTTGCACACCCAGCGTGGAAACGCGCTCAACCCTCAAGTCTTCCGCTTGCAACTGATTGATCAGATTCTGTTGAAACTCGCGCAGATTAAGACGCTTGGACATTTATATAGAATCTCCCCGGACTCCACACCATCATTACCAGACCACCCGCAAACTCTGGGTGACTACATGTTTTCAAGCAAGCGCGGCGATTTTACCCAATAGCTCCGCAGCTTCTATTGGTTTGAGTACATAATCTTTCGCGCCTTGTCGCGCACCCCACACCTTGTCAGTTTCCTGATCTTTTGTTGTGCAAATAATCACGGGAATGTGTTGCGTTTGGGGGTCTTTAGTAATAGCTCGCGTTGCCTGAAAGCCGTTCATACCGGGCATCACCACGTCCATGATGACCAGATCCGGCAGATTGGCCTTGGCTTGCGCCACACCTTTTTCGCCGTCCTCGGCAAACAACACCTCAAAACCTTTTTTGGTCAAAATTCCCGCAAGAATGTGCCGTTCGGTTGCTGAATCATCCACCACCAAGATACGCTTAATGGCCATAATCGACCTCGGTACGCTGCTGAGTATGCGAGATAACAGCTTCTATCAAACTTTTTTTGTTGAAGGGTTTCAGCAGGTACTGATCCGCACCCACCAATTTGCCGCGCGCGCGATCAAACAGTGTGTCCTTGCTGGTCAACATAACCACGGGCGTTTTTTTGAAGTGATCGTGTTTCTTGATGAGTGCGCAGGTTTGATAACCATCCAGGCGCGGCATCATCACATCCACAAAAATTACATCGGGCTGACTATCCACCACTTTGGATAAGCCGTCAAAACCGTCTTCAGCCAAGATAACCTGACATCCCGCCTGAGATAGAAAAATTTCGCCGCTGCGCCGAATAGTGTTGCTATCGTCAATTAGCAGAACCTTGATACCTGACAATGGTTGCTCTTCACTCATCTCAATTCCCCATCTTGTGATTCCATCTTCCAAACATAGGCTTTGGAGATAGTCTTTAAGCGACTTTATAACTCGTTATGCTAACTTAACTCATGCTTGCTGTCATGGCGTTTTTAGCGTCGCCAGAAATTCGGCATAAAGAGTATCAGCACGGTAAAAATTTCCAGTCGCCCAATCAACATTGCCAAAGCGCAAATCCATGTTTGAAAATCAGACAATCCTTGATAATTGCTAGCAGGACCAACGACCCCCAGCCCAGGGCCACAATTATTGATGGTTGCCAGCACCGCCGTAAAAGCAGAAATAAAATCGAGTCCGCTGATCAGCAACACAAAAGTCAACGTGGCAATGGACATGAAGTACAAAAAAATGAACCCTAGGACAGAAAACACAATGTTATTGGCAATCAACGCTCCTCCAATTTTCATTGGGTTAACCGCAGATGGGTGCAGTAACCTGATAAATTCTCTGCCTGCCTGTTTAAATAAAACAAGCGAACGAATCATCTTGATACCGCCACCCGTTGAGCCGGCACTCGCCACAGTCGCAGTCAACAACATCATCCATAACGGCGCAAAAATTGGCCACTGAGCGTAATCCACACTCGCATAACCCGAACTTGTTGCGATAGAAACCAAATTAAAGCTGGAATGGCGCAACGCTGTCCAAAAATTCAAATACACCCCCTGCCACCATAAAAAAAGTGCTATCCCAACACAACTCCCCAGTATCAAAAATAATGTCGGAATCGCTTCTGGGTCAATGTGATAAGACCGCAAACTTTTCCCGCGCCACGCCAAAAAGTGTGTTGCAAAGTTCAATACGGCAATCAACATGAATACGATCAACACCGCCTCCACCGCAGGGGAATCAAAGTAGCCAACGCTCTGATCGTGTGTGGAGAACCCTCCCAACCCCATTGCTGAAAAAGCGTGGCAAATCGCATCCAGCCAGCTCATACCTTTCTCGGTATTCACCCCCACTACTTTAAGGGACAAAATGCAAGCGATGGTGATCCCCAGATAAACCAGCCACAGATTCCGCGCCGTTTCGGTAATGCGCGGGGTCAGTTTGCTGTCCTTCATCGGTCCCGGTGTTTCGGCTTTGAACAACTGCCGTCCACCAATACCCAGCAGCGGCAAAATGGCCACGGCTAGTACGATAATACCCATCCCGCCCAGCCAGTTGAGTTCGTGTCGCCACAAGTTAATGGCGGGCGGCAAATTATCCAACCCAACCAGTGTCGTCGCACCCGTGGTGGTAAGACCTGACATGGTTTCAAAATACGCATCAGTGAATGACAGTCCGTCTATTACCAATAACAGCGGTAAAGTAGCCACAGCGGGCATCGCAGTCCACATTGCCACCACCAACAGGTATCCGTGACGAATGGAAAGTTCCCCCTTGTAACGTCGGGTAAACAACCACATCAAAAAGCCTGTTGTTGAGGTCAGAATCATCGCATCAACGAAATCGATCAGCGTACCGTCTTGATAAATTACGGATGCCAGTATCGGCATGAGGTAACTGAGGCTGAATACCACCAGCATCAACCCCAAAGCATGAATAACGGTGAGCGCGCGCAGCATTGGCAACTCTATAGAAAGCCCGGCTTAACTTGGAACAGCTTCTCAACCTTGCCGACTGAACGCTTGTCATTGACGAACACAATGACGTGGTCTTCCGCTTCAATCACCGTATCGTGATGCGCAATCAGCACTTGGTCTTTGCGCACCATTGCGCCGATAGTCGCACCGGGCGGCGATTCAATTTCTTCGATGCGCCGCCCTACCACGCGCGAAGATTCTCTGTCGCCGTGTGCCACCAACTCCAATGCTTCCGCCGCACCGCGCCGCAGAGAATGCACCGCCGCCACGTCACCCTGGCGAACATAGGCCAGCAGCGTACCGATGGTGATCTGCGCGGGGGATAAAGCAATATCGATCTTGCCGCCCTGCAACAAACCCACATATGCGGAACGATTGATTAGCGCGATGACTTTTCGTGCACCGCCCTGCTTGGCGAGCAGCGAAGACATGATGTTGTTTTCGTCGTCATTGGTCAGCGCGCAAAACACATCGACATCGGCCACGTGCTCCTGCTGCATGAGCTTTTCATCGGTGCCATCACCGTGCAATACCAGGCAATGGGATAAATCTTCCGCGAGCTTGTTGCATACTTTTTTATTGAACTCGATCAGCTTGACTTGATAATCCCGCTCCAATGCTTTAGCCAGCCGCCGCCCGATGTTGCCTCCACCGACTATCATCACCCGCTTGGCGGGTTTATCCATGCGGCGCAACTCCTGCATCACGGTGCGAATATGTTCAGTTGCGGCAATAAAAAACACCTCATCGCCGATTTCCACAACCGTATCACCCGTCATGTCGATTGAACGATCCCGACGGAAAATTGCCGCCACCCGTGTATCAATCTGGGGCATATCAGCGCGCAAAGCACGCAATGGTCTGCCCACCAGCGGGCCACCCTCAAAAGCGCGCACCGCCACCAGCGACACTTTGCCACCGGCAAATTCCAATACTTGCAGTGCTTCGGGAAACTCGATCAGCCTGGCGATGTAGTCAGTGAGAATTTGCTCGGGGCATATAGACAAATCAACGCAAAAATTATCCGCGCTAAACACTTCTTCACGATTCAGATAATCCGCAGAACGAATGCGCGCAATGCGCGTGGGCGTATTGTAAAGACTGGCGGCCATCTTGCACGCCACCAGATTGACTTCGTCGCTTTGCGTTACCGCCAATAACATATCGGTGTCGATAATACCCGCCGCTTCTAGCGTGGAGGGATGTGCGGCGTTGCCCACGACGGTACGCAAATCTAATCTGTCTTGCAACTGCCGCAACTTCTCACTGTCCGAATCTACGACGGTAATGTCGTTGGCTTCACCGACCAGACTTTCTGCGACCGTCGAACCGACCTGCCCTGCACCGAGTATCAATATCTTCAAAGACACCTCTAAAATTTACTTCCTGCTATGCGGCGTATCTTATCAAGAAACAGCCCGGCAAAATTGCCTCTCTCAGCGCAAATTAATACATAAAGACATAGGCCAACGCCCCGCCAACATATCCCAACAAGGCTAGGAGGCTGATTTTTTTCACGTACCAGAAGAATTCAATTTTCTCCATCCCCATTGCGGCAACCCCTGCCGCAGATCCGATAATCAAAATCGATCCGCCCGTACCTGCGGCGTACGCCAAAAATTCCCACAGGAATGAGTCTGCGGGATAGTCCGTAATCGAATACATTCCCATTGATGCCGCGACAAGCGGAACGTTATCCACAACAGCACTGACCAAGCCAAATGCCGACACGATAAGGGTTTGACTCCCTACTGTTTTGTCCAGCCAGTGTGCGAGTGACGAGAGAATGTGGCTGTGTTCGAGCGTCGCTACGGCAAATAAAATTCCAATGAAGAACACCAAAGACGGTATATCTATCCGTTGTAATGCCGCACCAAGTGATAGGTGCTGTTTGTCGTCATCCGCTTGGCGACGATGAATCAAATCACCAGCCAACCAGAGCAATCCAAGTGCCAACAACATGCCCATGAATGGCGGCAAATGAGTCAGCGTCTTAAATACCGGAACTGAACACAAAAGCCCTATGCCTGCAAAAAACATAAAGTTCCGCTCGAATGGAGTTGATTGATACCTGCTGTGATTGACCTCGACTTTTTCTGGGCTAACGACTCGCTTGCCTCGCAACATGTAACTGACAAGCAATAAGGGGATCATCATGTTTATCAAGGACGGAATAAACACCCCCTTGATAATTGCCAGCGCGGTGATTTGCCCGCCGATCCAGAGCATGGTGGTCGTCACATCACCTATGGGTGACCATGCACCGCCGGCATTTGCGGCAATGATGATAATTCCTGAGAAAAATAAGCGATCCTCTCGTTGACCTAACAACTTCCGGCTGACCGCCAGCATCACTATGGTAGTTGTCAGATTGTCCAGCACAGCACTCAGAAAGAATGTTACAAAGCCGATTAGCCACAACAGGGTGGTCATCTTGGTTGTTTTAATCTTATCTGTAATGACATTAAAGCCATCATGCGCATCGACAACCTCAACTATCGTCATTGCCCCCATCAGAAAAAAAACAATCTGCGCGGTAGAAGCAAGCGTCTCATTGAGCTGTTCGCTTACATGCCCTGTGTATAAGGCATAAATAGTCCACAAAAGCCCTGCACCAATTAAAGCGGGGACACTTTTGTTGATTTTCAGAGGATGTTCAAAAGCAATTGCCGCATAAGCAATCACAAAAATGGTGATTAACAGTGAATCCATATAGCTGAGAAACCTTCCAATGCCGAGTATTGAATTGCAATCGGCTATTATTCCACCTTAAGGCAACAATACCAACCATGAAAAAACTATCCAGCCCCGCACCCATCCATCGCTTATCTCTACGGGTACGCGAAATCACACAGCTGTTTAATTCAATGGATCCGACACCGTTCTTGAATAAAGACCTTGACCCGGAAGCAGAGGCCTTTATCGAAACATGGGCATCGGAATTTGCGCCGGGCAGCCGCTTTCATATAACCATCCACATTGAACAGTGGCCGACAAATGGCGATCCGAACGAGCTGCTGAAAGAAGCGATCCACAACCATTTCTCATACAAAGCCGAGCGTGCACGCATCGCCTTGAAAAATTTTCTGCGGCAGGGTCGTTTAAGCCTACTCATCGGCCTTGTATTTGTTTCACTGTGTCTGATTGCAGCAGATGCCATCGGAAATTTCGGAACAAATACCGGCCTCATCATCGCACGAGAAAGTCTTACGATTGTTGGTTGGGTTGCCATGTGGCATCCGCTACAAACTTTTCTTTATGATTGGTGGCCGCTGCTGAGGCGAATTCGGCTTTACGAAAATCTTGCCAGGGCGCATATTCAGACACTTCAAGACAAATAGGAGCAGCGTAGTTTCCTAGTAAGCCAGGCGTGTCGCGGTCGTCATGGTGTTCATGTTAGTGGACATTGGCGGGCATGTTGGTTGCCATGAAGGCTCTCGGCACGGACATTAATTGCTACAGTTTTGACCCAAGCGACGACAGCAAAGTGGTCGGCCAAGAAGTTCGATTTATTAGTGGAGCAAGCTTCTTCAACACAAACCGTGTTAAGCAAATAACACTTCGACGATCAAATATCCGATGAGTTTTACCATGAGTCCCTCGGCAATGATAAAATCTGTCCAATCAAGTGAAGCCGAATGTTTTAGGGTTGCAGAACACCTTGGGTACTTGATCCGCCGGCCAAAATATTTTCCTCTCATCTATTCCATGCCCGACTTTTAAAGCCTGCACACCGTATAAATTCGCAATTAAACAATATGTCCATCCAATGGTTTCCCGGTCACATGACTTCGGCACGCAGAAAAGCCGCCGAGACGATGGAGTTTACCGATGTCGTTATCGAGGTGTTGGATGCACGCGCGCCCGAAGCGAGTTGCAATCCGATGATTGAAGAATTGCGCCTGCATCGGCAACGCCCTTGCCTGAAAATACTCAACAAAGCGGATCTCGCCGACCCGATGGCAACTCAGGAATGGCTGAGCTTTTACAATCAGCAGGTGGGCGTTAAAGCCGTTGCACTGAGTTGCAAAAATGCCGGTGATGCCGCCAAAATCCCCAAACTGTGCCAGCCGCTTGCACCGCATCGTGATAATACCCACAAGCCGCTGCGCTTGATGATTATGGGAATACCCAACGTGGGCAAATCCACGCTGATGAACATGCTGCTCAAACGCCGTGTTGCAAATGTGGGAGATGAACCTGCCGTAACCAAATCGCAACAGAGCCACAGCATTAACGATCATATGACGCTCACCGATTCGCCCGGATTGATGTGGCCGAAAATAGAACATCAAAGTGACGGGCTGATGCTCGCCGCCATCCACGCTATCGGACGCAATGCCGTGTTTGAGGAAGAAGTCGCGGAATTCCTCGGTGAAATTCTGTTGCAACGTTATCCCGAATTACTCACCGCCCGCTTTGGTTTCGCCACAGAAAATCTAGACGGAATCGGCGTGGTTGAAGCTATAGCCAAAAAACGTGGTTGCATACTGAAAGGGAAAGGTGGCGGTCTTGATTTGGAAAAGGCCGCGATGATTTTTCTGACCGAATTTCGCGGTGGAAAAATTGGGTGCATCAGCCTGGAAATACCCGATTCGCGCCGTTCAATGTTGGCGGCAGGAGCCGCCTCTGCAATACCTTGAACTTATCTTTTGGTCGTTAGTCTGTAGCATGCTGCTGTCGTTGATTTCACGACATGTTAGAGTAACCCCGCCCACCCGTCACAATAGGTCAATTTAATAAGGATATGCCATGAAAAAAACATCCAGCTTGCTCACCATTTTGTTGAGCCTGGCTTTATTCGCCAATGTTGCACACGCTGAAGAAGAGAAATGCGACTCACCTTTGCACGATCAAAAATATGCTGCTTCGCACGCCGAGGGAGAGAAATGTGATTCTCCACTGCATAAACAAAAGCATGTAAAAGGCGAGGGGTGCGACTCACACAAACACAATAAAAAGCACAGGAGGATGGGCGGCGATATTTTGGGTTCGGCAGATAGCAACCATGACGGCGCGGTTTCCAAAAAAGAATTTAACACCTATTACACCAAGCACAACGCCAAGCACTTTAAAGAGCTGGATGCCAACCGTGACGGCAAGTTGACCGCCAATGAATTGCAAAGCAGTATGCCCAAGCCACCCGTCGCCCCCAACAACGGGGGTACGGCTCATCTGGACAACCGCTTTGCAGCGGCGGATGCCAATCAGGATGGCGGATTAGATTCGGCGGAGGCAGTTAACATGCCGATGCTTTCCAAATACTATGACGAGGTGGATAGCAATCACGATGGCAAAGTCACTCGCCAGGAATATTTTGACGCGATGCCGATTTTGCATGGCGCAAAACATGTTCCGATGGGCGACGCATCACAGTCCATGTAAAGATATTTCACCACGAGATTGAGCAAAGCCAGCTTCGTGCTGGCTTTGCTTTTTGGCAGAAATTAACTTGACCACTCCACAAAAAATACTCGCCGCGTTTGCCATCATCCTGACAGATTTAGCGGCGCGTGCTTTACTCGATAAAACGCTGGCACTCGCGGGCGACCCGCAGACCATCGCACTGTGGGCACAATTGCAATCGATTGTTGAATTGGTCAGTGTGGTTTCGATGACAGGCGTGCTCACCGGCTTAACGGTCATGCTTGCCCAAGTGAAAGAGGCGAGCGAAGAACCCGTGCTGTTGCGTTACGCGCTGAGATTAAGCCTTGCCACCTCATTGCCTATTGCCATTCTTGTGGCATTGACTTCCCCTTCCCTCGCTGCATGGCTCACCCAGGGAAGGCTGTCCGCATCCCTGTTTTCTTTGGCTGCGTTGATCGGCTGCGTCACTTTACTGCCCGCCACGCTCAATGCCTATTGGCTGGGAAAGCATCAACAACAACGCATGTTCCAGCTGGCTTTGCTCACGAGTCTGGTATTACTCGCCGTTGCCTTGGGAGCATGGTTACGTTTACCGATAAGCAACCTGCTATTTATCCAAGCCTTGATGGTTGCCTTGCTTGGGGTGATTACCTGGAATATCCTGCGCAAAAAATTGCCGCTTGAGCATGTACAAAATAACGCGTCCGAACACCCTAACAAACTCGCGCAATTTGTTCCTGTCGGCTTGGCAATCGGCATTATGAGTCCTGTCTCGATGTTGCTGATGCGCGGCATTCTGGCGCAAACGCTCTCGTGGCAAGATGCGGGCATCATGCAGGCTTTATGGCGTTCTACCGAGTGGATCACCGCAACCGCAGCGGGTGTATTTTCGCTGATTTTTTTGCCGCGTCTCAGCCGCACTTTTGGCACGGATCGCTTCAGATTGGAAATAGCGCGTTCGGGATGGATGGTGCTGATTCCCACAGGTTGCCTATTGCTCATTATTTATTTTAATCAACAAGCCCTGCTCGCAACTCTCTACGACGCGCGTTTCACGGTAAGCAATGCGACCGCAGCATGGTTCATGCTGGGTTGCTGGATGCGCATAGCTTCATGGGTATTTCTATTCGGGCTGTTTGCGGCGCACCGCACCAAACTCATCATCGTAGGTGAGTTATTTTCTTTGCCACTTTACGCGCTGTTGCTGTGGTTATTTTCAAATGGCATGACACTGGAAAGAGCCGCTTTCCTGTCACTGGTTAGCTATGTGACTTACTTTACTTTCAACGCAGCCGCGCTGCTGAACTTCACCGGAAAACCAAAGTCCATCCTTTCGGATGCCCGCTCTATTCCCTGATATGATGCGCGCCGCAAACGAATCCCCGCACAGCCGTTATCGCTGATGTCACTCAACAAGGAGAGCATTATGAACATTTCAATCCATAAAATTTTAGTCGCGCTGATTGTTGTTACGACTACCGTCGCCTGTTCACCCAAGCCCACTGCCGAAGATACTTCGGCTCAAACCAAAGCATTGGTCGATCAGGCGGTTGCTGAAACCAAGAAGCAGATACTAATGGAACAGGCCGCAGAAAAAGCCAAGCAAGATGCTCTGATAGCTGAAGAATCTGCCGCCAAGGCCGCGCAAGAGGCGGCTATTGCCCAAGCAGTAGCGGAAACCAAAAAGGAATTTGCCACCAAACAGCAAGCCGAGGCTAAAGCGCAAGCGCGCAAATCTGCAGCTACCCAACAGGTAACGAGTACAACAAATGCTCCGGCAGCGGTCATGGCAACCCCCGCTCCCGAACCCGTTATGCAGGCGGTACCGCCCATACCGAAGAAAACCGTTTGCACTACCTGCGGCATCGTGGTTTCAATTACAGAAGTTGAAGCGGAAGGCAAAGGCTCCGGCTTGGGTGTCGTCGCGGGAGGCGTGGTGGGAGGCCTGCTGGGTAACCAGATAGGCAACGGTTCAGGACGTGACCTGGCAACTATTGCGGGCGCAATTGGCGGTGCGGTAGCCGGCAATAAAATCGAAAAGAATGCCAAGAAGATTAAGCAGTACGACATCACGGTTAAGATGGAAACGGGCGAGACCGTTACATTTCGCCAAGATAACCCACCCAGCCTTAGCAAAGGAGATTCCGTAAAAGTGGACGGCAAGGCCGTTACAAAGAAATAAATTCCTGGAAGGCGCGAGGAAAATTCTCGCGCTTCGATTTACTTAAATCCCCACATAAACATTCTGCACATCGTCATCCGCATCAATCGCTTCCAAGAATGCTTCGACTTCTTCGCGCTCGGCATCAGTTAGCGCGACAGTATTTTTTGGCCGATAACCCAGTTGTGCTGAAACTACGGCAAATCCAAAGGTGGGCAGGGCTTTGCATACGGCATCCAGATCGGCAATGTCGGTAATAAATAAAGTGGCTCCCTCGTCACCGGGCTCAAAATCCTGTGCGCCCGCCTCAATCGCGGCCAACTCCGCATCACTTTCTTTGTTGTTTGGTGTGGCTTCGATCATACCCACATGGTCAAAATCCCACGATACGGATCCTGCTGCCCCTAGCTGTCCTTTACGGAACAATACCCGGATATTCGGGTAAGTGCGGTTCACATTATCGGTCAGGCATTCGACTATCACCGGCACCTTGTGCGGGGCAAAACCTTCGTAAATCAGGCGTTCCAGGCTGGCTCCGCCATCCAGCAAACCTGCGCCCTTTTTGATAGCACGCTCCAGCGTTTCTTTGGGCATGGATACCTTTTTGGCCTGCTCAACCACCAAGCGCAACCGTGAGTTTGAATCCGGATCAGCACCCCCGCGTGCGGCGACCATGATTTCCTTGGACAGCTTGCCGAAAATTTTACCCTTGGCATTCGCCGCAATTTCTTTATGTCTGGCTTTCCATTGTGCGCCCATCGCATTCCCCTTTTAACTTAGTTGCTGACCGTGTTCACGTGTGGCATGGAACTGAACCTTCGGCCAGCGTTCTTGCGCCAAGCGCAAGTTTACTCCTGTGTCCGCGAGGTAGGCGTAGTTGCCATCCACGTCTTTAGCCAAACGTGCTTGGTTGGCTTTAACGAATTCGTTGAGGTGATTATTATCGGCGCAGGTGACCCAACGCGCGGTGTGGATGCCCGCCCGCTCAAATACCGCATCCACTCCGTACTCCGCTTTGAGGCGATGTTCGACCACTTCAAATTGCAATTGCCCGACCGCACCGATCAGTGGAGTGTTGTCCACCAGCGGTGAGAATACTTGCACTGCGCCTTCTTCGCCCAACTGACGCAAGCCTTTTTCCAACTGTTTGGCTTTCATCGGATCGCGCAATCGCGCGCGGCTGAATAATTCTGGGGCAAAGTAAGGGATGCCCTTGAAGGTGAGTGCCTCGCCTTCGGTGAGTACGTCGCCGATTTGCAATTGGCCATGATTGTGTACGCCAATGATGTCACCCGCATACGCCTCTTCCAGACGTGAGCGTTCGTTCGCCATGAAGGTCACCGCATTGGCGAGTTTCATTTCTTTGGCGGTACGGCGATGTTTGACCTTCATGCCGGAACTGTATTTACCGGAACACACGCGCAGGAACGCGATGCGGTCACGGTGGTTGGGATCCATGTTGGCTTGTATCTTGAACACAAAACCCGTAAACGCCGCTTCGGTAGGTTGTACCATGCGCACATCCGTCGCGCGCGGCAAAGGTGCGGGAGCCCAATCGACCAAAGCACGCAAAATCTCGCGTACACCAAAATTGTTTACACCAGAGCCAAAGAACACGGGGGTTTGTTGCCCCTTCAAAAATTCTTGCAAATCGAACGACGCACCCGCACCCATGACCAATTCAGTTTCGTCGCGCATCGTCTGCATCTCGCTCTGACATTCCTGCCTCATCTGGTCAATTTGAGTACCGCGCAATACTTGCACATCCTGATTGGCCTTTTCTTCGCCGGGGGTGAAACGCAACACTTCGTCATTCAACAAGTGATATACACCGCGAAAGCGTTTGCCCATACCAATCGGCCAGGTGACAGGCGCACAATGAATTTTCAATACCGATTCGATTTCATCCAGCACTTCCAACGGCTCGCGCACCTCGCGATCCATTTTATTGATGAAGGTGATGATGGGCGTGTTGCGCAAGCGGCACACTTCGAGCAGCTTGATGGTCTGCGCCTCCACACCTTTTGCGGCATCCACCACCATCACGGCAGCATCGACAGCAGTCAACACACGATAGGTATCTTCGGAGAAATCTTGGTGACCAGGTGTGTCTAGCAGGTTGATGACGCAATCGTCGAAGGTGAATTGCATCACCGAGCTGGCGACCGAGATACCGCGTTGCTTTTCAATTTCCAACCAGTCGGAAGTGGCATGACGACCACTTTTGCGGGCTTTGACCGTACCCGCCATTTGAATCGCCCCACCAAATAACAGCAGCTTTTCTGTGAGCGTGGTTTTGCCTGCATCCGGATGAGAGATGATGGCGAAAGTGCGGCGGCGTTTTACTTCAAGCGCAACGTTATCGGATTCTGTGGTTGCGTGAAGACTCATGGTTTCTTCTTCTGTAGCGATACTCATATTCACATTGCTTTCTTTCGCGCATCAACGCGCAAAATGAAAAAGGCCTGCATTCATGCAAGCCTTATAAATTTGGTGGCCCGGGGCGGAATCGAACCACCGACACAAGGATTTTCAATCCTCTGCTCTACCGACTGAGCTACCAGGCCTTTACTACTTTTTGTTCGCCAGCCTTAAAACACGACCATTCGCGAAGCCGCGCATTATACCGATTACGCACCAAATGACAAACCCCGCCGCAGCGGGGTTTGCTTATTGTTACTGCAGAAAGTTGCAATAGGAGTCGAATTACATCATGCCATCCATACCACCCATGCCGCCCATGCCGCCGCCTGGAGCAGCAGGTTTATCTTCCGGCAATTCGGCAACCATACAAGCAGTCGTCAACATCAAGCCCGCAATAGAAGCGGCATTTTGCAATGCTACACGGGTCACTTTGGTTGGATCAACTACGCCCATTGCCAACATGTCGCCATATTCACTGGAGGCTGCGTTGTAACCGTAGCTACCACTACCTTCGGCTACTTTGTTAACAACTACAGAAGGCTCATCGCCCGCGTTCGAAACAATGGCGCGCAACGGTGCTTCCATGGCACGCAACACAATCGTGATTCCCGCATCTTGGTCGTGGTTGTCACCTTTAAGTTTGGCAACCGCAGCTTTGGCACGCAGCAATGCCACGCCGCCTCCAGGTACGATACCCTCTTCGACTGCGGCGCGAGTTGCATGCAATGCGTCTTCAACACGCGCTTTCTTTTCTTTCATTTCCACTTCAGTTGCTGCGCCAACTTTGATTACTGCAACGCCGCCAGCCAGCTTGGCTTTGCGTTCTTGCAACTTTTCTTTGTCGTAATCGCTGGTTGATTCTTCTGCTTGCTTGTTGATTTGACCGATACGACCTTTGATCGCATCTTCTTTACCTGCGCCGTCGATGATGATGGAATTGTCTTTGCCCACTTCGATACGCTTGGCTTGGCCCAATTCTGCGAGGGTTGCTTTTTCCAAAGTCAGGCCGACTTCTTCAGCAATCACAGTGCCGCCCGTCAAAATCGCGATGTCTTCCAGCATGGCTTTACGACGATCACCGAAGCCCGGTGCTTTAACTGCTACCGTCTTCAAAATTCCGCGAATGTTGTTGACCACCAAAGTTGCCAATGCTTCGCCATCCACATCTTCCGCGATAATCAGCAATGGGCGGCCTGCTTTTGCGACTTGTTCCAAAATTGGCAACAAGTCACGGATGTTGGAAACTTTTTTGTCGTGCAACAAGATGAATGGATTTTCCATCGCTGCGATTTGGCGATCTTGATTGTTAATAAAGTAAGGAGACAAGTAGCCGCGATCAAACTGCATCCCTTCAACGATGTCCAGCTCATCTTCCAAGCCCGTGCCGTCTTCAATAGTAATTACGCCTTCTTTTCCGACTTTTTCCATTGCGGCAGCGATCTTCTCGCCAATCACAGTGTCGGAGTTGGCAGAGATGCTACCCACTTGAGCAATTTCTTTGCTGGTAGTGCATGGCTTGGAAATTTTCTTCAATTCTGCAACTGCAGCAATAACGGCTTGGTCAATACCACGCTTCAAATCCATCGGGTTCATGCCTGCAGCAACAAACTTCATGCCTTCCATTACGATTGATTGAGCCAACACCGTTGCGGTTGTTGTGCCGTCGCCAGCCACATCGGAAGTCTTGGAAGCCACTTCCTTAACCATCTGCGCGCCCATATTTTCAAACTTGTCTTTCAGTTCGATTTCTTTGGCTACAGACACACCGTCTTTAGTGATGGTTGGTGCGCCGTAAGAGCGATCCAACACTACGTTACGACCCTTGGGGCCGAGTGTTACTTTAACTGCGTCAGCCAGAATGTTTACGCCAACCACCATCTTTGCACGCGCTGAGTCGTGAAATTTTACGTCTTTTGCTGCCATGATTTTTCTCCTGAAATTCTAAATTTTATTAAGCCTCAACGATGCCGATGATGTCATCTTCACGCATCGTCATATATTCATCGCCGTTCATTTTGAAGGCCTGACCTGCATACTTGCCGAACAACACGCGGTCGCCGACTTTTACATTCATAGGTTGCAACTTACCGTCATCACTCATCTTGCCGTTACCAACAGCGATGATTTCACCTTGATCGGGCTTCTCAGTTGCTGCATCGGGAATCACGATACCGGAAGCGGTTTTGCGCTCCTCTTCCATACGCTTAACAATCACACGGTCGTGTAATGGACGAATTTTCATGCTGAGTCTCCTGAAACTTAAAGGGTTAAAAAATGCGGAGGCGAAGTTTAGCACTCTCCACCTGCGAGTGCCAACATTGGGGTGGATTTTGAAATTACAAGAGGGATGGAGGTAACATGAGAAAGACGATTAGCGCGATATTAAGGCTAGCCCGTCTTACCTTGCCTACTGAATTTTGCGGATGGTGTGATTGTTGGTATCAGCCAAATATAGCTTAGTGCCGTCACTGGTAATGCCATAAGGGGACCTCTAATAATTGATTTTCCACATGCGAGAAACGATGCATGAGTAAT
>CAZSPN010000007.1:0-14127 GCA_964608835.1 uncultured Gallionella sp.
TATATTACTCATGCATCGTTTCTCGCATGTGGAAAATCAATTATTAGAGGTCCCCATAAGCATTTACTTTGGCACGAAACTCCAAAGGTCGTTGTAGGGTACAGTAGAAAAATTGTTAGCTTGAACAACCACCTGCCCGCTGAACAGCCAGCACTTGCCTTTGCTGCTCCACGATACTGCCACGTCGCGCGCGCCGGGAACATTGGCGGTATCTGAAGCTCCTTGCGTACCATATGTACCAGACTGATTGGGCGTACTGGATCCGCTCATCCAGACCCATTGTTTCGTGGTCACATTAAACTTCCACAAATCGTTCAGATTATCCGTGCCTGTGCCTGTCAGATTGTTCGGGTTCATTTCGGCACCGCCAAACAGCCAGAAATTACCCGCGATGTCTGTCCATGCTACCGCAGTACGGCGTGCCCCTGGAACATTGGACGGTGCGGCCACGCCAGCTGTACCAAAGTTGCCGAATTGTCCGCTCTTTTTATCCCCGCTCACCCATGTCCATTGATTATTGTTGGCGGGATCGAACTTCCACAAGTCATTAAAATCGCCTGTCCCGGCAGTATCATAACCTTGTCCGCCAAATAGCCAGAGATTGCCGCCGCCATCTAGCCATGACACACCAAAATAACGTCCGCCCGGAATGTTGCTTGCGCTGGGTATTCCCTGATTGCCGTAATTACCCAACTGGTCGATTGATTTTGAGCCGCTCACCCATGTCCATTGATTGTTAACGGGATCGAACATCCACAAGTCATTCAGACTGCCCTTACCTCCACTTTCAGCATAACCATAGCCGCCAAATAGCCAGAAATTACCGCTAGCATCCTTCCATGACATGCCACCATAGCGCGCACCCGGCATATTGTTTGTACTTGCGAGACCCAGCGTACCGTAATTCCCCAGTTGGTCGAAAGTACTTGCCCCGCCTACCCACGTCCATTGCTTGCTGGCAATGTTGTACTTCCACAAATCGTTAAAGGGTTTTGTTTGACCGCCAGAATTGATCCGCACATAGCCGCCAAACAACCAGAGGTTGTTGCTATCATCAGTCCAGGTAGCCGCATATTGGCGCGCGCCCGGCCCGGTGGCATCTGGCGCATTGGTAGTGCCGACTGTTGCGCCATAATTGCCGAGAGGGTTTGCTACGCCCTGGTTTCCGTTCATCCACAACCAGTTAGTCCCGTCATATTTCCACAAATTGTTTGTATCACTGGAACCGGATTCATCGCTGCCACCAAACAGCCACAAATCTCCGCGTGCATCAGTCCATGAAGAAGCACCTTCTGTCGCACCCGGAACTCCGGACGCGGCAACAACGCCCGATGCACCAAATATGCTGGGCTGCCCGCCCACGTCACTACCATCCAACCAAATCCAGTCTATCAACCCGGTTGCTGAGGTATTCCCACCGCCCCCACCGCCCCCACCGCCCCCACCGCCACATGCGGTCAGAGCCAGCGCAAGTGCGAGGCAAGTACACCTTGCCAGTGACGTTGTATTCATGATGCTGCTCCTTTTCATTCCTGAGTCACACTTCTGCTTGAATATATTGCCTTATAAAGCTAACGGAAATCCCAGCGATACCCGAAGTAAAAGTAGCCACGCCGGGTTTTGTCATTCGAGTTTGCATTGCTCGTCCGATATTGCTCAAGCCCGCCTTCCGCAGAAAGATTTACGGTATCACGTAAACGGTAGTTCAATGTCAAGCTGGGT
This sequence comes from uncultured Gallionella sp., assembly GCA_964608835.1. GTDB lineage: Bacteria > Pseudomonadota > Gammaproteobacteria > Burkholderiales > Gallionellaceae > Gallionella. The sequence goes on from CAZSPN010000007.1 coordinate 1,723, forward strand.
CTGATTTGCGTCTGATGCGTACCGTCGTTGCTGTTCTGGTTGAAGAACTGCAACGCCATATCCACTCGCCATTTTTGTCTGAAAGTTTGCGCCTGTGTGAATGCCAGAGACTGACCCTTTGTAGTATCCGTCTTGGTTAGCGAGGCACTGGCAATACCCAGATCGTTCTCGAAAAACAAATTGTTACCAATTGCCTGAAAGGACAACGCGTATTGTTTACCTGTACCCGGAGAAGCTGGTTGTGTTGCGCGTCCGGTTGCCAAAGATGTCGTCGTGTACGCACCGGTTCCAGCGGTGCTGCTTACCCGAAAATCCGTTGCAAACCGCAAATTGGACGAATACGGGCGCGACATTCCTACTGACAACATATTGCTGATGGGACTCAGTGCAATAGCATTGTCACGCAACTCCTGAATCGTAATCTTGCCGGAATTGAGTACCTCTTTGGCTGACGAAGAAAACTGCCCTGTTAAATTCAGATACAGCGGCGGTGATCTGCGGTGATCCATCGTCATGTAGTAATTGGTACCCGATTCCTGAGTCCAGTTCCCCTGAAAAGTCGCCAGATTAACTTTGTGGTAGATCGTATCGAATTCAACCTGCGTCATATAGTTACGCTGGGCTTGGAAGTAATGCGCCTCCAATCCAAGTGCCGTGCGTTCACGGTAGCCCCCCGCCTTGCCGCGATAACCGCTGACGTACTGGATGATGCCATACACGCTGCCGCTCCATTGATCCGGCAAACGGATTAAGTCGATACTACCCGCGTAAAAACGCTTTTCATCGGACAGATTGCCCGTGCCGGAAACGTATTCGACCGGCCTGCCAATCGCGGCATTCAGCCTGAACATCTGGCTAACGCCGTACCCGCCCGCGATACCGTCAAACCGCCCCGGTGTGCCTGCGGTCGTGCCGGATTGCCGTCCGATACGATAAAGGTATTTGCGATCCCGTGAGCCTTGTTCAAAATACACGGCATTCCAGCGGTTATCGTTGCGCGAATTGGGCAGAAAGTTTTTACGGTTAAATTCGCGCAGCACAAAACGCGTGTCCATTTTTTCGGTACGTTTACGCGCGGTTAAGTCCAGATTGGTAATCAGCATGGACTGATCCGTGGCACTGAATGTTGAAGTCGTGGATGTCACGCCATCGGTGGCAAACGTGTCGGTGTGGGTATAACCCCGATAATAGTTTTGTGAAATACCTCCAGTAACCTGCAATTTCTCTTCCACTGCTTTTTGTGCCGCTTCGCTGGGCAGGGTTTTCAATTGCGCCTTAGTCGTATCTTCCTTGGGAAGCTTGTCGATGCGTGCTTGTACCTGTTTGGCATCGGCTGCCTTGGGATACAATTTCAAATACAACTCATATTCGGCGCGTGCCTTAACAAATTCACCATTTTTTTCGCGCGCCTCGCCCATCAACTCTTGGGCGGACTGAGTCAACACGTTGGGTGGCAGATTCAGCAGTTTATTCAACGCCTCTACTGCAGGTTCCCCCTGATTTTTTTGTAGCGCATCACTGGCCGCAACAAATAATTGCTGGGCATCCTGCTGGATTTGCTCAGGTGATTTTTGTTGGGCATCTGATGGCGTACTTTCTACCATTGCTTGCTCCGATGGGGATGGTGCTGAAGGTACTACAGCTGAAGGTACTACAGATGCCGCAGCCACACTTGCCGCCACCTCAGGCAGTGCCGTTGTTACCGCAGGAACGGGAACAAATTTAATTGCCTCTTTCGTTTTTGTCACCAACGCCTTGGTAAAAATGCTGACGCTGCGCCCATCCTTGCCTGCGCGGACACGATATTTGATGGTCTTGCCAAAGCTCAGCGTAAGCGATGAATCCAGTTCGGGATAAGTTACCGTAAAGGGCGGGACAATCTCGGATGGCGGAGAATCTTTCTTTTCCCACTGCAAACGCGGGTCGTCCGACTTGATGTCCAGCAAGGTCAGATAAATCCGTATGTCGCCATTTTTGAGCGCAACCTGCCGTTTGTACTGGATGCGCGTGATGAAGTGCAGTTGAATCTCGGCCTGATCGCCTGACTGATTGACATTGATCGCATCAATTACTTCCGCATTTGCTTGCGGTGTCAAAAATCCGAAAAGGGCAGTAGCCAATCCAAACACTACCGCACGTAGCCCGCACCAATTTATATTCATCATCGTCCACCACTTAACCGTCTGATTGTCTCATATCGCTGGCAGAAAAAAAACGGCACAGCTTTGCGTCACTGCACCGCCAGATTTTAAGCCTGACTACTCAAATGTCCAGCCACATCAATTACCAACTTGTATAGGCCGTGCCTTCGTTGCCCAAAGGTTTGTGGCAACCGGAATTCGAACAGTCCGGCTGAGGTGCCGGTCTTTCGTGCGTCAGGGATTTTCTGCCCTGCACACCCAGATAATTTGTTCCGGATAGATGGCAACCCGCGCAATATGAACCATCCCCGCCCGTGCCGCGTCCCCTGCTGCCATTGTGCATGGTGGCCGAAGGCACACTCAAGATTGAGAATCCGCCCACCGCAGTGGACTTGTGGCAGTGATTACAATCCATCGTCGAGCCGCCCAACAAGTTGGCAGCATAGGGTATGTGGTTGGTAATGCTTCCCACGTGACGGGGAGTTCCTCCCGCAAAGGCCTGACCGGTATGGCAATCTTTGCAAGGCTTGCCAGTCACGCCGATATGGTTCATCGGAATACCTGAAAACGTGGTGAAGTTGGTTTTGGAGTGGCAGGCCTCGCACTGTGAACCCGGTGCACCCATCGCCCCGGTGCTTGAGGTGGGAACATGGTTGCCAGGCAACGTCACAATTCCGCCGGCAAACACCTTGCCCGCATCGTGACAACTCGCGCAGCCAGTGGTAATGCCCGTATGTTTCATGGCCGTACCGGAAAAGCTGTTAAAGTTGCTGGGGGAGTGACAAGCTTCACAGGCCAGACTGGTTGGAATATGCGGCAACGCTCCGGTTGGCTTGGACACCGGCTTCATCCCCACCGCAAAGGTTTGCCCGTTATGACAGGTCGCGCATCCGCCCACAATGCCAACATGGCTCATGTGACCGGAATTAGCACCAAATGAGGTATGGCAAGTCGAGCAGGGTTGCGACGTTGGCAAATGGTTCAGCGGCAATGCTCCGCCTGTCGCACCCGCGAAGGAAGTGAAACCATTCGGGCTGGGGTAGTGGCAGCTTGAACAATCCAGTGCAGTTGCCACGTGCGGCGGGAAGTTTGCCTTGCTCACGGGCTTCAGCCCCGTACTGCTGGTATGATCGGCAAATGATTGGCCGTTATGGCAAGCTGCACACCCGCTTACCATACCCGCATGGTTCATGGTCGCCACTTGAGATGCCCCTCCCGGATGACAGCTGGAGCAGGTCGCCGTGGTGGGAATATGGGTGGTGGATTTTGAGCCGGACGCACTGGAGAACGTTGTCGTTGTATGACAACCGCTGCCAACGCAATCGGTTTGGGTAGCATGAATGCTGGACATGGCGGCAGGCCAGTAGGTCGCCAGCCCCATACCCTGGAAAGTGGTGCTGCCATTATGGCAATCCTTGCATCCATTGAGAATTCCTGAGTGCTTCATCAGCGCACCCGCGAAAGAGCTGAACATCGTGGCGGAATGGCAAGTTTCACAATTAGCCCCCAACGTTACGCGGTTAGTCGGAACGTGGACTGGACTGGTCGCCGATTTGGCCACAATCGGAGTGCCGCTGTAGGGGTAAGGCGAAACATGACAAGCCGCGCAACCATTTACGATGCCCGTATGCTGCATAATCGCCGAGCCAATCCCCAAAAATGAATTGAAGCCGCTGGTATTGCTAGCGTTATGGCATGTTTCACAGGCAAGGTTGGTTGGCACGTGGTTGGCTGATTTGGGAACAATGCGCATATTCGGGCTGCCACTGTATGTTTTGCCTGCTGTATGGCAGTCCGCACACTTAGTGGAAATACCCGCATGGCTCATCTTGGCGGGCAAAAAGCCGGTCTGCATGTTGTGGCAAGTAGCACAAGGCTGCGTAGAAGGCAAATGACCTACTGGCATCGGAATAACTGCACCGGGACTCAACTTAAATGTTGTCGACACGGTGTGGCACGATGCACAGGGCAAGCTGGTTGGTATATGGCTTGGCACAGCATCCGCTTTGGATCTTGGCGTTACACCTGCTCCCTCACTAAAAGTCCGGCTACCACCACTGCCATTGTCATGGCACTGTTCACAATTACCCATAATTCCGGCATGGCTCATCCGCGCGGGGGCAAAACTTCCGCCATTGTGGCAAACCGAGCAAGGCTGGGTGGTTGGAATATGAGTAGCCGGATTGATTGACACGGGCGCACCCGGTTTCAGGATCACGAAATCGATGGTGCTGTGGCAGGACACGCAATCCAAACCGGTAAGCATGTGGTTGTTTGGTTTACCCTTGGGCGTTGCCATACCCTGCAAAGGTTGACCGGTATGGCAATCGGTACAACCGCCATAGATGCCCTTGTGGCTGAAAGCAACTTGCAGCCATGTGGTGGTTTTATGGCAGTTATCACATGAGATCGTTGCGGGAACAGGAACGTGAAGGGTAGGCTTTCCTTGCGCCGTAGCACCGTTGTGGCAGGTGGCACAGTCACCGCTTGGCATACTTATGTGACTGAATGTCGCGGGTGTCCATACCGTGGTTTTGTGACAAGTATCACACTGCGCATTGGTGTTAATGTGATTGCTCGGCTTGGCGGTTGCGGCCATTTGGTTTCCCAGACGATGGCAAGTTGCACAATCGCGCGGTATGCCTTTGAACACATTATTAATATGGCAAGAAATGCACCGCGCTGAAGTGTGCGAACCCGTCAGCGGGAACCCCGTCTTGGCATGGTCGAATTTATCCACTGCGACAGCCGACGCAGCGGATGGGTCAAGCAAAGGATCAACCGGAGCTGGTGCGGCCAACGCGAAATGCACCATCGCCAGCAGTGGCAAGAGGAACATCATTACCAGCCAGCGCGGGGAACGTAGAATTTGAGTCCTGCTTGCCATTGTAAATTTAGTTTGTTGATTTTTCATTTTTATCCCTCCAGGGGAATGCTACGCACAATAAAATAATATCAGGAAATTCTTCAAGTCACGGTACACTAAAACTCTTAGCTGGAAATTAGCCAATCCACGCCGAGCATAGTACATAACCTTTAGAATTACTCAACTATCCAGTTGACTGAACGGTTAATGGGTAGCTTGAATGGGCGGCCTGAACGGGCAATTGACCGACAAACGGTCAATTGGTTCGGCTCAACGGTTATTTGGCCGAGGCTTTGGCGGGTGCTTTGGTCGATCCTCCTACCAGCAAAATATTCCACTTGCTGGTAACGTGACAACGTTCACACAGATGGCCGAATTCACCCTGGTGCTTGTCGTCCTTGTCGTGGCAACCGCCACAGGTTCGCTCGACCGCAAACTTTTCATTCTCAACGGGCAGTTTGTGGCAAGCGTAGCAGCCCGGCTTTTTGTGTCCACCATCCAACTTGAACTTGGTCTTCTTGTCATGATTGAAATCCCAGGATTTCCACGAGCGTGCATTGTGGCAATTCTCACACTTCTTGCCCAGCCGTTGCTTATGCGGCTTCTCTTCTTCCTTCTTGTGGCATGAGTAGCAATCCAGCGGCACACCACGGTACAGCTTGTCGGTGTGGCATTTTTTACACTCAACCACATTGTGTGCGCCTAGCAGTGGAAAGCGAGAGCGGCTGTGGTCTATCTTGGCTTTTTTCCAATCTTTGATGTCATGGCAGGATTCACATTTCTTGCCCAATTTTTCTTTGTGTACATCGTCCTTTTTGTGGCAAAGCACACAGTCTGACTTGAGCTTCTCTTCATATACTTTGCCCTTGTGGCAGGCCACGCATTTCACTTTTTCATGCTTATCCACCAACGGATACTTGGTATCGCGGGTGTGGTCGAATTTGCTGCTCTTCCAGTCTTTTTCTTTATGGCAGGTTTCGCATTTCGTGCCGAAATTGGCTTTATGTTTGTCGTCTATTTTGTGACAACCGATGCAAATCAGCGCAATTTTTTGTTTCGTACCAAGTTTTTTCAATTCATTGGTATGGCAGGCATCACATTTGGTGGTGATGTGCTTACCCAACAAAGGCCATTTGGTATCTTTGTCATGATCAAATTTTTGCGTTGGCCATTTTTCCTCGTTATGACAGTCCTGGCATTTCTCGCCCAAGCCACCTTTATGCACATCATCTTTTTTATGACAGGCAAAACACGTGTCTGGGGTTTTCTTGTTCTGATACAGCGGCTCTTTATGGCAGGCCACACATTTTGTCTCAATGTGCTTACCCTTTAATTTGTATTTGGTTTCCTTGTCGTGATTGAACTCGATGGTTTTCCAATTCTTGTCAATATGACAAGTCTCACATTTTTTACCATATAAACCTTTGTGTTTATCGTCTTTTTTGTGGCAACCGTAGCAGGTTTTTGCCGCATCCTTGTAGTTTGTGGGAGCTTCCAAGTGGCACTTATTGCATTTCACGTCGATGTGTTTGCCCGTCAGCCCAAATTTGGTTTTGCTGTGATCGAACTTCCATTCTTTCCAGTTATTTTCGGTATGGCATCTCTCGCAGCCCGTTCCCAATGAACCTTTGTGCTTGTCATCTTTTTTGTGGCAGCCATTACAGTCCAAGGGGGCTTCACGGTATTTTTTCTTGGTATCGTGGCAATCTTGGCATTTCACTTTTTCTTTTTTGTCGTGCGCACCCTTCAATGGGAAATCGGTCTTGTCGTGCTTGAACCTGCCTTCATCAAAGATCACGATTTTTGCGTCACGACCTTTGTGGTCGGTGTGGCAAACATTGCATTCTTTTTCGTCTAGCGTACCGTGGAAGCCCTTTTTATCATTCACATCGGCTTTAACTTCTTTGTGGCAGTCTTTGCACAATCCCTTTTGCGCATCCTTATCAAAACGCGTGTGACATTCCTTGCAATCCGCTTCGTATTTGGCGTGACCTTTAATGACCTCGCCCGGCATCAGGGCGAGTTCCGCCTCGCTCGCTTGGGCGAAGCTTGACATCAATAACAGCCAGGTCGATAAAGTGAAGCGAATAATCATCGGGGATTAGTACATATTGACTGCAATGACGTGCACAATTGCACTAAAGCCCAGCAGCCAAACAAAAGGGGAGTGGACAATATGCCATAAACGGAACATCCACTCGTAAGTCGAGAACTGCGCCGCCTCTTGCAGCGCGGCTAGGTAGTCCCTGATTTTTTGCACGGCCTCGTGCCATTTCGCCTCTTGCTGCTGCGCACTCCAGTGTTGCGACTTGGCCAACAGCTTAACCGCCTGACGCAAGTCTTCGCTACATTCTTTGGCGAGCTGGCGGCGAGTCCAACTCAAAGTGACAAACCGCCACACGCGGGTACTGAAAGCACCCTCATGGCTGAGTGCCAAATCGCTAAATCGCTTTAGTTTATTGCTAATATCGGGGGCATCCATCAACAGGGCATCAATTTTTTCTTGACTGGAGGCGACCGATTTTTGCAATTCCTTCAAATCCGAATGCCGTCCGTACAACCCCCGATGAATGTGCCGATAAATAAAACGACCAACTATGCCGCTCAATGCCACCAGCAACATGGAGGCCAGCGAAATGGTCGCATTGAGTGATTTGAAATGGAAGGTGGTGTGGAATAACACCAGTATCGGACCGCCAATACCAAACATCATGTGCAGCATAAACCAATAGCGTAATGCGCCCCAGTTTTGCGCAAATTTCGCGTGCTTGCGTATCGGGTAGAGCAACATCAGCAGCATCATCACGCTGCCGATGATGCCTATCCAATAACTGAAATGATCCCAGCCATTGCCGGACTTGTACCATTTACCTTGGTAAACAGGAATGGCCAATATCACCAGCGCTATGGCAGCAAGCCAGACAAATGTCGCACCAACATTAAACCTTTTTTCATGGGCGCGTGTGCCGCCCAACACTTTAACGGTGGCGGGCGTTTTGTCAGAGCTGTGCGTACGTCGATCAACTTGTCCGCTACCTGCGGAAGTGCTTGTCGTGTTTTTTTCGTGCAATATCTCTGGTGACATAGTTACCCGCCTCACGGCGAATCCGGGCAATAGGCAAAACAGCGCGAATTATACGCGAGAAAACGTGACTATTGCCTACACTATACGCCTTGAATTCATGTGGTGGCATTGCTAGACTGCGCAACTCCTAATTTCAGGCAGACTAATATCCTCGCATGAGCCAAGAGATTCTTGTTTACTTAGCTTATATTGTACCCATTGCAGCGGTACTGTTTTTCTCCATTCGTGGACGAAACCGTCGCGCCAAGGTTCACACTGAAACTTTGCGTGAAACACTGGATGCGGGCTTGACCGAACCCCCTACCCTGCACCCTGTATTCGACCCCAATCTGTGCATTGGTTCGGGCAGTTGTGTAAATGCTTGCCCGGAACATGCCATCGGCCTCGTCAATGGCAAGGCGGTTTTGATTACCCCGGCCGTGTGTATCGGTCACGGAGCATGTGCCGCATCCTGCGCGTTTGACGCAATCCATCTGGTGTTCGGCACGGAAAAACGCGGTGTGGATATCCCGCAAGTCAAACCCGATTTTGAGACCAACGTCCCCGGCATTTTCATCGCGGGTGAATTGGGAGGCATGGGCTTGATTCGCAAAGCGGTCGAGCAGGGCCGCCAAGCTGTTGTCACTATGTCAAAACGCAAAAAAACCAGCGCACCCTACGATGTCTTGATTGTCGGTGCGGGTCCGGCGGGCATGGCATCCACCTTGTCAGCACATGAACAGAATTTGCGCTATATCACCATCGAGCAGGAAAGTACTTTTGGCGGTACAACACTGCACTACCCGCGCGGCAAGCTAGTGATGACCGCACCGATGCACCTGCCCATCTACGGCAAGGTAAATTTCCGCGAGACCAACAAGGAAGCTCTCATGGAGCTATGGGAAGATGTGGTGCAAAAGACGGGCATCAAAATCAATTTTGGCGAGCGCATGGAACGTATTGACCATCAGTCGGATGGTACATTTTCCGTCGTAACCAGTCGTGGCACGTACCATACCAACAGCGTGTTGCTATCTATCGGACGGCGCGGTACACCGCGCAAGTTGGATGTGCCGGGCGAAGATCTGGAAAAAGTCATGTACCGCCTGATAGACCCCGCGCAATTTACGGGTAAGCATGTGCTAGTGGTGGGTGGTGGAGATGCCGCACTGGAAGCCGCCGTGACCATTTCGGAAGAACCCCGCACAACGGTCACATTGAGTTACCGCAGCAATGCCTTTAGCCGAGTGAAAGTCAAAAACCGCAAGTATGCCGAAGCCGCCAGCGCAACAGGCAGGCTAAACATTTTGCTGGAGTCCAACGTCACCGAAATCCTTCCCAACTCGGTAAAACTGGAGCAGAAAGGCAACGTGATCGAAATCCCCAACGATGCCGTCATCATATGTGCGGGGGGTATTTTGCCCACACCATTGCTACAGGAAATTGGCATCAAGATCGATACGCATCGCGGGCAACGGCATTAAAAGCAGCGGTAGTACCCTGATTAGGGAGGTGTCTAACCATCTTCCTAGCTGCGAGTTGAAGCAATAATCCCCGCCACTGGTGAGCTGGGGCTAGCACTATAAAGCTTCTTGGGCATGCGCCCCGCAAGAAAGGCTTCGCGACCCGCTTCCACGGCCTTCTTCATCGCCGATGCCATCAGCACCGGTTGTTGCGCGCCTGCAATAGCTGTGTTCATCAACACGCCCGCGCAGCCCAGCTCCATTGCAATCGCCGCATCGGAAGCTGTTCCAACACCCGCATCCACGATGACGGGGACACTGACCCTATCCATGATGAGTTGCAGATTCCACGGATTCAAAATGCCCATGCCCGAACCAATCAGCGAGGCAAGCGGCATGATAGCGACGCAGCCGATGTCTTCCATCTGCTTGGCGATGATGGGGTCATCCGAGGTATAGACCATCACCTGAAAGCCTTCCGCGATCAGTGCTTTTGCCGCTACGAGAGTTTCAATCACGTTGGGATACAACGATTGCGGATCACCCAACACTTCGAGTTTAACCAGCGAGTGACCGTCCAGTAATTCGCGCGCCAAACGCAACGTGCGTACCGCATCGTCGGCTGTGTAGCAGCCAGCAGTATTCGGCAGATAGGTGAATTTGGACATCGGCACGGCATCAAGCAGATTAGGCTCGTTGGCGTTTTGACCAAGATTGGTACGGCGTATTGCCACAGTAACAATCTCCGCACCGCTGGCATCCAGCGCGGCGCGTGTTTCGACAAAATTTTTATATTTTCCCGTACCGACCAACAGCCGGGATGAGTAGTTTTTTCCTGCGATGACCAAGGTATCGTTCATGTTTATTTCCAGTTCTTCAACATACCACTCTACCCCTACGGGACAGAAGTTGGGTGAGGGCGTTAAAGTTGTTCAGCCGCCGCCGACGGCAACCACAATTTCCAGCTTGTCTCCCTCAGCCAATTGCACATGGGCGTAAGTGCTGCGAGGCACGATTTCACCGTTGCGCTCCAATGCGATACGTTTTCCCGTATAGCCCAATTGCTCGACCAATTCAGCGATATTTAGTACGGCGGAGAATGCGCGGCTTGCACCATTGATGCTTAAGGTAATCACTTTGGAGGGAATGTCCGTGTTAAAATACATGCCGATTTTACACCATGCGGGTGTAGTGTAGTTCAATGGTAGAATAGCAGCTCCCCAATCGTGCGACACGAGTCGCAAAGTTCAGACACCCTTGCACCACGTTCCCTTTTGGGGGAAGCGACGCGAATTGTGTCTTATAACGAATGCTTGCTTATGCAAGCAAAGCGGCGAAAGTCGTATAAGCAATTATTCCAACTATTCGAAAGAGTTGTTATGGAACCGAGAGTTCAGCCCCTCGTAGCCAAGGAGCAGCGCGGCACTGGCAACAGTGGGGCGCTAAGCACTCTGACAATGTAGCCACCATCAAGCCCCGTGAGGGGTTTGGTGTGATTTCGGGAGTTGCACTCAGATGAGGCACTAAGCTAAGTTGGATGGCTAATGAATGTGAACCGCTGTTAAAAGCCAAACGCAACTTGTGGTATCGGGCTCTGGCCAAAATGGCACGTGATCGGTTATTTGTTTACTTGGTGCAAATACGCTGACATACGATCACCGGCGAAAAGGCGGAACCTAACCAACTCTTGTTACTTGTGCGGAACTTGGTAAGCCCAATATGGTGTTCGGCCAGTCTGGCGGACGAGGGTGACCGTAAGATCATCCGATAGTGGGCAAAGGAAGGTCGAGTAAGCGAATGCTGCGCTGTAATGGTTCAGATAGGGGATGAAACGATTGCCCTGACGTGAAAGCGTGCAGACTTCCACTAGGCGACTTGTCGTGAGGCAAGTTTGTAAATTCGTACCCGACGGGGGTAGATGCACTGTCCCCATCGGGGAAGGTGCGTCTATTCCTTCGGGAGTGTGCGGGTGTAGCTCAATGGTAGAGCTCTTGCTTCCCAAGCAAGTGACGAGGGTTCGATCCCCTTCACCCGCTCCAATATCAGATTACCTCACTGCAATTGTGGAGCTCAACAAGGTGTTGACAAATTATTCGACATCGACTTCCACCGACAATGCGCAGTATTATATCGGTCACGCTTATCACAAACAGGTGAGTTAAATGACCTCCGGCCGGAGGCTTAACCTTGGCTGTAAGCTTCGCCTATATGAAAAATTTAACCGCATGTTATCGCTGATTGAATATTGACTCATCGGAAAATTTCGCCGCGCTAACCATGCTAATTGGGCCTATTAAACCGGGTCGGTGAAACGTCAGGCGCAGATGGGCGAACACTTGGTGCGCACTCAAATCCAGTCTGGGTGCAGACAAGCTTTCAGCAGAGCAACGCCGTATACGCGAGCTTAAACGTGAGCTCGCAAGCAAATGACTAAACAACTCTGGTGCTGAATGCTTTGCGTGCAGCGTATTGGCGCAAAAAACCTTCAGCCGGTCCACTGCATCACTCAGACCGTGGCAGCCAATATTGCAGCAAGGCCTATCGAGACTTGCAAAAGAGCTACAAGATGCTGGCCTCGATGAGTCGTAAAGGGGACTGTTGGGACAACGCACCGATGGAGAGTTTCTTCGGCACGTTGAAAAATGAAAGTCTGCATCATTACCGTTTTGCCATGCGTGAACAGGCTAGACGTGTCGTGTTTGAATATATCGAGGTCTTTTATAATCGCATCAGGCGGCACGCCAAGACCGGCAACAACTCACCCGTCGAATATGCCAACAGCTTTTATACAAAAACTTTTAAGGATGCTGCATAATTCCCCAACTTGCCCGTCCACTGTTTCGGGTTTCGCTCACTATGATCAGCTTCTTA
>CAZSPN010000007.1:14137-71678 GCA_964608835.1 uncultured Gallionella sp.
GGGACAATACAGGCATTGGTGGCGACGTATATTCAAACCAGCACGTTTGCCGCAGCAGCCAATACGCATATTAGCGACCTCTCGCTTGTTCCGCATGTCACGCACCTTCTTTGTATTTAAGGAAAATAATGTCAAGACTCAATACAACGGCAACTTCTAATGGTTGGTAAAAGTACCAGCAACGTGCGCCGCAACGTATATATTATGGCACTTGCCCTTATGGTGCTGCTCCCCATTAGCATTACGGGATATAAGCTGTATGTTCTTGATTACCCCTTGGCAGGACTGATTCCCGTGCATAGTTATAGAGTGGAAGTCAGCATGCAAGTGGACGGTCATGGAGAAGACATCAATGTCCATACCTATCTTCCCAAAACCGATTCGCGCCAGTCCATCGAAAACGAACAAAACTCTTCCGGTATTTTTACCGCAGAACTCAAGTCTGATTCGCTCAATCGTGAAGCATCCTGGAAAGCCGAAAATGTTCGCGGTCAGCAAGGGGTTCTTTACGGATATGCAGTACAAGCACGCCACATACGCTACAACATCCCGGTCGATTTGACTATTCCGGATTCCTATCCTGCCGCGCTCGCATCCTACCTTGTGGCTGAACCCGGTATTCAAAAAGATGATCCGCAGATCGAAGCGGCTTTGCGCCGCATCGTTGCCGTCGAAGAGCCAACTATTCTGGATGCGGTGACGCGCATTCATCGGCATTTGCAGGACAATTTGGCCAATCGGAATTTTTCGGGTTACACAGACGCGTTAACAGCACTGAAACTCGGTGAAGCCAGTTGTAACGGAAAAAGCCGCTTGTTTGTTGCGATGGCGCGTAAGCTGAACATTCCAGCGCGACTGGTGGGTGGCTTGATTATGCAGCAGGGAAGCAAGCGTACCACCCACCAATGGGTCGAGGTGTATGTTAGCGGACACTGGATTCCATTTGATACGATCAATGACCGTTTTGCTGAAATTCCAGCGAATTACCTGACGCTTTACTACGGCGATTTGGTGTTGTTCAAGCACACTGCCAACGTGAATTTTCAGTATTTCTTTAAGATAACCAAACAACTGGTTCCCCAGCATGATGCGCAAACTGCGCTAAGCCAGTCATCGCTGAATATCACTAATTTGTATGCGCACTTTGAACGTGTTGGCATTTCGCAAAATCTGCTGAAGATTCTGCTCATGCTTCCGTTGGGTGCGCTAGTTACCGTGGTGTTCCGCAATGTAATTGGTCTGGAAACATTCGGCACCTTTTTACCCGCACTGATTGCGGCAGCGGCACGGGAAACGGGTTTGCTGTGGGGCATGATCGGCTTCCTTGGCATCGTTCTGCTGTCAGCGGTCGTGCGAAGGGCTTTGGATTGGCTACAATTATTGCACTCGCCCAAGATGGCTATCATGTTAACCACAGTGGTGATAGTGATGATGGCGACCACGGTGGGCGGGGTGCAGATGGGTTTGTTTGATCTTGCGCACGTCACGTTGTTTCCCATCGCCATACTCGCCATTACCGCAGAGCGCGTCGCGCTAATGGAGGCCGAACAGGGTGCGTTAAAAGTTGCACGCATCACACTGATGACCCTGGTGGTGATTGCAGCCTGTTATACGGTAATGGATTCATTATTCCTGCAAAGCCTGATACTCGCATTTCCAGAATTGTTGCTGGTGGTGATCGCATTGAATCTATGGCTGGGCAAATGGATAGGTATTCGTGTGATGGAATTTTTGCGTTTCCGTCGCCTGATACTGGACGCTCGTCCATGAAAGCCATACGAACATTTTTATCGCGTCTGGCCGATGTGCGCGAACGTTCCGCATCTGTGCTGTCGATGAATCGACGCAACCTTCACTACGTCTATACACGAAACGCACGCCAGCATTTTCCGCTGGCGGACGATAAATTGCTCGCCAAGGAAATGCTCGGTGCGGCAGGGGTGCAGATGCCTGAAACTTACCGCGTTTACAGCTATTTTTATGAGTTACGCAATTTGGAGCGGGAACTCGGCATTTATCACGATTTTGTCATCAAACCGGCGCAGGGCAGCGGGGGAAATGGCATTATCGTAATCGTCGGTCGAAGCGGGCGCGACTGGTTGGGCATTAGCGGGAAAACTTACACGCTTTACGATTTGCAAAAACATATTTCGGACATTATTTTTGGCATTTATTCCCATGATTTGGGTGATCGCGCCATCATCGAAAGTCGGATTACCCAACATCCCGATATGCAGGAATTAAGTCCGCTGGGGCTGGCGGACGTGCGCGTGATCATGTGCGACGACATGCCGATTATGTCGATGACGCGCATTCCAACGCGCCAGTCGGACGGCAAAGCGAACCTGCATCAAGGCGCGCTTGGTGTTGCCATTGATATTGCCAGCGGCATTACCACCCACGGTCGTTTTTTGGGGCAATCCATAGATCAACATCCCGACAGTGGCGTACCCCTACTGGGTCGAACTTTGCCATACTGGTCGGAAATTATCGAACTGGCACAACGTGCAGCGCAGGCAGTGCCGCTCAAATACTTGGGCATAGATATATCAATTTCACCCGATGGACCACTGCTACTGGAAATTAACGTGCGGCCAGGGTTGGAAATTCAGAACGTCAACGACCGAGGTATGTTATCAATACTCCAGGCAATGACAATGAAGAAACTCAACCAAGATGAATAAGGACACTCAATGGATGCGGTTGTTTCGGGAAAGCTTCGTACCCGTGGTGATTGTCATCTTGGGTATTTTTTTGCTCTTGCTATACGTGCAA
Organism: uncultured Gallionella sp.; assembly: GCA_964608835.1. Lineage (GTDB taxonomy): Bacteria > Pseudomonadota > Gammaproteobacteria > Burkholderiales > Gallionellaceae > Gallionella. The sequence continues at coordinate 16,913 of CAZSPN010000007.1, forward strand.
TTTCGAGCCGAATATGATGCCGACAAGATCACAGTCATTGACATACGGTCGGCAGCATCGCATATAGAAAGCGATACGGAGTCCGTCGCTAGTGGCTCAGAACCCATTGCTTCCAGTGGAGGAGATTCGGATCGGCAACGTGCCAGCACACTGATGGCAGATAAGAAATGGTCAGAAGCAGAACAGCTTTATATGAATATCTTGGCACGACAACCTGGATCGAGTGTACTCAATGATCTCGGTGTTTTGCACCTAAAAAAGGGCGATATACCACTCGCGCTTGACTACTTCAATCAAGCGATTAGTGCCAATCCAGCGGATACGAGTGCGTCGTTTAATCGTGCATTGGTTCTTTCGCGTAGCGGGCGCAACATCGAAGCACTGGAAGGCTATCGCTCGGTATTAACCCAGCATCCCAGCCATTTTGAAGCGCAATACAATTTGGCGATGCTGCTCGCTAAGCAGGGTGATGCCGCAGAAGCAGCGATTGCACTGGAAAAGGCCGCACAACTGGCCAGTGGTGAACGTAAGGCACACGCATTGAGTAGTTTGGGGATAGTGTGGCGCAAGCTGGGAAAGCTCGACAAAGCAGTGAGTACATTTGAAGCGGTGATCCGGTTACGTCCGAGCGACCCTGAACCGCGCGTAGCACTTGCAACGCTTGAACCAGATACGGTGGAAGGCCAAGCGCGTGCATTACAGCAATACCAGAAAATTCTGGAACTCAGGCCGAATTATCCACCGGCATTGGTCAATATGGCATCACTACTGAATGCCCAACACAAGCGGCGCGAGGCGGAACAGATAATTCGTCGAACAATCCAGCTTGATCCCGAATATGTTCGGGCGCATTCGATTCTAGGTCTGATACTGTTGGCTGATAAACGTTGGTCGGATGCGCGTAGCGAATTTGAGTGGGTATTGCAGCGCGATCCAACACGTGCGGAAACCCATTTCAATCTGGGTCGTGTCGCATATGGCGAGAGAGACTATGACAAGGCAATTAGCGAGTACCAGGCCGCACTGAAGACTGCCTCCAACAATTACCCGGAAGCCCAGCTTAATCTTGGCTTGATATATGCGGCCAAGAACGATTATTCAGCGGCACTGATCGCATATGAGGCGGCGTTGAAGATGCGGCGGCAATACCCTGAGGCTTGGTACAACGTCGGTATTACACATTTACGCCAGAAGAAGAATGCTCTCGCCGAGCAAGCCTTCAAAACTGCAATACGCCTACAACCGGATTACGAACAGGCATGGTTCAATCTGGGTATTGTCTATGCCGCCACGGATCGTGATCAGGAGTCTATTGAGGCCTATCGTAAGGCATTGAACATTCGACCTGATTATCAGCAAGCACAACTCAACTTGGCGGTGCGCCATGCAAAACTTAAAGCGTATGCGGAAGCAATTCGGCTCTATCGGGATATTTTGGCGCGTGACGAAACATATTCCTTGGCATGGTTCAATCTGGGTAATGCCTATATCGAAAGTAATCAACCAGCCGAGGCGGTGGCAGCGTTACGTAAGGCCGTTGCCCTCGATCCGAGCAATACCAAGCGTTTGCGGTTTTTAGGGAAGGCGTTATTACTGATCAAAGATGAAAAAGAGGCGGTGCAGGTGCTAGAAAATGCGGTAGCCGCCGACCCTGCCGATGCACGGCTGCGGTTTGAGCTGGCAAAGGCATTGCGCCAGACTGGGCGCATGGAGGATGCCGCAGCTGAGACGAAAAAGGCAAAACAACTCAATCCGAATCTGCGCGAAGCTGACGGGGATGTTCAGGGTGAAGCCCCCTGAAAAATTGATACAATGGTCAACGGTCAACCACCTAATCGGTATACATTATGCGCAAAGAATTTTTATCTCATCCAGTGGCATTGGTGATTGCAATGATATTGCCTACCATCGCAGCTGCTGCGAATCCTTCAGACGCGCCGTCTGTCACCCAGACGAACAATCAAGGCAGCGTCGTCTGGTCGGCATCAACCGGGCTTGGCTATGACAGCAATGCCTATCAAGCACCGCGAGCCATCTATATTGATTACGCTGCGCTACCGATTGGGTCTAATCCGATGGTAACTCCACAGGCGAAGTCGGGATTTTTTGTTCCCTACGACATCAAATTAAGTATGGCAAAAAGCCGCGACCAAGATAACAAATTGCTTGGATCGGCAACCGCTGATGGAAGTTTCTATTTTGGTGGTCTGAGCAATGCCAACGAATACAGTGCAGGTTTGAGTGGCGGCTTAGAACATGCCTTAGCGCGCAAGGGCAAATTGGAGGATACGCTGACTGTCGGCGCATTTATCAAAAAACGCCGGCACGTGTATGTTGATCACGATTCGGGATTAAGCAAGACCACTACAGGTGGCGGCAACGTATCGGATCGCTACAGCTATATGAGCATGGGCGTTAAAGCAGAATACAAAAATGAGACCGGCAATATTGATTACGGTCTGAATGGACAGTACGCTCAGAATAACTACGATGATCCAATCGTTGTTTCACAACTGGATCACACCTATTACTCTCTGGGTGCTGATGCCAGCATTCCCGTTACTTCCGAGACCAAGCTGAGCCTCTCCTTAAACCATTTTGTGCGGGATTATTCCGACCGCCATTCACGTAATGCGCAAGGCGTGTACCTTAATGCTAATCCATTGCTCCGATATACCTACAACGCGTTTGGCACAACATTGCGCAGTCGGTTATCTCCAGAATGGTTGGTGTACCTGGACTTTGATCACACACGTCGTGCGGATAATTATGTGAATTATGGTGACTTTAACAAGAACCGTTACGGTGCGCGCCTGATTTACGAACAGGGTAGCGTCAAGGCCCGTGTGGCACTGCATCATTGGAAGCAAGATTATCCTAATGGGTTCGCGTTTGATGTTGCGAGTCGCGGAGCAAAAAAATATAACGGGAATGTGCTGAAAATAAAGGCAGAATGGGCGCAGACTAAAAACACCGCACTCTGGGGTGAGTTGGACTACACGACTCAAAATACCACCGACCTGCGTTATGACTATGACCGCAAGCTGATTATGGCGGGCATGAGTTGGGCGTATTAGCCACAAGCCAGCAGATCTACCCCTGATTACAACCACCACTCTGAAATCGGAAGGTCAGGGTAATATAACGATTTCCCATTGCCCACACTCACCGTGTTTGGTACTCCACTGGCGGTTCTCGGCCACATTCGGGCGTTTTTATGTCTCAGTTAAAGTCTGCCAATGAAATAGCCCCGGCTAGCGGGGCTATTTTGGTTACTTAACGCAGCTTCCTAATGCTTTGAGAACAGAATTTCCTTAACCAACCACAAAGCAAGAGCAAGACAAATAAAGAAAGTACCTATTGATGAAACGGTAGCAATAAACGCCATTTTTTTCTCCCAAGTCAGTTAATCAAACGAACTGGGAAAAATCCTAGCAGATGGATTTTGCTTGGCAAGACGGCGGAAGAAGAAGAAGAAAAAACCCGTGTGAATTACACGGGTTTTTAAGGGGGTTTACGTTCAAAAGCGTGGGGGGTTAGCCCCCGAAAAAACATCTAACTATTTGGCTTTTAAAACTTGGATAACCGTGAATATAGAAAAGCCCACAACCAGTAATACTGTCACTACCGATGCCAAAGTGCCGATGAACGCCATTTTATTCTCCTGAAATTGTGTCGAATCCGATGAAGCAAAAATTGTTGACCAAAACCATTAGTAATAGTTGACTAAATATTTCCGTATTAGTTGACCAAAACCGTGCGCAGTATATAACCAAATCGCTTGGAATAGCACACAAATTTTCTACGGGTATAAATTGTTCGGATATTTGCCATAATTTGCGATAGGGTAAGCGGCTGATTGAATGGCTTGGGAATAACTGCACTGTGTTAAAGAAACTTTATATCAAAACCTTTGGCTGCCAGATGAACGAATATGATTCGGACAAAATGGCGGATGTGTTGCGCGCGGCAGAGGGATTGGAACAAATTGACAACCCGGATGAAGCGGATGTGATTTTGCTCAACACTTGTTCGATACGCGAGAAAGCCGAGGAGAAGATGTTTTCCGATTTGGGACGGGTGCGCGAACTGAAGCTGACAAACCCAAATCTGCTGATAGGCGTGGGGGGATGTGTCGCCAGCCAGGAAGGGGCGGCAATCTTGCGGCGTGCGCCTTACGTCGATGTGGTGTTCGGCCCGCAAACCTTGCATCGTTTGCCGCAGCTATTTGCCGCCCGTCGTGTAACGGGTCGCCCGCAGGTGGACATCAGTTTTCCAGAAATCGAAAAATTCGACCATCTGCCCACACCGCAAACCGCATCGGGTACTGCATACGTGTCCATCATGGAGGGTTGTAGCAAGTACTGCACATTTTGTGTTGTACCTTATACGCGCGGCGAGGAGGTATCACGCCCGCTGGCAGATGTAATGCGCGACATCAAGGTGTTAATCGTGCAGGGTGTGAAGGAGGTGACGCTGTTGGGGCAAAACGTGAATGCTTATTGCGGCATGACCGATGATGGCGAAGCGGTGGATTTCGCCTTTTTGCTACAGTCCGTCGCTGCGCTGGAGGGCATAGCTCGCATACGTTACAGCACCTCTCACCCGAAGGAAATGACGCAACGTTTGATCGATGTGTATGCCGCCACACCCAAGCTGGTGAGCCATTTGCACTTGCCCGTGCAATCGGGCTCGGATCGCATTCTGACGGCGATGAAGCGCGGGCATACCGCACTGGAATACAAGTCCATTATTCGCCGGGTGCGTGCGGTACGCCCCGGTATTTGCATCACGTCGGATTTTATCGTGGGTTTTCCGGGTGAAACGGAGCAAGATTTTGAGGCTACCATGAAGCTGATCGATGAAATTGGCTTTGATAACAGCTTCAGTTTTTTGTACAGCCCTCGCCCCGGCACACCTGCCGCCGAGCTGAAAGACGATACCCCTCACGAGGTCAAGGCCGCTCGCCTGAAGCGTTTGCAGGATCGCATCATGGAACAAGAGGCCGCAGTCGCCCAGGCTATGCTGGGAACAACTCAGCGAGCACTGGTGGAAGGCGTGTCAAAAAAAGATAGCCGGGAAGTGGCGGCGCGTACCGACAACAATCGCGTTGTGAATTTTCGCGGCAAATCCGATTTGATCGGTCAGTTTGTCGAAGTCAAAATTACCCAAGTCGTCAGACATACCCTGCGTGGTGAACTGGTCTAATTCGGCATGAAACCTGTTGACCCCAAACTTTCCCTTACTGTTCAATACGCTGATTTTGCGCAGAATGTTCCGACTCGTGCGCAGTTCCGCCGCTGGTTTAGGTGTGCGCTACAACGCGATGCCAGCCTCACCTTGCGCATTGTGGATGAAGCGGAAGGTTTTGAATTAAACAAAAACTATCGCGGCAAGGAATATGCGACCAATGTGCTGACTTTTGTGTATGACGGCACTGAAATGTTGTCCGGCGATGTGGTGATGTGCGCGCCCGTTGTGGGGCGGGAAGCCGCCACGCAGCACAAAGAGTTGATGGCGCATTACGCACATCTTGCCATTCATGCCGCGTTGCATTTGCAAGGTTACGACCACCTCAACGATTGCGACGCAGCCGAAATGGAGGCACTGGAAACCGCACTAATGCTAAAATTGCACTACCCCGATCCTTATCAGGCAAATTAAGTATTTCAGATGGACGATTCAGAAAGTAGCAAACCGAGTTTGCTGGAACGCCTCTCCGCATTTTTGATGCGTGAGCCAGAAGACCGCGAACAGTTAGTTGAACTACTCCATTCCGCGTATGACCGCAGCCTGCTAGATGCCGATGCGCTATCAATGATGGAGGGCGTGCTGCAGGTCTCGGAACGACCCGTCCGCGAAGTCATGATCCCGCGAGCGCAAATGGATGTCATCGACATCAGTGAGCCGCCCGAAAAATTTATTCCGTTTGTCATTGCAACCGCGCATTCCCGTTTCCCAGTGGTGGATGGTGACAAAGACAATATCATCGGTATCCTGCTGGCAAAGGATTTATTGCGCTATTACGCGGGTGAAGAATTTGACGTGCGTGACATGTTGCGCCCTGTGGTGTTTGTCCCGGAATCAAAGCGCCTGAATGTGTTGCTGCGCGAATTTCGCGGCAACCGTAACCACATCGCGCTGGTGGTGGACGAATACGGCGGTGTGTCCGGTTTGGTGACAATTGAGGACGTGCTTGAGCAGATTGTCGGCGAAATCGAGGACGAATATGATTTTGACGAAGACGAGGACAATATTATCGCGCAAGCAGACGGATATTGGCGTGTCAAAGCAGATACCGGGATTACCGATTTTAATGAAGAAGTCGGTGCTGAATTTGGCAGCGAGGATTGCGACACAGTAGGCGGGTTGGTATTGCAGGCTGCGGGACAATTGCCCAAGCGGGGCGACCATATTCAAGTGGGGGAGTGGGTTTTTACAGCATTGCATGTTGATAGCCGCAGACTCTATTCTTTGCTGGCAAGGCGTGAAAAAGCAGGGGAGTCGCCCTAAATGAAGCAAAAAATGTTGTTCGACGAATTTGACCGGGAGATTTTTTCTGCCGGACAGGAAATATTTCGATGTGGCGACTCCGGTGATTGCGCGTACTTGGTTGAGGAAGGTGCGGTTGAGGTTTTGGTTGATAAAGAGGATGGCGAGCATCGAATCAAACTGATCGGCAAAAACGAGTTGTTCGGCGAAATTGCCCTGATTGATTACCAGCCCCGCACCGCAACAGTAAGGGCGGTAGAAAGAACCACGCTGGTCCCTATCCCGCGCAAGCTGATGGAAGGTTTGCTGGAACAGAGCGATCCCGTATTGCGGCACGTATTACTTGTCATTCTGGAACGTTTTAGAAACAGAAATGAAGAGTCGCCCGCCACAAAATCAGCAGAGGCGATCCCCCCTGAGCAAGTTGTGCGACGCAAGGCTTTGCAGGGTGAGGCAACACAAAAACTGGCTTTGGCTCACGGCATGAAGCGCGCTCTGATCCGCGAAGAGTTCGATCTTTTTTACCAGCCTATCTGCACTCTGGCAACAGGGCGTGTTGCCGGATTTGAAGCTTTGATACGCTGGCATCATCCCAAAGACGGATTGATACCCCCCAATGATTTTTTGTGGGTGGCCGAGCAAACGGATTTGATCCATGAGGTGGGACTGTGGACTTTGGAACGCGCTTGTCGGGATTGGGTTGCACTCAGACGTTTGACGCATTGTGAAAAACCTTTCTTTAGCGTTAATTTGTCGGTAGCGCAATTGGGCAACCAAAATTTGGTCAGCGATATTCGGGCAATTGTTAAACATCAAGGTATCAATCCTGAGGAATTAAAATTTGAGCTGACGGAAACGGTGATGATTGCCCATCCCGACCGGGCACTGCACACTATGCAAGAGCTGATTAAATTGGGCTGCAATCTCGCGTTGGATGATTATGGTGCGGGACATTCCGGCTTGACGAATTTACAACGCTACCCCATCAGCACATTGAAAATAGACCGTGTCTTTGTTGGTCCCATTGCGGACTCTATGCAAAGTTTGGAGATCGTGCGCTCGTCGGTAGCGCTGGCGCATTCCTTGGGTATGGAAGTGGTGGCAGAAGGGATTGAGACAGAAGAGGTGGCGGAAATGCTCAAGGCGATAAGGTGTCAATATGGGCAGGGTTGGTTTTTTGGGCGACCCGCACCGCTGCAAGACCTGGTAAACCGCCTAGCCGGGGAATAGTTAAAATTGCTCGTTCTCACCCAGGTATCGCCACTGACCCACGGGCAAATCACCCAGCTTGATTTTCCCAATACGGATACGCTTTAGTCCTGTCACTTTTAATCCCACCAATTCACACATACGGCGTATCTGCCGTTTTTTACCTTCACGCAACACAAAGCGCAATTGATCTTCGTTCTGCCACGTCACCTTGGCTTGCTTGAGATACTCACCATCCAGTTTGAGGCCTTGGCAAAGCAGTGCAAGTCCGCTGTCATCCAGTTTGCCTTGCACGCGCACCAGATATTCTTTATCCACATTGGTATCTTCGCCTATCAATCGCTTTGCGATTCGCCCATCATTGGTGAGTACCAGCAAACCCTGCGAGTCAATATCCAAGCGGCCTGCTGGAGCGAGGCCGAGATGCTGGCTGCGGTGAAAACGGGTTGGCGATGAATCTTCTGCCCAACGGGTTTCCGCATCGAATAACACGCTGGCAGGTTTGTAGCCATGTTCGGCCTGCCCTGAAACATACGCAATAGGCTTGTTCAGCAACACCGTCACGCGCTGCTCTTGGGAATTTTGCGCGGGCGTGCGCAAGGTTACTTTTTGTGATGCGTAAACTTTAGTTCCAAGCTCGCTGATAGGCAAGCCATCGACTTCTACCCAGCCCTTTTCAATGTAAACATCCGCTTCACGACGAGAGCAGATGCCGAGTTCGGACATGCGTTTTGAAAGTCTGATTTTTTCCACTGGGAGGCCTCCGAATAACTATTGCGCTTGGTAATCCCTCGTCTAAAAGCGTCTTAAAATCCTCATGTATAAACTCTCATACACTCCGGCTTATCATTGCTTTTCTCCTTGCCCGACCTGCACTCGCTACGTTATGCAGAGGACTGGTCATTGCGAAGATGATTCATGTGAGGCGCGGATTCTACGCTATTGTCAGACGTGAACCAACGGATTGGCGCAATGCGTGTTGCATCGGTTATGCTGCGCGGGTTTAAGCAACAAAGTAAAACCCGCATGAAGGTGTTGAATAAAAAATACGGCATTGCATTCCTCGCAGGTGCAGCGTGTGTACTTGGTTTCGCACCATTTGGGGCTTATCCTATACCGGTGCTGGCACTCGCGGTGTTGTTTGCCTTGTGGCACAACAAGGAGTCACCCGCCAGCGCGGCAAAAATCGGCTTCGCTTTCGGCTTGGGATTATTTATCACTGGCATCAGTTGGATTTATGTCGCGCTGCACGACTACGGAGAAATGCCGACCCTGCTGGCGGCATTGGTCACCCTGCTGTTTGCGGCGTTCATAGCCTTGTTGCCAGCCTTGGCAGGCTATCTTCAAGCTATTTTCAAAGCGAGTAACGGCTTGCAGGTATGGCTGGTGATGCCCGCAGTTTGGGTACTCACCGAATGGCTGCGCGGTTTACTATTCACCGGCTTCCCTTGGTTGACGTTGGGTTATGCGCATAGCGACAGCCCGCTGGCAGGCTTTGCGCCTGTGCTGGGCGTGTATGGCGTGTCGTTGATTGCGGCTGTCAGCGCGGGTTTGCTGGCTAGGGTGTTTGAAGTTCGTCGGCGCAAGTCGAGCCAAATTGCGCTGGCAGTTTTGGTAGTGCTGTGGTTAGGGGGTGCATTGCTCCGCAACATTGCGTGGACGCAACCACAGGGTGAATCATTTAGCGTGGCACTTGTTCAAGGTAACGTCGCGCAAGATTTGAAATTCAACGAGGACGCGCTGGTTGGGACGCTGGAAAATTATCGCCGCCTGGTGCTGCAAAGCAATGCGCGTTTGATCGTGTTGCCCGAAACCGCGCTGCCATTACAGCGACATGAACTACCGGGAACTTTAGTTGCTCAATTGCGCGATCACGCCCAACAAAATGGCGGCGATGTACTGATCGGCGCGTTTGTGCGGGATGAAAACCGTCACTTTTACAACAGCGTGTTTTCCCTTGGTTCCGCGCAAGAGCAGCTTTACAATAAGCAGCACCTTGTACCCTTTGGCGAATTTATTCCACTGCGTCCCGTATTGGGCTGGCTTATCAATGAAGTTCTCAACATCCCGATGGGAGATCTCACACGCGGTGGCGCACAGCAAGCCCCACTCAATGTGGCGGGACAGCGTGTTGCGATGAACATCTGTTATGAAGACGTGTTCGGCGAAGAAATTATCCTCGCTTTGCCGCAAGCCACACTGCTGGTAAATGTCACCAACGATGCGTGGTACGGACACTCCCACGCCGCCGAGCAACACAACCAAATCGCGCAACTGCGCGCGCTGGAAACCGGTCGCATGATGCTGCGCGCCACCAATACAGGCGTGACCTCCATCATCGGCGCGGATGGCAAAGTGGTGCAAAAAATCCCGCAACACCAGGAAGGCGTACTGCTCGGCATGGCGCAAGGCTACTCAGGCAGCACCCCGTACGTGCGCTGGGGAAATGCGGCGGTTTTGCTGTTGTTGATAGCCATGCTGGCCTACGCATGGCTACAACGCAGATCATCCCCTCTCCCGCTCGCGGGGGAAGTTTAGGGAGGGGGGGTGACCTGGGTTTGCTACCTTCTAAAGTGTGCCGACGATACGCTCTACTGCGGCATTACCAACGACCTCGACAAACGTCTTGCCGCACACAATGCGGGTGAAGGCGCAAAATACACCCGGTCACGCATCCCAGTGGAGTTGGTGTTTAGTGAGCCTTGTGAAAATCGATCCGCCGCCTCCAAGCGCGAGGTGCAAATTAAAAAGTTAAAGCGGATGGCAAAATTATTATTGGTACGGTCTTGCAGCAATGATCAAAATCAATGATTCCCGTATCCCAAACTGCCATGAAGAAATGCTATCGTATTAACCGAAATTGACTCTCATTCAATATGCCATGCCATTTGAAAACCCCTCACCCGAACAAATTTGCCAATTGTTGCAAAGTGTTCATCGCATTGCGGTGGTCGGCTTGTCAGCAAATCCGGCACGCCCCAGTTTCAGGGTGGCTGCCGGCTTGCAGCAGGCAGGCTTTCGCATCATTCCCGTGCGGCCATTGATTGACCAAGTGTTGGGCGAGAAGGCATTTCCCGATTTGGAGAGCCTGATAGAAATGCCGGACATTGTGGATGTATTTCGCGCACCGGAACATGTGCCCGCCATTGTCGAAAGCTGTATCAAACTTGGCATCAAAAATCTCTGGTTGCAGGAAGGTGTTATTCACGAGGCTGCTGCGCAACGTGCCGCAGCAGCGGGCATGACGGTGGTGGTGAACCGCTGTATGTGGCGCGATTACGGTCAGTTATGTGACAATGCGTCAAGGAGGAACAATGAGTAAGACCCGCTGCGCCTGGCCTGGCAATGATGAGTTGTATCAACGCTATCACGATTGCGAGTGGGGGGTGCCGCTGCATGACGACCAAAAATTGTTTGAGTTCTTGATTTTAGAAGGCGCGCAGGCGGGACTGAGCTGGATCACCATTTTGCGCAAGCGCGAAAACTATCGTGCCGCCCTTGATGGTTTCGACCCGCTGCGCATCGCCCGCTACGATGCGAATAAAATAGAATCGCTTCTGCAAGAAGCGGGTATTGTGCGCAACCGTTTGAAGGTGCAGTCGGCCGTTGTCAATGCGCAGAAATTTCTTGAAGTGCAAAGTGAATTTGGCAGTTTCGACAAATTTATGTGGCAATTTGTGGACGGTAAGCCACGGCAGAATGTTTGGCGCAGCCTGAGCGAAATTCCTGCTTCCACTCCTGAATCAGATGCGATGAGTAAAGAACTGAAACGGCGAGGCTTCAAATTTATTGGCAGTACAATTTGTTACGCGCACATGCAGGCAACGGGGATGGTGAACGATCACACCACCGATTGTTTCAGACACAAGCAATTGCGGTAAGCATCTTTAGATATCTATTTTTCGGGATGAAGCGCAAGAAGCCGCGTAGCGAGTGACGAGGCACATCGGTTTGGATAGACGAGGAATGAGCGAGTACGCGACACCGCGATTCGCCCGACAAATGGATAGATAAAGATGCTTTTGAAATTTACGAAAATGCACGGCGCAGGCAACGACTTCGTTGTTCTGGATGGTACACGCCAAGAAATTGACCTCAGCCCCGAACAAATGCGCCTGTTGGCGGATCGCCGTTTTGGTGTGGGCTGTGACCAGATTTTGCTGGTGGAAAAGCCGCAGCATAAAAATGCGGATTTTCGTTATCGCATCTTCAATGCGGATGGCGGCGAGGTGGAACAATGCGGCAACGGCGCACGCTGCTTCATGCGCTTTGTCTATGACAACAAGCTCACCAGCAAGCGTGAAATCACCGTTGAGACTAAATGCGGCTTGATCGTTCCGCGCCTCGAAGAAGACGGTCGCGTCACGGTCAACATGGGTGAGCCGATTTTTGAACCCGCGCGCATTCCATTCACGGGTGGCACAGGCGCAACCAGCGAGCATTTGGAAGTATCCGGGCAAACGCTGCAAATCAGCGCGGTGTCAATGGGCAACCCCCATGCCGTGCAAATCGTGGCTGATATTGAACTCGCGCCTGTTACGGAATTGGGATCGCTCATCGAAAATCACCCGCGCTTCTCCAATCGGGTGAATGCGGGCTTCATGCAAATCAGGGATCGCCACCACATCAAACTGCGCGTGTATGAGCGCGGGGCGGGAGAAACCTTGTCGTGTGGCACAGGCGCGTGCGCTGCGGCGGTTGCGGGCATCAGACTGGGCTTGCTGGATAGTCCCGTCAATGTGGCAACACGTGGTGGAATGTTGTCCATTGCATGGCAGAATAGCGACTCGCCTGTACTGATGACAGGTCCGGCAACAACTGTTTTTTCAGGCGAAATAAATCTTTAGGGAGCAACAATGAAACCAGAAGCCGTCGCACAATACCTGCGGGACAACCCGTATTTTTTTGAAGACCATCTTGAAACGCTCGCGCAAATTCAACTGCCCCACCCCCATGGCGGGCGCACCATCTCATTAAGCGAGCGGCAACTGGTTGCATTGCGCGACAAAAACAAAGACTTCGAGAAAAAAATACGCGAGATGATTTCCTTCGCGCAGGAGAATGAAACCCTGCAACACAAAGTCCACGAGTTTGTTATCGCCCTGTTTGGCGCGCGTGATCTGGCAACCTTGCAGGACATGATTCCCTACATGCTGCGCGACATTTTCGCCGTGCCGCATGTTGTCATGCACCTGTGGCAAACCAATCCGCCCAGCGAAGCCATGCTGATGTTCGCCGATGCACAAAGCCAACCCATTTGCGTACACCATCCAGTGGAGGACACCGCCACTTGGTTTGGCGAACACGCCGCACAACTGCGCTCCTACGCCTACCTCACCCTGCACGCAGGCAGCGGCACGGTAGGTATGTTGATACTCGCCAGCGAAGACAAAGAACGTTTCTATCCGGAAATGGGTACGATGTTTTTGCAACGCATCAGCGAAGTGGTGAGCAGCGCGTTGCATCCTTATCTCGCAGACTAACAATGCCCGATGAGGCAGAACCTGTCTTGAGTCAAATCAAAGAGGCGAATACAAATTACGCGCAAGGCTATGCAGCATGGCTGCGCCACGAAAAACAATACTCAAAGCTAACCGCAGAAAGTTATGCGCGTGACTTGCGGCATTTATTTGATCTGACTGGCGATGTACCGCTTGCCAACCTAAAAATTCACCACATCCGTCGCTACATAGCGCAACTGCACAGCAAAGGGTTAGGCGGCCGCTCACTGGCGCGCATGTTGTCGGCTTGGCGCGGTTTTTTTACCTACTTGATGCGCGACCACGGACTGGCCGATAACCCCTGTGCCGGGCTGCGCGCGCCAAAATCCCCCAAAGCTTTGCCTCAGGCTTTGTCGCCGGACGAGGCCACACGCATGGTTGATCTGCCGACTGACTCTACGGAAGCCATCCGCGACAAGGCAATCTTCGAATTATTTTATTCATCGGGTTTGCGTTTGGCAGAGCTGGTTAATCTTGATCCGCCGCAACTCGATATGGCGGCGGGCGAAATCCGCGTCATTGGTAAAGGAAGCAAAACTCGCATCGTGCCGCTTGGTCAACATGCCATTGGCGCATTGCAAGCATGGCTGGCGGTGCGTGAGCAACTTGCCAAGGTTGATGAAACCGCTTTGTTTGTTGGGCAGCGAGGGCTACGCATCTCACCGCGTGTAGTGCAACTGCGCATGAAACAATGGGGTATCAAGCAGGGCATCACCAGCAATGTGCATCCGCATTTGCTGCGTCACTCATTCGCCACACACGTCTTACAATCCAGCGGCGACCTGCGTGCGGTGCAGGAGATGCTTGGACACGCCAGTATCTCCAGCACGCAGATTTATACGCATCTCGACTTTCAATACCTCAGCAAAATTTACGATGACGCGCATCCGCGTGCGAAAAGAAAACCCGAAGAAAAGCCATGACCCAGCAAAAAACAAAGTCACATTCCACGCCACACCGTCCCTCGCAAGGCAATCGTGATTTTCGCAATCGTACTAAACGCAGCAGTAAATCGGCTGCCGAACCAAGTGACTCTGCACGCTCACAACAACCCGGCGGCAACATCAACGCACCCGCCTCCATCATTCTCAACCCTGGTCGTGAAAAATCGGTACTCCATCGCCACCCATGGATTTTTTCCGGTGCGATCCAGAAAGTGGATGGCTCACCTATCAGCGGCGACACCCTGCCAGTGCGCAGCGCACAAGGTGAATTTCTGGCGTGGGCAGCGTACAACCCCGATTCAAAAATATCGGCACGGATATGGTCATGGCAAGAAGATGACGTGATCCTCGCAGCATTTTTTCGCAAGCGGATTGCGAGTGCGATAGCGGCACGCAATTTTATTTCAACCGTTCGGGCTGAGCCTGTCGAGGCCTCCGTTCTATATCCTTCGATATTGCCTTCAGTCCCGAGCATAGTCGAAGGGTCAGGACGAACGGAGTCTTTATTAACAAACGCAAGCAACAACGGCACACGCCTCATCCACGCCGAATCGGATGGCCTGCCCGGCCTGATCGTCGATCAATACGGCGATGTGTTGGTAATGCAGATTGGAAGCGCGGGAGCGGAACGGTGGCGCGATGTGTGCGCTGACATTCTGCAAGAACTCATCAACCCCGTTTGCATTTACGAACGCTCGGACTCCGACTCGCGTCTATTGGAAAAATTAGAGAAGCGCAACGGCGTGCTACGCGGCAGCTTGCCGGAAAAAATTGAAGTGATTGAGGCCGGGCTGCGTTTCAAAGTGGATGTGGCAGCGGGACAAAAGACCGGCTTCTATCTCGATCAACGCAACAATCGCGCGTTGACTGAAACCTTGGCGCGCGACAAAGATGTGCTGAATTGCTTTTGTTATACAGGCGGTTTCTCGATGTACGCCTTACGTGGCGCCGCGAAATCGGTGTTGTCGATAGACGCATCGGCGGACGCACTCAATATTGCCCAAGAAAATTTAACTGCAAACGGGTTGGATGCAACGCGTGCCGAATGGCTGGAAGCCGATGTGTTTCAGGCACTGCGCACCCTACGCGATCAAGGACGCAAGTTCGACCTCATCATCCTCGACCCGCCCAAATTCGCCCCGACCGCCGCCTTCGCCGAAAAAGCCGCACGCGGTTACAAAGACATCAACCTGCTCGGCTTCAAGTTGCTCAGACCCGGCGGGCTGCTCGCCACCTACTCCTGCTCTGGCGGCATCAGCGATGACCTGTTCCAAAAAATTATTGCAGGCGCGGCACTCGATGCGGGAGTGAACGCACAGATTGTGCATTACCTGCACGCCAGTGCTGATCATCCCGTGTTGCTAAGTTTTCCGGAAGGTGCGTATTTGAAGGGTTTGGTGTTGCGGATTGGAGGTTAAGCATCCATCAAAGCCACCCTCGCATTTCGACAAACGCGAGGGGATGCCTTTGTTGCGGCCAATTAGCGTTTCATGGAATCAAAGAACTCGGCATTATTCTTGGTCGCTTTGATTTTATCCAATAAGAACTCCATTGCTTCAAGTTCGTCCATCGGATAGAGCAATTTGCGCAACAGCCAGATGCGTTGCAGGATGTCCTGCTTGATAAGCAGCTCTTCCTTGCGTGTGCCGGAGCGGTTGACGTTGATGGCGGGATAGATGCGCTTCTCGGCCATGCGCCTATCCAGGTGAATCTCCATGTTGCCTGTGCCCTTAAATTCTTCGTAAATCACATCATCCATGCGCGAACCGGTATCGACCAGCGCGGTAGCGATGATGGTCAGCGAGCCGCCTTCTTCGATGTTGCGTGCCGCGCCGAAGAAGCGTTTGGGGCGATGCAGCGCGTTGGCATCCACACCACCGGTCAACACCTTGCCGGAGGAAGGAATAACAGTGTTGTAAGCACGCGCCAGACGGGTGATAGAGTCGAGCAGGATGATGACATCCTTCTTGTGCTCGACCAGCCGCTTGGCTTTTTCCAGAACCATTTCGGCCACTTGGACGTGGCGTGCCGCAGGTTCGTCAAAAGTCGATGCGACCACTTCGCCGCGCACGGTGCGGGTCATCTCGGTAACTTCTTCGGGACGCTCGTCGATCAACAATACGATTAAAGTGGCATCGGGATTATTGGAGGAAATGGAATGTGCGATATGTTGCAACATGACCGTTTTGCCTGACTTCGGCGATGCGACCAACAAGCCGCGCTGACCTTTACCGATGGGTGCAACGATGTCGATGATACGGCCTGTTATGTTTTCTTCCGCCTTGATGTCACGCTCTAGAATCAATGCCTCAGTGGGGAATAATGGCGTGAGGTTTTCAAACAGAATTTTGTTCTTGGCATTTTCCGGGGGTTCGCCGTTGACCTTATCTACTTTGACCAACGCTACATAACGCTCGCCGTCCTTGGGAGTGCGTATCTCGCCTTCTATCGAATCGCCCGTATGCAAATTGAAACGGCGAATCTGGCTGGGGCTGACGTAAATGTCGTCGGGGCCGGCCAGATACGAGGTGTCCGGCGAACGCAAAAATCCAAAACCGTCCGGCAAAATCTCCAGTGTGCCGTCACCGAAAATGCTTTCGCCTTTTTTCGCGTGACTTTTGAGCAGCGCGAACATCAAATCTTGCTTGCGCATTCGATTGGCATTTTCAATTTGATTGGCCGCGGCCATTTCAACGAGTTCGGTGATGTGTTTGGTTTTTATGTCAGATAGGTGCATAGCGGTGACGCAGGAAAGTTGATGTTAAGGAAGGTATAGAAAAGGTAGTTGGGGTAGAGGAAACTACCCGCATTGCCTGGAAGTGTTCGTTTTGTTTTAGCTGCTTGGGACGAAGCTGGAGAGGCGATGCGGGCGGGACAGTAAACGCTTTAGATGTGGCTGTCAATAAAGGCAGTTAATTGGGATTTGGACAACGCGCCGACTTTGGTCGCCGCAATGTCGCCATTTTTGAACAGCATCAACGTCGGGATGCCGCGTATGCCATATTTGGCGGGGGTCTGCTGGTTGTCATCAACATTCAGCTTGGCCACTGTCAAGCGACCGACGTATTCTTTGGAGACCTCCTCCAGGATAGGTGCAATCATGCGGCAAGGACCGCACCATTCCGCCCAGTAATCGATTAGTACGGGCAGGGGTGCTTGAATAACTTCCGCCTCAAAGGTGGCATCTGTAACGTAATGAATATGTTCGCTCATGGTTATGTTCTCGCTTTGTGGGTTTGTGAGGGTCGCTTTTGGAATACAACGGAAAGGTAGCTGGGGGCGACTCGCGTAACTTCAAGTTGTATCCTAACCAAAAATCGGGACGCTGTGAAGTAAATTAAATTTGGTAGAATGTGACACCTTTGAAAGTTGGAGTGCAGTAATGACTTACGTTGTTTCCGAATCGTGCATCAAATGCAAATTCACCGACTGTGTGGAAGTGTGTCCGGTGGATTGTTTTCGTGCTGGACCTAACTTCTTGGTGATTGATCCCGATGAGTGCATTGACTGCACGTTGTGTGTTGCGGAATGCCCCGCCGAGGCAATTTTTGCCGAAGACGACTTGCCCGAAAGCCAACGGCATTTCTTGGCATTGAATGCCGAGTTAGCCAAATTATGGAAGCCCATTGTTGAGAAGCAAGACGCGCCGCCCGATGCCGATGATTGGCTGGCGGTGAAAGATAAGCTTCACCTTCTTGAGCGATAGGCTACAGGATTTGACTTACTCAGGTGTTTTATAGCGAGGTCGCGCAACATATTCTTTCCGCTCATGCGCAGGTCGTTCCAGACCTGCGCAATCTCACTGTACTTCTCCCCAATTACCATGCCGCACAGCCGTTAGCGCAAGCCTTGATACACGAGGCGAAAGTGCCTGCGCTATTGCTTCCGCAAATGGTAACGCTCAACGAATGGGCGCAAAGCGTTTCGTTGGACGATGTTGTGATTACCGATAGCCAACGCAGTGCCTTGTTGTACCAACATCTGCGTAAACAGAAGTGGTTTGGGAATGCCGACCTGTGGAGCATGACGCAGGAACTGCTCGCGTTGTTTGATGAGTTGACGCAATCGCTCACTGTGTTGCCTGGTGATGCGGAAACTTTTGCCATTGCTGTGCAACAAGCTTATCAAGCACGACAAAACAGCACGTTGCAATTGGAAGCGCGTCTGGTGTTTGAGCTGTGGCACGCCATGCAAAGCGGTGCAGAGCTGGACACAGCGCGCGCCTATCAGCAACGCTTGGCAAAGTTGGAGGTGCGAGCAAAGCAACCTTTGTTCGTGTTGCGTGCCTCGAATTGGAACGCGCTGGAGCAACGTTTTTTAGAGGAGTATGCGCAGCGTGCAAAGGTGGAAGTGTTTGATTTGCGCGAGATTCAATCACCAAGCAGTGTGCCACATTTTTTCCCCGCCACAAGCCTCGAACAAGAAGCCCGTGCCGCCGCAATGCAAGTACGCCGTTGGCTGAATGAAGGCAAGCGCGACATTGCCATTGTTGCGCAAGACCGTGTCGTGGCTCGGCGTATGCGTGCCTTATTGGAGCGCGCCGAAGTGCTGGTGGCAGATGAGACGGGTTGGACATTTGCCACGTTATCCGTAAGCACGGTATTGGATCGCTGGCTGACCGCACTGCAAAGTAATTTTTATCATGTGGATTTACTCGACCTGCTCAAGTCACCCTTCATTTTCGCCGACATGACGGCGAGTGAGCGCAAGTCTGCGGTCTATCAATTGGAACAACTGCTGCGAAAAAATGGGGTGGTGTCCGGTCTGGATAAATTCCTTGCACTTACTACGCATGAGGTGGCATTACATGAGCCGCTGGAGCGTTTGCGGCAGGCAGCAGCCTTGCTTGAACAGGGTAAAAAAAGAACATTGGCTGAATGGCTGTCCGCATTGGACGAAAGTTTGATCATGCTCGGCATAGACAGCGGCTTATCGCAAGACGATGCGGGGCAACATTTGTTGCACGCATTGGAAACATGGCGGAAGGAGTTGGCTCAGGATACCGGGCGTTATGCCTTCCACGAATGGCGGCGTTGGTTGGCGCAACAATTGGATACGCAAACTTATCAGGATAGCGGTATCGACAGCACGGTGCGATTTACCCATTTGGCTGCGACGCGTTGGCGCGCTTTCGACGCTGTGTTGCTGTTGGGCTGTGATGCCGACCATCTGCCCAGTCTGGCGGATGGCGGACGTTGGTTCAACGATGCGGTACGTTCCGCGTTGAATTTGCCGACACGCAGCACACACGCAGCACGACAACACGATGATTTACTCGCCCTGCTGAAAATGAACAACTGCGTGCTGGTCACCTGGCAAAAAGAGCGTAATGGCGAGGCGTGTATGCTCAGTCCATTCTTGCAGATGTTGCGTGATGAATATGAAATGACGCAGGGTGTCGATCTCACTGAAACAGTGTTGCATGATTATCTTGCAACGGAAGAAACGCATCACGCTATCCTTGCGCCAGCCGCGCAACCCGCTCCAGTTGTGGAGAATGAGCACGTTCCTGCCAGCGCTTCCATTAGTGCTTACAACTCGTTGGTTGCCTGCCCGTATCAATTTTATGCGCGCCACATTTTGCGTTTGAACGAGTTGGATGAAGTGCAAGAAACCATTGAGAAGCGTGATTACGGCGAACGGGTGCACGCCATTTTGCAACGTTTTCATCAACGCTATCCGCGAGTGAGTGAGCATCCCCACGCATTGATGGAAGCTGAGTTGCGGCAAATTAGCCGGGACGTTTTTGCCGATTTATTGCAGCAAGATTTCGCTGCGCTTGCGTGGTTGGCGCGTTGGTATAAATCACTGCCCGCTTATCTTGAATGGCAAGTTGAAAATGAAACTCATGGTTGGCAATACACCGAGGCCGAGAGCGCATTCGAGATGGAATTGGCAGGGGTGAGGTTGCGCGGACGCATCGACAGGCTGGACGTGAGAAATAATGAGAAGCGAGTTCTCGATTACAAAACACAAGACGCGCTGCAATTAAGCAACAAGCTGAAAGAAGCGGGTGAGGATGTGCAACTTGCGTGTTACGCACACGCTTATCAAGCGAAAGATGCGGCGTTTGTCAGCATCGAAAATGGCAAGGTTAAATTAGTCGAGCCAAAACACGATGTCGCACAACTGGCTCAGCTTAATGCTGAACGACTCGTGAACGTGATGAGTGAAATGCGCAGTGGGGCAGGGTTCCCCGCGAATGGCATCGACCAAGCGTGTGTGCATTGCGAAATGCGGGGGGTGTGTCGCAAAGGTGAATGGTTATGACCAATCAAATCGCCCTCGATCCTCGGCGCAGTGTTGTCGTTGAAGCCTGCGCAGGCAGCGGCAAAACCTGGCTGCTGGTGTCGCGCATCGTGCGCTTGCTGTTGGACGGCGCGCAACCTTCGCAGATACTCGCCATCACTTTCACACGCAAAGCGGCACAAGAGATGCGGGCACGCTTACAACTCTGGCTGCGTGATTTGGCAATGAAGGATGACAAATTCGTGCGCGAGTTTTTTGCCGAGCGCGGATTAAGCACATTGAGTGATGCACAACTGCAACTCGCCCGTAATCTCTACAGAGAAGTGTTGTTGGCGCAACCCGCTATCGCCATCAGCACCTTCCACGGTTGGTTTATGCAAGTAATGCAGCGTGCACCGCTGAATTCCGACGTGATGCAGGGCATGTCTTTATTGGAACGCGCTGGTAGTGCGCAAGAAGAAGCATGGGAAGAATTGTTGGAACAAATGCGCAAGCAGCCAGATAGTGCTGACGCGCAATATATGCAATGGTTATTTGAAGAGTGTGGTTTGTATAACGCGCGCAAGTTGCTGTTCAACTTTTTGGGCAAGCGCGCTGAGTGGTGGGCTTACACACAAGGGCAGGACGATGCACTTACGTTTGCGCTGAATAACCTGCGGAATGATCTGTCCGTGGATATGAACGCAGTCCCCATGGCTGAGTGGAACTCAAACAAGCAAAGCGGGCAGCTTGTGTTTTTGTTCACAATACAACTTGCCAAGGACGGAACAGATACACAAAAGGCCAAAGCGAGCGAGTTGGAGCGCGCTTGGTCGGACGCTACAGCACCTGAACGCTTTGAAGTAATGTGGTCGCTGCTGTTTACGCTGGCAGGCGAGCCGCGCAGCTTCAAGCCCACCAAAAAGCAAAATGCCGAAGCTTTTTTGCTGGCACGAGATTCGTTATTCGACAGCCTGCAAGCCATGCGCGACAAGCTTGCCGAGCAACAAGCCTATCGTTTGAATGAAGCCGTGCTGCATTGCGGTGTCGCTTTTCTCGAACGCTATCAGGCATTGAAACAGCAAATGCAGCAGATGGATTTTTCCGACTTGGAATGGCAACTGTGCCGCCTGTTGCAGCAGAGCGAACACGCCGAGACCATGCAATACAAACTCGATAGCCGCTATCGTCATGTGTTGCTGGACGAGTTTCAAGACACCAACCCTTTGCAATGGCAAATTTTACGCGCGTGGTTTGATGCTTCGGTAGCGGTTGATTCGCAGCCCACCGTGTTCGTCGTGGGCGACCCCAAGCAATCCATCTACCGCTTTCGTCGTGCCGATGCGCGGCTGTTCGGCGTGGCACGCGAATATCTGCAACAACACTTCCATGCCGAGACACTGGGTAATAGCCTGACGCGCCGCAATGCCCAGCCGATTGTTGATGCAGTGAATGGCGTTTTCCGTGAGCAGCCGAATGGCTTCGAATTCGTCGAACATCAAACGCATCAATCAAAATTGCTTGGTCATGTGATGGTATTGCCGCTAGCAGTTACCGACAAACTCACCCTCCCCTCCCCTCCCCCAGAGGGAGGGGTCATAATCCTGCGTAATCCTCTCACCACACCGCGTGCCGAGGCCGAAGAAGGTGCGCGTCAAATTGAAGCGGAGCAATTTGCCAATCAACTATTAGCTATCGTCACCGATTGGTCGGTGTACGATGAAAGAACACAACGTCGCACTACTTATGGCGACATCATGGTGCTGGTGCGCAGCCGCACCCACCTTGCGGTGTACGAGGAAGTCTTGCGGGCGAAGCATATTCCTTTTATCAGCTCGCGGCGCGGCGGTCTGCTCGACACGCTGGAAGCAGGAGATGTGCAAGCGTTGTTGATGTTCCTCATCACGCCGTTTGCTGATCTCGCGTTAGCACAAGTTTTGCGAACTCCGATTTTCTCTTGTAGTGATGATGATTTGATGCGGCTCGCACAATTAGAAAGTAAATCAAACGTTCGCCCTGAGCTTGTCGAAGGGCAATCCTCCATATATGGATCGACTAGCACACCACGAACGGAAGAGGGACTGCGTTTCTCATGGTGGGAACGCCTGCAACAATTGCCCGAACCATCGCAATCGCTACAACGAGCCGCAAAATTGCTGAAGAACTGGCTCACACTTGCCGACAAACTTCCCGTGCATGATCTGCTCGATCGTATCTATTTCGAGGGCGACGTGATCGCGCGTTACTCCGCTGTAATTCAGATAGAAATGCGCGCCAAGGTCACTGCCAACCTGCATGCTTTCATGGAGATGGCACTGAGCGTGGATGCCGGACGTTACCCCAGCCTTCCGCGCTTTTTGCAAGAGTTGCGTGAATTGCGCGACAGCAGCGACGACGCACCGGACGAGGGTAAGTTAGGCACAGCGGGGGACGCGGTGCGCATCTACACCGTGCATGAAGCGAAAGGTCTGGAAGCTCCTATCGTTTGGCTGTTGGATGCGAATGCGGAAATGAACAACAAAAACGGCAACGACGTGCTGCTCGATTGGCCGACACACGAAGAACGTCCACTGCATTTTTCTCTCTACACCGACCTCGCCTCACGCGGCAAAAAGCGCGCACCGATTCTTGAGCAGGAAGCGGCACAACAAGCACGTGAAGAAATGAATTTACTCTATGTCGCCATGACCCGTGCGCAACAGGCACTTATTGTCAGCGGCAACAGCAAGGGTGAAGACAAAGAGCTAAAGAAAAAATCACCCTCGTGGTATGACCGAATTGCGGGAGCGGCCTCTCAGGCTGGAATCCAGGTAATCGAACAAGTCTCGCATGGCGAGACAAACCCATTGTGTCGTCCGCTACTCGGAGAAGATGCTTCGCTGGATTCCCGCCTGAGCGGGAATGTCGGCGGCGGTGTGATTGACTTGCCTTCCATTCTCCCCACCGGAAAACGCACCACCCGCAACACCGCACAACAACAGCGCGGCATTTGGCTGCATGCCTTGCTGCAACACCTAACGACACTTTCTTCCTCAACTCCTCTCCCGCTTGCGGGTGGGAAGAACGCACCAAAGCGAGAAGGAGAGGGTTTTCGGCAACGCCTCTCCATTCCTTCTTTCGAAATAGAAGCCCTCTGGCAACAAGCCAAACTGCTGCTATCTTCACCAACACTCTCGCGCTTTTTCGATGCGCAACAATACAGCAGTGCCAGCAATGAGCTGCCCTACATCAACGCGGCGGGTGAATTGAAGCGCATCGACCGACTGGTGGAATTCGACAACGAAGTGTGGGTGCTGGATTACAAGCTGGGCAATTCAGAAGAAGTGGCGCGATATCAAGCGCAGATGCGGGAATATCAAACTGCGATGCAATCAGTTTATGCGGGAAAAACTGTGCGTTGCGCGTTGCTATTTGCGGATGGAGCGTTGAGAGAAATCCCGCCTAGTCCGGACTGATTTCTTTCTGAAGCACTTCGCTCAACATCCGCACTACGCCTTGTTTCCAGTCCGGCAAATTCAGATTAAAGGTCTGCTGTAGTTTCCCGGTATTCATACGAGAGTTAAGTGGACGTTTTGCAGGTGTGGGAAAAGCACTGGTCGGCACGGGCTTGATGTTTTCCTGTACCACCTTGATCTGCATTTGAGCGCGCCGCGCCAACTCGATTACAAAACTGGCATAGCCGTGCCAAGAAGTTTCACCGCTTGCCACCAAGTGATACATACCAAACGCTTGCGGATTCTGTTGCGCCACCCGAATCGCATGGGCGGTTACATCCGCCAGTAAATCCGCACCCGTTGGTGCGCCGAACTGATCGTCGATCACGTTCAGGCTGTCACGTTCTTGTGCCAATCGCAGCATAGTTTTGGCGAAATTCCCGCCGCGTGCGCCATACACCCAACTGGTACGGAATATCAGATGTTGGCAACCCGATTGCTGAATGAGATGCTCGCCCTCCAGCTTGGTCGCGCCATACACACTCAGTGGCGCAGTCTCATCCGTCTCCAGCCAAGGCTTGCTGCCACTGCCATCAAACACGTAATCGGTGGAGTAATGAATCAACCAGGCATTAATACGTTTAGCCTCCGAAGCCAACATAGCCGGGGCAAGCGCATTCAACGTGCGCGCCAATTCCGGCTCACTTTCGGCTTTATCCACAGCGGTATGGGCGGCGGCATTAACAATGACATTCGGTTTAATCGCACGAACGGTTTCGGCCAACGTACTTAGCTGAGTCAGGTCACCACAAAGCGTACTGTGGCGATCAAGCGCAATGACCTTACCCAATGGGGCCAGGCTACGCTGTAGCTCCCAACCAACCTGACCATTTTTCCCAAGCAATAAAATTTTCATCCTACGCGCGCGGAGTAATTTTTTTCAACCCAGTCACGATATGTGCCGGACTGCACATTTTGCACCCAACCCTGATTGTCCAGATACCACTGCACGGTTTTGCGGATCCCGGTATCGAAAGTCTCGGCGGGTTTCCAGCCTAATTCACGTTCAATTTTTCGCGCATCAATCGCATAGCGGCGATCATGCCCTGGACGATCTGTGACGAAGGTGACTTGCTCTCGGTAAGACTTTCCATCCGCTCTTGGGCGCAATTCATCCAGCAATGCACAGACAATATGCACGATGTCGAGATTGGCTTTCTCATTCCAGCCACCGATGTTGTACACCTCCCCCAGCTTGCCCTTCGCCAACACACAGCGAATCGCACTGCAATGATCTTTGACATACAACCAATCACGAATCTGCTGACCATCGCCGTAAACCGGCAAGGGCTTACCCGCGAGGGCATTAACGATCATCAGCGGAATAAGTTTTTCGGGGAAGTGGTACGGGCCATAATTATTGGAACAATTCGTCGTCAAAACAGGCAGGCCATAGGTATGGTGATAGGCACGCACCAGATGATCGCTCGCCGCTTTGCTCGCAGAATACGGACTGTTCGGCTCGTAGCGATGCATTTCGGTAAAGGCAGGTTCATCTTTGGTTAACGAGCCATACACCTCATCGGTGGAGACATGCAGAAACCTGAAGTCAGCTTTCTCTGTCACCCCTAACCCTGACCAATAGGCACGTACTGCCTCGAGCAAATGAAACGTGCCGACGATGTTGGTTTGAATGAAATCTTCGGGGCCGTGGATAGAGCGGTCCACGTGGCTTTCCGCTGCAAAATTCACCACCGCGCGCGGACGATGCTGTGCCAAAAGTTGGGCAACCAAAGTCGCATCACCGATGTCACCCTGCACAAAAATATGGCGCAGATCATCTTTAAGTGTAGCGAGATTTTCCAAATTTCCCGCGTAAGTGAGCTTGTCCAGATTAACCACTGGCTCATCACTTTGCTCGAGCCAGTCCAGCACAAAATTGGAGCCGATAAAGCCCGCGCTGCCTGTCACTAAAATCATGGCTTTTCTTTCTTGCGATTTATGGAGTGAGTCGATTATACCAATCCGCCGTTGCGCCAATGCCCTGCTGCAACGTAAACGGCGGATGCCACCCTAATTCACTGCGTATTTTTTGACTGTCCACCCGCAACGGGCCAAATAGCCTGTCTGCCTGAGCCGACTTCCCCACTACACCCGCAGCAGCACGCAGCAAGCTCGGCGAAAAATAAAACGAATGATTTTTTCTCCCCAAGGCAGCGGCGATTTTCTCTACCAACATCCCGATTGAGACATCTTCGCCATCACTCAACAAATACGTTTGCCCAGCCGCCTTTGTGTGAGTCGCGCAGGCTACCAACGCATCCACCAGATTGCCCACATACAGCAGGCTGCGCAAGTTTTTCGCCCCCGCCAGTGGCAACGGCAACCCTTTATTGATTGCACTCATCAGACTGATGAAATTGCCCTTCACACCCGCACCGTAAACTAACGGTGGACGTACGATGACAACCTCCAACCCCGTCTTGTGCGCGATGCGCTGCAAGGCTTGCTCGGCACGCCACTTTGAAATGCCATAGGGGTCTTGGGGGGCGGGTTGATCCGATTCAGAATAAGGATGGTTTGCGACCGTACTTTCCCCATTCACCTTGACCGAACTCACATACACCAACCTTTTCACACCCGCTTGAACTGCTTGCCGTGCCAAATTTTCCGTCCCGGACAAATTGACCTTGAGAAACTCAGCTAACGGATCGGCAGCTGTGTCCTTCATCACATGCACACGCGCTGCCAGATGAATGACCACATCGACATCGCGCAAAGCATCGCGCCAATCGGTATCGCCACCTATCTCGCCCACCACAATTTCATCAAGGCCTTCAGCCACTGCACTGGCCGACCGCAGGGCAGCGATTACTGATTCGCCACGCCTTAACAGCTCTGCACAGAGCGGCTTGCCGACAAAACCGTTTGCACCTGTAACCAAAAATCGCTTCATGGCCTATCTACCGTTTGGCCAGCCATTGCCGGAAAATCTTCCAAAAGGGGGGCGAACAAAAAAATCGCGCCATGCTGGTCAAGTGCCACTTCATAAATTTCAAACTATTATGGCTGCTGCGATGCGCATGGTGAATGACTTTTGCATCAGGACATAATGCCACTTCATAACCCCGCAATCTCAATCTTGCGCACAAATCCACATCTTCGTAATACAAAAAATACCGTTCATCAAAGCCGCCCAATTTCTCAAACACCTCGCGCCTGAAAAGCATGAACATTCCGCCGACCCAATCGGGGTAAATAACTTCCCCCTTCACCGCATAATCGCTGCCTTTACACCCCCCGAATGCTTTGCAAAGTATCT
This sequence comes from uncultured Gallionella sp., assembly GCA_964608835.1. Lineage (GTDB taxonomy): Bacteria > Pseudomonadota > Gammaproteobacteria > Burkholderiales > Gallionellaceae > Gallionella. The sequence continues at coordinate 44,043 of CAZSPN010000007.1, forward strand.
TGAACGGGGTGGGGAAATGGCGCGCACTGTCTTCCATCTCGCCGCTGGAATTTAGAACCACCGGGGCTGCAGCGCCGACAGAATTTATTTGCAAATGAGTAATTAACGCAAGAAAAGGATCATTATCGAGCCGAATATCAGGATTTACCACGCAAAAAATCTCGCCCCCTGATTGGGCAAACGCCTGATTATGATTAACTGAAAATCCCAGCGGAATACGGTTGCGTATGATTTTTATCGGGAATGAAAAACCGCCCTCAGTGAACGGCAATGCCTCTTCCAAGTTCAGCGTGAGAATCAATTCAATCGGAACCGCCCGACAATGCTCGTTAATGTCATGTAGCAAATCGTTTATCAAATTGATGTGGCCATGGCTGACCACAGAAATAGAAATTTTAATTGTCATTTTTAAGCTGTCAGCAATTTGAGTAAAGCTTGCCAGTCACGCACAAAAGGTTCATGTGGGTTTTCAATATGCGCAACTGAAAATACTTGTCGCCCCATCATGGCGCATCTCATATTTTCCGCCCAATCAGCTGCACTGCGGGAGTCAACAAACGCAACCTTGTCGTAATCACCCACTGTTTCATGTGCGTAAGGCAATTCCGCAACCAGCAGCGGTTTTCCATATGACTTGGCTTCACTGATAGGCAAGCCCCAAGTTTCCAGCCGGGAAGGAAATAGCACACAATCACAATCGGTATATTGTTCCATCATTTGCCGATGCGACTGTCTGCCAATAAATGCAAGATTGGGTGTGCCCGCATATTGCCCAGTCAAATATGCGGCAAATCTGTTTTCACTGCCGTCCATTGTTAGACGAACTTCAAATCCGGTGATGCCCTGCAGATTCAAGATTTTTACCGCCTCGCAAAGCATCTGAATATTCTTGAACACTCTGGGTAGTGCGGGATAAAGAAAAATAAAGTTTTCCTTGGGGGGTTTTTCCGGCGTGGATTTAACTTGCGCAACAGCAGTAAGCGGATAAGAAACAATCACATTTTTAACTTTGAATAACCGCTCAAATTCCCGCCTCAACCAGTCTTGCTGAACGATGACGTACTTGTTGCGATGAATGCCCATTCCATATAAATAACGATAAAACAAATTAAACATCAGCAGCGTCGGCTCCTGCCATACCTCACGAAACGAAGTGATTCGATAGAACGGTGCTGGGTTATGACAATAAACTGCTTGGGGACAAGATCCAATGAAAGGGGTCATGTCGTGCAGTGACAACCAAAAATCCGGCTTTAGTTTTTTTGCCAACCTTCCGAAATACCACCATTCATAATAAAGCCGGAGCAGCCAAGACCGTTTGGATAAGGGGAACTCCAAAACCGCAACCCCTGTTGCATCAATCAAAGATTTGTCATGGGCCAAAACCACCACCTCCCAATCCTTGCTCAGGTGTAGCGCGGCAGCACTGATACATTCGCGAAACACCGTCAGTGTGCCGCCTTCAACCAAGTTGATACCCGAAATTACCAGCCTCTTTCTTGAACTCATGTTTTTGTCCAATACGCGGGCCGCCCCATTATCCGCCTGCCGACATCCAACAATTTCCTTGAAACTCGCTCACCGAATACATGCCACAACAAAAGCCGCGCATACACCCTGACCATCGCCATTACCCACAGACTCCCCGGCTGGGTCTGTCCGTGCATTTTTTGCGCCCGCCTCAACTCTCGCATCGTTTGCAACGTGTTGGCGGGATTATTACTGATGCCACCTTGCCGCATGGCAGTAATGATCACGTCGGGAATAAAAACAGCATCCGCATTCTTCAATTCGCGCAATAACAATTCGTAATCACCGGCAATCCTGAATGTTTCATTAAACCGACCGTGCCGCTCAAATAGGCTACGCCTGTGCATGACACCCTGATGCCAGATGCAACTGAGCTGCTTAAACCTTTCTTTTAGCTTCCCCCAAGGCTCGCCAACCGGATAGAGTTGTTCGCCTTCGGCATTGACTAACATGACTGGCGCGTAAGCCACGCCGATATTTGATTGAAGTTTCGCCAGCGATTCGGTCATCTGCGCCAAAGCTTGCGCATTCCAAAAAAAATCATCCGCGCCCAAAAAGCAAATCCACTCGCCCTTCGCTCGTGCCAGCCCTTTATTCCAGGCACTGTATATGCCACCGTCCGGCTCTGAAATCCAATACGTCACTCTTTCATGATTGGCCTGCAACAGCTCGACCGTACCGTCCGTTGAAGCGCCATCAACAATAATCAACTCTCTGTTCGGATATGTTTGTTGCGCAACACTGTCGATGCACTGTTGCAACGTGGCCGAGCCATTGAACACGGCAACGACAATGGAAACCAAAGGCAACGGCTCATCACTCATCGGACGTGTTGCCCCAAAGTATCCCGCACGATGTTTTGATACTGGGTGGCAAATTCCAGTCTGCGCGCATTTGTTGCCTGTTGAGCAGATTGAATTGCCTGATCTTCATCCACCGCCGGTGTGTTCCATATATCCCAAAGTATGGCGGCGAGTGCAGGGGCATCATCCGGTTGAAAGTAATGAGCCAAGGGCGGATTTTGCTCCCGATGAACGGGAATATCGGACAGCACAACTGACTTTCCTAAAGATTTTGCTTCTTCAACAGTCGTACTCCATCCCTCAAAAAGGGACGGGTTGATAATCGCTGATGAGTGCACCATGAGTGCGGCAAGATCTTCCGTTGAAACCAAACCGAGCGGCACAAAGTATTCGCTTATATCCAGCTCTTTGGCTCGCGCCATCAACGCCCCAAAATACTTGGGATGCCGGTAATCTTCCGTGTTCCCGGTGGATAACACTCGCACCTTCTTGCCACGCTGACTCAGCAATCCCAATGCCTCAATCACGACCCCATGATTTTTATGCTTCCAAAATTGATTCGGGAGCAGAATATATTTTCCGGTAAATTGATATTTTTTCTCTATTTCCGCTTGGCTTGGTAGTGATGTCCCCGCCTTTGTTGATGCCACAACAAACTGCAATACCCTGGCTTTGGGTTGGCAGTCGGGATCGAATTGACGCAAATCAGCCTGAGCGTCAGCACTGCTCACAATGACTGTTGAACAATACCGGCACATATCCCCGTAATACCGATTACGAATCGCCATTTCTTTTGCGTTAAAAAATTCCGGCAAGCGAATATGCTGGAAGTCTGGAATCCATCCGATGGATGGAATCATCGCATTCTTGCCTATCCAGCCTGAATGAGACAACACGACAACACCCTGTTTTTTAAGTATTCGCTCTAAAAATGGATCGTGCAAAAATATCTTTTGCCAAACCCTGTGTACTAACCATGGCAAAGACCCGCGATCAAATAAACGACTGCGCACAATAGCGACAGGAGGAAGATCTGCAAAGTATTTTTCGGGTGTTTTCAGCCCCGTGAAAATGACCGCTTCGATTTTTCGATCCGGGAGTGCGTAAATAGCGGCAAGTAAGTTGCGAAAATAATTGATACCGCCAAGCCAGCCATCATCAAATGAAAATACAAACCCAACCTTTATCACAACGCACCACTCTTGAACCAGTCGGCATAGTCACGCAAACCCTTGCGCCAATTGGTTTGTGGTTGCCAACCCCAACTTCTGGCAATCGTAATATCCGCCTGATACCCGGCGGGGTCACCACCGCGAACCACCCCAGAGAAAACAGGTGCATCAGCTCGCCCAAAGCAGACAAACAGCTCCGTCAAAATTTCGCGTACGGTCACGCCATCCCCTGAGCCGCCATTTGCGATCAGACAGTTTGCCGATGCCTGGCTGGCAGCAGTGATGATCAATCGTGCGGCATCCTCCACATGTAACCAATCGCGTATTTCCGCGCCTGTGCCAAAAAAATTATTTTCGCCACGCCCGATTTTTTGGGCGGCATCCCACAACAGTTGTTTGCGCAATCCCACGCCATACACCGAAAACAAACGCACCACCGCCACAGTGATGCCGAAGTGTCGCGCATAACTGGCGCACAATGTTTCTGCGGTATGTTTGTGCACGCCATATGGCGAGGCGGGGAGCAACGCATCCGTTTCAGCAATCGGCAGCTTTTTTACCTCGCCATAAACACCCGCGCTTGAGGGATAAATTATCCGGGCTTGGGGTGCGTATAGCCGCGCAAATTCCAGAACGGCAAGCGTCGTTGTAACCGTGCGCTGAAAATCCTGGTATGGGTGCGTCATGGAAAACCCCACCGAACCGCTACCCGCGCAATGCGCAATCACACTCGGCTGCCCACCATATGTCACCAGTGCGTCAACTGTGATATCCGTGGCATGCCATTCGAAAATGCCCCATGCTTGCCATTCTTCGCGTGACCAAGAACCATGCCCCACACCGATAACACGCCAGCCCTGCTGCGCTAATTGCCGAGCAACGTGCCGACCTATAAAGCCGTATGCTCCAGTTACCAATGCCGTTTTAACCATGTTTGCTCGCCACAAAAGAATAGAGTCGTCCAGGCGCGTGACTTCTCTCACCCAGCTTTCCCAGTAAAAAATTTGGAATCAAAATTGAGGGGCAGCGCAGCCTGCGCGCCAGATTTTTTTTCAAGCTTTGAAGCGTTTCTGGAAATAAATTGATGTCCGATTGGTACGGGTTCAATACGCCGGTCAGCACCAAGCCGCTTTCACCAATGGCATCACGGTATTCATTCAGCAGGTAGGCGTTCTCGCCGCCATACAATTCATGCAAAGGGTGCGCCGCAAGGAACGCAGGCAAATCTTCCTTGCGCGAAATCACATGCTCGCGCGTTGCGATGAGCATGCCGCCCGGCTTGAGCACCCGCGCTGCCTCACGACAAAGTTGCCGGAGGTCTCGCGCATGATGCAGCACTTGTCGTCCATGCACCAAATCAAACGTAGCATCAGGATAAGGAAGTGACTCTCCCCAATTTTGCTCAACTTGAATATCCAAATTTGCCTCTTGTGCCAATGCGCGTATTGCCCCCGCCCCCACCACATTGCTTGAGTCAGGCTCCAGTGCATTTACTCGCCAACCATCCCGCGCCAGCGCGTAGGAAGATATACCGCGCCCCGCCCCCAAATCCAGAGCGACTCCGCGCTTATCACCGATCAGCGCACGGACAGCCTGCCACTCCGTGCTAGCGTAATATCGTTCCGCCGCTGTACGCAACGGGTCGTCGTAAAAACAGGCACGTACCAACTCGTCCTGGTCGGGCTGATTGCGCAACCAGACGACTGCCTCTTCCCATGAAGACAATTTGGCATTCATTAATATTGCCTAGCTCCTGACGCACACAAACCACTTACCTAAGGATATTTCGTCTTCCCAAGTAGAATCCAGGACGTAAACTTGTTTATAAACGGATTGATATTTATCAAGCCACCATGAAACGGAATTATTGTAATAACTTTGCTGAGTTGTAACCCACCCATTGTTTTTGCCATTCCGTGAAACAGGAATCATATGAAATGAAGTTTTGCAAACTACTCTATTACACTCTGCAAGAAACTGAGCTATACCTTCTTCAGTAAAGTGTTCCAATGAACCGATTGAGTATGCATAATCAAAAGAATCATTCTCGTAAGGCATTTTTGTTGCATCGCATACTGTTAAGTGATTTTTCTTTATGCCCCGTTGAATTGCCCTCCCAATTAACAAATCAGAAATATCACATCCATGAACATCTAGTGGGAATTTAGCAATTATCTCCATTGTCTTCCCAGTACCGCATGCGATGTCCAGAACTTTTCCATGGCAACCCACCAAAAGTAATTGGAATTCTTTCCATACGCTTTTCTCACCCCAAGTCTCCAGAACTTCTGCCATCCCAGCTTCCCAGTACACATTAAGATTCTGTCCTTCTGCTGGATTCGAAATGGCTGTGATATGAGGGCGAGCAGTCATAAATACTTTGGCTAATTTCTTTGTGGCCGCCAAAATTATGGGTGGGCAAACTTGCTTCACTCCTTGCCGAAAAGTTTTTATCGTATTGTTAAACATAATCAAAATCCCCAAGTTATATTTCATTGCTAAACAGCATTTTTTCAAGCAGGCGAATGGCTGTAACTCACTTGACCAGCTCTAAACAAACAATTGCGCGGGATGCTGCCGCATAATCTGCGTCATATTCTGGTTGTGTATTGATGTCGAAATAGGTCGCATTTTTTGTTTCTTCTCGCGTGGATGACTTCCATCCAGCCGACTCATATTTAAAATAAAACTGTTCCATTTTCTCCGGATTAAATGCTGAAATTATTTCATCAACCATTGCACCGTCAAAAATCTGGAACCATTTCCTATTCACATGTTTGCCGAAAGGAAAGCTCAAATAAAGTACCCCCCCGGGTTTTAACATCCGGTGATATTCCATAACAGCCGCCATGTATGATGAGGAACAATTCTCTTTCTTGGAGACATCATCCGTGTAGAGCATAGTGTTATCCAAGCCGATATGCTCTATCGTTGATAAACTTACTATCCAATCGAAATAGTTATCTCTGAAACAAGAGCTCCTCAAGTCTTCAAATACATAAGAGACCGCGCTACGCCAAAAACAGCAAGCCTCCGGCGCAAGCGTAGAAATGAAAATTTTTTTTGTTTTCAAGCTTGGGTGGGCTTGAATATTTGCGTAATTCAACACCGATCCGGCATCAAGCAGCACTCCTGCCCCGCGCGGGCAGCGGGAAAAAAACCAAGGGTACTCGATAACGCGCTCATCCAACCTGTATCCATACCCCTCCGGCAATTGATTTGAATCAAAATTATTCTGAGCAAGAATTTCCCCAATTCGTTTGGATTTATATTCGGAATAACCACCACTCCACGGCTTCATACCGGATCGGATAAAACGCGATATCTTCAAATAAGCATAAATGTTTTTCAAGTAACTATTTATGGCCAAGACAATCGCTTTCAGTTGTTGCCTTATCTTTTTTTTCATGATCTTTACATTTTGGAAGAGTGTTACATTCTGAAATGCTGCTTGGCGTATTGCTGGCCAAGCACGGCTAACCTTAACATGACTGGGAAAATCTTCGACAATCAAATCTATCGCACGGTTATTTTGGTGGATGAAACGGTACTCTTCTGATGAACAATGCACCCCACTGCCATCAAAACCAACATTGGCAATCATAGATCGTTGGGGGTACAAGACGAGTCCATCAAATAAAAAAATAGACAAATACCAACGGATAGCCCACGAATCTACCCGTCCTGCCAATTGATCTTCCAACATGGAATAATAATCGTACGCACCATTCAGATTAAAGCGTTTGCGTAAGGTTGCGTCAGCTCGGACTTGTGCATAGCCTTTTGCACCAGCATCGAACAATTGCCAAGCACGCTGCCAAGTTGCCCAGCCCCATGAAGTGGGGTGCGGCAAGAATAATGCGTCCTCTTCAATCTCAAGCTTGACCGGGAACATGTAGCCCGACACCTGGATCACCTGCGGTTCATATTCGTATTTATCCAGCGCGCGATTCATAAAATCCAGAAAATGGGGTGAAGTAACCAAGTCATCTTCCAGCACGATGATGCGCCCGTACTCATTTACCACGGAGGTCACGCCATCAATGATGGAGTTCGCCAACCCCCAGTTTTTGTCGCGCTCAACAATCTTAACCGACTTGAAACCCGTAATTTGACGGATGTATGCACGCACCTCACGTACCGCTTCTACTGCTTCCGGTTTTTTTGGCGCATCGGAATAAATAATCAGGTCGCTGTCTTGCACCAGCGCGTTTTTTTGCAACGCCTCCACCGTCTGGCGCGTATGAGCGGGGCGGTTGTAAACGAATAGTGCAATCGGAGCGAAGCTCATATTGACCTTTCCCCGCGTTGAAGCACTGCACGCTCCCACAGATGGGGGGTCAACAAAGTCCACGCGCGCTCCCCATCGACAAACTTCGCTTCGGCGTTGCCAATGACATTACATATTGCGTCTGCCACTTGCTGCGGATTGATCAAATCTGAACTTTTGAACGACTGGCTGGAGATAGTATCGAGTAAAAATGGTTTCAGTGGGCCTTTCATCCAGTTCACGATCGGGGAATTAAACCCTATTTTAGTCTTGCGGTAAGCCACCTCATGCGGCATAAAAGGTGCCATCGCATCGCGCACGATTGCCTTGGAAAACCCCTTGCGAATTTTGGCTGTCCAAGGCAATGCAAAAGCAAAACTGACAATGCGGTGATCCATAAATGGCATGCGTATCTCCACGCCGTTTGCCATGCTGTAGCGGTCATAGTTGCGCAGCAATGTGGGCAGCACGCTTTCATGCGCGGAGGTATATAAGCGGCGATTCAGGCTGTCCAAGTGTTTCCAGTTCGGATGCGTGTTATCGCGGCTATAAAACTGCCTGGAATAGCGGGGTAACAAACTTTTGGCCGAATGCTTGACGCGCCAACGCAACCAAAAAACAAGTTTTGAGGGTAGTTGGTTAAATTGGGTGTCATCCGAAGGAAGGATGTCATAGTATGCTTGCAGTACCTGTCCTACCTGCTTCGGATTGCAACCGGCATCTTGCAGTGCCAGTAGGAAATCAAACGGATAGCCACCAAACAATTCATCCGCACCGTGCCCGTCCAGTGTGACTGAAACCCCGCCTGCCTTAACTGCACCATAAGTCTGCATGAAGGGTATGGGGCTAGTGATGTACAAATCTTCAAACAGGTAAAAATAATCATCCAACTTGTCCATGGCTTGCAATGGATCAATGTTGATGATGGTTGCATCTATGCCAAGATGATCTGTGACCATTTTGGCATAGTGTGTTTCGTCCAATGGCGTGCCGGGGAAGGCGGCGACAAAAGCGTGTTGCCAACTTTCCCCCATGCGCATGGTTTTGCCGTGCGTGGCGATGTGTGCCATACAAGAGATGGTCGCGCTGGAATCCAACCCGCCACTTAATGCCGTACCCAGCGGGACATCACTGCGCATACGCAAGCGGCACGCATCCAAAAAAAGCTCCCTGAATTGCTCGACCTGCTCTTCGTATTTTTCCGGGATACTCGGCAGATGATCCAGTGTGTTCCACCAGCGTTTTATTTCCAATTTTCCATTTTTCAGCCACCCGCTATGTCCTGCAGGAAAACGCTTGATCCCCTCGATCACACATTCATCGGTGTTTTCATAAAGAAAAATTCGTGATGCATCTTTCACGACCGGGGTATTAGCTCGCACCTCATTCAGCAATGGAAAAATAGCCTTCATCTCCGAAGCAAAAGCGAATTTTGCTTCGGGCAAAGGCGCATAAAAGAGAGGCTTTTTACCAAACCGATCACGGCACAAGAACAGAGATTTTTCTCTGGCATCCCAAATCGCAAATGACCACATGCCGTTAAAACGCAGCATGCAAGCTTCACCCCAGACAGCAAAAGCAGCCAACACCACCTCGGTATCAGACTGGCTGTGGAATTGATGCCCTTTGGATTCCAGTTCTGCCCGAATTTCCAGGAAGTTATAAATCTCCCCGTTAAATGTAATGTGGTAGCGTCCATCGGCGAAGCTCATCGGCTGTTTGGCGTTAGCCGAAAGATCCAAGATGGACAAGCGGCGATGGCCGAGGGTCACTTCATCGGTACTCCATAATCCGCTACCGTCCGGCCCGCGATGGGCAAGCGTGTCCGTGCAACGTTGTGCAAGCACTGGCTCTATGAAACCAACGTGGCCGAAAATTCCGCACATCAGCAGATAACCTTATTGATCAAGGTTGAATTATTCATCTTTAAGAAGTGACATCTCTCAATATGTTTCACCCGTGCCGTCAACAGCACTCCCAGCGCAATTCGCAACCACATCAAGGAGCGATTGCCGGAGTCCAACCTGTGATTGGGCAATAGAAAACTCACGCATACCGGCACGTCTTAGCGCAAAATCGCAAGTAGTTAACCGGTCCAGTGAGGAAATAACAGCCTGAACGTCTCCTTCGGGTACAACCTCCCCCAAGTTGTATCGCTTCACAACCTCCTCCATATACCCACCTTCACTCACAATCAAACTCTTACCAAAATTGGCTGCCTTGGTAACCAGGTTACTGCTGTGCAGGAACCCCTGATATGCGGCAAAAATCACATCGCACGAATTTACTATGGCATTGAACTGTGCATCGTTCGGTATAACATCAAAATGCAGAAAGCAATTTTCCCTTGGAGCAGAAAGAAAAGATTTGATCTCATCCATTTCACACTCGGAAAAAGTCTGCTCCACGAGCTTTCCCGCAAAAACAAAATACCAATCCCGTGCCATTGGATGCCGAGCCGTTCGCATTAGTGTCAGCATCCCTTTCCGGCACTCCAGGCTGCCCAGCAGCCCGATTATTCTCCTGCCCGCTGCCTTTTTCTTAATTTCGTCGACCAATGAATAATTTTCACACGGAGGAGTTTCATCGGCAAAGTCAGGGAAAACGAATACCGGCTTTTTATACAACCGTATGCGCAACTTATTTACGATACCCTCATCAAGAATGGCCAATGAGCAGGCAAATCCGGATCTCGCCACAAGCCGCTCCGGTTGAGGCAGATATTTTGCGACAAGCGGGAAACGATGTTGGCTCCGGTAATGACGCGGGTGAAAATACAGACCGGACCATGCAAACGGAAATCGCCAATCAAGCAGCCATGCGGGAACATAGCCGCTCAAATAGCTATCAAGCCAAGCGAAAAAAACCATGTCAGGCTTGCCAATTTCCTTCAGCGCACGGGCAGCCTGGAGCCAACGAGACAAACATGTCAGTGGTAATTTAATTCGCCCAGGAAGAAATTCAGAAAAAGGCAGCTCTCGATCCGAATAATAATATGCATCAAACTGAAAACTATCACCCGTAAAGGTGTGGGTAAACCAAGTTGTCATTTCTTCCGGTGTCGGACAGAACACGCTTACCTTGTAGCCAGCCTCAAGCAACACCCGTGCAAACACCTTAAGGTAAACAGGATGATGTCCAACCCATGCACCGTCAACAACAACAATATGCTTTCGCGTCACAGCTATTGAAACCGCTTATTCACGAATATCGCATCAAACTGAAGCAGCTCGTGGGGCTTCCGGGGCGAGCGCAACTCGTAGCCATGATCCACCATGACAAATTGTTCTTCATCCAGGAAACGCCACAATTCCCAAAGCGGTGGCTGGCCTTTGTAGAATTCACGCAACGACAATTCAATAACAAGGTAACGCGCATGAGCAAGGACGTTCCTTGCTCCCTTCAATACATTCAATTCATATCCCTGAACATCGACCTTTATTACGTCTGGATAGACCAGGTTATCGGCTTTATATATTTCGTCCAACACCCTCACCTCAACCTGCTCGCTATCCTGATTGGTGCTACCTGGAAAAAAATGATGCTGGTTATTGCCGGCCTCGAATAGCGATGCGGAGGCCGTCCCGCCGGAAAGAGTCATCACATGCCGTTTTTCCCCAAGCGCGCATGAGTACACATGTCGTATCGTCCCCGGCAATTTCAAATCGTGCAGGCCGGAAATTAATTTTGCCTGCGGCTCGATCATCACCACATCCTGCAACTGCGGATTCAACTGGTGCATCACATAGCTCCAGTGTCCAGCATTTGCGCCAATATCGCATAATCGAACTGGGCGCAGATACTTATTGACTGCCTGGACTGTGGCCAGGCAATCTGTGTGTTTGAATATTTCTTTGTCGACCTTGCCAATTTGTTTTTGGTCTGCCCATCGTTTCAAACGCCTTGCAACGCCAGCCGCCAAATGTACCGGGGTAAATTTCATACTTTGACGCTCATATTATGGTTTAACAATTGACCTGAATTTTTCAATATCCGCGAAATTATCGACATGCCGATGAATTTTATCAATCGGCCAACTCCACCAATTCGATGCAAGCAAAAGGCCGATCTGCTCATCAGAAAATCTGAGCCGGATAACCTTGGCCGGGTTTCCCCCTACCACCGCATAAGGCGGAACATCTTTCACAACGACCGACCCGGCAGCCACTATTGATCCAGTACCTATCTGTACTCCACCGGGAATAATCACATTTGCTCCTATCCAGACATCGCTTCCAATATCCGTATGCGGCACGGAATCATCGAATACCTTGTCCTCCCGGAATCTACTCGGACAGCCTTCGTTGGAATCGCTATAAAACGCTGGATAGGTCGATACGAATCCTCTTGAAGGATGAGTTCCGAGTCCAATTTGAACATGCGGCCCTATGGAGCAGAAATTCCCCGTACTGACATTGACTAAAATGGAGTCATTCGAAACATAGCTAAAGTTCCCCATACTCACTTGATGCAGGTGCGCGTCGTAAAGAACCGCCACACTGCCTCCCAAATGTGAATCCTGAACGTAGGGACTCTCGATAGTACAGCCGGGATTTTCTGCGCGCAGTCTTTTAATGGCCGCATAACGCTGAAAAGGCGCATTAAGCCTGCGAAATAATGCGCTCATTAACCTAATGATTCCCATTAACGCCCCCCTTCACCGGTAATGTCCAGTTAAAGCCATAATTTCTTAAATGCACGGACTGCCTTGTAATATATTCTTGATTGTAGCGAAGGTCGCCGAGCAAGCTCTCGGAAGAATGCCACATGCCTTCTGACGGCCTCCTCTGATTCCCCAAGTGGAACAGGTGTCACATTAACGGCAGAGGGACTGATTTTGGCATCGTATCCCCGATCTTCCCCACAATGTACTCCAGACCCATCCATCCCAATATTACTCACCAGCGATCTTCCGGGAAATAGTGCTAGGCCCTTGCGTAGAAATAAAGTTGCGTACCAATACACAAACCAAGTATTGATTAACCCTTTGGCATTATCCTCAAGCTGACTCCAGTATGGGTAAGCATCTTGAAAGTCGAAATCACCACGCATCTTGCGGTCGAATTTCAGCATCACTTCGTTGCTCTTGTAGTAATGCCGCCATGCACGATCCCATGTCGCCCACCCCCAGCACAACGGGACTCGGAAGAAGAATGTCTCACACTGCATCGCATCAATAGGATAGAGGGAGCCGGAGATATGCATTACTTGGTCTTCGTCCTTGTATAACTCCAATGCGTCATTCATAAACCGCAGAAAATGCGGCGATGTAATTAGGTCATCTTCCAGCACGATAACCCGCCCGTATTTTTCACAGAGCTCGGTTACGCCCTCAATGATGGAACGAGCCAACCCGAAGTTCGTTTCCCGCTCGACGACGGTGATTGACTTGAAGCCAGTGATCTTGTGTACGTATTCGCGCACCTCTCGTACCGCATCGGCTTGCGCTGCTGTTTTTGGCGCATCGGAAAATATGAATAAATCGCTGTCACTGGCTAGGTCATTTTTCTGCAACGCCTCTACCGTCTGGCGTGTGTGTAACGGCCTGTTATAGACAAACAGTGTGATCGGGGCGGGTATCATTGCTTCAGGCTTTATGGTTATCCGGCTTTTTTGCATCAAGGATGATGGAAGTAAAATCGAAGTCCATCCCTGATTTGCTGCGGTCAAAAGTGATCTTGTCAAAACGCAGAGAACGCTGAATCATCCCATCTGCTGGATTCCAATCTGTAGCGTGAAATTTTCCGCGTTCATCATAATACTCACACAGGGAAACATCGAATCCCGCAGAAGTAAACAACTCGCGGAAAGTATCGTAGGTGTACAGCACCTTATGATCGTCCGAACCCGGTCCGCGTCCCCCCGTCCGCACCCATTCAATGTAATCAGGATCCGGATGGAGTCCATCGGGAACGGCAACACGCAGGTAGCCGCCAGGTTTCAGGAATCTGAAGCAATTCCGTGCTGCAACAACAGCATCCTCGGGGGACAAATGCTCCCACACATGCTCGGCAAGAATGGCATCCAGCGAGTTGGGCTCCAAATAGTCACGCCAGTTTTTTTCGTCAAGCATGTCCAGGATGTCCTTGTCTGTTGCTATCCATCCTTCAAAGCTTGTGGTATTGGCACCAACGATGAACTTCTTTTCGGGAAAATCGCGTAGGCCCTGCCTGATCGCACGCCGTCGCATGCTTCTTAATTTTGCCTGATAGTAATCGCTTTTCAAAGCAACCAGCGGATTGCGAATGACATCGGGAAGCCATGCAAATTTCTTCATATCATCTGTCATATTGAATGATTACGCCTGATTACAGATTGTTCCCATAAGAACGGTGAAAGCATGACCCATGCAGCCTGCCCTTCTGGAAACCTCACTCCCGGAGTTTCGATTACATGCCGGATTTTATTTGCCACATTGACGGGATCGATTAATCTGCATTCTTTGAAAGCGCGGCTCGAAATGGTGTCCAGCATGAAATCCCTGAGCGGCCCCTGCATCCAGTGCACTATGGGCGAGTTAAACCCGATTTTCGTTTTTCGATACGTCACCTCTTCGGGCATGTAGGGTGCGACTGCATCTCGAACAATCGACTTGGAATATCCATTGCGCATTTTTGCAGTCCAAGGAAGCGAAAAAGCCAGGCTAACGATGCGATGATCCATGAATGGCATGCGGATTTCCACGCCGCTTGCCATGCTGTAACGATCGTAATTGCGCAACAGGGTCGGCAAAATCGTTTCGTGTGTTGATGCGTACAACTTTTGATTGAGGGCATCCAGCGTATCCCACTGGCAATATCCGCTATCCATGATGCTGCCGGAAGCAACCTGCCCGAGTATTCTCCTTGCTCCTTTTTTCAAGATTTGCATCCCCCTTTTCTTATACCATTTGGCAAGAAACACCGGTTGAGAAGGCAATTTGCCGTTCAGGAGGTCTCCGTCGCCTTGTGCGGCGTAATACATACTGACGATCTCGCTTGCTTGGTGCAGATTCAACCCTGCGTCTTCCAGCGCAGCCAGGAAATCGAACGCATAGCCGCCAAACAATTCGTCTGCGCCGTGGCCGTCGAGCGTGACAGAAACATTGTGCGCCTTCACGGCTCCGTATAATTGCATGAATGGAATCGGGTTAGCAATGAAGAGCTCCTCGAACAAATAAAGATAATGGTCGAGGTTGGCGATTTCTCGTAACGGATCTATCTCGACGACTACCGGTTCGATACCGATGTGGTCGGTAACTATGCGTGCGTACCGGGTCTCGTCGAGGAAAGTACCCGGGAACGAAGCAATAAACGCATGCTGCCAACTCTCGCCCATGCGTGCAGTTTTTCCGTGGGAAGCGATGTGTGCCATGCAGGAGATGGTGGCACTCGAATCCAGCCCCCCGCTCAGTGCCGTCCCCAGTGGAACATCGCTGCGCATGCGCAGACGGCAGGCATCTAAAAACAATTCCCGGAATTGCTCGACTTGTTCTTCGTATTTTCCTGGGATGCTCGGCAGATGATCCAGTGTGCACCACCAGCGTTTGATTTCCAATCTTCCATTTTTCAACCAGCCGCTATGCCCTGCCGGAAAACGCTTGATACCTTCAATGACGCATTCATCGGTACTTTCATAAGAGAAAATTCGCGATGCATCCCTGACGAGGCTGATGTTTGCACGCACCTCATCCAACAGTGGGAAGATGGCCTTCATCTCTGAAGCAAAGGCGAATTTTTCCTCCGGTAAATAGGCATAGAAAAGCGGCTTTTTGCCAAACCGGTCGCGCGACAGGAACAAGGTTTTTTCCTGAGTGTTCCAGATCGCAAAAGCCCACATACCATTAAAACGCAGTTGGCATGCCTCACCCCATGCAGCAAAGGCAGCCAGCACGACTTCCGTGTCCGACTGGCTGTGGAATCGATATCCCTTGGACTCCAGTTCTGCCCGAATCTCAAGAAAGTTATATATCTCACCGTTGAACGTGATTTGGTAACGACCATCGGCATAACTCATCGGTTGCTTGGCGTTATCGGAAAGATCAAGAATGGACAGGCGGCGATGGCCAAATGTTACTTCGGGGGTGTGCCATAAGCCTACACCATCTGGTCCGCGATGCACGAGCGTATCTATGCAATGCTGTGCAAGTTGCCGGGGCAAATAACCGACGTGTCCAAAGATTCCGCACATAAAACTTACCGCACCCAGCGCATTAAAAACGTAGCGTTTGTTAGCCGCTGTCTGTATTGCAGGTATGCTTCCTGTTGTCTTTCTTTTTTGGTACGGTCAATTGAAATGAATGAAAATATTTTATGTATCGCTGCGATGACAGAACAACTAGTTACAATTCTGATAGCAGCAACGAAAAATAAAATTTTTGCTGGCAATTCAATTTTTGAAAACGATACCCTATCCATGCTGAGCAGAACGGCAGACTCGCCAACACTCAAACAGTGAAAACCTCCAGATGAAATGAGCAGACTGTTAATCATCTTGAATACGCTTGGGAACGTGGATACATAAAAAATGGCGGCTTGCAGCGAGGGCTTTATTCTTCTCCCGATCACCACGTAAGCATTCATGAAATCAATGAAAAGCTTGAGTGTTATTTCCGCATCGGACTGACCCCAATTTTCCCAGTGGCACTTGTTCAGAACAGTATGATGGACTATGTTTTGATCCCAGAACAGGCAGGATTTTCGCAGCATCAATTCCCCTGAAAAGATTACCGGGAAGTAGCCATTTTCCAAATGGCCATTCCATAGGGAGTAATCAATATCTTTAGCTTTGACGATCAGACCCGACAAAACAAAGCCGTTGAACATATACAGCCCGGCATTGCCTGGCGATGGAGAAATCAGCGTGTCCCGTTCGAACGATCTGCACACGACGCAATGAAGCTTGCCGTCTTCCGTGTAGGAATATCTTGGTGTCCAGATCAGCGGGACATCAGGGTTTGCAACAAGCTGGACTGCCAGAAACCCTACCACTGCTTCCAAAATGGAAGGTTGCAAATAATCATCATCAGTAATAATTAATTGAAAGGTGCTTTCAGGCAATGCCTCTTCCAGCATGCATTTGATATTCGCTGACATTCCGAGATTTTTTTCACGATTGACATGCTTAAAGCAATTCAATGAGTTGAATTCTTCCAGAACTTGCGCCGTGTTGTCGGGGGAGGCATCGTTCGTAACATAAATTTGAACTTGTTTTTCCAGCCCATAGTGCTGTATTTGCTCTGAAATAGAAATGATGCAACGACGCAAGGTGTCTGGCCGTTTATAGGTTGGAATGCAAATTGTCAGAAGTTTTTTCATGGTCTTACATGACTACATAAATAAGTGTGGGAAATCACTTCCACAAAAACACATCCAGCTGCGAATCCATTCTACTTGTAGGCTTGTAAATAAATGGTGTATTCCTATTTGAAGCCTCTTTAATGTGATAGCGAAATCCCTGTCGTTCAAAGAACGCGAGTATCTCTCCAAGCCGTTGCGGCTGACCCGTTAACGAGTGCCACTCGAAAAACAATCTTTCCACATTTTTTGCAATCAACTCTTTCGTATGCATAATCACGTCGGACTCCGCTCCTTCAATATCCATTTTAAGGAAGTCCACATGCTTATCCAACAACCCATCCAACTTGTGTGCCTCTACTGTTACGCCAACAGTACTTGAGTTATCACCAATATGCCCACCCCAGCTTCCATCAGTCTCAAAAACCAATTCCCCGTCCTCTATCCAAACAGCCGCTTTATAAGTGAACACATCCTTAAAGCCATTCTCCTCAATATTTGCAACCAGCTTTTCATAAGCAGCGGGGTCAGGCTCAAAGGCGTGGATAACTGCTCCAGGATATTGCGACTTAAAATATAGAACGCTTAAGCCGATATTTGCGCCGCAATCGATTATCGCGGGCGAATCATTCTCACAATGGAACTTGTAGTTTTCTCGTACAAAAATCTCATCAAGCATGCCGAAAAGAGCAACATTATCCGTAAAGTTTACAGCGTAACCCTGAATAATCACCTTGCCCTCTTTATACCGCTCCAGTTGTGATATTGCGTGGTACTGATCACGCCCCAACAACTCGATGACGGAAGCTTTTGCAGTGATTGGCAAGCGTACTGGTAAAGCACTTCGCTGAAAAATTCGTCGAAGCCTGCGAATGATCCTGCGCAAACTCAAATCGAGTAATCTGTCCATAACCTGTTCCTTAGGAATACTTAATAGTTAATCGGAATGTTGATTATTACTTTGGCTTAAGGCGCTGCCGAATTCCCTTTATCATCCACAACAGCCCAATCTTATGAAGAAATGCGACCAGTAAGGGTGTAAAGATTGCGCGCCATTGCCGCCAATTGCGGAAAAATTCCCGCCACAGTATCCACGATACCTGCCTTCGAGTAAGCCGGGAATCAAAGCCCAATATAGATTCGACAAAAACGCGTTGCTCATCTGTCACTGTATCTACAGGTATTCTGAATAATTCTTCGGCTTTTTTGGCGTACTCCTCATGGAAGTTATCCCAGTATTGTGGTGCTTCACCCATTGGCAGGTTCTTGTCGGCAAGGTTTATCAGTTTTGGCCTTTCACCCAAGAAGAAATAGGGGACACCCAGCTCTACACAATATGCAACCTGTGAACCCCAAGTCTGGGATGTCGCATAGGCATAGTCCTTTACAAGATCGTAAAAGCGATCCACAAAATCGGTTGAAAGTGAATTACCTGCAGTGACGATTGAAAACCCATGGCGCCGAAGTTCTTTGTGTAATCCGGCCTTGATGTCATGCATATGAAGACATAACACCACAGGCTGAAACCTGTCTGGCAACCCTCTGAGTTGTTCAAAGTACTCTTCCGTATCATGCCCTTCCCACTTAACCGCAGTGGTGCTATGCGTGAAAAAAACCAGCGTCCCTTGTGGTCTTTCTGATCGCGTTATGCCCTGCAATCGCCTATAAGGAATCCAGGGGTGAATTATCTGGATCACTTTTTTCTTGGGAAAATAATTTTTGTATCGTTGCTCTTTAATGAGATGCCAAGTGAAATACACTTTGGTCTGACTTTCGAAATCTCGTGGGAAGAGTTGCGATGCGAGACCTACGCCATGATCCGCCTCAACAAAAAGAGGGAGCACTTTCGGATATTTAGTCCAGGAACGAAAACATTTCCCGAAACTATATACCTCTGACGTCCAATAAACCCATTGTGCAGACCCAGTAAATTTGGCTTCACATGCGTGCTCCAATTCAGCATCGGTCATCCCGTTGGTCACATTCTTTAAATTTTGGGCTGAGCTTAAGGCCATTTGCAGTATTTCATAAAGATCATAAAGATTCAGCGAACAAGATCGGCCAGCTTAAGAATTTCCGCTTGAGGCAAAATACAAGTGGGCGCCCAAGATGGAATTGATGATATGACACGCCTGCCAGCAGCCAAAGCGACAACCATTGCATAAGTCTGGCAACCCACCACGACATCAGCCCATGCAATAGACTCTGCCAAGGTCGACGATGCATCCAAAGATATTTTCAACCCCTTTTTTGATTCAATCCATTGATCGAATTTCCCTACTGCATCCGATGGGTGAGGACGCAATTTGATTGGCGCATTACCATCCAACCGAAGCACCTCCAAATTTGCAACAAAGAAGTCCAACGCTTGAAATTCCCCTGGTTGTCCGCTAGAGCCCCATGCCTGACGAATTGGCTCAAGCACATAAAGAATGTTTCCATCGTGAGAAACCACCTTGCCGCGCTCTTGTTCCCGCACCTCGCTTACCAGATTCTCAAGATATGAGTTTTGCATATGAACGACTCGGATACCGGGAAACTCAATTTCTGCAAGCCTTTTTGCATATTCATCTGTTACCCATATCTCGTCCGGCAACACCTCTTCGCCATCGCGAACGAAACGCGCGCGGTAGTTTGTCCAATGATCAATAACGGCGATAGAGCGACATCCAACCTGCTTCGCCAACTTGCGGGCATCATGCTCAAATGAGCTAGCCCAACCAGTGCCACTTATCAATGTATTGCATTGTGGAATAAGCTCACTAAAATGAGCATTCGACATCCATGGGCATTGCCGTCCGAAAATATCTTTTGCCGGACCGCAAAACGAACCATTTACAGTGCTCATTATTGAAGTACCAAGCCACGCCGAGATGTGGTTCGCAGCGCCGGCATCATGCGCAACAACGGTAATCGGTGCCTTAAGCTTGGCGAGCATTTCCAAAGCGTGTAGCATCACAAAGCCATTTTCATAATTTTGATCGCAAAAATTTCATACATAACAACTCAGCACCATGGTATTGGGCGACGGCACGCGTCTAATCTGTCACTTTGTTTGCAACAAAGGTCCGCGGTAAGGATGCATTCGACATCTCCAGCACGAATAAACCACTATTGTCGGTGGCAGCAAATCCCAAGCGGGTAAACAGTTTGGCAACGACCTGGTTCTTATCCGTGGCGATGTATTCACCGACAATCCTGTGAACCCCGCGCTCCTGAGCACGCGTTACCAGTTTTTCCAGCATGAACTCCTCACAATTACGAGAGAATACTCGGCAACTCAGCAACCAACTCAGGATCCGAACCTCTGCGCCTTGATAGGAGACGATCATGGTTCCAACGAGGCCGTGATCCGCAAAGCGGTCGCTCAGTTGGAAACAGAGTACATCGTGATCATGCGCCGCCATGAATCGGCTAATTTGTTCAACAGACCAACGACGCGCTGTAAGGTTGAACTGATTTGTCTTCGTTTCCATTTGCGCAAGGCGGGGCAGGTCATCTTGCCGAGCCACCCACACCTCGCCGCACATCTCCAGCGAGCAAAGATATGCATCAAGATCGGGGGCTGCCGTTTGCAACGTCGCCGCCTTCGCTCGTGCCTTATACGATTCTGCCCGTCTGATATCCTCAGCAGAGAAACCTTGGCTATCGAACAGGTGCTCACGATCCAGGAGACGCACAAAGGATGCAGGATCATCATCCAATTGAATAACGTGAACTGCGGGTAGAACCTGACGTACCAGCTCGCACTCCGCCGGGTTGTCATCCACGAACACCAGCGCAGAAACATCAATATTGAGTTCCAGTGCAATTGCCGCGAGATTCGATGCCTTATCTTCCCAATTGCAGCGCACAACCGCGAACTCATCAAGCCTAAGTGGCATGTGCCGATGTTTCTCAAATACCTCGACCATGCTCGCCATTTCGTTTTTGCTGCAAATACCCAAAATTACGCCCCGGCGACCAAGGTCACCCACGTACCGACAAAAGGCTTGGTAGGCCTCCCCTTCTGGCGTATCCGGGCCGAGACGTATTCCATCCAAGCCATCGTCTCCTATAACGCCACCCCACAGAGTGTTGTCGAGATCCACGATCAGTGCCTTCCGGGTGCGGCCCAGCGCAGACCGCAGTGCCCCGCCAAGCAAAGTGGCGTATTCAGGTAAAAACTTGGTGGAAAAACCGAACTTGCCATGGTACTTGAGACGGGGGTCGTGCCAGTTTTGGCGCCCGACGGTGGTTGCGAGGTTATCTACATCAACCCAGAACACTGTTCCGGAAGCCTCCTTGATCAGCCGGTCATTGAGCACCGCGATGAATCTCGCAGGGCTCCAGGGTGCACATCGCTCCGCTATGCCGAGGAAGGTGTTATCCGGGATGTCGAAGGTGTGTTGCAGGATAATGGCATTTGATCGCTTGGCGAGTTCAATCCAGAGCGAGAGCCACTGTTCAACTTCACGGTTCAGCGCCACTTCCACGTCATCCTGCGACACGGGTCCCGCAGGCATACTGGTGATATCAGTTGCAGGAGCTACGATGAGTATCAGGTTGGGTTCGTAAGCATAGAGGCCGCTGTTCGGCGACAACATCTCCTGGCGATACACACCAAACGGCGCCTCGTATATCTCCGCGCGAAAACCTTCCGCCAGCAACCCTACCCGCATTGCATTCGCAAGAGGTCCCGACGTGTAGCCCGAAACAATAGCAACGCGTAGCGCAGAAAGAGCCGCATCGCTACCAGCGGGTGCATCGCGCAGGAATCGACCGAGCATTTCAAGCTCGAATCCCTGTAGCGGATGAATTCGCACCTGGTCACGTAGCGTGCGAAGGCTCATGTCAACTGAGGAAGACAGCGAACCGCGAGCCTCCCCAATCGCCCGCACCCAGGAAAATTTCGGTGTGACCATGCTCAGGCCGAATACCCGTCATCCACGAATGACACACCGCGCTTTTCAAGCACATTGCGCAGGTCAGCAATAGTCTTGATCGACAGGATTTCCGGCATCGTGAGCTGCAGCTGGTACGTTTGCTCGATGGCAGCGATGATCCCAATATGGGCAAGACTGTCCCAAGCGGGAAGATTTTCTGGTCCGCTCCGCAGTGTCAGTTCGGCGGCGGGTACATTAATTACGCTTGCTACAAGTTCGTTGAGTTGCATCACTTAAAGGACTCCTGACTGTGGTTAATTTAATGGTTTTGCAAGTTGGCACTTGGTGGTTTCGGTGGTTGCCAGATGCGAACGGCGATCTTGCCCGTCACTGCACCTGCTTCCATGCGACGATGCGCATCTGGTACATCATCAAGGTTGATTACCTCATTCACGGGGGCACGGAGACCCGGATTTATGGCGGCGAATTGCATAAATTCCTGCAACGCTTCCGGGGTTCCCATCGAACAACCCAAGAGTGCGATGTTGCGGTAAAAAATCTGGCGCATATCGAACTCCGCTACCGGAGATCGTACCGAACCGCAGACGAGAATGCGGCCGCCGGCGCGCACGGCCGGAGGCACGTATCGCCAAGAATCGCCACCGACCCAATTAAACGCGATATCAACACCACCGTCCGGCAACCCACGTGTGTGTCGCAACACCGCTGCTGGCGTATCATCGAACACTGTATCGGCACCCAGCGCGAGCAAGGCATCCCGCTTGCCCTGACTCGATGTCACCACATGAACGGTGAGTCCCAAGTGTTTGAGTAGCAGCACGGTGAATACGCCGACCCCGCCGCTTGCGCCCAGCACCAGCGCGTGTTCGCCCGCGCGGGCCTTGCCTTCGTCCACGACCATGTTCCACGCAGTCAAGCCGGCAAGCGAAATTGCAGCCGCAGTGTCGAAGTCCAAGCCATCCGGCATCGGCACAATGCAAGCTTCCGGCACCGCCACGTACTCGGCTTGAGTACCATCCCGCTCGCCGCCGATCATGCCAAACTGGCGACATTTATGCGGCAGGCCTGCAATACACGAGCGACATTGTCCGCACGACAGCACCGGGTAGATCGCCACGCGATCTCCAGGTACAAATGCTGATGACACCCCCGCCTTCACCACTTCTCCCGCACCGTCCGATCCGAGCACTACAGGCAAACTAACACGACCAGCCTCACCTCGGCGCAGATAGATGTCATGGTGATTCAACGTGGCCGTCGCCATCCGAATCAGCACCTCTCCGGGGTGACGTTCCGGAACTGCCCGCTCGCCCACGCGAATCACCTCCGGCCCACCAAACCGTTCTATCCAGGCAGCCTTCATCCGCGCTCACCCAGCCACGCGCAAGCTGTACCGCGTTGCACAATAATGTTTCGATCATTCGATACTGTCCACTTGATTTCGACAATTTCCGCTACCTTATCAACACGCAAAATCTCAGCACGCCAGGTGAGTAGTTCATCACAGAACACCGGCAAACGAAAATCCGCACTCATCGAGACAAGGAGGCCATGACTACCCACAAACTCCTCAGCGACAAAGGCAGAACATCGAGCAGTGATACACATGCCATGCACCAATACATCGCGGTAGCCGCGGCTTTGCGCGAATATGGCGTTGGTGTGCAGCGGGTGGCTGTCACCACTCGATGCAATGAAACGTAACAGACCCTCGTGATCTACCTGGAAGTTTTTCTCGCGAACTTCACCCACGGCAAACTCAGCCAGAACACGGCGAGGATAATTGGTATCGCTCTGACTCATTTCTTCCTCAGAATCATGGCTTGGACGCGCGGCACGAAGCGCGCGCCAGGTAGCAGGCGCTGTGGCCGCGCAACGCGGCATTCGAGCAACTCAAAACCTGCCGCCTCCGCGAGCATGATGCCCTCCGACTCACGTTTGAACTCGTAAATGTGGTCTGTCTGTGCGGCAGTGAGCGCGAGAGTGACGAACGCCAGCGCCCCTGGTCTGAGCGATGGCGCAAAGTCGACAAGGAATCGACCGGGGTCCTCCAAGTGCTCAAGCATGAAAGAGCAAATGGCAGCATCGTAACGGCCAGAAGAATGCAAAATCTTAGTCGCATCACCGAGTTGATACGCGCATCTTGCACCCACGCCTGCACCAGCCGCCATTTTGGGTGCGAGATCCAGTGATGTCGGAGATATGTCCCACCCCTCCAGAGTCAGGCCATCGCGGTTGGCAACCGCGAGCACACCCCATGCACCGTGTCCTGGAGCGATTTCGACCAACTTGCCGGTCGCGAGGTGCCCAACAAAGCGTTCCAGGTAGAACTCCATCAATTCGACGTAGTGACTCCAGCAAAACAGGATAGCGAACACACCCCAGTAGTAGTCGCGCATGTACTCGGACTGCTGGTACACGCGTGCATCAGCCTCAGCAAAGGTCGCGAACTCGTAGCACCCGCGTCTCTCGAAGGCCTGCTGCGCGCGGTTCACCTCCAATGTAAAAAATGCATATCCATCCGCCACTTTCGCGAGCACCTCCTCGCCATGCGCTCGCACGACCCAACTGAGACATTCCTCGAAATGGCGATCAACCAGCTCAGGTGCAACGGCGCGTGCTTCCGCCACTCCGCGAACCATCATCGGATGCCGCTCCTTGATTAATGCATAAAATCGACTTTGCAGCGGTCCCATTACATATTCCTTCTAAAATTCTGGATATCGAACCGTGTCCTTGAACACAGCGACGAGCGTGGTATCACAATATATTCCGTTCTTGTACACATGGCGCCGCCGCACCCCTTCGACCTCAAAATTAAAGGCTCGCGACAGCGCGTCAGCTACATGCGGGTGGAACGTGCCGCCGTAAATCTTGTTGAGCCCAAACTGTTCGAAACCGTGGCGCAGCATAATCGACCAAGCTTCCAGGAACAACGCGGGATTCATCTTGGTATGCTCGGTGGCCTGAATACCGGCAATCTCCGCATGACGATGTATCCAGTCAATAGCGCTCAGCGAAACCACGCCACAAATATTTTCTGGGTCCGCGCGATCAACGATCCCAAGTTGGAACTTGTGCGGCGACACACAAGACTTGAGGATATCGTGCTGTTGCTCGTGCGTATTTGGAAAGTAATGATGCTGGTTGTAGGCACTCATCGACTCATCATTGAACCAACCCACCCAATCACTCTCCATTACATCCTGCGGCGACAAAACCTTCAGCCGCACATGCTTGCCCTCATAAAAAACCAAACGTTCGTCAATCATCATGCTCTCCACTCGTTATCTTGCGTGCTGAATCCACTTGCCGCAAATCATTCATTGCCAACTAGACGCGGCAAGTTCGCCCAAACCTTCCTGAATGCCTCCACGATCAGGTCTACGTCCTCATCACTCAAGTCGTTCAGGCACATTGCAAATCCCAAATAACTTTTTTCTTGCAACTCTTCGGCAACCGGACAGATGCCGTGCCGGTAGTCCACGTCCCGGTGGCAAATTTCCGAAGACCAGGGGAAGCCTTGCGATCCGTAGGCCATCTTTTGCTGATACATGGGCAGCAAGTGCAAA
Organism: uncultured Gallionella sp.; assembly: GCA_964608835.1. Lineage (GTDB taxonomy): Bacteria > Pseudomonadota > Gammaproteobacteria > Burkholderiales > Gallionellaceae > Gallionella. The sequence goes on from CAZSPN010000007.1 coordinate 69,551, forward strand.
TTGACATATCTTGGGGAAAGACCCTCAACACCTTCCGCGACCAAGGCTTCGCAAATACGGTCATGGCTGACACCCAAGTTGTCCACGTCAAGCACCATGGGGTAAATATAGTAGGCATGGGTACAGTTCGGCTTGATAACAGGGGTACGCAAACCCTTTAACCCTTTAAGCCCCGCAGTGAGCCGCTGTGCAGAATGCTGGCGGGACGCGACGAACTTCTTCAACTTTTTGAGTTGCTCAATACCGATTGCACATTCGATCTCGCCCAACCGAAAGTTGTATCCGATCAGATTGGCGAGGTTAGTGACGCCCTTGCCACCAACAACCGCCTCGGCGTGGTTACGGATTAGCTGCAAGCGTTCGCAAATATCATCGTCGTCCGTAACCAGAATTCCGCCCTCACCCGTGTGGATATGTTTATGGTAATTCAGGCTATAGCTACCGACATGCGCCAAGGTTCCTGCATATTTATCTTTATAGAATGCGCCCGGCGCTTGGGCTGCATCAGAGATCACCTTCAGGCCATGCTTGGCCGCAATTTCCATCAAGATATCCATGTCGGCGGAATGCCCGAAAATATCCACCACCATGATCGCCTTGGTATAAGGCGTGATATTCGCCTCAACCGACTTTGGGTCAAGGTTGAATGTTTCAGGGTCAATGTCGGCAAATACCGGGATTGCGTTCCAATGCAAAATGGCGGTTGCGCTGGCGCACATGGTCCATGGGCTGACAATCACTTCATCACCCGGCTCTATGCCAATTGCACCTACCGCAGCGATCAAGCCGGATGTCGCCGAATTAACGGTAACGGCATGCTTAACACCAAAGTAAGAGGCGCAGGCGCTCTCAAATTCCAGAACTTTTGGTCCCCCGTAAAAGTCTTCATGCCAAGCACCGATAAACTTGGATAAAACGCCACTCTCAATTACCTGTTTAGCCGCCGCCACCTCCTCCGCGCCAATCGGGTTGTAGCGCTTGAAGGTGGTTTGAATAGCCTTGGGGCCACCCAATAGGGCCAATTTTTCGATGTTTTCGGAATTACTCATACAAGACGTCCTGTTATGAAATACGATTTTCAGCGGGAAGTTTTACTATAGCGCAATGGCTTGCTGTTTTACTTGTTCACAAAGTCTTTGCGCGGCAAGCGCCGATTCTCCGGTGCTGGCCAGCGACTCCCCATGATTGATCGCGCGATATATGTTGTCGACAGCATTGAGCATGGCTCGGGGATATTCCCCGGTCCGTCGAGCGCCTGCTTCGAGCATACGATAACCCTTGAATGTCTCGCTATTCACGGCACGACGCTCGCGCCAGAACAATCCTCCATCTTCCATGATCAACATCCCCTGCGAGAAAACCATCTGAAGTTCGAAGATTGCATAATCCTCGGCATAACCGCAAACAAGATGCACTGGTACGCCTTGGGGGCCTTCCAGCCAGACAGGAATCGTCGGGTCGCTTGGGAAAAAATCCTGTATTGGTTTGCCAACCTTGACAATATCCATGGGGCCGACCAGCAAGTGCAATAAATCCAGCATGTGGGAACCATTATTCAAAATCCCCTTGTTGTAAAGGCCGACTACCGAACGCAATTGACCCCATCGGCCTGCCTGTATATCAGACCGGAGCTGTAAAATGTCCGGATCCCAACGCCGCGTGTGATTTACCGCAAGCGGGATGTTAGCTTTACGGCACTCCGCAACGAGTCGTTCAGTTTCAGCAAGTGCGGTCGTAATGGGCTTCTCGCAAAAAATCAGCCTCGGTTTCAAACGCAACGCTACTTCGAGATCATACGAATGACACGATGTAGGCGAGCAAATGCTGATGACATCGAACTGGGATTCGGAATCCGCTACCTTATCTATCGACGAAAACCCCGTTGATATGCCCCAAGCTTCCATGAATTCGCGACGGCGTTTGTCATCAGGCTCCACACACGCCGCCAAGTTAAAACGGCCATCGCGAGTGTATGCTCCGGCATGGGTATAAGGAAATTCACTTGCAGGCCGCCCCACATCGAAGGCGCCTGCGATGTTGCCACAACCGATGATCAAAACACTCAATGGGTTCATGTCAAATCAGGTTCCAGCAAAGTGCCGTCCCGCGCTTCACATCCTGCTTCACG
>CAZSPN010000007.1:71688-83244 GCA_964608835.1 uncultured Gallionella sp.
TCTTGCCTAGCAACTGTTCCAAATGCTTCGTCGGCAAGCCATGCCCAGGACGAATCGCCCTAACATTATCTTTTGTCAGTACGTCACCTGCTTTGAGATCTTTCACCACATACAACGAGCGAAGGTACTGGATAGATTTCTTCTCGGCATCGGTAGAGCCATAACTCACTTGCCCAAGCGCCTGCCAAGCCCGCTTGGTCTCCAACACCAGCTGCGTCATCTCGGCCGGCTCCATGGAGAAGGTACTGTCCACGCCGCCATCTGCACGGTTGAAGGTGAAGTGCTTTTCGATGACAGTGGCACCCAGTGCCACACTGGCCACCGATACTCCCACGCCCATGGTGTGGTCGGATAGGCCCACTTCGCAACCGAATAATTCACGCAGGTGCGGAATAGTCAGGATGTTGGTGTTCGCCGCCGTGGCAGGATAGGTACTGGTGCACTTGAGCAGAACTAAATCCTTGCAACCTGCCTCGCGTGCGGCACGCACGGTTTCATCCAGTTCGGCAACCGTAGCCATACCAGTGGAGATAATCAGCGGCTTGCCCGTTGCTGCCACGCGGCGGATGAGTGGCAGATCAGTATTCTCAAACGAGGCAATTTTGTAACACGGCACGTCCAGACTTTCGAGGAAATCCACTGCCGTGTCATCGAAAGGTGTGCTGAAGGCGATAATTCCCAGTTCACGCGCCCGATCAAAAATCGGCTTGTGCCATTCCCATGGCGTGTAGGCCTCGCCGTAAAGCTTGTAGAGCGAAGTACCCGACCATAGACTGTTCGGATCGCTAATATGAAACTCGCGCTCGTCCAGATCAATCGTCATGGTATCCGGCGTATAGGTCTGAATCTTCAGCGCATGCGCGCCCGCCTTGGCAGCGGCCTCGACGATTCGCAGCGCGCGTTCGAGCGACTGGTTATGGTTTCCGGACATCTCGGCAATGATAAAGGGCGAATGTCCGAGACCTATGGCTCTCCCCGCAATATTTATTTCGTTACTATTGCTCATCATTTTCGACCTTTTCAATTCGGATCAAATAACGTTTTCCTCGGTAATTGAAAAACGCCGGATACCTTTGTGAGTCAACGACACGAAGCAAATCGAATTGTTCGGCGATTGTCTTATGCGGATCAAGCTGACTATCTGCTGGCGCCCGTTTAGGCATATATGCTCCAGGATCGCCTACCTGCATAATCGGTCTGATAGCCTCAAATTTTTCTACTGCTTGGCTCATAAGCAATAACTCTGCTGCAAATAACTTTGCGTTGATTTCCGGTAAGAGCTCATGGCCTTCGAGTGTGAATTTCGTTTTTAGCCATATGGCTCCGCTATCAACTGGTTCACCCGCTTCCAGCAAACTCACCGTTATCTGGTTAGCTCCACCGAGAATTGACCAAATATGCGGTGACCATCCTCTACCTTTTGGTAAATCACTAGCGTGCAGAACTAGCACAGCATTGTACTTTCCCCGTTCCGCATCTCGAATCATTTGACTACATGAAACAAGAAAAAGTATATCTCCACCCGGCAACTCCGCCTTATCAAAAACAAGGGTAGTGGAATGTCCCTTCGAAGACATATCTTTTATCCAAGCCTGGAGGCTACCAATGACAGGATGATTTGGGTCGGTGCACAATATTGAAATTTTCATTTTAGCAACTCATCTCTTGGCAAACCCTGGCAACTCCCAAGCCGTCCACAAGCGAATATGCTTTTTTTGAAAGCACCTTTAGCTGATCTTGCGTACTTATCAAGCTAACAATTGCGCCCCGCATAATTGTGACACTTGCTGTCTTCAATGTTCCGACATAAATAGCAGCACCAAACAAATCCAGTGCCTTTGCAATGTTGATTTGGTTATCCGCCAACGCTACAAGTAATGCAGGCAAACCCAAACAACAACGCTCCCAACTGGCCGATCCCCCACCCCCAATCGCCAGGTCGGCAGCCGCCATCAACTCCGCCATCTTGTCGGTTTGCACATGGCAAATAAATCCATGCTGTGCACATGCAGCTTTAATCTGTTCGCGACACGGATGCTGTTCGCCTATCACCACATCGACATGCAGATCAGGAATGCCAAGGTTGGCCAGCGATTCAATAGAACGGCCTGTGTAGTTGTCGGCATCCACGCCACCAAAAAATATCAGTACCCGCTTGACCGGCCCTGTGCGCGGCTTGACTTGTTCATGCAGCTTTCTGAATTCGTCCCGGAGCAAGGCATATTGTGGGCCAAACAGCATTTGGCAAGGCATGGGGACTTTGCCGGTGTAGCGAGTTTCCATGTCCGCATAGAGATTTTGATCCAGCAATATGTCGCAATCATGCTGACGATCAGCAATGTCATCAATGGCCAGAATCTTTCTGGCGGTTTGTCGGAGCATAGACTCCCAATGGGAATCCAGCGCGTAATGATCAACGATGAGCCAATCCCAAGCTTTATCGGACAGTGCCTGTATGGAATCCGCCGCGTCCTGTGCCTGGCTGACTTCCAGCCAATGGGCGTGCGCAAGCTCATCCAGTGCCATGCCATTTTGTACGCTATCGAGGTGCGTGAACTCATGCCCTTTGTCCACCAACATGTCACGCAAATGCTCGGGCATGTGGCGAATGACGAAACGAACCCGCGCTCCACGCTGTTTTAGTGCGTCCGCCAACGTCAGACAGCGCATCAAGTGCCCGGTGCCGATTTGGTTTGATGCATCTACGCGGAACGCAATATTCATTAGTCAATCGCTCTCGCTATGCCTTTTGCATCAGAAACCAGGTAATGTCGTCTTGGGGAAAAGCCGGGTCACGACGATAGGAAAAACCGTAATCAACCAGCTTTAGGTCAGGATACTTTTCCAGCATTTCACCCGCAAAATCCCTCTTGAACAAACGATCTGCATGCCCCCGATAAGGAATGGCTGTGGGTGATGGATTGTAATATTCACACACTAAAATTAGCCTGTTTGTCGCCTGATATAATTTTTCGTAAACAGTGGCCAACATATCCGGATTGATGTGGATCAGAACACCTTTTATCAATGAGAGCTCCACTTTTTCGGCTATCGGATATTCGAAAATCGAACCTTCGAATATATTGTTCTCACCGATCAAATCTGTAAGTTGCTTTGCTGCATCGTGATTTATTTCAACTGCCTTTAGATGAATACTGGGGTAAAGGAGTTGAAGGGCCTTCAGGTTCATCCCTATGTTCGCCCCGAATTCAAGGCAGGATGTAACCCGTCCGGCCTGCTTGAGAGCCTTCGAGAAAAAATTCGGGTTGGAGGCCAGGAGCTGCGCGCTGTTGTTCCGACCAATGTAATCAGTACCAAACTCGCCTGCCCAAAATTCCTCCTGAGGTGTTTTAAATTTTTCAACCATGTTCATCTCCGGATTTCTTACAATAAAAAATTCAGGCAGGACGCTTCGCGGCAACAATTGCCGCATACATCAATTCTGCTCGTTGCCAATCCTCAATGGTATCGATGTCAACAACGCGCCAACTGGGAATTATCAAACCCCCACCATGCTTGTGAATGATCTTTCCCTCCAGCCATGTTTGTGCAAGACCCCAATAAAATTGACCTGCATCGTAAAAGGCCGGCTCAAGATCCTGGGTTCGGGTCGTAGCATATTGGCTATAAAATGGTTCCATTAACCCAGTCGGCAATTGACGTAGCGCACGCTGGATAGCTGAGGGGTAGGCGGTAACGGGAAATACATAACCCGCGTCATTCGTCTCCAGCATGTGCAACGCGTTCACAAGATCAGCACCCTGCAGAAACGGCACGGCAGGATAAATGCAGCACACCTGATCTACCTGCCAACCCAGTGCCTGACAAGCGCCAATTGCGTGAGCGATCACCGGGACTGTAGGCGTGTGATCATCTGCCAGCTCTACAGGTCGCACAAAAGGAACTTCTGCTCCGCATTCCACAGCGACACGGGCGATCTCATCGTCATCGGTTGTGACCACAATATGATCAAACAAGCCGCTACTTTGCGCTATGCCTATGGCATGGGCAATCATCGGCTTGCCTGCAAAAGGCTTGATGTTCTTGCGCGGGATGCGCTTGCTTCCGCCACGTGCGGGAATGACGGCGATTTTCATGCGCTTGTCGCCTCTCGTAATGAAGACACCACTTGTTCTTGCTGCGCTTCCTTCAAAGACGGATACATCGGCAAACTGATTGCCTCGGCGTAATACTGTTCCGCCTCGGGGCAGAGTCCCGCCTTGAATCCCATGTCTTCGTAGTACGGCTGGCGGTACACCGGGATGTAATGCAGGTTCACGCCTAAACCTGCCGCACGCAAGGCTTCAAACACTTGATGATGCGTCTTGCCGATTTCGGCAAGCTTCAGCCGAATCACATACAGGTGCAAACCTGAATAGCCATCCGGGTGTTGCCAAGGTGTGATCACTGGCAGATCAGCCAACAGTTGCTCATATCGCTTGGCAATAACGTGCCGCCTTGCGACGAATTCATCCAGCCGCTGCATCTGGCTTAAGCCTAACGCCGCTTGCAAATCAGTCATGCGGTAATTGAAACCCAGCTCGATCTGCTGGTAGTACCACGGGCCGTCCGGCGCATGTGTCATCTCGCTCACTTCGCGGGTGATGCCGTGGCTGCGCAACAGTTGCGTGCGCTTGGCCAATTGCTCATCGTTGGTCAGCACCATTCCGCCTTCGCCGGTGGTGATGATCTTGACCGGGTGAAAGCTGAATACGGTGATGTCGCTGTAGCGGCAATTGCCTATCGGTTCGCCGTTGTATTTCCCGCCGATTGCGTGCGAGGCATCCTCGATGATCTTGAAACCATAGCGCTGGCTCAAGGCATGGATGCCGGCCATGTCGCAAGGTTGGCCGCATAGATGTACCGGGATGACAACTTTGGGCAGGCGGCCTGATGTTTTCGCAAGCACTAATTTTTCCGCCAAGCGTTCCGTGCTCAGGTTGTACGTATGCGGATCTATGTCCACGAAGTCCACATCAGCGCCGCAATACAACGCACAGTTGGCACTGGCCACGAAGGTGATCGGGCTGGTCCAGACGACATCGCCTTTGCCTACACCCAGTGCCAAGCAAGCACTATGCAGGGCCGAGGTAGCACTGTTGACCGCCACGGCATGACCAACACCACAGTATTGGGCAATGGATTTTTCAAAGGCGGGAACAGCCGGGCCTTGGGTGAGAAAGTCCGAACGCAGCACATCCACTACTGCCTGGATGTCGAGTTCGGAAATATCTTGGCGACCGTAGGGAATCATCTCTGTCAAAACTTTCCGACCTTGGCTCGATTTTGTTCTATCCATGCCCGCAAGGTGTCGATGCTCATCCATTCGGGGTTGTTATCCGAGCAGTAGAAGAAATCCGGGGCGACCTTTTGCCCATTTTTTATGCGGGCTGGATCCGAACTCCAACCATGAATCGCGGGCAAAATCTTGTAGTGTTCATCATACGCATAGGTATGGTGCGCATCCTCAGGGCTGATCATCTGTTCGTGAAGTTTCTCCCCCGGCCTGATACCGACGACATCTTGGCGCGCGGCGGGTGCCACGGCAGAGGCAATGTCAGTCACTTTCATGGAGGGTATCTTCTTCACATATATCTCGCCGCCGACCATGTCTTCAAAAGCATGCCAGACCAGATCCACGCCCTGTTCCAAGGTGATCATAAATCGGGTCATACGTGCGTCGGTAATGGGCAGCGCGCCTTTGTTCGCGATGGAAAGAAAAAACGGGATTACCGATCCGCGCGAACCCATCACATTTCCGTAGCGCACCACACCAAATCTGGTTTCGTGTCCGCCTGCATATGCATTCCCCGCGACAAACAATTTGTCTGAGGCCAGCTTGGTTGCACCATACAGATTGGCCGGGCTGCTGGCCTTATCCGTTGAGAGCGCAACTACCCGCTTTACACCTTGGTCTATGCAAGCATCAATCAAATTCATCGCCCCCATGATGTTAGTTTTGACGCACTCGAATGGATTGTATTCCGCAGTGGGTACAATTTTGGTGGCGGCAGCATGAACCACAAAATCAATACCATTCAATGCACGCGCGAGGCGATCTTTGTCACGCACATCACCAATGAAGAAACGCACACGCTTGTCACCACCATACAGCTTGGCCATTTCCCATTGCTTCATTTCATCACGCGAGAAAATAACCAGGCGGCGCGGGCTGTATTTGGCCAATGTCATTGGCACGAAGGTATGTCCAAACGACCCGGTTCCACCAGTGATCAATAGGGATTTATTGTTAAACATTCCTTTCCTCTCCGTTAACACTGTTCAATTCGGATGATGCATTGGTTTTTACCGCCATCTTGAGTGCTATCGCCCCGCCCTTGACACCAAACTGGCGGTATGAAAGCCGTTGCGTGCCTTCGCTTGTTATTTCAAAGGCAAATGGATCTGCACTCAAACTAATAGTAGGACCGGATGCTGCACAGACTATAAAATAACGTGCAGGCTTGAGAATATGGGAGGGGATTACAAATTCGCAAGTCCATATCCCCTGTGCTCTCGTTTCAAACAGTTCTGGATAAACTTCCCAATCTCCCATAGCCCAAAGATGCGTTTGCTCTGCTGTAAGTATTTGTATGGCCAAAGATGTTCCAAGTAGCTGGCGTTTGATTTGGTAAGTCACAATTACGCGAATATCTTCATCACTCCGAAAACAGGATTTTGGTATTCCTTCTGCACCAACGGTGCGTGCTGAAATAAAACGGACATCTCTTTCCTCATCTCCAGCAAACATGACTTCAGCGTTCTGACGGGAAAAACTGGCGGTAATATAGCACTCCATCACGGCTGGAGTGGCTCCTATGTTTACAACTTTACCGCCGTCAAGATATACACAACGTGAGCATAAGCGACTTATTGCAGCCATGTTGTGACTCACAAACAATACGGTTCGGCCTTCTGCGCCCACATCTTCCATCTTACCCATGCACTTCTTCTGGAACTGCGCATCACCCACCGCCAGCACTTCATCCACAATGAGAATTTCCGGTTCCAAATGTGCAGCCACAGCAAAGGCCAAGCGAACATACATGCCGCTCGAATAGCGTTTAACTGGCGTATCGAGAAATTTTTCCACTTCGGCAAATGCCACAATCTCTTCGAATTTATTTTTGATGTCGGCTTTGCTCATGCCGAGGATTGCACCATTCAGAAATATGTTTTCGCGTCCGCTCAACTCTGGGTGGAAGCCCGTGCCCACTTCCAGCAAACTGGCCACTCTGCCCTTGATGGAAATTTTGCCGGAGGTGGGCTCGGTGATGCGGCTCAATATTTTGAGCAGCGTGGATTTACCCGCACCGTTGCGCCCGATGATGCCGACTCGATCGCCTTGCTTGATGTCAAAGCTGACATCTTTGAGTGCCCAAAATTCTTCGTGAGTGGGGTCGTTTTGCGGTTCGGCAAACGGATGGATCAGCTTGTTGGCGAATTGCTTTGCGCTATTGGTTAACACGTCACGCAGGGCGGTGTAACGCTCCTGCTTTTGGTGTCCGATGATGTATTTTTTCGAGAGGTTCTCGACACTGATAACTGTTGACATCAGATCACATCCGCAAGGTTTTTCGTTTTACAGTCGCAAACCATCCACATTACCAACTGAATACTCATTTATTTTTCTTCTTTATGGTGTGTTTAAATTTCAAAACTGCAAAGTTCAGTTCAATGGATGTCTCCGTGTCGCTTTTTTGCAAATCCTCATCAAAAATTTCAGCGATTAGTTCGCCGCTTTTTTGCATAAGCGACTTTTGGCCGGCTTTGTCTTGAACCGTTGATAGCTCTTTGATGCTCCTTGATAGTTCTCTAATTTTTGAGAAGGTTTCGATTATTGCAAATGTAGCCTCTGTGGCTCGCCTGCTCTTTAATATCGTGGCTATCATATACAAGCCTTTTTCAGTGAAGGCTTTTGGCACTACTCTTGTCTTTGCAAATTTTGTGGTCGAAAATTTCGTCCGCAAATCGGCAAATTCAGCCTCACTGAGCTCAACCATATAATCCGGCGGGAATTTATCAGGATTATTTTTTACTGCCTCATTGATTCTTTTTGTTTCAATACCGTAAATTACCGCCACATCGGCATCAAGCAAAACGCCTTGCCCTCTTATCTCAATGATAAGTTCTTTTAAATTCTCGATTTTCACTATGTCACTCATCTCTGCTCATCCCTTTTTCTCATGTAGAACAACTACCGGCGCATTCTATTCTTCTTTGCGGCGTTATTTTCCACCCGCGTCAGGGCGCGGTAGTGTGACCAGCTCAGGTTGGGATGAAAACCTGATGGGGATTCGCTACCCACTGGGTAGCATATTGGATTTAATCCATAAGATGCCACCAATTTCAGCTGCACGCCCTTGGAGGGATGCTTGACGGATGTACCTAGCGTTTTTTTAACTTCGGCAAAAATCACGATATCGTCAAATTTACTTTTGATCTCCGCCTTACACATACCGAGGATCGCGCCATTCAAGGAAATCTTCTGGTATCCGATGATGTATTTTTTCGAGGGGTTCTCGACGCTGATCACAGAGGTCATAGCTAGATCACACCCGTAAGGACTTGGTTAAACGCAACGGTGGCCCCTGAGAAAAGCCCGTGACAGCAAATTTTGACAGCTAACATGGTGAAGCTCATTCGTCTTTACCTTTCTGCTTGAGCTGTTGCTGCTGTCCTGACTCGGTGATGCGATATTTCTGAAGGCGGCTATTGAGCCTGTCTGGGATAGTGGGTTCGATCATCGCTTCAAATAAGAGATCACGTATTGTTTTATTCAATTGACCAGATACTTCTTTTTGTCCCAATTTTGCTGAAATATCTTTTTTGGCCATTTCTCCATCGGCCAATAACATGAGTACACGTTCTGCTAGTGACTCTGGCTGTGACTCTGGCTGTGACTCTGGCTGTGACTCTGGCTGTGACTCTGGCTTTTCAACCTTTACCTGGACAAAGGTAAGCATGAATCCGCCGCTAATTTCTTGCGTATTCAGGCTCAGCTCCGGGTAGTCGCGCATGGCTTTGCGAATGCGGATAAAACCGCTGCCATATTTTTCGATGTTACCCGTGAGGTAAAACGCTTCAGCGACCAGTTTATTCCGCAAACGGGATTTGTAGTTGTCAGAATTGAGTTCTGCCAATTTTAGCCCGCCATAGAGCAGACCGGGACTATAGATGGTGATGTGATCATCAAAGATTTTGATCTGGATGTCTGATCCATCTGTGTAGTCGCGGTGGACGACTGCGTTAAGCAGAGCTTCACGCAGAGCGGGCAGCGGGTAGGCAAAGCGTTCTTTGCGTTGAATGCTGCCGTCAAACTCGAATGCGACGCTGATATACGAGACAATGAATTTCATTGACTGCTCGACCACCTCAAAAAGCGTGTCTGTAAATTGGCGGTCGTCGATAATCATGCTGGGCGTTTTGAAGCGTCCGATGTGGATGTTGTGGCGTATCGGTTCTATAGCAAACAGCAACATAGCCGCCCATGTGGGAAAGCCGTTGACGATGTAGTTGAGTTTTTCCAGCGCGGCGAGGTCGGCACCTTCTAGTGCGAAGCGACCGTTGTCGTTGACTTGCTGGATGAATCGTTTGATTTTGGGCATGGATAATTCATCCAGCGTGTGCTTACCTGCTTGGTGGGCATCCCATGAGAGTTGGAGCGATTGCATATAGAGATCGGCAACTTCACCTATGCTCAACTGATGATTGGAGCTAGCCACGCGCTTGAAATATCGCCCCCGTGTGCTGACTGGTTTGACGGGAAATTCACCAATGCAAATGGACACGATGGTTTTGCCATTCACATTTTCAACCACCAGGTCTGGAATGAGTGACGGGCTGGTAGCTGATTTAATCTGCCCAAGCCACTCATTGAGTGTCTCTTTGCCCAATGTTACGCCGAGAACTACGCCTGCATTGTTAACACCCACCAGTATTGTCCCGCCTTGCGCATTGGCAAAAGCCACCAGCGATTCAACCGTGGTTTTATCAAAACTGGTCTTGAATTCCAGTGTCTGTGATTCGCCTTCAAGCGACCATTGATCGTAATTGTTGCTCTTGGCGGCCATAGTCAGATTACGTCCGCAAAAGATTTTTCGGTTTTACGGAAATAAAAGATACCCGTGATGAGTATGATTGTTACCAAGGCGAGAGAGAGCATAAATCCAGGCCAGTAAAGTTGTGTATTGCCCCCCAGTATCGCCCAGCGGAATCCATCAATTACGCCCACCATCGGGTTGACGGAATAAAGCAATCGCCACTGTTCGGGGACGATATTGCTACTAAATCCAACGGGTGATAAATATAGTCCGAACTGCACAAGGAATGGGACGATGATGCGAAAGTCGCGGTATTTGACGTTGAGTGCGGCAATCCACAATCCCGCCCCCATCGCGGCGGCAAATGCGACAAAAATAAATATAGGCAGGGTAAATAATCTCAAACTCGGCGCAAATCCGTACCAGATCATCAACCCCACCAGAATCACGCTTGAAATAAGAAAATCCACGAAGCTGACAATGACCGCGCTAGCGGGAATAACCAAACGCGGAAAATAGACTTTGGAAATCATTCCCGCATTGCTCACCAAACTATCGCCTGCGCCGCTAAACGCACCAGCAAAAAACTGCCAGGGTAAAAGCGCGGCAAACACCAATATCGGGTAAGGCACACCATCGGAAGGTAATTTTGCCAGCTTGCTGAACACCAGCGTAAATACCAGCACGGTAATCAACGGTCTTCCCAATGCCCACGCCATGCCAATGACGGTTTGCTTATAACGAACGAGGATGTCGCGCCAGGCCAAAAAGAAAAAAAGCTCGCGGTAACGCCACAAATCGCGCCAATAATGGCGTTCGGCTCTACCGGCTTCGATAACAAGCGTGGGCTGATTGGCTGACATGGCTACTTTGTCACCTTTGCGGTGGTTTGAACATGCTGCGGTGATTGCATTTTCCCCGCCTCTTCTCGCAATGCTTTAATCTCTTGTTTTAACGCCTCGTGCTCGGCAATTTTAATCGCAAGAAACTGCACGGTGATTTTGGCTTTTTCTTCTATGCCTCCGGGGGTCAAAAGATAAGCGTAGCCTTTTTTGTTTTTGCTGTTACGAAAGTTATTGGCTTTCACCCAACCTTTTTCAATCAGTGCTTGAACACAAAAATTAACCCGACCCAGGCTAATTCCCAGCTCACCCGCCAACTGACGCTGGCTCACTTCTGGATTGGCTTCGATAAGTTTCAATAATTTGTAGCGGTATTCGTCGCTTAACATGGCATTGAAATGGCTTTTTAAGTGTTCAATACTTGAACTCGTTCAGCCATTGAACACCAAATTTATCGCACAGTCAATCTTTATTCCACGGCGCAACTTTCAGCAGCAGCAGCATCCCCGGTATCGCCAGCACCACGCACAGCAAAAAGAACATCGTCCATCCCATGCTCTCCACCAGCCAGCCGGTCGCTGCATTGGCGAAGGTGCGCGGTATCGCCATCAGACTAGTGAACAGGGCGAACTGGGTGGCGGTGTAGGCGGGGTGGGTGGTGCGGGCGATGA
>CAZSPN010000008.1:0-69066 GCA_964608835.1 uncultured Gallionella sp.
CCTTCGACAGGCTCAGGCCGAACGGAGTTAATACTTCACCGTGCCGAATCAATAAGGAAGCACCGAACAAGACCATCCGTGGCGAGCATTTCCCGCTCGTATCCTTCGATACACCTCGCCACGCGCGGCTTCAGCAATTCTTTAAAGATGCCCTATTGCTTTTCCATTTCCTCATCTCCCAACCCGACAACTTCCACTGACAAGAACGAGGGTTTGAAACTCGCCAGATTTTCTTTGATTTTTTCCATATCGCTGACGTTACCCAGGCCCTGCGTCGCATCCTCTGCAACATTGCTCGCTTCTTGCATATTGATGCCGCTGATGCTCACGGGTGCGGGCGCGGCCACGGGAACACCCACACTGGTTCCGCCAAAGTTGATGTTGTCCGCGCCCACCACGCGCGTTGCACCCAGAAAGATATTGCCTGCCGCACCGATGCCCGCATCACCCGCGTTGATCTCGCCGGTCGGAGCGTAAAGATCGACCGTACCCGGCACCACATCTTTATTTGCCAGCAACACACGAATGCCGCTACCCACCACAGACTGCGTTACGTCCACGTCGAACGCACCCGTCTTGGGATCGACCACCAACAAGGGTGGCGGGGTGGACGACACAGTTTTTGAACCCTTGCCCGCATCGATATTGCCTTGGGATGACCACATCAAAATGTTGCCGCCCTGCAGGGTAAATACACGCGACTGGTTCACCATAAAATCGTTGTTGACGTAGGCATTCACATCACCGCCTTTGACGGTGACAATCCCCAACTCGGCGGCAGTTTTTACGATGCCGGTTGTCGTTGCCGGGGGATTGGCCAGCCCCGCGTTGACTCCGCCACCCGGTGCAAACAAATTGATATTGCCACCGCGTACTGTTTTGATCTGGCTGGCATACAGATTGATGTCGCCCTTATAGCTGGCTGACGGGAAGAGCGTGGCGATAGCATCAAAGCCCGCACTGTAATTTCCCGATGTGCTGGTGATACGTCCTGTTTCTTTCAACTCATTGAAAAACACCTGCTTGGCAAACGCGTCCTGCAGTGGCTGCGACAACGTGCCAAAGTAACTGAACGCTTGCGCTGCGGTGAGGCCTTTGGCTGCACCGTATTTCTCAACAAAAGCAATCAGCTCGCCGCCATAAGTTTTACCGACAAAGGCATCCCGCAATGGCTGGGACAACTTGCCAAAATAGGTGACAGCCTGAGCGGTCGTCATATCTTTCGGCAGTGTCTGCACACCCACCGTGCCGCGCAAATCTGCCCAGTGGTCGCTCACGTAGGCAATCAAGTCAGCCCCAAAAGTTTTGCCTGCGCCGGGATTGATATATTTTTCAATGAACGCTTGTGTCGCGGTTGCGCCCTGACCCACACCCGCCAATACCGTAATATCCGCGCCTTGTTCGGGTAGCAACAAATTGGTGAGATTACCCGTTGTTGTCACCCCGAATCCGCTACCCAAATCAATATCACCACCCGCTTGCAACACCACCTGTCCCGGCCCGGCCACTTTGGCACCGGTGTTAGTTATATTCTTGCCAGCGACGATGCTGGTGGTGTCAGTGGCATTCAGATTTTGCACGATAAAACTTATGTTTTGTACATTTTCCCCGGCCTGTATTTGCGCGGATTTAGGCAAAAATAAACCGCTTCCATCTATGCTGCCGCCCGCGCTCACAATCACGGGTTGCCCATCCTGGCCATGCACCGAGCTATGTTGACTTCCCAGCCCGGTGGGAACCAAAGCGGTCGGCGAACGTGCCTGCAAGTTATCGGGAGCAGCATCGGACATAAAGATGCTTTTAGTTAACTTGATGTCATTGGCGGCAATCAATTTAAGATTACCCGTCGCCGATGGAAACAAGGTTGTTACACCCGCATTGACAATATCCCCATTCAAAGCAGTTGCCGTCAAGGAGGCTGGATATACAGTGGCAGACTGCAATTCATCCGACTTAAGGTAAAAGAAGCTGCCTGGTAAATTTTTTGTAGTGGAGAAAAATTTGTTATCCATCTGACTGGCAAGCCTGATATTGCCGCTCAGGCTGGATAAGTCAACACCAATATTATCGCCGTAAGTGAAGAAATAGTTTTTGGCGGTCACTCCCGAACCCACCAGTCCGTCCGGCTTTTGCGAATAACTTTTCGGTAGGACAGTCGGATTGAACACCGATTGCAGATTCAGGTCTCCTCCACTGCGCACATCCCAATTGCCTTGCCCCAATGCCAACAGCGTGTATAAGGAATTTACCCCTGATTTTCTGCTCGTGCCAAGATCGCCACCCGCTTGTATTTTGCCCTGCCCCTTACCCACATAAAACACGCCACTGTTGATGTCTTTTCCCGCGTTTACCGTTACATTGCCACCGCCCAGTACCACCGTCGGATGGGCGATGTTATTCATGTCCACATAACCCGTAGTCGGGGCGACCACAGACAGATTATTGATATTGCCCCCCGCGCTCACGCTGACATTGCCGCCACCCAATGCACCGATATTTTGACGGAACGAACCCAGGTTAACCCACCATGCAGGCTGTGCAGCTATCAAATCAGGTGTTCCCTGCCGCCATAGCCAATCGGTAATCAGCTGATCGGTTGCCGCACCGATTACATCTCCTTTTACTTTAACGCTGATGTCACCGCCGTTGATGCCGAAATGTTTATTCGTACCGGAGACGGGAACCTCCTCGGCAGACTGCCCGGCGGTGTAGATTACCGAATCACGATTACCCAGCGACAGACTCCCGCCCGCCGCGATGTCAATTGATCCCGTTCCCGTGCGGATCTGCTGCATGGTAAACGTATTGTTTCCCTTATAAGCCTGCGAACCCGCGCTAATGGCCTCTTTGCCTGCTACCAGCATTACGTTACCTGTTAATTGATCGTTTACTGCCATCACGTCCGCACTACCCGCATCAGCACCCGCAACCAATCGGTAAGTCCAGGACGCACCGGGTACGGGTGCAATGGTGCTGAATGTGCCGTTATTAGAGGTAATCCCGTTGTTGGCGGGAGGTGGCGTGAAACCATCTGTCAAAGAGGCGGGCGTAGTCGTTGTGCCCACGGCTGTACCGAAGTTGAGATTACCTCCTGCCCTGAGGGTCAGGATGCCCGGTTCGGTCACGCCACCATTCCCATCATTGAAACGCCAGGTGGATAAATCCCAATTGGTCGCCAGGGTTAAATCGCCCGCACTGTTCAGCTCCACGCCAGGAATCAAATGTAGATTCGAGTTGTTCAACATACCCAAACGATTTTTGATGGTCGTGGCATTCGTAGCGAAATTTTCTGCATCTGTTTTGTAAACTGCCGTGGTGGTTGCCGCGTTCGCTGCCGTTAACGAAGCTGGTGGCGTGTAAGTCTTAAATGCTTCAACCGTGACGCTCGCACCCGAACTTATATTGAGTGCCGTTCCACCCGTATTGTTGACTGCCACATCGGTATTGGCGGCATTGCGTGGCGCACGAAGCAACACACTGCCGCCCGCACCATCGCCACCCTGCACGGCTATCGGTTGATTATTCAGATCTATCGTTCCCGATGCGGTTTCAAGCGTGACTTTACCGCCTTTCTCATCCGTGCCTGTTGCATGGGCATCCAGCGACGCACCCGCTTTTAGCGTTATATCGTTCTGGGCTGCCAACAGGATGTTGCCAGCTTGTGTGCTGGAACTGTCAATCTTGCCCGATACTTCTATCGACCCCGCATCCGCTGTCAAACGGAAAGTTTGTGCCTTGGCTCTGGCTGTGCCGGAGGTGTCGGCATCAATTGCCAAATCACCCGTGCGAATACGCATGTCGCGCAGCGCGGTCAAGCCGCCAGACGTTAAGGTGTCATTTATTTTGGTCAGTGCGTTGGCGGTGCTTGCACTAATCAAATTATTCGCATCCAGCATGAACGAACCCTGCGCATACTTCGCGGCGGCGGCACCCTTTAATTCACCCGCCACCGATACCGCGCCTTTGGCTGCCGTGAGGTTGATGACACCCGCATCGCCGCCGCCCGCTGCTCCCGACACATCCACCAGCGCGCCGCCTTGAATATTGATTCCGCCGTTATCCGCCACCAGCGATACGCTGCCCGCCTGGGCGTAAACCGTTTGCCCTGAGATGGTTTTACTGATACCTGTCGCCCAAGTTTTGGAACCATTGCCCAGCGTCACGCCATCGGTCGCATCCGTACCTGTCGCGTGCAAAGTTACCGCGCCCGAAGACAGATTGATATTGCCTGTGTCCGCAATGCTTTTACCTTCGATAACCAGCTTGGCATTTAACGCCTCGCCTGCCTGAATCGCCGCACCCGCAACAGATTGAATTGAGATTGCATCGTCTTTCGCCGTGATGGTCAGGCTGGCTTTATTCGCGGCAGTAATTTGTCCCGCTTGCAGCACCAGACTATGCGTCGTAGGAACACTTTCTCCCGACATCACCACGACACTACCCGTACCTTGTCCCGTGATTTTTTTTGCCGCAACCAAAGCAACAGAATCAAATCCCTGAATGGATTTTTTTCCATCCGCCAACGTGATTTGATCGGCATTGATTTGTAAATTGCCTGCACCATAGGCGATTGCAGCCGATGTACCGGCATTGTTATTGGTCAGCGTGACATTGCTTGCGTCGATGATGTTGGTCAGTCCCGCATTAGCCACACCATTCAGGCTGCGGGTATTCAGCGTCAACGAATTCAACCGAGTACTCTGATTTTTTAGCGCAGCATTGCCATAAAAATTGATGTCGTTATAGCTGTGCAGCGTCAGGTCTTTGAAGGTCAGTGCGCGTGTCAGCAAATCACCGCTCAATGCCAGTGAAGTCGTGTTGGGTGTCGAATTTCCGATGTCGATGTTTTGCGCGGAAATACTTAACGATTTGCCATTCAAAATGGCATTGTTACCAACGCTGGTGGCGTTGGATGAATCCAGCAACAACGCATCCTGCGCACCGACTGTCGCGCCGTCCTCAATGGTGAGTGTCGCGCTGGTATTGGCAAGGTTGGTTCGCGCAACCGAAACTTGCGGTGCGGCAGAAACACGCAACAACGCACCGTCACCGTTCACAGTGGTTGAACCGATTGCGATGTCGCCGATTTGTCCGGTAAGTGCCCCCTTACCTTCAATTTCACTGCCTGTTTTTACAGTCACCGCACTATTCGCCGCGAGAATAATTTCGGAACCGGTCAACACGCTCCCCGCGTTGTCCACCACCACATCGTC
Source organism: uncultured Gallionella sp. (assembly GCA_964608835.1). Classification (GTDB taxonomy): domain Bacteria; phylum Pseudomonadota; class Gammaproteobacteria; order Burkholderiales; family Gallionellaceae; genus Gallionella. Next base: position 5,214 of record CAZSPN010000008.1, read on the forward strand.
GGCTCCCACGGCAATATTCAAACCCGTCGCGCTTTGTGTTCGGACACCGCCTATCAGCAAACTTTCCGCACCCAATTTATTCAGTGCACTGGTGGTCAGTTGCACTTCACCGTCAATAGCCGCACCCGCCGTGTTGACGATTTTGAAACCGGGGCCATCCAAATCTACCATTGCCCCCCGCCCGTCTTTACCGGGCAACGCATTGAATGTCCCGTTCAATGCCAATTTCGCACCGCCACCCACGGCTGAAACAACCATCTGACCCGCGTCTATTGGCAAACGCGGCGCGGATGTGCCATTGGTTGCCGCCTGATCCTTAAAAAACTGGTTGGCATAACTGTCGTGAAATTCAGACTGCGTGCGTACCACATCACCGGGTGTGACGGCAAAACCGGAATAGCGCGCATCCTGAATACCGGTTCCAACCGAGGCAAATTTACCCGCCATAATTTGTGTGCCATCAACCAGCGTGGTCGCGGGCAACTCCGGCTGCCTGTCGGCATAGCCCGCCACGGCGGTAACGCGATAAGCCCCTGGCAACAATGCATAGCTCGCTGGCAACAGGGTGTAATAACCTGCTGCGATACCATTTCCACCTGCCAGATAAACACTCGCACCCGATTGCAGCGTGGTTTTGGAATTGGTTTGAGCATATTGCCCGGTCAATTGCGCGTCATACGGTGCAAAACCGGACACACCGGGAATAATGGCAAAGGTATTGGCGGGTGCTTTGCCCGGATCAAGCACGTTCACCGAACCGCCACTGCCCGCGAAAAATTCGGTCGCATACAAATCGCCACCGCCCGCCAGATTTACAGTTGCGCCGTCTTGGATGTCAATGTTCGGCGAGGTGAACTTAACCTGTTTTTCCGGAGGAGCTGAAATTGAAACCAGCATGCCTGTCCCGGTCAGATCATATTTCCAATCTTTGCCTCCTTCGATTGAACCGAATGGAATTGTAAGTCCATCCGCCGACACCGAAGTCACACTACCTGCCGCCAAGGTCACGCTATTGCTGCCGCTCAAATTAAGCTTACCGAGCGGTGCTTTTATCACACCCTTTTGCTCGATTTCAGCCGCACTCAACGTCAACTGCCCCCCTGCCGACATCACCGGACTGGCATCATGCTGTCCGGGCAGAACGGTAATTTTCCCCGCCGCATTGCCCGCATCATCTTGAACCGACAACTTGAATTGGGACAACGTGGAGGGATAAATCTGATCGGCTTGCAGGGTGATGTCGCCTTGTGTGGACAGACTTCCTGTCAATGCGGTCGTATCGGATACCCCATTCAAACGGATGTCACCGCTGCTGTTGAGCGACAATTGATTGACACCGGATACAGCCACATTACCCGTCACATCGATCAGCTGACCCGTCACGCCCAACGACCCGCTACCCGAAGCAGGCGTGGCACTTGGCAACCCCGCTTGGTTGGACAAGGTAACCTGTGCCGAAGTGATGGTGCTGTTGCCATCCGAGATTAACTGCGACGCATCCAAGTTCACGCTGCGTCTGGCTTGAAGATTCACCCCGTCATTCAACGCTATCGAATTTTCGCTTTGCAGGATGACCTGATCAAAGCCGGAATTTTTCAGTGCGTTTGCATCCAGCAATGCCTTGCCCACAATAGGAGTCAATGCAACCAGACCGGCGTTCGCGTCGTCACCCGACAAATTTTCTTGCGTGGCAAAGCTGCCATTACCGCCGGAGGTTATTTTGATCTGGGCGGGATTAAGCGGGTACGCACCGGTGTTTAAGGGATCAAGAAACCCTGGGTTGTTATTCAAGGTTAATGAAAATTTTCCCGCCGCTGCCTGACTGCCCGCAGCTACAGCTGCTTTCATATCTCCGTCGAAAAATCCGCCCATGTCGGTCTTGACCGAAATCGAGCCCGCGTCACCCGCTATCGGTGTGCGGCGATAACTTAAATTCAAATTACCGTCAGCCAGCTCTGGCAAATCTATATTGGCCGTTGTGCCCGACACGTCCATCAACGAACCTTTTTGCGCGACCACAAAAGCATTATTTGCATTGATGTCAATCTTGCCGCCCGCCAATACCTGACCTTGAATCAAACCCTGCATATTGGGTGCGGCTGGCATAAACACGCCTCGACTGAGCAACTTGCTTTGGCTACCCAGCCAGATCGACTGTTCGGCGGTATATTGGTTTTTTGACGAACTCAGGCCCAGATTAATTTTTCCGGCGGGCGCGTCCAAGGTACCCAGCACAGTTAATTGTTTTGAGGCGTTGAGAGTAATGCTCGCAGTGGGTTCAACCCGGATGACCGCACCGTTATCCACTTTTAATTCACCGTTCTTTTCACTCAGCGTGATGCTGGTGGGTGCGCGTTGCCAGTCGGACAAGTAGCCTATCTCGGCAAACGTGTTCACATCCGCACCGCTGGCTTGCAGGGATGCTGCCTGACCCAGGATCAACGATTTTGCCTTGGGCTCAATCACCGTTCCCTCATTAACCGTCAAACCCTTCAAACCCTGTGCGGTCAGGTCATAATTGGTAAAGCCGCCGTTCTGGAAAAATGTGGCGGGTAACACCAAAGTGCGGTCTGTAGTATTGGCCGAGCCACCCAGCTCAATGTCTCCCGCCTTGATTTTTAATGCGCCGCCCTTGCCACCCGCAGCACCGTAGCTGCGCAAATCAAGTCCATCCAATGTTGCCTTGATGGGTACACCCGAAGCGGAGAAACCTCCGCCACTCGCCAATGAAATGTCGCCGCCTTTGCCGCCCTTAACTTTATTTGCCGTATCGTTCCACGCCCCACCCGATGCATCCAGCAACGTACCCGATGCCACGAGCAAATCACCACCCGAATTCAGGGTTATTTTTCCGCCATTGGTCAACAACGGCTTGCTCAAGTCAGGCACACCCAACTGTGCGGAATCGTTCACCCACTGTCCGCGTGTTGAAATATGACCGGGATTATTGATACCACCCACCGTCAGCGCGCCTGCCTCCTGATTAAGCGAAGCAGTGGTCGCGGTGGTGGTCATTTTGACCGTGCCGGACGGCGCATCAATCGATCCCAGCATATTGACCGCATCGCCCTGTAGCGTGATGGCTCCGCCAGAGGCAAGTTGCACCGCTGTTCCCTCAGCAACGCTAACCGTCTTGTTGCTATACACTTCCAGACGATTCAGACCATTGTCGGGGTTGAACAATTTAGTCGTGTCCAGCACGATATTTTGCTGATTGCCCGATGGCAACGCGTTCACATTGCCGCTCGCGTCGAACAGCGAAAAATTTCTCGCCAACGGTACAGCTCTGGTTTGTAGCGTGACGTTGCTGTTGATCAGGTAATCGGTAATACCTTCGGGGTTGGCTCTCGCGGCACTATTACCAATGATTAACGAGCCGCCCTTCGGCATCATCTTCCAGATGTCTTTATAACTGCCCGTGCCGGGATCAACGTACGCCTGGCGCTGAAAATCACCTGCCACGGTCTTGGCAATAATGTCGCCCTCCACCACAGCACGGGGAGCCAACACTGTCAGGCTTCCGGCTGATTTCCCCTCGACATAACCCGCATCCCATTGACCGCGAGCATCCCCACCCGCCAAGGTATTGAACGTTTCGACCACGCCCCATTTGTTGTGTTTGACGGTATAAGTCCCCAGAATTCCCTGATAGATGCGGTCTGCCGGTGCGTTGGCAATATCATATTTAACCCCATCGGAAATCAGCGTGGTGGTTTTGATATTCGCGCCTTCATAATTGATTTTTCCGCCGGAAAGATCAACCTTCGCGTCGCTTTTCATCACCACATCGCCGGTAGATACCAACTTCACATTGCCACCCTCCGCAGTGCGTTCCGCCACCGTGCGCCCGACCTCAGATTCCACACCCGCATAGTTAACCAGTGTGCTGCCCTTGCGCATGTCGATCGACACCTCTTTGCCTCGCAGGAAACCGTCCACGCGCTGCACGGGTGCATCTTGCAAAGGCGTGCCGAACAACTGCACATCCAGAATGTTACGTGCCACCGACACATTGGCATCACTGCCCGATACGTCTATCGAACTGCCGCTATCCAAAAATACACGTGCGGTATCGCCCGTAACTGCGGGTGCTGGAATAAAATTTGGATTCAAGAAACTGGTACTGAGATCGGGATTCTCCTTGGTTGGCGAGGCAACTTCCTGATAGGCCGAATTGATCGAAGCTTTAGGGATTAACCCGCTGGCAAGCACTTCAGCCACGGCAGGAATGGCAGGTGAGGTATCTGTCGCAGGCACTTCCTCTTGGGGAGCAACGTAAGGGACGTAGCTGCTAATCGCCGCCAGCGTCACTTTTCCGTCAGGTACGATGATCTTGCTGCCATTTTGCATATCGATAGTATTGCCCATCACTTCCACGATGGAGGATTTGAATCCTTGGCCGTCGGTATTGGTCGCGGTATCCGGCACAAACTTGTTCTGCTGTGGGTCAAAAATTTCCTGAGGTAACACAGCCGTCACACTGCCATCCGCCAGGGTTACCTTACCCGTCTGCGTTGCCCGATTATCATAGTGTGCATCTATCGTTCCTTTGGCCGGGACGAAAACATCCGTAAGATCATCCGCATTCTGGTTGGCACCTTGAACCCCGTAGCGAGCCAGCAATTTGATCGAGCCGTTTTCGGTCACCGATGTCGTTGCCGAGATACGTCCCTGTTGGTTGACAGCAAAGCCCACTAACGTGGTGTTACCGCGTTCAGCGACAATATCGGCTGCATTGGTGACCGTGCCTGCTTCGGTGTGTAACAGACCCTTGCCAGCCAGATTGGCATCCGCCACGCCCGGCGTATCCACATCCACTTCAACCAACACTCCGCGCAAATTCGGGTCTTGGCTGGCTTGCAAATACACTTTATTTCCCGCCGCCAACACGACTTGCCCGCTTGCTGTGGAAATGTTGCCGCTGTTTTCCACCACAGGTGCGAACAGCATGACGCGCTCACCATTGATCGTCGCACCGCCTTCCACTTTGACAAAACCACCCGAACCGCTGAACGCGGGAAGGACTTTCGTATTGGTCAGATATCCTGCCGTAAAAAGTTCATCTTTAATATCCAGGGAAGAGGCAATCAAGGCACCCACATTCACCTGTGCACCGTTACCAAACACAATGCCGTTCTGATTGATCAGATACACCTGTCCATTGGAAGTCAGCGCACCGCTGATGTTGGTGGGGCTGGCATCCCAAATTTTATTGAGCGCACTAGAAGTAATAGACGGCTGGTCGAACTTAACGCTGTAACCTTTGGCGATATTGAAATCTCGCCAGTTGAGAATTGCAGTTTGCGTATTCTGTTTGATGGTCATCGCCGTGCCGCTGGTGCTTGCAGTTGCCGAACCGGCCTGAACAAACGGTGTGCTGATGCCGGTCGAATTACCACAAGACCCACCCGCACAAGGAGTTGGCAATGGCAACGATGCGGCAAGCATGCCGGGCGCAAAGGAAATCAAACCCGCAGCAGCCAGCGCGCTTACCAAAACATGGTTGCGCAGTTTGAATTTTCCAACTTGCCCGTTCACTGATTTTCGTTTGCTGTTTTTCATTGACACTACCTCTTCAATAATTTTGTGCTGCCACCTGCCACGTCATTCCCGCCTGCGCGGGATAACCAGACACCTGCCCGCTTGCGGGCTTAGTTGAATGGCTAGTTGCTTCACCAATGACGCATTATTTATTCAGTACACAATCTGGATTGACCTAAAACGTCCCCACTGCCTTAAACCCGACTCTCACCTTATCCGCTTGGGTAAACGTGGTTGACTTCAACGGCACCGCCACATCCACACCCAGCGTAAAACTTTTTCCCAGTTGCGTTCTTAAACCCAAACCCGTACTCGCCAAATTGAATGAATCTGTTTGTCCTGACAGTGCCTCGCGCACCCGCAAGTGCGCGGCTTCCACAAACACCACCGCGCGCAAATCGCTGAACTTGCCTCTCGCCCACTGCGGGCCGCGCAATTCCATGGTGACGTGCATACCGTCATCTCCCGCCTGCTCCGATTCGAGATAGCCGCGCACGCTGTCTGCTCCGCCCGCCGTAAATTGCTCGTTGCTAATCAACGGTCCGCTTGCCAATTGCCCATCCAGCTTGGCAAACATCACCATACCCTTGGGTAAATTCCGGGTACGTTCAACCCCACCGCGCAGATAAAAATAATCGGGTTTGGCGTGATAGCGTTTGCATTCAAATTCACTGATCACTTGCCCGCTGCAATCGATCTTGCGATCACCTATTCCGCGCAAATGAAAATTCAGCGTGGCATTTGCGGCACTCATCCCTGTTTCGTCCGGCATGTTGACGCTATAGCCAAGCGAAAACGGCAAATAGCTCATGGGGGTTTTCCCGGTATTGGTTCCCGCGAGCTGCTCCGCATCCAGAAAATGTTTATAGTCCGCTCCCAGTGTCGCGCTATGAAAAAATTTTTCGCGTGACGGCAACGGCATCGCCAAGCGCGCACCGAGGATATTTCCTTTGCCCATCACCGACATCTCGCCTATCGTTGCCACATTGCTGCGCGAAATCACGCCGTAAATGGCGAGCTGGTTATCGCTGTTGACCAGCGGCATGAGATATGTGCCGGACAAGACTTTTACTTCACTGATTTTTTTCGGGGCAATTTGCGCTTGCAGTGACAAGCTGTGCGCGCGTTGCCACAAATTGTCATAACGCACCATGCCTGCCAGACGAAATTCACTGGTGTTGGGGCTGGCGTGGTTATTCAGTTCGATACTGGAATGCAACGGCAGTTGATCTTCCACTTTCAATTCCGCTTCCAGTTTTCCCGGTGTATTGCCCGGACGCATCACGGGAGTTACCTTGAGATCGGCCACACTGTTCACCGCCACCAACTGCTTTTGCAAGTCGGGGAAATACGGCACATTGCCTTCGGCTAATTCCGGTACTTTGGCCAAAATTTTGCTCAGCGAAAAATAACGCGAACCCACCACGCGGGTTTTTTCCACACCGCCTTCCGTCACCTTCAATTGCACAATGCCGCTGCCCACACTTTGTTCGGGGATGTCCACCAACACCGTGAGATACCCCGCATCGTGATATTCCTTCTCCAGCGCGGTGCGTGCCTGCTCCACATCGACTATGGTTTTATCTTCGCCCAAATGACGATACACCGCCGCCTCGACGCGAATCGCGGGCAACAACGTATTGCCGCTCACCTGATACTCATGCACCGTAAACGCGTTTTTTTTGGCGGCACTCGGCGCAGCCATTTCTGCCGTGCTGGTGCAGGAAAAAAACAGCCCCGCACACAGTGATAAAATTTTAATTACTGCTTTCATATCCACGATCAACGCTGTCCTATCCGACCTTGAATTATGGTGCGTTTACATTACGCACTCATTACATGCGGATTACAGGGAAGGCTAAACGAAGGAGCAAATGTTTGATTAAGACGGCAATATGCCGTACAGTTTTACTCAGGAGGGAACGCCATGCCAACAGCTATTTCTACCGCCCGACTCGAAGCCCGAATCAGCACCGAATTGCATGCCACACTTAAACGTGCCGCCGAGATCTAAGGACGCACCATGACCGATTTCGTTGTGTCCGCCGTGCAAGACGCAGCACAACGTGCTATCGAACAATCTGGCGTCATTAGGTTATCGCTTGCAGATCAGGAATTTTTTGCTTCGGCTTTGTTATCACCACCCAAACCAACACCCGCATTAAAACGGGCTTTTGCGCGCCGCAAAAGGTTGTTGAGTGCTGAATGAGCGTAGCTAATTTTCGAGTTATCCTGCTCGACACAACGCTTGATCGCGCTACATCGTTTCTGCCATTAGCGACAGCGACCAAAATTTAAGCGACTTCTAAAAGTTCGTCACTGATGTAACCACCGATGCAGGGGTTCATGAAAAAGAAAAACCCCGGCATTACTGCCGGAGATTTTCTTAGTAAACGACTTGTATTAGGACTTATTTCAATTGCAACGCTTTGCAATCTAGTCCATCAATAGCTGAAAAAGCTTGATCGTTGGTCAACAGAACTGCTTGCTGCGTTAATGCACTGGCAGCGATAATTGCATCGGGAAGTTTCAAACGATTATTACGGCGTAACAAGATTGCTTGATGACGAACCGCATCGGATAACTGGATACGATCCAACACTTGCAACAGCTCCCGTATGCGCCGCGCCTCTTCTTCAGGCAAATTTTGGAACGAAAGCAGTTCAATTTCTGTAATAACTGAAATGCTGTACTGTCCTTCCGGTAACGGTAATGCCAAACGCCCATTCACCAAATAAATGACAGCGTTGGTATCCAGCAAGTATCGCGTCATCAATTCCATTCCGCACGCACTGCTTGCTGGTACTCAATGCCGTCAACCTGCTTAAAAGCGGCAACAGAACCAGAAAATTGCATCAATGCTTGTGCATTCGAGTTCACATTGGGTCGTGCAGATTCTTCTTCAAGCACCACGACCAATTCATGTCGCCCAAGACGCACAGTCTCTGGTAATTTGAAAGTAACCATTCTGTCTGGCATTACTTCACAATCAATGTTTAACGTAAGCATCATTTCTCCTAACTTGATTGGGGTAGGTTATATGATTCAAGTCAATTGAGCAATAAACGATTGGAGCTTAGTAGCGCAATTGACAGAGCACCTCACCCAAAGAAAAACCCCGGCATTGCTGCCGGGGTTTTTCACTACCAAACTACCGTTTCTAAATTACCACTTCTAAACCGCTTGATACCTAAGCTTATTGCAATGTTGACAATGGTTGGCAAGTGTTACCGAAGTTACCCACGCGCAACACAGGCATAGCCGGGTCGAAGGGAGTGGAAACAGGCCAGCCATTTTCAGACAATGCAGCTACGCCTGGAACAGGTGTGCCACCCGCGCCAGAAACGCCCAGAATTGCCGGATCACCGGAGAATTGCTTGAACAATGCATACGCGGCAGCTGTAGCACCGGTCAAATCGCCACGGTCTTGCATAGTGGCTTCAACCACAACGTCGTACGCGCCTGTTGCCGCATTTTCTGTAGTAGCCGCAACACCGTTGATCGATGCAAACTGGTAATTGGAAGTTGTACCACCATCCAGACCCAACACGCCAACCGCGTAACCGCCGGCAGGTAACACCACCGAGTTAGCTGTACCCGCTGCAACCAGATTACCGTTCTTAACGTTGATCGCACCCAACGCACCAGTGAATGCACCCGCTGCCGTACCGAGTTTGGCGGCTGCCATGCAAGTTTTTACGTTGCCGGAAGAGCTGTTTTCAACCACCACCACGTTACCCGCTGCCACTGCTGTGGAAGAACCCAACGGTGCAGTAGTTGCCAAGTAGGTCAAAGGCGAAAGCGCGCCGGTCGAGCAAGGTTGACCAAAGAAACTAGCATTGATTGCAGCTTGCGTACCCGAACCGGCAACACGACGGCATACAATCACAGACTTGTTTGTTGCGGCTGGATCAATCACGCTCCAATCGGCAATGTTACCGCCCATCAGGCCGGTAGCTTGAGGCTTGGTCAGATTGGTGAACGGTGAACCCGTTGTAGTCACCAGACCCATGACCACACCCTGGATACCGGAAATTACCAAGCCATCAGGAACGGAACCTGTACCGCCATTGATGCTGGCAGCCAGTGTAGCTGGCTCAACGTCAGAGATACCCGCATCTGGCACAGCAACAACAGTAGTACCGGCAGTGCCTGTGTTGCAATTCCACAATGGGCGACCTGTAGCGCTATCTGTGCCAACCGAAGCAGCTCCGCAGTTAGCCATGCTGAGGCGGCTTACGGTGCCATAAGTTGAACCGGCAACCGGGTAAACACCTTGAGTTGAGCCACCCAATGCGGTTTCATAAATGATCAGATTTTTGCCTATGCCAGAGCCTGATGCTGTTTCCAGATCAGGATATGTTGTGAAATCTGTAGTATCTTTAACCTTGCCGTAGTAAGCGCGATAGTTTTTACCTGTTGAGGGAGCTGCAGTCGTACCATCAAAGTACACGTCAATCGTGGCGGAATCCATGATTGCACTGGCAGTTTGACCCAGCATAGTTTGCAGCGCGGAGGAACCGGACACAAACATTTTTACGGTAGAAGCCGTAACCGGTGTAGTGTTGATATCTAGGGCATAAGCTTGGCTAGTACAAGCCAATGCACATGCAATTGCGAGAGTCTTCAGTTTCATTTTGATTCCTTTCAGTTAAGGGAAATACAAATCGTTTGTTGTGCCTATCCGGTTACGACAGCGACTACTCTGCCGCAACCGGTGAGGCGATATTTATGCCAATGTCATGCTGGTATTTTGGTTTCTGCGGCGTGTTGCGATAAAGCCGATCAAACCAAAGCCGGACAACATCAAAGCCCACTCACCTGGCTCCGGAACAGCAGCCACGGTGTAAGTCAGGTTACCGTTGCTGGCCAATGTCCAAGTCGAAGCACCTGCAGTGTTGCCAAATTGCGCAACAGAAGCCTTGGCAATAGTTGAAGTGCTGCTTGGTGTCAGATACCAGAAGTTCAAGGATGAACCCACACCTGCCGTGGTATTAAATGTGGACTTGGCAGACCAGTTAGTACCAAATTGCACAGAGCCTGAATATGCGGTCAGGTTAGGATTATTGCTCGCACCAGCCAATACAGACATTGCACCACTAGGCAGGATCTGGCTTACCGACCCGTAGTACGCGCCGGTATTGCCTGAGCCGCCAAACTGATTCAAGTTGGAGTTGGCTTGGGAAGATGACAAGGAGTTAGTAGCACTCTTGATATTCACGTTGGTTGTGGACAAATACTGCTGTCCCTTGAAACCTGTACCCACGCTGTCGCCACCTGTCACGTTCCAAATTGTGCTGGCCATGTTTACACCGGACAAAAAGGAAGTCAGCAAAGTATCTGCTGTAAACGAGGTAGTGCTAGCCATGCCTGAACCTGCTGTCAAAGCTGTTGAGGTACCTGTTACGCCATCGAAGAAAGACGATGCAGCAATGCCCAAATCACGTGTGTAAGACACTTGGTTGACGGTATCCCAGATAGACAAAACCAGGTTTGAACCGCTACCTGCCACATTACCCGCAGCCGTATTGGACAAGCCGGTCATGTCGATGTTTGCAGCGTTTGCCTGACCTGCAACAACCAGGGTCAAAGCAGCAGCCAGCACTGTTTGTTTCAAATTCAATTTCATTGTAGAACTCCTTTAGTAAGGACACCCCTGAGAGAGCATCATTTTAAAAAGGCTTCGAACCCGTGAAGGCATCTTAGCCAAGATATTAAGCAGGTCATCAATGCACCGACTTCCTGCCACTACTTGGCAACCCGGCTATCTTCTCTGTGGGTGAAGATCCGTGGCTTTCCGGCCCCGCCTCGCAACGGGTGTGGCTTTGCTTTTAGACTGCACCAGTTTCTGCGCACTCTGGAACGACAAGATACAAACCTTTTATTGCAACAGCGTGTGTGAATCACTCAATTGATATAGGCTGTTCGGCTTATTTTTAGGTTACCTTGCACGCCCCCACCAACCGAACGGCAAAATAGCGGATGAGTATTAAAATTGATTGAATTTGGAATTGAAATGAGTAGTCCGAACGGCTCATTTTTGATGTAACTATTGACCCCGTAGTGAACTGTCCGTAACTCAAACGCTCCCTCTCTCATTACTCGATAAACAATGGCAATAGATTTGGCACGGTTTACCCGTGATACAGACATCACCTCTCCCCTTGTGGGAGAGGTGTGGGAAGGAGGAATAGACTCCTCGAAAGCTTACAGTTCAAATCAGCGAATAAATCATGCTGAGCCAATAAGCAATGAAGTTTTTTACTGGTACTGCACCGCCAACGGCGATAACATTTTTCCGCCCAGACACGCGGCATATCGGCTCGCCGCCGAAGCCAGACAAGTAGCACCCACCGCATCGCCGAATTTTTTGGATAACCTGAAACAGATACCCAAGTCATTGCCGTGCATCACGTCGCACACGCGTTTTCTGCGCTCATCGGCAGTGTGTGTTTTGGGCTGCTGAGGTGGCGGTGCGACATATTCCGGTGGAATAATTTCAGCGGGTGGCGGTTTGGGTGTTGTGTTGCCGCCCTGATTGGCGACAACAGCGGGCAACGAGACTTGGGTGTAAATAAATTTCCAGTCCGAATAATGTTGTTTGTCCGCAAACGAAGCAAATTCCTGGTCGAAATTTGCCACTTTGATCGGCTTGGTTTCCGACTTGCTGTACACACCCACGATGCCACTGTTGGCATCTTTTATCAGCCCCCATTCAACGCTCGCGGTAAAGGGATCAAAAAAGATTTTGCGTAAATGACGCTGAATCGTGGCGGCCCGCCTGTCTTCCACCAAATCGTCTAATTTTTTCGGCAATTGTTTTGGCTGACCGGTGAGAGGGTTTTCATAGGCATAATAAGAGCTGATGGCTTGCATGAATTGCTTGCCGACAAACAGCAGTTGCTTTTCCTTGTCGCGCTGCTGAGTCTGCGATGTAACCGTGGCAATCAATGCCAACGAGACTCCCATCAGGGCAACCGCAAACAACACACCGATATAAGTGAATCCGGCGTTGAGACGAGCGGGGCGGGTCAAACCAAAGCTACTGAACAGCGACACCCAGATTCTCTTCAATTATCTCATGCGGCTGATTGCCAAACAGCAATTTTCCGCTGGTGAAGATCACGCCCGGCGTACCATTGATCCAATTGCCGGCGGCAAATTCGGCGAGTTGCTTGATGGGCGTTTCGCAATTTGTGTTGCTATCCTCGGGTTCTTTCTGGCGCACCAGCATATCTTCCCAAGCCCGTGCTCTGTCCTTTGCACACCATACCAATTGTGCCTTGCGCAACGAGTCGGGGTGAATATCCGCGAGCGGCAGTAAGAAGGTGTAGATGGTGACATCGGTCACACTTTCCAGTTCCTTTTCTATTCCCTGACAGAACGGGCACTCCGGATCCGAAAACAGCGCGAGTTTGCGCGCACCGGTTCCCTTGACTCTGACAATCGCTTTATCCAAAGGTAACTTTGCAAAATCGACCACGGTGAGTTTTTCTTTTTCCAACTGGGTCAAATTGATTTTGCTTTTGATGTTAACCAGATTGCCAAACAAACCCACTTCGCCTTTTTCATCGGTATAAGCGATATTCGCGCCGTTAAACGCCACCTGGTAAAGCCCGGCGTAAGGCAGTTTGGTAATCACCCCGACTTTAACATCGGGTAAATTCTTGGCGAACGATTCTCTGATTTCCATTTCTCCCGCTTGCGCCAGGCATGAAAAACCAATCAGCATCAATCCCATTAAACTTTTGCTAAACACTTTTCACTCCTCAATACTGATATGTGGCATTGCCACTATTTGGTTTTCAGAATTCCGAGGTCGATGGCTCTGGCAACCGCGTGTCCCCGCGTTTTTGCATTCAATTTTTTGAGGATATTCTGCACGTGGTTTTTCACTGTCAGCGGGCTGATAAACAGTTCATCGGCAATGGTCTGATTGGTTTTACCCACTTTGATGAGGTTGATAATTTGAATTTCGCGCGCGCCCAATGATGCGGTTTCAGATGTATTAACTTCAATCGGGACGGGCTTGTGTACAACGATGCGGGCGAGTGCCGAGTCAAGAATAGGCAGCAACTCTTCCAGTATGTGGAGCAATCTCGCACTCAACACCTCTGTTACACCGGAGAAGTAAAAATAACTCTTCATCTGACCGTCCGCACTGCATAACCCATGCGCCACGATATTTTCCAATTCATAACGCTTTAGCATGTTTACCCAGGTGTGATCGAAATCGCCTATCGTTGTTTTCTGGCTGATGATGCAGCCTTTGCCAGATTTTCTGGCCCGATCTATCATTTTCAACAGCAGACTGTCTTCAGACTGGCACAACTCTGAAAACTCCTCCTTTTTGAATTGTGGGTTGCTCGAAAAGGTGTAGAACCGTGGATACGGAACTATCTCCGACCAGATGGCGCACATCAGTACTTCATGCGGCATCAAATACTGCAACTCGCACTGCGCCCAATTAAAAAACTGTTGCTCATTCGACACGCGTAGCGAACCGTTGACGATGGCAACCAGCCGATCCTGATCTTCCCCCTCCAGGGTTTTTCGCGCTTCAATAAGATGGTTCATATTATCTGCCCCCATCTTTTGATATGCTGAGGTTGTGTCCGTCAAAATCATTTATCAATTCACCACGCCCAATTTTGCAAGTTGCGCGACGATCATGGGTCTGTCCAAAACTTCCGCCCAATGGAATGGTGTGTATCCATTTACCGGGCTGTAAGTATTCGCTCCCGCTTGAATCAGGCGTTGCGCCACATCGTCGTGACCTTCATAGATTGCCCAATAGAGCGGCGTCGTACCCTGACCTTCGATCAGATTTACATCCGCACCGTGAGCCAGCAAAGCGTCCACATATTCCAAACGACCCAACTGCGCGGCAAGCACTAACGGTGGCTCACCGCGCTCGCTTCTCATGTTCACATCCGCACCCGCTTGAAGTAGCAGCTCAACATTTTCATCACGCTGAAAACGTATCGCACTCGCAAGTGGCGTGCCGCCAGAGTCATCCAGTACATCCAGCCGTGCACCCGCTTTGATGAGCATCTTGAGAACTTCAGTATCACGACGCATTGCTGCTGCACCAATAACGCTGTAACCCAGACTACCTTTGACGTTAACGTCCGAACCCAATTCAATCAATCGACGCACCATATCCCGATTGGAGTAATACGAGGCTACCAAAATGGCACTATTCCCCCCCTTGTCCAGCGCGTTGGGATTGGCTCCAAACTCAAGCATCATCTTGAATATTCTCAGGTCACCCCGTGCCGACGCTTCAATCAAATTGAGATCATCATCTGTTGTCGCCGAGGCAGATTTAATACCGATACAAAGACTAAAAATCAGTACGCCAAAGGCAGCAAATAATTGCTTAACGTTCATAAGTTATGCGGCAGGATTATCTTAATAACCAAATCATTTTAGCCATCATTCATGTCAATTAGATTAAGACTTTGTGACATTCGCTTTACTTAATTTAACCGGCGTAATTCAATTTGGTTGAGTATCGTCATTGCGATAATTGGGTGTACAAACAATAACGGCGAAGCTCGAAAACTTCGCCGTATTATTTACATTGCATAGGCTCGGAAAAACTATCGACCTAGTATTAAGACGCAGAAAATCCCGCATGATGCTTACGACGGTTTGCGATAAACCCAATCAGTCCAAAACCCGCCAGAATCATCGCCCACTCACTCGCTTCCGGAACAGCCACGATATTCAATATGCCTGTGTAGCTGCCTCCCGAGGTGCCGGAAATATTTCCAGAAACATGCAAAATATAGTTACCCGCCGTCAGCATAATTGGATTGATGATTGCGGACGATGCCGTCCAACCCGCACCATTAAAACTCAACAAATTACTGGTCGCCATCAAAGTCCCGCTCGGTATGCCGCTCACGACATTTGTTCCGCCATACAAGCTGGTCTGAAGGCTATTGATGCCGAAAATACTTCCCAGGCTAATTGTGGAGGTAATTGAGTCCGTTGAAGCAGCGGGAATACTGAACAAGTAATTGTCATTGAACTGCCCAACCGAGTTAGCAAATGTATTGCCAATAGTCAGCTGTGACGGAGGCAACTGATTTCCAAGATTTGTGTCCGCCGCCCTAACTTGTCCCGAAACGGCAAAAAAAGCCAATATGCCTAGAGCTGCATGTCGCATTAAAGTTGATCGTTCTTTTTTCATAGATTTTTCCAGTATGTGTGTGAGCTATAAAATCGGCCAAATAAAAATGACTCTTATTGGTGCTCCCATAACTGTCACTCTACAAATTTAATGTTAAGAATAATGCAGTGTGTAGCGATTGCAATGTAGTCCGAAAGGACTATTTTGCGAGAATTCAGCAGAAATGCGTGTTGCTAAAAAGCTAGGATTGTTTGTCCGATAATACTCGCCACAAACGGAATTATTCGGCACTTCCCTACTGAATTTTTCTAATGGTATGGTTGTTGGTGTCCGCCACATACATGCTCATGCCATCAGTGGTGATGCTTGAAGGGGAACTAAATTTTGCGACTGGTCCACCACCCTCCGTTGAACCAGCGACACCTGTGCCAGCGAGGAGCGATACTTCGCTGCTGGCAAGCACGATTTTTCGGATGGTATGGTTGCCACCTTCTGCCACATACACGTTAGTCCCGTCAGTGGTGATGCCGTAAGGTAGATTGAACCTCGCATTTGTACCGACTGCATTAGTCGAACCGCTTACAAGTGGCTCTCCTGCGAGCGGGGAGACGGTGCGGTTGGCGATTTCAATTTTTCGGATAGTGTGGTTACCACTATCGGCCACGTACAGATAAGTGCCGTCAGTCGTGATTCCCTCAGGAAATCTAAACATGGCCGCCGCACCCACACCATTGGATGATCCGCTGGAAAGTGCCACACCGGCAAGCGTGGAAACTGCGCCTGTGGCAATCACAATTTTTCTAATGGTATGGTTGTTGGTATCTGCTACGTATAAATTAACCCCATCCGTGGTGATGCCACGAGGTGCTTGAAATCTGGCATCTGTACCTAGGTCAGCATCTTTACCTATGGTGTTGTCGGCTAGTGATCCAAAATCCCCTGCCTTTCCTGCAAGCGTGGAGACTGCGTTGGGTGCAGCAATCGCAATTTTGCGTATGGTGTGGTTATCCGTATCCGCCACATATAAGTTGATGCCGTCCGTCGTGATACCGCGAATACCTCTGAACCTCGCCTCTTTACCTATCGCGTTGTCGGTTAAACCAAATTCCCCGGCCTTGCCCGCGAGTGTGAAAACTACGCCCGTGGCAATCATAATCTTGCGTATCGTATAGTTAAAGCTATCCGCAACGTAAAGGTTGACCCCGTCTGTGGTAACACCCAAAGGATTTTGAAACAAAGCAAGTGCCGGCGGACCATCATCCGAGCCGGGGAAACCCGATGAGCCACCAAATGTGGAGACAATGGCTGTGAGATTAAGCGCAACCCCTTGTTTTGCACCGCCCATGAGTACGCTGCCCGCCGATTCCCCTCCACCTCCGCCACACCCGGCAAGTGCTAAAATGCCGCAAAATATTATGCTCATCCAAGCAAAATTAATCGTCTTATTGCTCGTAACGGCTTGGTGCATGACATTGCGTCCTTTAATTAAAATGGCCAAATAATTCGACAAACTGGACACTCCAAACTTTGTGGTAGTTCAAGCCGCGCAAGATTTTTCAGTGCGTTTTCGGCGATGGGCAACCCATCCAATCAAACTGAAGCCGGTCAACATCAACACCCACTCTTCGGATTCGGGAATCGCGGCAACGTAATAACCATCATCCCACCCGCCCAATCCATCCCGAATCTCATCCTCACGCTTATCCTGATGCGGAATCCACTGGTGGTGATCATCTTCAGTTTTCATCTTGCTGAAAATTGTCAAGGGAACCAAATCATTTTCTCCAACGAACTCACCAAAAAAATCAACTCCCCCATTAACATGTAGAAATTGGTAATTGTTGGTACTAAACACGCTTATCAAAGTTTTATTCGATGCGTTTTCGTAACCCCATGAATCCGGAATGGTGTATTTTTTATTTTCAATCAACTGGGTCAGCAGATTTTCATAATCATCATTTCCCAGAACGATGAATTTGCAATTCCCGCAAGACTGCGAAGATGCCATCGCCTGTCCAGACAAGGCTGACAGCATCATCAAGACGTGCAAGATTAAAACGGGTAATTTTAATTTCATAACTTTCTCCAACGAACCGTTGCCCTATCGACAGGCGAGACGACACCACAATACCGGCTGTGCATGACAAATATGTTTATGCAAATGCCAAACAAAGGTAGTCCGAACGGATTATTTGATCTGCATCGATTGCCCCCCGCAGCACTCGAATTATTAATCGCGAGGCTGATCGGTCAGCTGAGAGTAGGAAGATCGTGACGAGGGTATTTGTCCACACATCATCTTGTGCCGCTTCATGGCCGAAGTTTGCTGAGTTATGCAAGCCTGTGCGTTTTTTGCTGCAACACCTTTGCCGCGTGTGCCAAAGCCAGACGATTTGCGTTTGTAGTCGGTAAGCGGGAAACAACCAACGCGCCGGGGATGTGCGCGTGCTGTAGTTTCCGGCAGGCCACATCGGGGCCATACAACAATAAGCGACTATCAACCTAGTCGGGAATTACCTGATTGCTGGGCTGGGTCACTTGCAAAAACTTGCAAGTCAGGCTGCGAAATTGCGTTTTATATTGCGTTTACGACGGTTGGCAGCAAAGCCAATTACACCAAAACCTGCCAGCATTAACGCCCATTCACTCGCTTCAGGAACGGGAGAAACATGATTGTCATCATCCCAGTCAGCAAAGTCATCGTCCAGCTCTTCATCATATTCATGATGATCCCAGCGGTTATCAGTCCGACCATCTTTATCCTTAAATACTGTCCTCGGTTCTATGAACGAACCGCCCCACTGTTGCTGGAGCTTCCGAGCGTCATGTGAATAATATTCATTTTTATTACGCAGAGTTATCAGGTGGTTGCTGCTTTCAAAAATGCTCTCCAAGTGATTGGGTGAAATGTCTCCGTAGTGAGGTCTCTCTGGAATTTTGTATTTAATTTCGTCACTGAATGAAGGAACCAAATCCCCATAGTAGTTCCTCTCTGGAATTCTGTATTCACAATCACCCATTGACCAGCTCTTCTGGGCAAAAGAACAGCTGCCAAAAATTGCATTACCCGAAACGGATTGAATGCGCACATCACCATCGTGTAATGTCGCTGCTAAGCTTTCCCCCGCTAGTGCAATTAAAGCTGACAAGCCGAGAAACACTCTCAGCATAGAAATTGATAATTTTGTATTCATGATTTCCCCCAGCTAAATAATCAAGCTGAAAACAACATAACAAGAGGACATCAAGATACTAGTAAAGTGTGACGATTTTATTATGAAAATATCGTAGCAATAGTCCGAACAGACTAGATTGAGTGAAGTTTAACGAAGTGAACTTATTTCATAACGCAGGTTATTCGTGATGATGACTCAACAACGGATCAACCAGCAAACCATACGAAGATTGTGATGCGAGTAAGGAATGATGAGGTATCTGATGCTCCGCTTGTTGAGTGATGTCCACATTTTGCAAAGCGTTGGCAATGGCATCTTGTGCGGCCCTTGCCAATACGCGGCGGTTTTCTGTGGCAGCCGACAGTGCTGGCGTGAAAACCACCAACGCATTAAGTTGTGAACAGCGCAGTAATTGCCAGATAGACTGTATCAGAGTCATATCACCAATGAATGATGCCTCACTGCTGTGTTCACCCGCTTCATTTTGGTAATACAGTGCGACAGGGCATATCTTCATTCTTGCATCAATAGCGGGCTGAATAAGTGCGGAATGGAAATGCCCCACCTGCTTACCATCGGTTGTTGTGCCTTCAGGGAAAAGCCCGACACTCACACCCTGACCCAGTAACAAACTCAACCGCAAATTGATCGTCGCAGCATTCTGGCGCAACGCCCGCTCTATAAAGACAGTCCCCGTACGTTGGCTCAACCAACCGATAATAGGCCAATCACGCACTTCCGATTTGGCTATAAAGCGCGACGGGTGAATCGCATTCAACACAAAAATATCCAACCATGAAACATGATTGGCAACAACCAAATAGCCGCCCTCGCCTCTTATGGGCTGTCGCCCTTCAATTTGAACGCCAATATTGAAGATGGTGAGCAGTTGCCTGCTCCAATTCTTTAGGATGCCGAGTTGTCTCTTAGAATTCAAATGAGGATAAACAATTGCCAGCAGAATTCCATTAACCAGATGTACGGCAAGGCGTACTCCGCGAAATACGCTCAGCAATGGGTGCGCCGGAAAGTTATTCATATTGAATCCGCACCTCCTTCTTGAGGGAGCTGATTCAACCCCGGTAATAATGTGCGGCGGCGTTCTATAAACAGGCTATTCCCCGGTTTTTTCTTGGCCATGTCCTTGGCAATTGAAACTGCTTCTGCAACTTCGTAGTGAGAACCAAATAACTTCGGGGTAATCCACACCGCACCGATAGAAAGGGTGGGGAGGGGATAATGGACAAGACGACCTTGCCGATCCTCCATCATGTATCCACCGATGGCACGGTGTTCTTTGTCAAATAAGGTTGCCGATGTTTTCGCGAATATCGTGAGAGCCTGGCTGCAACGCTGCTCCCAATCTTCGCTTTGCAATACAAAAATAAATTCATCTCCCACTATATGCCCGACAAAATCTTGCTTTGGGTCGCTCACGCCATTCAGCAATTCACCGACAAACTTAATCAGCTGATCCCCTTTGCTATACCCATACGCATCGTTAAACGATTTGAAATGATCCAAATCGGCATTACATACCGCAAATGAACTTCCAGCCTGGAGAAGATTCTCTATGCATTCATTGATAGATGATTTATCAGACAAGCACATCAAAGGATCGGCATCATTTTTATTTCCAGCCAACGTGCTGGTTATTTCACGTAACAAATCCTGTCCTGTAGCCAGCCCAATATATTGACCCTGATCGATGATAATGAAGCCATCTGTAAAATGGCTGGGATTAGATGCACTCAAAATGTTGGTGAGTTCTTCGATAGCCGTGGATTTTTCTACTACCAATGGGTGTGCATCCATCGCATCGGTACAATGTTGCTTACCCAATAATTCACGATGGATAGATTGAGAAAATTTATCCACTAACTCATAACGGTGAATCAATCCCAGTGGACTGCCTTCTTTAGTCACGGGGATAGAACGCAAATTTTGATTGGCGGAAAATAAGGCAACGATTTCTTCAATCTCTGTTTCTGGCTTAACAGGTTCAACGTAACGCAAGATTTTTTCAACGGTCACATTGCCTGCCGTAGTGTGCGATTGCTGAACAAGTGACTTCATCGTAAACACTCTATGAATAACATAGGGTGTCAGAATACGACTCAATTATTTCAATTAAGTTAAAGGAATGCTCAATCTGTTCATCCTGCCAACGCAAAGTATAAGCCTGGCAAACCCCTGTGCCAAAAACGTGATCAGGTGAAATCTGGCGAAATACTAAGCCGTAAAACTAATTGCGCATCACCCTCCCGCTACCTGCTACTGAGCCACCACACCGCCCCTTTTTTGACACTCCAGTATTGCGGCTGTCCGGTCATCAACAGTCCCGCCACCTCGCCAAGTACAGGTTGATAACCAACAACCAGTACATACCCCTCTTCATTCGGCCAGTTGACGGCATGAAGGATGTCTTGGGTAGAGTATCCGGGCAATATGTGTGGCTCGGTCAAAATCGAACGTCCCAGCGATTGCGCCGTTTGCTGGGTGCGTCGGGCTGGGCTAACCAAAATACGGGTATCGGGCGGAAAGAGCTTGTTTAGGAGCGTTGCCATTGCATGGGCCTGCCGCTCCCCCTTTTGGTTATTTTGCGATCCATATCGAAAAAACCATCTACCGCTTCCACGCATCAAAAAAAACGGGCAACCCTAAGATTGCCCGAATTGAGGAGAAAGCACACTTAGAGGAAGCATGATTTCAGTGTTAATAATACGCGTCAATTCCTTCATATTTATTACAAAAATGTACTTTCATATTCGACAGCTTGAACATGCGTAAGCACGGCATAATGTCCAATGGCTATGTCAACCGTGTTAACTCAATCTGAAAATGCGCCTGTCTTTTCATCTATTTCTGCTGTTGTGCTGGTATGCCGAATTTGCTCATGCAGGCACGCCACAATTTTTCCTGCCCAAGTCTGGCTTCACTGCTGGAGACCTTGCAGTTATTGTAAATGACATGGATCCGCTGAGTCGCCAGATAGGCGATTATTATCAGAAGCGTCGCAACATTCCCCAAAGAAATGTTATCCATGTGCGATTTCGCAAAGGGGCTTCGACCATGAGTCAAAGTGAGTTTGCACGAATCAAACTACATATAGATCGAAAAGCACCCCGCACTGTGCAGGCCTTTGTACTCACTTGGGCAGTACCTTACCGGGTCGAATGCATGTCTATTACTTCAGCTTTTACTTTTGGCTTCAATAAAGCCTATTGTTCAAATAACTGCGGCCCAACCAAACCCAGTGTTTTCTATAACGCCAGCA
The DNA here is from genome assembly GCA_964608835.1 of uncultured Gallionella sp. Lineage (GTDB taxonomy): Bacteria > Pseudomonadota > Gammaproteobacteria > Burkholderiales > Gallionellaceae > Gallionella. The sequence goes on from CAZSPN010000008.1 coordinate 27,349, forward strand.
CTTCAGTGCCTCACACCGACCTAAATATTCGCCCTACTATGGCATTGGCCGGAGCCAACTTTGCCAACGTAAAGGCCTTGATAGATCGGGGAGTTGAAGCGGATAACAGCCACCCTCATGGAACAGGCTATTTACTGAATACCAGCGATAAAGCCCGCAATGTCAGAGCTTCGACCTACCCGCAATTAGTTCGAGCAACCACCAGTCTAATCGAAGTAAAAATGCTGGAGACTGATTCAATTAAAGACAAAGCCGATGTGCTGTTTTATTTTACTGGCCTAGTTAGCGTCCCTTATCTGGACACCCTAAAGTTCCGCCCAGGTGCAATTGCGGATCATCTGACTTCGGCGGGTGGTCAACTAACCGACAGTAGTCAAATGAGTAGTTTGCGCTGGCTAGAAGCTGGTGCGACAGGCAGTTATGGAGCAGTAGCCGAGCCATGTAACCACCTCGCAAAATTTCCTGATCCGGCACTGGTCATGTATTGGTATTTAGTGGGAAATTCGCTCATTGAAGCCTATTGGAAGAGTGTGCAATGGCCCGGTGAGGGTATCTTTATTGGAGAGCCTTTGGCCAAGCCTTACGGTGGGTTTGACGTGCAAACACATGGCAGTGAAGTTGTGCTGCGTACCCAGGCTTTACCACCAGGAACATACCGCTTGTTCGGCGCAAACTCCGTAGTTGGACCTTATTTTCCTGAACCGGTTAGCGTCGATGTGCATCTTGGAATGAATGAGCTGCACTTCAATAATTTGAACAAACCCGTTTATCGATTGATTCGTACCCGCTGACTCGTAATCCATTCTCACAAAACCGTAACATTTCTCGTGGATGATGCTAATTTTGCTGAGGCAGGGTTCTCGCTTGCACCCTGAAATGCGCGTTCAGCAATGTTCAGTGGTAATTTATGACGACTCAATTCAAAACACCCACTTCATTCCGCCGCTCCACTTCTCTTACGATAGAACGGTCAGGGCTATTAAATCTGGTGGAAGCTTTTCTTGATCCGCTGACTATCATTTTTTCTTTGTTTGCCTTGGTGCTGTTCAAAGAATCTGAATTAACGCCACCGTACTTGATTCTTTCGTTGTTGATATTTGCCATCAGCTTTCCAGGCGAAGCTCAACTCAACATGCCGATGTTAAGCAAAATCCGGCACATTTATTTTGACTGGGCAATCAAAGTAGGCTTGCTCGCTTTCTTTGGCTATGCCAGCCGTTACCTGGAATTTTTTGATTTTGATATTTTATTGACATGGTTGTGGCTGGCACCTACCAGTCAGGTAGCCACCCACATTCTGGCGCGTAAAGTCGCACCCGCTATTTTGAAAATTCAGGGGGAGACTCGCTATGCCATCATTGCCGGTATAACCGAGCAAAGCGTTGAACTCGCCTTACGTTTCAAGGATGACCCTTATTCAAACACTCACATCTTGGGGTTTTTTGATGATAGAACCGAAGAACGGGTAGAGCACGATCTTTTATGCAGGAAGCTGGGAACACTGAATGACCTCCCCAGATTCGTCAATGAAAATAAAGTGCCACTAATCTACCTGTCACTCCCCATGAGTACCCAGCCGCGTATTCTGTCGTTGTTGGACAAGCTGCGCGATACCACCGCCTCGATTTATTTTGTACCCGATATTTTTGTCACCGACTTGATTCAAGGTCGGCTAAGCACCGCTGCCGGTTTGCCCGTTGTTGCGGTATGCGAATCTCCATTCACCGGGTTTAATGGGGTCATTAAACGCATCAGTGATATTGTCTTATCCACCTTAATTCTATGCCTCATTATGCCCATCATGCTGGTAATTGCGATAGGCGTAAAGTTTAGCTCGCCTGGGCCTGTCATATTCAAGCAAAGACGCTATGGTCTGGATGGAAGAGATATTGTCGTTTATAAGTTCCGTTCCATGACCGTGTGCGACGATGGCGATAAAATCCAGCAAGCGCAAAAATCCGACCGTCGTATCACACCATTGGGTGCTTTCCTGCGCAAAACCTCTTTGGACGAACTGCCCCAGTTCATCAATGTTATGCAGGGCAGAATGAGTATCGTCGGCCCGCGTCCACACGCCGTTTCCCACAACGAAGAATACCGTAAGCTCATCAAAGGCTACATGGTGAGACACAAAGTTAAACCAGGCATCACGGGTTGGGCACAAGTAAACGGTTACCGTGGTGAAACAGAAGTTTTGGATAAAATGGCTAAGCGTATCGATCACGATCTGGAATACCTCAGAAACTGGTCGTTACGGCTCGATCTTTACATCATCATTAAAACTGCCCTAGTTGTGCTCAAAGACCGCCATGCCTATTAGGCATGTGACCGAGTCATAAACTGATCTCGCAGTTTCGTATCACAGAAATTTTTACCCGCATGAAAACACTGCGCACTTATCTTGATGAACACCCTGCATTACCCAGGGTGCTTCCTTTTGTTCTGTACATCATTTTTCTCGCGTTTGAAGATGTCATCAAGAGTGTCTCCTCACTTGGCCAATTTGATACGCGCCTGATTTATCCATGCAAAGTAGCATGTGTTGCGCTGTTGCTGGTTTACTTCTGGCACTTCTACGCAGAGCTTGCAAAGTTCAAATTACGATTGCATGAGGTATCGTGGAGTCTGGCTGTAGGTGTGGGCGTTTTTCTACTCTGGATTAACTTGGATTACTCATGGATGAGTTTTGGACAATCCACTGGTTACGATCCGCGCAACCTGGCGGGTGAAATTGATTGGTCATTAGCACTGTCTCGCTTGCTGGGAGCCGCTGTCGTCGTCCCGATTATGGAAGAGCTATTTTGGCGTTCATTTTTATTGCGTTGGCTGGCACATTCAAAATTTCTCAATGTATCCCCTGCACAAGTTGGGCTACGAGCATTATTGATAAGCTCTGTGATGTTCGGCATGGAACATGCCTTATGGCTGGCAGGCATTATTGCTGGATTCGCCTATAGCTGGCTGTATATGAAAAGCAAAAATCTGTGGAGCTCTGTCGTCGCGCACGCCACCACCAATGGCTTGCTTGGACTTTGGGTGCTGTACACAGGGCAGTGGCATTTCTGGTAAATTTTTACTGCACCATGTTGCCGAGCATTCAACCCATTGAATAGTTCGATGGCTTTTAGGTGCAAAGAATTCATCTCTTTGAAACAAATATTTCAATTTCTTGCAACACTCCTTGATTAAATTTACATCTGGTAATTTTGAAATTAGGAGAAGACAATGCACGAACAACAGTGTGATGATTTTTTTATCCCGCCTTTTCTTTTGAAGCAACCGCTTCAATTCGAAAACGACAAAGATGAGGCAGCATTGGGAGACTTTCTAAAAGGTATCCAAGGCTGGGCCGAGTGTTTCTGGGTGGACGAATGCGTTGAATAAAATTAGCCTGAATGGGACTGATTGGCGATGTTACGGTTATTCGGGTAAATCAATCGGGATGTAAGCTTAGGATTTATTATTCAATAGGGCCTGCAGGTGAATCCCAAAATCTTCGCCAACTTCTTTGTGACGCAATCCAAAAGCCACGGTCGCCTGTAGATAACCCAGCTTTGAACCACAGTCGTAGCGTACTCCGTCATAGCGGTAAGCCAGAATTTGTTCTTCGCTCATCAGTGATGCAATGCCATCGGTCAGCTGTATCTCCCCGCTCGCGCCAGGTTGTACACGCTCCAGATGCTTGAAAATACTGGGTGTAAGAATATATCGCCCCACCACCGCCAAAGTTGATGGCGCATCTTCCGGTTTGGGTTTTTCCACAATGGAGGAAATTTGTTCGATGCGCTCACTGACAGGTTTTGATTTCACAATACCGTAACGACTGGTGTCTTGGGGGGGCACATCCTCCACACCCAGCACGGAACAACGATAGTAATCGTAAGTTTCCACCATCTGCTTCACCACCGATGGCGTGCCATCGAGCAAATCGTCCGCCAACAACACCGCGAACGGCTCATCCTCAATCACCGAACGTGCGCACAAAATAGCGTGACCCAACCCCAGTGCTTCAGGTTGACGAATATAAATGCAGTTAACATGCTTGGGCAAAATCTCCTGCACTACTTTCAGCACCTCTAATTTACCTTTTAAAGCCAGTTCGTTTTCCAACTCATAAGCTTTATCAAAGTGGTCTTCGATGGCGCGCTTGCTGCGACCCGTCACAAAAATCAAATCGGTGATACCCGCCTCAATAGCCTCTTCCACCGCATACTGAATCAGCGGCTTATCCACAACGGGCATCATCTCTTTGGGGCTGGCTTTGGTAGCAGGCAGAAAGCGGGTACCCATGCCCGCGACTGGAAACACTGCCTTACGAATTTTTTTCATTACTGTCACCGTGTCCCAATAAAATTATTCTGCTCCAAAAACTGCGTACCCATTTGGATTAATGGATTGCCAACGCCATGCATCGCGGCACATCGTTTCAAGATCGCGCTTTGCGCGCCAACCCATTAACTCGTAAGCCAGCGCAGGGTCAGCGTAACAAGAAGCAATATCACCGGGTCGCCGATGTGTCATGCGGTAAGGAATGGCGCGCGTACACACCTTCTCAAAAGCTCGCACAATATCCAGCACACTATAACCAACACCCGTTCCGAGATTTACCGTCAGCTTGGTGTTATCCCTATCTAGCGCATCCAAAGCCGCCAGATGCCCAACCGCCAAATCCACAACGTGGATGTAGTCCCTTACACCCGTTCCATCATGGGTTGGGTAGTCATTGCCAAACACGGGTAACTCCTTGAGTCTGCCCACTGCAACCTGGCTGACAAAAGGCATGAGATTGCTTGGAATTCCATGGGGGTCTTCACCTATCAGTCCACTTTCGTGTGCACCCACCGGATTGAAATATCGCAACAGTGCAATGCGCCACGATGAATCTGATTCCGCCAAGTCGCGCAGAATTTCCTCGATCATCAATTTTGATCGTCCGTACGGATTCGTCGCAGACAACGGAAAGTGCTCCTGAATCGGTACGGTATGGGGACCGCCATAGACGGTTGCGGATGAACTAAAGACCAGACGCTTTACCCCAAACTCCGCCATTGTCTCAAACAAGGCAATACTGCCGACGACATTGTTGTGATAATAATGCAGTGGCTTTTCCACCGATTCGCCAACTGCCTTCAGACCCGCGAAGTGAATGACCGCCTCGATAGGATAAGTCGAGAATAATTGTCTTAGTGTGTCGCGGTCATTCACATCCGCAATGACCATTGGAATAGACTTTCCGGTAATTTTCTCAACACGGTGGAGTGCTTCTATGCGGCTATTGCTGAGATTATCAATCACAACAACTTCATGCCCAGCCGCAAGCAACTCCACGCAAGTATGCGAGCCGATATATCCGACACCACCCGTTACCAATATCATTTACCATATCCCGTTTGCATCTCAATCACTCCACCACTGCTATGAGATATTGAGAGTAACAGTCGAATGTGACAGGAATTTTAATCCTCCCCACTCAAGCCGATATCAGGATGAAAGTAGGTTATGCTGGTGCAAACTAAAACACCAGCTTATAAATTTATCGGGCAGCCACTTCACCAACATTCGAAGCATTACCCCAAAAATTCCCCAGCAATTGCATAGCTGCGCCAATAACAAAAATGGTATTAGTCACAAAATACCGTTTCCACAAACGGCGGGGTTCGGAACATAAGCGGTGCAACCACTCCAAACCATTGCGCTGCATCCACAAGGGTGCACGTTGCACCGTACCTGCGTGATAATCAAAAGCGGCTCCCACTCCAATCATCACAGCATGGATACGGTTACGATGTGCTGCCATCCACTTTTCCTGCTTGGGACAGCCCAAACCTACAAACACAACACCCGCACCTGAAGCGTTAATGGATGTAACAGTTGCTTCGTCTTCAGCTTCGCTCAATACCCGAAATGGTGGCGAATATATTCCACCAATTTGTAGGTTTGGAAATGCTGCACGCAATTTCGTGGAGAGCAACTGCAATGTTTCGTCAGTGCTACCATAGAAATATACAATCTCACCACCGCGCTCTGCCTGAGCGCAGTATTTCCACATCAAGTCTGGACCATTGATACGCTCCTGGCCATGGAATCCCTGTTCGCGCAACATCCACGCAACCGGCATCCCGTCCGGGGTGGCCATATCTGCTTGATTAACCACCCTCCTGAATTCCCCGTCCTGACTAGCCGTTACAACAGAATGCACATTGCAAATGCAAACATATCGTGACTCGCGTGCCTGAGACCAAATGGTGATACGTGCAAGTGTTTCGCTCCACGAAAACGCATTGATAAAAGTATCCATTACTTTTGCGCCATCTCGCTTTATCCTATATTCCTCCACCGCATATCCCCTGCGGCGAGCGGCAATGAAACCCATCATGCCCAAGCCCAAAACCAGCATTGCCCATTCTGCAATTTCAGGTACAGGAGAAATCACAGGAGAAATATTTAATGTTCCCGCATAACTCCCTCCAAATGTGCCAACCACATTCCCCGTAACCGATAAAATATAGTCTCCAGAATTCAAAGTTGTCGGGTTGATCACCGCAACTGTGCTATTGAAACCGTTTCCCGTATCAGAAAATATGCTACTTGTGGCAAGTAGCATTCCTCCGGGCATACCTGAATTGATTGATGTCCCACTGTACAACCTGGTTTCCAAGCTGTTGATGCCAAATACACTTCCCAAGCGGATAGTCGAAGTAATGGAGTTAGCTGATGACGCGGGAATACTGAATAAATAATTATCGTAGAACTGCCCGGAGGGTGAATTAAAAACATTACCAACACTTAGAGTGGACGGTGCTGATTGGGTACCCAAGTTAACAGAAACCGCCATTGCCGATTCAGAAACCGCAAGCAAGACAAACGATCCAAGTAATACCCGTTGTATTAAAACTAATAATCTAGGACGCATAGTTTTCTCCAGTTAATCGACGTGCCAAAAAATTGACTCAAGCAATTTGTGGTCACTCTACTGACTGAATATGAAAATATTTGCAGTGCTAGTAACTGTTGGATTAGTCCGAACAGCCTATTTCACGCAACCAAATTATTAATTTTGGTTTTATCAATTTCAGCGTTCAGTACTGTACTAACTGAATGTGAATTTTTTGTGTGGGGAAATGTGAAACAGGTAGTCCGAACGGACTACAGAACAGCTTCGTTGAAGAAGTGGAATAAGGTTTTTTCATTCACCTTGTGGAGTTCTAGATAGAGTTACAGCGAAGCTTTCGGCTCAGGCGGGATGCCCCAACCAGGCACCTTACACACCACCATCCGAACCCTGATGTGCAAAAGTACCCAAAGCGCGGTCGGCTAATTCCAGACTTACAGGTAAACTATTGCCAATAATTTTTTGAATCCCGCACATCGTTTAACTTCGCCATGTTCGGGCATATTCAAAGAAAACCATCAGCAATTGAATGAGCGGACGAGTTTAATAGGCGATTATTACAAAAAGGTTTCAATTGCATGGCAAACGGGTGTTAGTCTTTTCTCGAATCTTTTAGGCAACTTTCAATACCTTCCGCAAAATTCAAGACCATCCGCTCCAGGGTATATTTTTTTGCGGCATCTTGCGCCGCCCTTTTGACAGACTCAAAGCGCGATTTATTATTTAGCAAGCCTACCACCTCTATCGCATAAACCGCAGGGTCGTCGGTCAATACAAAACCATTCACACCATGTTCCAAATAGGCAATCTCCGGGCTGTGCCGAGCATTGTCCGTCGTGAACATCGGCACGCCCGCGCAGAATGCATCCAACACATGCAGGCCCACCAAGCCAGGATTTAAGACAACATCGGCCAATCTGAAATAGGCCGCTTTATCCAATCCTTTTCTGACCCCAACCCAATGCACCCACGGTTTGTTTTTTATCAATTCTTTTAACTCAACCGCACTCGGCCCATCACCAATAATGACCAGCCTAAAGCCGGGCAACTTGGCATGAATAATGTCGGCAGCCTTGATCAAAAATTCCAATTTTTTGTCAGCATACAAAGAGCCACAAAACAAGCCAAGTTTGCCATTTTCTGTAAGATCAAGCTCGCCACGCAGCCTAGTCATTTGCTCAAAGTCAACCGATGCCAAATCCGTAACAAACCTTTCGTTGTCGATAGCGTTATCCAGTACGGTAATTTTTTCTTTGGGGTAATGCTTGGCAAGCAAAATGTCTCGCGTCAACCCGGTATAGGCAAACCACCAATCCACGCGATTGAGCATGATGCGCTTCCATCGTTCACGAAATCCTGTCGGCGCATCGCTCTGAAAATTCACGCCATGCCCCCAATATGCCACCTTTCTGGATGACCACAGGCGGCTAAATATCAGCGGATAGTTAGATAGAATGCGACTTTCCTGCATGACCACCACAAGGTCTGCATCGCGCAAGTCGGCATGGAAGGGCTGCCAAACGAGATCCTTTGTACTCAGTTCCAAAAAATGGTTGTGTACCTCGCGCGCCCACGGTAACGAACCTTCATCTTTTTTAATCGATTCGCGTGGAGAAGCCTGACCATGAACCAGTTGCAAATCGATGCCGCTATCAAAGCAGGCTTTGCGTAACTGCTCAAACAAGCTGGTGCGGTAATGCAATAGCCTGTGTTGAAGGATGACAACCTTTTTCACTTGTCGTTTCCCTCGCTAAGAATTGCAGGTGAAATCATGCAATAGTCATAACCGCGTTCAGAAATATTGAACTGTCCGGATTGGATTGCTGCTTCATGTTTATTGATTTCATCTGCATCCGCAAACCGCAGCCCGATGACTTTTGCCGGAACACCAGCCGCAATCGAATACGACGGAATATCTTTCGTTACTACGCTGCCTGCCGCAATCACACTGCCGCGACCTATCGTTACACCCGTCAACACAATTGCTCCGTAGCCCAACCAAACATCGCTTCCAATAACCGCTTTTTCTTCTGTGTGAGAATTAGGAAAGCGATCACTGCCTACCCAAGGAGCGAAACGCACGGGAAAACCAATCGCGGAAAAATCGTGGTCATGCCGCCCAACAATCGCCACCCGATTGGCGACTAAACAATAGTCACCAATTTCACAGTTGGCTTCAATATGGACATCCTTGCCGATATAAACATTACTGCCGATGGCTATCTGCCTAGGTGCCCATATTCTGGTGCGCGCACCGATATGCAAATTGTCGCCATGCGTCAGAACTTTTCCGCTGGCAAGCACTTTGATTTTTGTTTGCACCCGCCGACTGGCGGCAAGCAACCATGATTTAACACTCATGCCTGACTTCCTCGACAAGAGCCAATGCGCCTTTCACGCGATTTTCCCAACTCATATTTTTTACATGGGCAATTGCCGCATTAGCCATTGCCAAACGCTTGCCTTCATTGCCTGCCAACTTGCTCAACGCACCTGCCAAACCTTCGATCACAGCCGCCTCGTTGCATCCCTTCGTTGAAACTACAATAGCAGTTTCAGATGTCACCAGAGTGACAGGCCCACCCAAATTGAGGCAAATAACAGGCAAGCCATTTGCCTGGGCTTCCAGTACCACATTGCCGCTGGAATCATGCAGGCTGGGAAATAAAAAACAGTGCATAGTCTGAAACAATGTGAACAGCTCCTGTTGCGGGAGCTGGCTTACCCAACGAATCGTGCTTTGTATCCCCAACGTGTCTGCCACCCTGCGTAGTTCATATTCAAAGGGACCTTTACCCAGCAGCGTAAATTCGATCGGCACACCTTTTGCCACCGCACAAGCCACGGCACGTATCGCCAAATGCGCGCCCTTCCAGCCCAACAACCGACCCGCAAATAACACGCGCAACGGTTCATCTTGCTGGCGAGTTACCGCCTGAATGCCAGCTGGCGCGTCAATACCGATTTCAGGATAAACGATCGCGCGATGGCGGAACGGCCACGGTAATGCTTGCCGGGTGTCTTCTGTCTTGGTGAGAATGAGCGTGGCTTTGCTGTATGCCGCCCACAAAAATGGATCGAACAGCGTCGCTTTATTGAGTAGCGTTCGTAACACCTCTTTGACTTTCTCGCTACCGCGTATGGATTGCTTGAGTATCCACGGCGCATCCTCCCCACCGCCCACGGGGCCAAACACAAACGGAATGCCGAGATAACCCAAAAAAGAGGGATGACGGAACACACCGTAAGTGCAATGTATCGCCAGCTCAAATTTTTGTTCCCGGTGCAAGTGTTGTGCAAAACCCAGCAAGCCAAACTGCCATGCGGTGTAAAGCAACTGCGCCGTGGTCGAATTGAGCGGCACGGCTTGTAGCCATTTTGGCCTGAAATACATAACACGAAGATTCGGCGGTAACTGCACCCCATCCGCCTCAACGGATGATCGGCGGGTCACATCAGTCACCACTGTGACTTCATGATATTTAGCCAGTTCAACGGCCCAACGCCAACCCACACCGGGTTCGCTGCCCACATTGGGTGCAAACGCAAAAGCACTGAGCAAAATTCTCATGCTGAACAATGGCTGCCGTTAATCTTCATATTTTTTGGGCAACGATTAAATAGCTACCATACAGATTCAGCAATGGAAAGTGCATTCCGATATAGCGAGTCATCTTGCCGGAGCCGAAAATCTTGACTCGTGAAAAACCATGCATTAAAAGGCGATGCCTCAAGACACGATGATGGTGCTGAGTGAGATGGCTGGTGCCAAAAACTGTTTCCCCACCCCACAAATTTTTCAAGTAGCCTGGATTTGGCGTAGTCATCAACAATGTGCCGCCAATTTTTAACACCCGCTGGCACTCGCAGAGCGTGGGGTCAACATCCGAAGGATACAAATGCTCAAGAAATTCGCCCGCAACAATCGCATCATAGGTTTGGTCGGAGGTCGGAATTTTATTGGACAAACCATACACTCGCCCGGCGTAACAGGAAGGGAGTGCATCCAAACGAGATTGAACACAATCCAATCCACTTAGAACAATATCCGGGGAAATTTCTTTGAGACGCGCCCCGCCTCGACCCGTGTTGCACCCTATATCCAAAACGTGAATCGCCCCTTTGGGCAGAGAGCGGTGAAATTGTTCGTACCGCTCCAAAGTAAATGGATCATGCTCGGAGATATTCTGCTCGGTATTTTGTACTTCGTAGCTTTTATGGGAGTCCATACTTAAATTCCAATGGCGAAAAATACAATGGCATCGCCTCGCAGAGGCGCAGTACTTTGCCCGACTTTCATTACATATCTATTACTACTTATACTTTCTTAAGCAACCGTATTGAAAGCAACTGCCCGGTCATTTTGCTCGCCACGAAAGCTAAAACCGGAATTGAGGCTATTGCCACAAGCCAGCCTATTGGAAACTCCCAATGCCGTTGGGCGATAACGGGAACGAGCGGGACTTGCACCAAATAAATCTCCAGTGTTATGCCCGCCAGAAATACAGCCGCAGGATAAATACCAGTCGAATTGGCAAATTTAGTAACAGCCTGCGCACTAAAGAAGCGGAATGCGAACAGCCCAAACGGAAAAAGTATCAGGTGCAATAAAAATTGCAGTTCCCATAAATTTAGCCAAGCCAGAGCAACCATCAATCCAAAAAATCCCAACACACTTGCAATCATTAAGCTCGCGTCTTTTATTGGGCTGGATTGGCAGGATCGCTTACTCAACCACGCGCCCCACAACGTAATCTGAAAATATACGATCCATTTGAAGTGGCTTGCTTCAATGGAAAAATGGCTCAAGTCCAAAAGGAGAAAATAACAAAGGAAATAAGGGATACCCAAAAGCACGATGGACATCAGGATGGCTTTCTCGGAAAACTTGCCAAACCAATAAAACAGGGCATAAAACAACGCAATTGCACAAACAAACCAATACTGTAATGGCCAGAACAGCTTGAAAAACCAGTCGCTCACGGCCATTTCATGCCACTCGCCCCCGATAAAAATCACTACCAACGTCACTACCCACAAAACCGGGAAAATCTTGCTCAAGCGACGTAGCCAATAGCTCAAAAATGGCTCTTGTGATGCCGCGCCCGAATTCAAACTCATTGCCAGACCATACCCGGACAGCAAAAAGAATAATGTATTACCCAAAGCACCGCCCGTTCCCAATCTGGCATCAGGGTACAAGGCATCAAAATGTGAGTTAGTAATCAACAAAACGGCCAGACAACGCACCAATGACGTATCAATACGCACAGCAGTCATAGCTTAAAAACCACAACAAAATTTTCAGCTGGGCTGCTCAATTGGCTGACCAGGCAAGTTTTTCAGAACGCATCAATATGGGTGAACTGCCCACATTTAATGTTTTGGCATGATCCAAGTCAACGTATAGACCTTTGATATTTTCATACCCAATCGTATGCCACTCCTCAGGCGGCTTCACATTAGTATCCCCAGACGTATTCCACAGTATTCGAGCTTTTTTATCGCCACGTGACAAAGTACATACCCACAATTTATTATCTTCCGACTTGCAACCATCTAACGTCGCCTTTCTTAGCCACCGCACGGTGGTGGTGTAGGCCAAACCCGCATCATTGATCGCCTCGCCTTTATTGCTGGTTAGAGACATCTTTGGAATATCCCACGAGTAATAATAATTTCGATCCAGCCCTGAAGCTGCGCCCAAAATTAAAGAACGCGATACCATCGCCGCACCTTGCGTCATGTCGTAAGCGGGGGATTCTCCGGGCTCCAATTTTCTGGAAGGCGTTTTGGGGTCGAAAATATAGAACCCCGATTCGGTATTCCACAACGGCATATTTTCCAGACCGTAACGCTTCATCACCTTGCGTGTCTCTGCAACGAGAAAAGGAATCTCTTCAGCGGTATCGGTGTAGTAATGAAACCCGACGACATCGATATATTTTCCTCCTCCCGCTTTAAGAAACTCGTCCACACGCCGAATCCCAAACACATTACCCGAAGGCGACATGGAAACAATCTTGGCATCAAAATCAACCTGTCCGATTTCTTTTTTTGCGATGCGTGCCATTTCCACCATTTTTGCCACTGGGAAATAACGTTTATCCGCGACCCCGTGGTCGATCTCCGTAAAGAGGGGTTCGTTCATCAGCTCATAGTATTTAATGCGCCCCTTGTAGCGAAATGCGACAGTACGCACATAATTTTCCCAATCCGCCATGTCTCTGGGACATTGTGCTACACCCATATTTTTTATCGCCATTTCCGGGTCAAGTGCTGCCCACGGTGGCGGATAACCCAATGTCAGCAATACTTCCGTGCCGTGCATTTCTGCTCTGGCAATGGCTTGGTCTAGCTTTTCAAAATGCCATTCACCTTTGCGTGGCTCAAGTCCCTCCCATGCGGTTTCTACCGTGATAACCCGCCATGAATAAACTGGCGTATAGGGCCAAGGGGTTGTTGATGCCCCCCAGCGAATATGCATCCCGAAAAAATCGTTATTGACTTGTCTGGGCTGGGCAAGATTTTGCGCAGCCAGTTTTTCCGAACCCTCCGAAATACGAAAGGAAAAGGCAAAAATCATCAGGATGATTGATCCCATAATAAGGATTTTTGAAGCCAGCCCATGAAAGAATCTGCCCCGCGGATTCACAGTGTTTTATCACCAAACAGCCGGGGCGACAGGGCTCTTAAATAAGGACGCATCCAATGCAATAATTTGAGTGGCCCTCCATAACGCCAGCAAAATATCCACCATTCTTTTAAGGGATACTTTTTGGGTTGTACAACGGATTTCAAACGCTCGGATAACTTGGAGGACTGAATATGTCGATCCAGATTCCACCTACAAAAACCCACCGATCCGGGATTGACCCAAACTGAACAGCCCGCCTTGCGAGCCCTCAGACCATAATCAAAATCCCCGATTCCGTGAGTGAATATCGTATCCAAATTACCCACACGTTTTGCCACCTCTGCAGGAATCAGGGCACAGTTGCCATTCAATGTGCCGCACTCAACTGGCTCGCTATCGGCCACGACAAGGTCAAAGTAAAAGGGGCGTAGCCACCCCCGTGAACTTCTGCCCGAATAAGTCGGCAACCCACTCTCGGCATCCACAGTTGTGCCAACAACAATTGCGGGCTTTTCGTGCCAGCCTTGCAATAATCCAGAGGTACGCAACATCGCTTCAAGTGCATGTGGCAACAACTGCGTATCGTCATTTAACCAGAGGTAATAATCATAGTGATGCTTAAGTGCCTCACCAAAGGCGAGTCTCATTCCGCCACTCCAAAAAAGGCTGCCATCGCCACGCAGTATCGTGACTTCTGGGTAGGCTGATTTCACCACTTCCGCAGTTCCATCCCGGCTGCCATCATCGGTCAAATAGACCTCTATGGAAGCGTCTGGCGGGAGTGTCGCTGCAAACAATGCCTGAAAGCATGACAGCGTCATTTCCCGCCGATTATGCACGGTGAGCAAGACGGCTAACCTCATATCAGCCGCGTAAAACACAAGATCATTTTTTATTTCCAGAGTCGGGCATTGAAAACGACGAGAATCGCGCTACTCTAGCAAGGTGGCGTGACAGAAATGTGACCATTCTTCAATGCCCAATATTTCATTGATGAGGTTGAACAGCGCGCAAACTTGCGTGTGCTGCGTCGAAGGTATTGTATGCGCATGGGATTTTGAACCCAGCCAGACGGATGCCTTGCATTTGTTTTTGATACTCAAGGATTTGAAAAAATTACTCGGAGCAAAATAAGATGAGCAAAAAATTTAGCTCGTCGAAATGTGAATGGATTAGCAGCCTTCGGCAGACTCATACTGGTCGCCCAACACTATTTGAAGAATAATTCGCAATTTTAGCTTTGCGGTTAGCCATTGATGTACTCAGCGTCAGTGCCAAGCCAATGAGAACAAATTGAATTTCTGGTGCTTGATAAGTCATATAAAACAACATTTGACCGATAAGTAAAACCGCCAGCAAGCGGGGCTCAACCACCCCTCCATCAAACGTCTTTTCTGCCATGAATTTCCGAATAGCAATGAGATAAACCAACAACATTGCAAGCAGGCCAATGCTGCCGCCCCGTAGTATCGTCAATACATAGTAATTATGAGGATTAACATTCACTTTGGCGTCGTTCTGCGCTTTTACATATCGCTCATAGCCAGAGCCAAATGGTTTGCCGACAAGTAACGCCAAAGGTCCATCATGCGCCCAGCCATTAAGCAATTCGAATGCACTTTGCATACGCCACATAAAGGTGCTTTTTTCCGAACCCGCTTCTTCAACGGAATGCTCTAGTGAATTTGAAATCACATCCAATTTCCCAGTGGTAATGAGCGGACCTAACAAAACTGCACTAACCATTGCACCAATCAAAAACTGCTTCTTAATTCTTTTGCGGTTCTCTGGCATCCATATATAAATTAAAGCCAGAGATATCAATGTAACGACCCACACTGATCGATGTTGTAGCACTAAGACGCAGCAAAGCATAATCGGCAGCATCCATGCCCACCACTTGGAGCCGGAATTTCCCAATCTCAAATAATAGGCAATGACAACTGATTGCGCCAAAAACAATGTTTGCGATGCGGGAACCACGCGTAAAGATGCCCCCCCCTCATTCCATGAACTCACCCAGCTGAGTCCAATGCCCATCGCGATCCAGCGAAAACATACCAGTGGAACCATTATCGCAGCGATCAACACCCAAGTACGAAAAATATCATCCACTTGTTTACGGTTAAGCTGGAAAGTCATTAGATACGTCGCTCCTGCCCAAAAAGCGAAAAATTGGCGGAATTCAACACCTGCGGTTGACTTAAATTTGAGCAATCCCACAACAAATAATCCAAACAATATCGCACCCAACAATAGCCAAAGCCAATGTGAAGTTTGATATTTTTTGATTTTGAATAGCCTGAATAGCCCGATCATGGCAAACATCGAGTAAAGCAAGTCAGGCGCAAAAATGGTTATCCCTATTGGGAATGCGGGCAAGGGGAAAAAAGAATCAACCAAGAATAACCAAAATGCCAGCTTCACACCCATCACGGGATCGTAACTACAACGCCAATAAAAGTAGCTTGCACCTATTGGAACTAGCACCGCAATCAAAAACGGGAACACCAGTATCATCAATGTCAATAAATCAGGCACTCAATGCCTCTCTACTATCGGCTGACTTACCTACAACAGTATTCATAATTTTCTTGCTATTGGCGTTTGCCACCATACTCATCAGCAATACGAATAAAATAAAATGCGCATAAAATGTTATATCCAGAACCCCATTTCTAAATGGGGTTTCTGAAATTGAACGTGTTAAAAAAACCACCACCAAAGCAAGTGACACTCCTCGCGTAGTCGAGAAATATTGCACGCCCAACTTAACGAGTGTGAAAACATAAATCGCCAGACCTATAACGCCCAGTATGCCAGACGCTCCCAACGTTTGAAGAAATTGGTTGTGCGCCATGCCTACAATATAGCGAAATTGTGGCGCGTATTGCAGCCGGTATTCCACATCCCACAATCTTGGACCATACCCAAAAATCGGATTTTCTTGCCAAGAGCGCAGCGTAATTTCCCAAATATTCGTTCTGCCAGTTAAAGAAATCAGGCTGTTATAAGTTTGTGTATCTAACCCGCTTAACCATTTTTCAACACCCATTCCGATCAACCAGATAAGTCCACCCATTCCGAGCAGTAGGATAAAGATCCCCATAATGATCGGCATTGCAGAATATCTAACACGAGCTGTCGTTAATATCGAAAATTTGTATACACAAAATATGCCGTATGCCAATACCATGCTGACCCAAGCTGTTTTAGACTGGGTGGCAATCAACACACCCATGCTAACCAACCAAGCCAGTTTTCGGTAAAGTGTACTGCGGGTGTCGTCTGCCATGTCCAATACCAAATAAAGCAAAGCTGCTATACCCAAGCCATTTGAATGAGAAAAGATTCCATTCAAACGAAAATTAAATCCCGGAATTAAAGTCAGCGCATGACCCGTTGACCATGTTGGTGCAAGCACACCAAACAATGCGCTCAGCGAAATACAAACCAACAAGACACGTTTGAATTGCTGGACATACCACGACCAATCTTCAGCCGGACGTGCAAAATAAACCAAGGTGAAAATTAGCGGCTCATACAACATAAAGTGATTAAAGCTTGGTCGCGTACCCGCCACCATACTGATAAATGAGGGGGCAATCAGTAACAGATATGCAAAAAACAGCCCGCTGCCCGCCCTGATTTCAATTTGCTTACTGTGCAATTTCTTGACTATCAATATCAATCCATAGCCAAGAACGAGATAGATCAAACCCCTCGCACCCCACCCACCCAAAAAGCGGATAATTTTCGGGGGAATCCATACATCTCTCAGTACGCCGTTAACAAACTCTCCGCGAGCGATTGTCAAATCTGACAGTACTGGGATTATTCCCAATATCCCAATCAGCCCACCCCAGAATATTTTTTGATCGCGGTGACCCGTTATGCGGAACAAACCCCAAAGCATAAAGGTGAAAACCAATGGGATAAGTACGGCAGCGATAAAATAGGCCGGTGTTATCAAATACCTCATTATGAAGTCTCGATTTTTTTTACAACCCGCGACGGATTGCCCGCCACCACCACATTCTCCGGCACGTTTTTAGTGACCACCGAACCCGCGCCAACTATGCTGTTTTTGCCTATGGAAACACCCTTTAGGATGATGGATCCCGCTCCGACAAAAACATTGTCTGCAATACTTATTGGCAATGCGGCAATATCATCCGGGTTAGTGTTATTTCTTCTGCCTTGTGCCCTGATTGCATGAAAGTCGGTATCCACAATTGTCACATCCGCGCCAAATAAGCATTCTGCTCCAATGATCACTTCAACCGCCGCGCAAATCACTGTGCCGCTCAAACCGGAATTTTTACCGATGGAGATACGTGCCCCCGGACGCAAAGTACGCAAAATAACAGGTCTTGAAACACCCAAATCGGTTGAATAACTCTCCGAACACAACACCACTTTTTCACCCAGCTCAATCGCGGATTCTTTAGCCATAGTCACAATAGGCAAGCCATTCAGACCAACCCCTATACCCAACTTCACCCCTTTTCGACGCAGTGCGGCTTTACCAAACATGTTGGTCACTCTATACCGCACAGTATGGAACGCTCGCATCAGCATGTAACGCGTTCCTTTTCGATTGCAGCTTGATAAATTGCAAGGTAGGCGGCAGCAACTGCGCCGACCGTAAACATTGACTCAACCCGCGCTCGTGCGGCTTGCGAATATCGCATGTAGTTATCCGGGGTCAGCACATGTTCAATCGCCTGATAAATAGCCTGTTCCTGGCTTACATCGCACAACACCCCTCCTTCACCAACCACCCAGGGTACAGCACCACTGCACTCCCCAGCCACGATTGGCAAACCCATCGCCATTGCCTCGGCTATGGACATACCAAATGATTCTTCCAAGGATGGATGAAGCAGCAAGTCTGTATTGGATACGGCTTCCAGCAATTGCCTATGAGGTACTGCTCCATGAAACACCATTCCATCAGCAATGCCTTGCTGTTTCGCCCAAGCTTCAGCCGTTTGTCCGATACCGAAATCACGTCCATATAGATGCAACTCGACTTCTGAATGGCTCGCTCTAAATCTGGCATACGCTTGCATGGCGGGTTGAGGATTTTTGAGTGCCTGCCAACCATTGCACACCATGGCGAAACGCGGTGATGCCGGGGCAGTACGTACTTTCCCCAAGGTCAACGCGAAAGCATCTACGGGATTGGGTATCACGGATATGGGCATACGAGTCATGCCCTGCACCTCATCTCGCATGTAGGGCGAAACTGCTGTTACCGAACGTGATTTAAGCAAAACCTTGCGCGCCATGACTGCCCGCAACCAGCGATACAAACTCTGCGTGGGTTTGGCTCGGCTATAAAATCTAGCCACTTTGTAGGGAGAATCATGGCAAGTTACTACGCAAGGCAAACCTGTTTGCTGTGCGGCTAATGCAAACTCATATGTCCAATGCGCGTGTAGCACTTCTGGTGCTGTCTGAAGAATAGCCCTTTGCAATTGCTCACGTTCGAAGCCAAACAAATCGAGGATGCGACCAATACGTAATCCATTAAACCGCCATGCCCGTAAACGCATTGGGTAGTAGCTCAGTGAAAAATTATTGCCACGCACAACCACCGCGCCGCCATCAAGCGGGATGTCGTCAGATAGCGTAAAGGCTGATACGCGATGTCCTTGCTTCAGCAGTTCGGCGATCAGAGTTGCCAACAACGGTGCACCTTCATATCCTACAGGCAGCGTTGTTACCTCGCCTTGAATAAGATGGCTGATGTCTGCGCTAGCGATGGGACCAACAATGCCAATATGCATTGGCTCATCCCCCAACTTTTCGGATGGGTACTACGCCGTATTGCACGAGGTCTGCCTCAATTCGCAAATGCTCCCTACGCGCTACTAGACTTTGCAAAAAACCTTCCGGAACAACGCCATCAAGTCCAATTGGTAAGCCGCGCCCAGTATTGCTGTCACCCAGCGAAATATGGTTCAACAAAGCTCTTTGAGTCGCACTATTTTCTTTTTGTTGTTCTGGCTCATGCCCCCATATCGAGTAATGGCCAGAATCATGATGCTGTAAATTCGGCTCAAACCAGAGATAAGGTGCATCCGACAAAAATGCCGCCCAAGCACTGTATGACGAGACCGAGCAAACCAATAAATCAGCCTTTGCAAGCGCAATCAAGTCGGAGCAGTCGGAATCTGGAATGTCTGTCGTAGTCACTGCGGGGATAACATCAAGCAAAGGTTTTAACTGTTCAGATGATCCATCAGAAACAACAAGGAACTGCACTTCGTCGCCCAGAATAGTTGTTATGGACTTGGCAATGTTTATGTACCAAAACAAAGGGAGTGCCAAATTGAAACGCCCGTGATAATCCGAAAAATCACGTGGTGCTGCACCAAAATCGCCAAGCCGAACATGCATACCGACTACAAGTTTATTTGAGTGCAGACTTTGTTTGATGCGCAGTAAGTTCCGCGCAGCAAATCGGCTTTGATATAACGTTGAAAATACGAAATCCCGTGCGTCCGCTATATGCCGATAACCTCCCCACATACCCTCAGTAACGAGCAAATAGCATGATCGATCATGGAGTCGCTCAACATCGGCGAAGTTGCGAAAAGCATCCACGAAATTACCTCCTCCATGGCGAAGATAATCAACCTCTTTGAACTCAACTACTGGAAGCAAATGCTCCAGTGCCTGATGCAAAAACCAGTCGTAGCGTGGCGTGCCAAAGTGCCGCCAATATCGACGTTTGTTTAATCCGAATGCTGGCTTCAAAGCGTACGCACCCACAACTTGAGCTGCAAGAAAAGCGCGTGCCCAAGAAGTCAATTCATTGCCAAGTCCGACACCACGCGCTCTAACACGTGGAATACTTAAACGTAACTTCACTTGAGCGCCTTATGTAAATTAGCCGATTCAGACTCTACAAAATAGTAAATTCAAGCCCAAATCCGATGCAATTCGATAGCCGTTGTTACATAAGTAGATAATAGACTCTTCATTCCTTTTTCCATCGGCAGTTAATGCCTCAAGGCAAATATAAACAGGCTTCCACTTTTCTAAATTTATAGATTTAAGGGCTGACAGCTCATGCCCCTCTATATCAACTGATAACAATGAGATTGGCGCAGCCAAACCCTTAGCTTCAAGTATAGAGTCGATAGTTTTGATCTTCGTTTGCACCTTTCTCCTAAATTTGTATCCGCTGCGTTGGTATTGATCGGACAGGTCTTTATCCAGTGTAGAAAGTACATCAGATTCAAACTCAAACAATGTCATCTCACCACTCTGCTCACCTATGCCAACGCATTCAAATAAATCTTCTGGCCTCCATTTTTCATATAGATCTGTGAATCTAGGCAACGGATCAACACAAAGACCTCGCCAACCATTCAAATACAATAGATAGGTATTGTTTATTTTGAATGGGTGATTGCACCCTATATCTACATAGCAACCCTTTGCGTTGCTCTCGTTAAGTAAGCGCATTATTTCAACATCCTCCCCATGCTGGGCGAAAGAACCATTTTTTAAGCAACTTCTATGTGAGATAACATCACGTACCGACTGAACCAGTTCGTAAAGCCAAGGAAATTTAAGTAATAGTGATTTGTACAAACAACACCTCCTAGTATTTGTAGGGAGGCTTTATGCCAACCTTGTTCTCGATTACCCGGATTCATGGCATTCCAGTTTTCAAAGCAATCACACGACAAAAGAGTCTGGCAATTTTTGAGTCTGTCGATCTAGAAATCAGCAACCGAGCTAGATCATCTCCAATCAACAATCCCGGAAATAGATGCAACGCACTCCAACAAACAACCGCAGGCAGCAGAAATTGAGCCAAATCGAGTCCATGCTGACTCATAAGCGTAACGGGTATAAATTCCCCACTAATAAACACTACCAACGTTGCCAACAATGCCAAAACAATTCCGCCAAGTAATGCCCGCATGGTTTTTGAATGCGTAAGTTGAATACTTTTTGCCAGTGCCAGATAAACCAACGAAAATCTAATGAAGTAAATGCAAGGAATAATCCATACAGCATTTTTCAACGGATAGTCCGCGAATGTCACAAATCCTATAACGAGTGCGATTGCGGAAAACATTTGTATCTTGAATTCAACTGCCACAGCACCTGTCGCCCACAAAGCAGGTCCAGTGACAGCAAGGAGTACATAGAAAGGCACGACAACGCAAAATACAGAGAAAAGTGGAATGGCTTCGTCCCACCGACTTCCATAAAGCAGATGGATCACAAATTCCGCCTTGAGTCCCAACAAAACAAACACGGGAAGAGTTATTAAAGTAGTCAACGATATAAGTGCGGTATAACCACGACGCATCCTTTCCGAGTCGTTTTGCACTCTTGATGCAGATGAAAAAACAACAGACTGAACAGAGTTCACCATCAAAGATGTGGGTGACCGTGAGAGATTATTAGCTGCGGCGTACGCTCCCAACGATGCGATACCCCATTGCCTGCCGATAATGATTCGATCCAAATTTTCAATCGACCAATTCGCTAAATTTGTTCCCAATACATTCAAGCCGAAATTACGAAATTCAACATTTCCTTTCAGCAATGGCTTGAGCGTATGTCTAACAACTGAGTATGCAAATAATAAAACAAGCATTGCCTGCACCATGAACCCTATTACTAAACTCCACACCCCCGCGCCAAAGTGCGCCAAGGAAACGGCTACAACCCCGAACCCAACCAGATATCCAGACAACTGAATTATTTGGCAACGTTTTGCATCAAGATCACGCAACATCAAAGACACACTTATGTTTGAAAGTGCTTGTAAAACAATAATAGGGCCGCACACTGCGATTGGTAAAGCCAAGCTGGCATCACCCAAGAACCCTGCTAATTGGGGTGCAAACAAAATCACCAACATCCCAATAACAAATGACAAAGTGAGTACCCATCCGAATGCATAACTTACGTCATCATTTGTGATTTTGTCTTTTTGAATGAGCGCAGCTCCGAAACCACTATCTGCCAGAAGCCAGCCAAATCCAACGACAACTAGAACTGCCGTATATTTCCCGAAAATTTCTGGACCCAATGTTCGTGCGAGCCACACTTGGATTGCCAGTTGCGAGAAAATTTTCCCGATTCCACCAAAGTAGTTCCAGAGTACCGCTTGGAAACTCCGATTTGCCAAATCGTCCTTCATCAATAATTCGTAATTTCAGGAGCAGCTAAGCAAAAGTCTACGTAAGCCAATGCTATGCCCTCGTGCAAAGCAATGGTAGGCTTCCAGCCCAGCGTGCGAATTCTCGAAACATCCATCACCTTACGCATCGTGCCGTCCGGCTTGGAAGTGTCCTGAACAAATTTGCCTTGATAACCTACCACCTCGGCAATGGTCTCCGCCAATGCCCGTATGGTCAAATCTTCGCCCTTCCCCACGTTGATGAGCGGGCATTGCACGGGGGTCACCAGCGCGTCATAACGTGGTGCATCCAATGTGGCGAGGAACACCAAAGCACTCGCCAAGTCATCCACGTAGAGGAACTCGCGTTTCGGTGTGCCGCTGCCCCACAGCACCACTTCGCTCGCATTAACCGCTTTTGCTTCGTGCATTTTGCGTATCAATGCGGGCAGGACATGCGAGTTATTCAAATCATAGTTGTCGCCGGGCCCGTATAAATTGGTCGGCATCGCGGCCAGCCACTTGGTGCCGTATTGACGGTTGTATGACCAGCACATTTCAATGCCGGCAATTTTTGCCAGCGCGTAGGGACGGTTGGTGGCTTCCAGCTGACCCGTGAGAAGATATTCTTCTTTGATGGGCTGCGGACAATCACGCGGATAGATGCAGGAGCTGCCCAAAAAAATCAGGCGATTTACTTTGCTCGTATGGGCTGCACGGCAGATGTTGGCTTCGATGAGCAAGTTGCTCATCAAAAAATCCACCGGCAAGGTGTTGTTGGCGTGGATACCGCCCACTTTGGCTGCGGCGAGAAATACAATTTCAGGGCGTTCTTGATTAAAGAATTGCTGCGTTGCAGCGGCATCTTCCAAGTCCAATTCGGCATGAGTACGCGTAACCAAATTGGTGTAACCCTGCCGTTGCAGCTCACGGACAATGGCACTTCCCGCCAAGCCGCGATGCCCCGCCACATAAATTTTTGCACTTTTATCCATTGCCATTTACTCGTTGTAATCGTAAGCGGCAAAGCCATGCTGCTTGACCAACTCATCACGCTTGGCACTTTTGAGGTCCTCACGCACCATCTCCGCGACCAATTCGTGGAAGGTGATCTTGGGTGTCCAACCGAGCTTTTGTTTGGCTTTGCTGGGGTCACCCAACAAGGTTTCGACTTCGGTAGGACGGAAGTAACGGGCATCCACTTGCACGATACATTTGCCGGTAGCGTTGTCGTAGCCCTTTTCATATACTCCTTTACCTTCCCAACGCACGTCAATGTCGAGTTCTTTGGCGGCAATGCTGACGAATTCGCGCACGCTGTATTGCACACCGGTGGCAATCACAAAGTCCTCGGCCTGCTCTTGTTGCAACATCAGCCATTGCATCTCAACGTAGTCTTTGGCATGCCCCCAGTCACGCAGGGAGTCCATATTGCCCAGATACAAACGCTCTTGCAGACCCAGCTTGATACGCGCCAAGGCACGGGTGATCTTGCGCGTGACGAAAGTTTCGCCGCGTATCGGTGATTCGTGGTTGAACAGGATGCCGTTGCAGGCATAGATGCCGTAAGCCTCGCGGTAATTTACCGTGATCCAGTAACCATACAATTTGGCAACCGCATACGGGCTGCGCGGGTAGAACGGGGTGGTTTCTTTTTGCGGGACTTCTTGCACCAGACCATACAACTCGGAAGTGGAGGCTTGATAGAAACGCGTTTTCTTTTCCAAGCCGAGGATGCGGATCGCCTCAAGGATGCGCAAGGTACCAATACCGTCGGCATTGGCAGTGTATTCCGGCGTTTCAAACGAAACCGCGACATGGCTCATCGCGGCGAGGTTATAAATTTCGTCCGGCTGCACCTGCTGAATAATGCGGATCAAATTGGTGGAATCGGTCAGGTCACCGTAATGCAAAACGAAGTTAGCCTGTTTGACGTGCGGGTCTTGATACAGATGGTCAATACGGTCGGTGTTGAACAAGGATGAACGGCGTTTTACGCCATGGACGATGTAGCCCTTCTTCAGCAGAAACTCCGCAAGGTATGCGCCGTCTTGACCCGTGATGCCCGTGATTAGTGCTACTTTTTGTGTACTCATTATTACCTCAAATTGCAGTTAAATTTACCCATATTCCAGCAAGCAATTGAAAAAAGAACAAGGCGGCAAGTTAATTTTTGTGCGGGTAGTACAGTTGAGTACAGCGAGCAAAAATTAATGCAACCGACGTAGTTATCATTTCTATTGCGAACTGGAATCAGCCTCGGCCGTAATTGTCTTCATATCGTTGAATATCATCTTCGCCCAAATATGTGCCCACCTGAATTTCAACAATATGCAGTGGCTCATTACCCAAATTTTCCAGGCGATGTTTTGTGCCAATAGGAATGTAAGTGCTTTCGTTTTTTCTTACCGTAAACACCTCCTCGCCATTGGTCACGGTTGCCGTGCCCGATACCACCACCCAGTGTTCGGAGCGTTGCCGATGGCTTTGCAAACTCAATCGCGCGCCCGGCGCAACTTCAATGCGTTTAATTTTGAAGCCATCCTGATCTTCTTCCAACACGGTGTAACTTCCCCACGGGCGATTAACCTTGGCGTGGAATATATGCTCGGTTGCGCCCCGCGCGGTAAGTTCATCTACCACCTCCCGCACCCGCTGGGTCTGGTCGCTCTTCGCCACCAATACGGCATCAGCGGTTTCGATCACGCATATATCTTCAATGCCGATAGCCGCAACCAAGCGCTTTTCAGCACGGATCAGACTGTTTTTGCAATCCACTGCCACCACATTACCTTGCAGGGCATTACCATTTTTGTCCTGTGCGGAAATCTCATGCACTGCCTGCCAACTTCCCACATCGTTCCAGCCAATTTCGCAGGGAATCAGCGAGACACGGCTGGATTTTTCCAGTACGCCGTAGTCAATCGAAATAGAAGGCATGGCAGCGAAATGTTTTTCTACTGCCTGCTGAAATGACCCTGCTGCACGGCTTTCAGCAATAATGGTTTGCACCACGCTATATACCGTCGGCAAATACTGTTGAATTTCGGCAAGTATCGCGGAAGCGCGCCACACAAACATGCCGGAGTTCCAATAGTAGTTGCCTTCCTGCAAAAACTTCTCAGCCGTTTTTTCATCGGGCTTTTCGGTGAACCGATCCACCGCATAAACATCAGATGAAACATTGTCGCGATGTGCTTTGATGTAACCAAAGCCTGTATCGGGACGGTTGGGCTGTATGCCAAAGGTAATCAGCTTGCCACTTTCCGCCGCTGCAATCGCAACATTCAAGTGTTCACGGAATTGCACTTCGTCTTTGATGATGTGGTCGGCAGGCAACACGACCATTACCGGGTCATTACCGTCATCCATCAGGTACGCCGCCGCCAATGCAATCGCGGGGGCGGTATTGCGGCCTATCGGCTCAAACAAAGTTTGATAAGGTAGCAGGGCGTGGTAGGCCTCGCCTTTGGCATGGGCTTCCTGGGTAACAATGAGTACATTTTTGTTATCAATGACTGGTGACAAACGGTTGATGGTGGTTTGCAACAAGGTCGCATCACCATCCAATGCCAAAAATTGCTTGGGCAAATTTTGCCGCGACAGCGGCCACAACCGACTACCGCTGCCGCCAGCAAGAATGACAGCGTTGACTTGACGATTACTCACGCATTTTCTCCAGCAATCCTATTTGTTTGGCTTCACGCTAACGCTTAATGAGACTAATTTTCAAAATTTCCTGCAATGCGCAAACGATCTTCCTTGCTCATCGCTGCCAACATTTCTTTAACAAAATTATCTTGGATGCGATAAGCCTCTTTGTCATCAGCATTGATTGATGAAACGCGCACCAGCATTCCATCCGGGACTTTCCCAGTTAATCCGTAGCGCAATTGCGCTATTTTTTGCTGCATTCCTTTCAAGGCAACCGCTTTATCACCCACCGTAATCCAGTAGGTAATCGGCTCATTGCGATTCCCCTGGGTTGCGAATAAACGTTTGATTGGCAATGCACCAAATGCAGTGGAAAGCATATCCAACCTGTCTCTTTCCACTTGAAAACCCTGCGCCGTGTAGCAAATTTCCGGACGATGAACTTGCAATCCATCGCTCTGATTTCCACCGTAGGCTATCGATAACATAATGCGGGTTCCGTGCTTATCAAGGTATGCCCTAGATAAGGTTTGCGCGTATAGCTCAGCGAGTAAGACTTTTCTTTCCGGACTGATAATTTGTTCCAAAACCACCGGATCCAAATGCCACTCACCAAACTGACTCGGAATCATTTTTTCAAGGTTAACGGCCGGCATGGAGTCCGCAAGTTTTTTTGTTGGCTTCAAATAGGTTGCCGATGCGGATGCAAAGATCATCAATAAGCCGACAAACAAAGCCTGCTTGTTTGCCCCCATTATCATTTGCTTTTCACCTGTTGAGGCGAGAGAACAAAATGGCTCGCCCCATCCAGAACAAGAAACGCGCTGAGTGCGACCATGAAAAGTACTATCCCCGCCATGTTGTGAGCAAAGCCTTGACCCACTTCATCTCCGAAATAATAGGTGATCAACACCAAAATAATGACGCGCAGTACGTTTGCAAAAAAGGCGATTGGAATAATGCTGGCCAATAGAATGGTGTTGTGCACCCAGCTCGAACGTCCCACAAAATACGCATAAAACATTCCCAATGCACTCAGGCTAAACATAGAGTTCAACCCCGAACAGGCATCTGCCACCAGCAGTTGGTATTGACCTATCGAGAGCATGACCCCGCTTCTGGCGACCGGATAATCGAACCAGTACAAAATATTTTCGGCCAGAATGGAAACCTGTTGTTTGAGGGAACCGGTCAGGGTATCAATCACAAAACCCGGTAACGGTATCAGGAATACGAGGAACAACAATGGAAACCAAAAATGCTTTGCAACACTTGAACCAAAAACCAACAACATGACACCCAGGAGTAATGGTATCTGTGCACCCACTTCAAAAAGATATATTTCCTGCGAACGTCCAACGATGTATAGAATCAGACCGATGATCAGCAAGATCAGGCCGCTGATGGGATTTTTTTTCTGCCCATCGTCACGGAGTTTTAATCTTCCTTGCCAAATTAACCACAGCACAACAGCAAGCACAATTGGACCATGCGCATACTCTTCACTTGTCCATAAAGTGAACGCGATAGACTTGTAGGTGGGAACAATCAGCAGCAGCAGCCCAAACAAAGCAGGCCACCAAGATACCCACAGTGAATCCGCCGATTTGAGCTTTAAGATATTCAACATCGCACGATTCGCAACAGCAGGTCAAAACTCACTCAAGACAGTGCCTATCACTTCCGCGCCAGACAGTGTCAAGCTTTCCACCTGTTGGCGTACTAGCTCAATCGACGAAAAATTTTTGCGCACCGCTACTATTGCCGCCCCTGCCCGTGCGGAAATCATCTGGGCATCCGCAAAATCAACGGCGGGCGGTGTGTCCATCAAAATGACATCGAATGATTCACTCAGGCTGCTCAGGAATTCTGTAAATACAGGCCGCCCCAATAACTCTTGTGGGTTGGGCGGGGTCGCACCGGCAGTCAGCACAGAGAGATCAACAAATTTATTGATCCGCTGTATTGCCTGAAAATTGCCTCTACCCGAAAGTATCGTCGATAAACCTTGCGAATTTTCCAACTTGAAAAGCTCGTGCTGACTGGGGTTGCGCAAATCTGCGTCAATCAGCAAAGTACGCTCGCCCAACTGGGAAAAAACAACGGCCAGATTGGCGGCAAGAAAGCTGCGACCTTCACCCCGATCCGGGCTGACAATAGCCAACGTTTTACTGTCGGCATAGCCGGTAAATCTTCTTAACATCAACTGATTGCGCAAGGTACGCAAAGCCTCGGCTTGCTGGCAATAGGGGTCATAAGCCGCGACCATGGCCTTGGATACCGTTTCATCACCAGGCAACAAATATGGGTAGTCGTACTGGTTTGATAGTGCATATTGCACATCCTGCCGGGTTAGCAAGCCCAATTCAATTCCGGCATCACCAAACAGGATTTGCTCGGCTTTCTGTAATTTTAATATCTGCTCGACATTTTTGATGGACAGCTTACCCGTATCAACCAATATCGCACCCAATGATTTGTTCGGCGGTAATTTTTCAGATTGCATTAGCATGTGTTTGTCAGCCACGTTTGAGTCAATAATTTTCATCATGTCCAGTGCGACTATGCTGTAGCCAAAGTTTTTTTGAGCTTTAATTTCAGCATCAGGATATCGATCATCTTTATCAGCCTAATTTTTATGCCGGAAGGTTTTTGCTTCCTAGCAAACTCGACCAAAACAGGCAAACTTGTCGCCGCAATTAAAGCTTCCATCGTTCTGATTCTGGGATTAAGCATTTCCGCGACAAATATCGCTCCCACGCCCAGCAGTGTTCCACCAAATACCGCCAACAACAGATTCATATAAATTTTTGGGGAAGAGCGATCCGTTGGTTCTGTTGCCGGAGTTAGTACTGAAATGTTGGTTTGATTGGACTGGCTTTTCAAATTGCTCTCGGTGTAACGCTGCACCAACACGTCATAGGCCTTTTGAGCCGATTCCACATCATTCTCAAGCACTGCAATCTGGTCACGCTGACCGCTATCTTGAATTGCTTTTCTCTTATGTGTCTCAATGGTTGCCTTCAATGCCGAACCCTTTTGCACACTCACGCGATTAGCAGTGTTGATACTGCTCAAAATTTGTTGCGTCTCGTCATTTAATTTTTGTTTTAAGGTGGTGATTTGACCTTCCATCGCCTGATACTGGGGATGGTTTTTTCCCAAATTACGACTGAGTTCTTGCAGCTTTACTTCAAGCCTGATGATTTCTATTTTGAGGTTCTGAATGGTTGAATTTTGCATCACATCCACCAACGTATCCCCGGCGGACTGCCGCTTACTCTGAATCTCGGCCAATTGGGTTTCATTCAAAACCAACTGCCCGGACAGTTCTGCAATCTTGGAATTTTCCACGCTCTGCATTCTGCTACCGACAGAAACCATACCGGAATTTTTTTGGAAGGCGGCGAGGCGTGCTTGAGTTTGCTCCAACTCGGCACGCAATTCCTTAGCTCTCAATTGAAACCACTGCGCATACTGCTTGGCTGGCTCAACCTTTAACTCCAGATTGGTGTTGATATAAGCCTGCGCAAAAGCATTGGCTATCAATGCGGCAAAAGCAGGATCTTCCGCCGTAAATGAAATGTTAATGACATCGCTTTCACGCGAGGGTTTAACCTCAAGCTTCTGGGCAAGTAATTTACCCAACCACACGACCAATTGTCCTTTCCCATCCGTAGCTGAGCGCCACTGCTCTCTAATTTGCGGATTCTCATCTAGCTTTAGCAACTTCACGACACTTTGTGCAACACGGTCACTGGTAATAATTTCGTTCTGTGTTGCCATGTAACTGGACATAGCCATCCCACCCATGGATAAACCCACCAATGGATCAGGCGACCTGACATCCAGCAACACTGAAGTTGAAGCGACGTATTTATTCGGCAAAAGGAGATTAACCAGCAGCACCAAAGCGACTGTTACTATTAATACAAAAAGTGCGATTTTGTAGCGCGCCAGAAGGATGTTGAGAAACTGCGTAAAGTTCATTTGAGTACCTTCAATTTTTTCGACTAAAACAGGCTCTCACGAACATAAAGGACATCATCCATTTTTACCGCGTCAGTTAGTGCAAGGGATATTTCTTCCGACTTTCCATCCGCACTACGCCGAAATATTTTGATGTCTTTCTGCGTCCCTCGCAGAGTTGGCCCGCCACTTTGCGCCAATGCCTGCATCAAAGTCATACTGCGTTCTAACCGGTAAGAGCCTGGTCGCTGAACTTCGCCATAGATGTAAAACATCGGGGTGCGATGCACATAGATAACATCCCCTCCCTCGACCAAAATATCGTCTTCGCGCTTGTCATCCAAAAACAAACCGACAAGATCAATTTCTTTGCGGATATTTTTTCCATTGCGCACACCGACTAAAATGATGCTATCCGAACCCTGCCCTGCAATCCCTCCCGCAATCGCCAACATATCTGAAACATGGGTGTTATATACTTCAAGAGGGAATCGACCGGGTCTGTTCACTTGCCCCAAAACTGAAACTTGGCTGCCTCTAATTTGTGCCAACACAATGTTGACCTGCGGCTGCTGAACGAATCCACCTTCCTTCAACAGGGTGGCAATTTTTTTCTCGGCGGTTGTTATCGTCAACCCACCCAGCTCCACATTGCCAATCAACGGATATGAAACAACACCACTCTCGGAAATGCGTGCCTCTGTTGTAAAGTCCGGGTTCTGAAAAACTACGATACGCACAATGTCACCCGCCCCCAGGCGGTAATCATTGCTCTCGGCTGCGTGGGCAGTTACTCCGCACATCACTAGCAGCCACAGCAATAGCTGCCGCACAATTCCTTTGCAAATCATGAAAATCCTCGAAAGTATTTTTTTAAACCATCCGAAAAATTTGACGTAAAAAATCCGCTCACTTTTCTCATCACTTCAGACTGGAAATGGCCTTTGCCACATCGGGAGCTGTTGCTGACTCCTGTTTTTTTTCAGATTCACTAGCAGCAATAACCGGCTTGGCATCTGCTACGGGCTCCGCACCCGGCACAAACTCTCCAAAGTATTCAATTTTGGCAATTTTCTTGAGTGAGCTTAATTCTTTGGCGATTTCCTCTTTTACCCGAGTGTTGCCGAGATATTGCTGGATAGAAGCTGATACGGTTTTTTCGTCAACGGGCGCGGCTTGTGAAGCAACAACTTGTAGTATCGCCAAAGCAGCGGGACCCTCAATCAAAGTCATCTCACCATTTTTTAACCCGCCAATTTTGGATAAGATTTCAAAAGGTGTTTCTTCGGCAGAATGGGTACTGGCGTTGCCATTAAACGGGATACTTTTATTCTTCAACCCACTCGCAATGGCTTCCAATGACGCGCCTTTGGCAATTTGGTCACGCAAGCTGGCAGCTAGCCCAGGCTGGGCAGCAATGTTAAGCTCACGCAAATTAAAGATGCGTCTTTGTGCAAATAATTCAGGATGGGAGGCATAGTACTTACTGATTTCCTCCGGTGTTACTTTTGCCGCAGAAGCACGGATTTTATCCAAGTAGGCACTCGCCAATATGTTTCGCTTGGCCTCCTCAATCGCTTGCATCACCGCTGGATCCCTGTCCAACTTTGTACTGATTGCCTGCCGCATAGCGAGTTGCTGATCAATTAAATTATCAAGCACCTCGTGCTTTACTTGTGTTGCGGTTTTGCCGGGGATTTCCTGCATTTTGGCAAATACGTTATTCACTTGACCGATGGTAATCTCATCCTTGTCAACCTTAGCCGCCACTTGAGTCGCCGATTTTTTGGATTCGCCACAGCCTGACAATAACGGAACAATTGCCAACGCCGCCATACACAACAATCGTGAGCGACAGTAAATTTGTGCGGTATTTGACGTACTCATATAAACCTTTTGCTCCTTAGTTTTAATGAAAGCTGGATGCTTTATGGATTTGAATTGTAGATAGTCAAGATTACAGAATGATGACTGCTTACTTTGCTGTCATGGAGCCAAAACACGTGCTGTTGAGTGGAAGTGAATTAACCGCGAAGCGATCAGAAATTTGCCTGTGCGGAAATGGAGACAGTGTTGTTATCAAACCCAAACGAAGAATAGTTTACGGGTGTTGAAATACGCTTCTCATGCAGAATAGAAGTGCTGACGGCAACTATTTTTGTTGGAAACCAGTCAATCCCTATCGATTCGGAATGTGTCTCATCTTTGCGGGCAATCGCACCCGGCACGACAGCACCGCGATAATCATTGCCCCCCCGATTGAACGATGCGCGCATAACTATTTGGGGGTTAATCTGCCATGTTGGCGAGATTGAAAAACGGTCGGCAACATAATAACTGCTGGCAGCATCCCACCAGCTGCTCAAATTTCTTTGCCAATTCAGAGCAAGAGAGGTCTTGCCGGAAGCTTTTAAAACGTAATGTATTCTACCCTGTGTTGCACTGTAGTCACGTTGGGGGAAATTAAGGCCACGATGCTGTAAATCCATCAGAGTGACGGTCAAAACCGACTTCCCGGTAATGTCCCAGCCTGCCTGAAGCTCCAACTGCTTCTCTGTTGAGCCCGTATCAATAAGTGTTGCCGGGTTAGCAATCTGATTGGCATTTGCTCCCCTCACGTTGCGTGAAATCAGTGCAACTGTTCTGCTTTGAGTCTCATAATACTTAACCCCCAACTCGGATGAATTGTTGCGTGAACCTTGATTGTTAGTGGTATTTATGCTGTTTGTAGAGTGTCCGCTGGACACGCCAAATAACCAGTGCCATTTACTTCCACCGCCCCAATCACCATTAACACTAAGGCTATCAACCGTACTCAAATTCCGTGTATATATCCTCGTGTCGGCAGGATTGCTTAGTGTCTGGGTTCGCGCAGCATTCAACCGGCCCTTAAACTTCGAGCTAATTTGTCCATTCCATACACCTTTTATAGACGAGCTGGTGTAATCAAGATTGGGAAAATTATTGTATTTTACATTTGTCGCATTCGCGTTAATTGTCACCTCTTGATTCGAGTATTTCTTTTCGATATCGAGACCAATAGAAAAAAAACGCGTCATATCTGACTTATTGTCTTTCCCAAGATATAGTTGCGGATCAAAATCTGAAGGCAGCCTGAAAACATTATCGTCATAGTTAATACCACCACTCATCGTATAGTTGAGCGTATCGAATTGATCGGCCAAGACAGGCTGCACCGCCAATAGGCAACAAGACGAAGTGACTAGGAATTTTTTAATAACGTAAATTAAGTGTTTTTGACCGGGCATGGAAAATCTAACTCTAAAAAACAGTGCCTACACAATTAGGGCTGATCAGCATGACATGCTTACATTACTCATTTATGAAAACCCCTCTCAAATCGCATAATCAATCTTGAACAACGCGCAATATCCCCCGATTAATTTAACATTCCCTTAACCTGACAGTAACGCTGGTGAAATATTTTCATGCGATGGTGCACGCATGAAAAATACTGCTCCAAAAAATAGTCGTCTCCGCTTAAGCTTCATTTATCGGATGCGATGACATCAGAATGCAACAAGTCCGCTCGATATTCCTGTCAGATATCCACCTGGGAACCAAGGCCTGCCAAGCCAATTACTTGTTGGAATTTCTGAAGGAGTATTCCTCTGAATACGTGTTTCTTTTAGGCGATATTGTTGACTTGTGGTCGATGAGCCGAGGTGGCGTACATTGGTCACCCGCACAAAATACCTTCGTTCAAAAAATGTTGCGGCGTTCACGGCACGGCGAAAAAGTAATTTTCATTCCTGGCAACCACGATGAAGCAATGCGCGAATACGTTGGCACTTCTTTTGGTGATGTCCTGATAGCACATGAGTACATTCACACGGCGGCCGATGGACTACGATACTTGTTAATTCATGGAGACGAATTCGATCATGTCACCATGCATCACAAGTGGGTCGCCATTTTAGGTGATATGGCTTACAACTTATTAGTAAGATTAAATATCTATTTATCCTGGTTGCGCCGAACGTGCAGACGATCCGGCTACTGGTCTTTGGCAGGCTATGCCAAGCGCAAGGTAAAAACTGCGGTGAATTTCATCTTCAACTTTGAAGATTCTGTTATCCGCCATGCCCGTGAACTGGGATTGGACGGTGCAATATGTGGTCATATCCATTGGCCGGCTATAAAACAAGTGAACGGCCTGACCTATCTCAATTGCGGCGATTGGGTTGATAGCTGCACTGCCATCGTTGAACACCTGGATGGACGAATGGAACTCATTCACTGGAACGTCACCCACAAAGTCAGCACTGTTCCAGCCGTTAACAATCATTGAGGAATAAATTCACGGTGGAAAGTCCATACAAAGGAAAAACAGGCATCAAACGGTTATTAAATGCCTTCAAGTATTCGTGTGCTGGCCTACAAGAAGCCTATCGCAATGAAGATGCGTTCCGTCAGGAAGTTTTATTGGCAACAATTCTATTGCCTCTCGCTTTTTGGTTAGAGCAAACCATGATTGGACGGGCATTGATGATTGCTAGTGTGTTATTGCTTATCATCGTCGAGCTGCTTAACTCCGCAATCGAAGCTGCCGTTGATCGTATTTCTCTTGATGATCACAACCTCGCCAAGCGTGCGAAAGACATAGGCAGTGCAGCGGTTTTAATCAGCCTGATAAATGTCGTTGTGGTCTGGTTTCTGGTTTTATTGAACTAACCTCACATACTCAATATGAAAATCCTATTTATCTCCGATGTCTATTATCCCCGCATCAACGGAGTTTCTACTTCTATTGAAACATTTCGCCACAACCTGAGTGCTATCGGACACACAGTTCATTTGATTGCCCCAGAATACACTACCCTCAGTGCTGACGAAACTGGCATTCTTCGTGTTCCCTCAAAAAATATACCGCTTGATCCGGAAGATCGGCTCATGAGTTACCGCTGGGTGATCCAACAAGTCGAAAAATTACGCGCAGAAAAATATGACATCATCCACATTCAAACTCCTTTCGTGGCTCATTATTTAGGAATCAAGCTATCACACTTGATGTGCATCCCTTGTGTCGAAACCTATCACACTTTCTTTGAGGAGTATCTGTACCACTACATTCCTTTTGTACCCAAAGGCTTGATGAAAATTATTGCCAAACGTTTTTCTCGCCATCAGGGAAACAGCTTGGATGGCATGGTCGTTCCTTCGCACCCAATGTTGAATGTATTAAAGGACTACCTCATCACAACCCACACAGAGGTCATCCCAACGGGGATTGAGCCCTCCAGCTTCGCTCCTGGTGATCGTGAAGCATTTCGTAATACTTATTCCATTCCACAAGATCAACCAGTTTTGCTCTTTGTGGGTCGTGTCGCACATGAAAAGAACATCGGATTTTTGCTAAGGATGCTGGGGCTGGTTAAACAAGAAATTCACGATGTGCTTTTCGTCATCGCGGGTGAAGGCCCTGCCCGTAAAATTTTGGAGCAAGAAGTCAAAGAGCTTGGCCTAAGCGAAAACGTTATGTTTATCGGCTACCTAGATCGCAATACAGAATTAAACAGCTGCTATCGCTCCGCTGACATTTTTGTTTTTTCTTCACGGACAGAAACGCAAGGTCTAGTATTATTGGAAGCCATGGCTCAAGGCGTGCCTGTGGTCTCAACTGCAGAGTTAGGTACGCGCGATGTCTTGCGTGATGGCGAAGGTGTGTGGATTGCAAAAGAAGAGTTGGTCGACTTCTCTGAAAAAATCATCAAGATGTTGCGCAACTCTGATGTGCGTAAAAATCTTGGGGAAGCAGGACGGGAATACGCGCATGGTTGGTCTGCCAGAAAACAAGCCGATCGTATGGTGGAGTTTTATCAAACAACACTTGCCACATCCACGCTACCCCAGCATGAACTGGCATTGAATTCCACGGCAAATCCTTCGAACAACTAAGTGGATGCTGCCACATCAATAATTGGAGGAAGGGTTGTAAATATTGTCCCTGATTTGTCTGTTTATCCTGATGCAGATAGGCTTGTATTGATTTCACCTGTACCCGAACCCGATACTTACATTTTGCTTCTGATGGGATTTATTTGCCTTATTGGTTTTCAACGCATCATGTCCCGCCGTGAAAAGTTTGGCATGTTTCAAAATAAATTCTCTTGCGCCTCTATGTAATTCAGCCCTTTCGGTAGTGTTACACGAATAGATATTTCGTTTCCCCGTTCCTCCATTCGGTCTAGCTACAAGCTGAAATTTCATCAATCTGTCATCTTCAATAGCTACTATTGAAACATTAAACAGGCTATAGGAAATGGCATCCATGACGCGATTCGGTGTGACTAATAAAACTCTTCTCACTCGTGCGAGTGTGCAGGGTTTTACCTTGCTTGAATTGCTGGTGGTAATGGTCATTATCGGATTGTTGGCAGGTTACGTTGGGCCCAAGTATTTTGCACAAATCGGAAAATCGGAAGTGAAGGCGGCAAAGGCGCAAATAGATGCACTGGGGAAATCGCTGGATCAATATCGCTTGGATGTCGGACATTACCCCAGTTCCGAGCAAGGGTTGGCGGCACTTTTTACCAAGCCAAGCAACGAGGCAAAGTGGGAAGGACCATACCTGCAAAAAGATGTACCGAATGATCCTTGGGGCAAGCCTTATGTGTATCGCCACCCTGGCGAGCATGGTGAATATGATCTGCTTTCGTTGGGCAAAGACGGCCAGGCTGGTAGGTCTGACGAAACCGCAGACATCACCAATTGGTAGGTACGTTGATGCAATTTGAAATGAAAGTACTGCGACGTGGCGAAGGGGTAAGTCTTCTTTCAGTCGCAGCCATGAATGAAAGCGATGCCGCAGCTCTGGCTAAAAATCAGGGTTACACCGTGCTTGGGATTAAATCCGGTGGCGGTATGGCCTTGCCGAAATTCAAACGGTCGGGTAATGGATTTCCCCTGGTGTTGTTTAGTCAAGAGCTGCTCGCGTTATTGGATGCGGGTCTCAGCTTGGTCGAGGCATTGGAAACCTTGGCCGAAAAAGAACGGCACGGTGAGGCGAAAAAAATATTCGATGCCATCGTCGCGCGTTTGTACGAAGGGCAACCCCTCTCGACGGCCTTGCAGGATTTTCCATCCGCGTTTCCGCCACTGTTTGTTGCCTCGATACGCACCAGTGAAAAAACCGGCGGCTTGAGTGATGCCCTTGGTAGATTTGTTGCCTATCAGTCACAACTGGATTTTGTGCGCAAAAAAATCATCAGCGCGTCCATCTATCCTGTTTTGTTGATGTTTGTGGGCGGATTGGTAGTGATGTTTTTGCTGACCTATATAGTCCCCAAGTTTGCGGTGATTTACGAAGGGAATGCCGCCAATCTGCCTGTGTTATCCCAGTTGTTGCTGCAATGGGGTACGTTGCTTAAAACCCACGGGCTGCTGGTTCTGTCGGCGCTACTAAGTGTTTTATCCGGCGGTGTATATGGCATTACCAGACCCTCTGTAAAAGTATGGGTCATGCAAAAACTATGGCATATCCCCGCCGTGGGAGAGCGTATGCACGTCTATCAGTTGGCACGCTTTTACCGAACACTGTCGATGTTGCTCAAAGGCGGTATTCCGGTGGTCAGTGCATTGGAAATGGTGTCGGGCTTGCTTCAGCCAGTATTGCGCGCCAAGTTAAAACTCGCTTCACGTGCCATCAGCGAAGGACAAA
This sequence comes from uncultured Gallionella sp., assembly GCA_964608835.1. Lineage (GTDB taxonomy): Bacteria > Pseudomonadota > Gammaproteobacteria > Burkholderiales > Gallionellaceae > Gallionella. The sequence goes on from CAZSPN010000008.1 coordinate 65,342, forward strand.
CTATTTCTCACGCAATGGAAGCGCAGGAGCTGACCACGCCCGTGTCGTTGCGCATGTTGCGCGTGGGTGAACGGACTGGAAATGTGGGTGAAATGATGGAGCGCATCGCCGCTTTTTATGATGAAGAAATGGCACGCTGGGTCGATTGGTTTACGAAATTGTTCGAGCCGATTTTGATGGCACTGATAGGGTTGGTCATTGGTGTGATCGTCATTCTGATGTACATGCCCGTGTTCGATATGGCGGGGAACATTCAATGAACATTATGGCATTAGACGTGCTTAAGGTTTCACTTACCGCCGATGATTTGCGCAGGGCATACGCAGAAGCAAAACGTATCGGCTGCAATGTCACCCAAGTGATTGAGGAAAATCACGGTGCCAGTCCCAGCTTTGCTATTACCGAAATTGCGCGTCTGTTTCACTATCCAGTATTGGATATGTCCGCATTAAATGGCTATACACCCGCTTTTGAGATTATCCCATTCACTGAGGTGGCAAGCCGTGAGTGCATGGTGCTGCGCGACGGTAGCAGCAAGCTCGCGGTTATTTTTTGCGATCCGTTCAATACTGAAGGTCAGGAGTGGATTGAAGCACGCACGGGAAGTGTCACTTGGTATCTGGTTCACCCTTATGATTTCTCTGCCTATCTTGCGCGTTATGAAGCGGGATTGCGAGCGATGGATAGCGTTGTTACGGATGTAAATAGCGTCACGAGTGATGGCGTGAAGGTGGAAACGCTATCCCTCAAAGGCATTAGTGAAGATACCAGCCCTGTTGTAAAGCTAGTTCACTCCACGCTCTACGACGCGCTCAAAGCAGGTGCGAGCGATATTCACTTTGAATCCAACCCCAATGGCTTTCGTATTAAATATCGCATAGATGGCGTGTTAACTTCGGTGAACGAAGTGTCAGGCGTGGAAATGGCGGAGCAAGTTGTTTCGCGCATTAAGGTGATGTCTGAGTTGGATATTGGCGAACGGCGCACGCCGCAAGACGGACGGTTCAAAGTGGGGATGCAGGGTCGTGATGTGGATTTCCGTGTCTCGATTATGCCGAGCAGTTTTGGCGAAGATGCGGTACTCCGTATTTTGGATCGACAAACGTTGTCTGACCAAATAAACGGATTGACACTCGACATACTGGGCTTCGACGCGGATAGCATTGCCAAGCTGCGGATGCTGGCCCGTGAGCCTTACGGCATGGTACTGGTGACAGGGCCAACGGGTAGTGGGAAGACCAGTACCTTGTATGCCGCAATCAGCGAAATAAATGATGGCGAGGAAAAAATTGTCACCATCGAAGATCCGGTCGAATATCAGTTGCCTGGCGTATTGCAAATTCCGGTAAACGAAAAAAAGGGACTGACGTTTGCGCGTGGGCTGCGTTCAATTTTGCGGCATGACCCGGACAAAATCATGGTGGGTGAAATCCGTGACCCGGAAACCGCGCAAATAGCGATTCAATCAGCCCTGACTGGACACTTGGTTTTTACCACCGTACACGCCAACAATGTGTTTGATGTGATTGGGCGATTCATACACATGGGGGTTGATCCATACAGTTTCGTAGCCGCGCTCAATGGCATTTTGGCACAGCGTTTGGTGCGTCTGACCTGCACGAGTTGCGCCGAGCCGCAGCAACCTTCCGCCGACACATTAAAGTCATCTGGCATCACCCCCGAGCAGGCCAAGGAATATCGGTTTGTTTCCGGGCGCGGGTGTGGCCAGTGTCGTGGCACGGGATTCAAAGGGAGAAAAGCCATCGCCGAGATGCTCCATCTGAATGACGAAATCAGAGAACTCATTGTCGCCAAAGAACCAATCCGTCGTATTAAGGAAGCCGCACGCCGAAACGGTACGCGCTATTTGCGCGAGGCCGCACTTAATTTAGTGCGTAGCGGTGAAACTACATTAAAGGAGATCAATCGTGTTACGTTTGTGGCGTGATCGGGTACGCATCGCGCTGTGCCCGGATCGGGTGATTACGCTGCACTACAAAGCGGGTTTGCGCCCGCGCATTATCTCCAAACAAATTCATAAATGTGTGGAGTCGGGATTGGGCTGGCAGAGCGTATTGCCAACCTTGCAGGCTGCTTTGAGTAAAACTGATTGGCGCAATGCAGATGCCACATTAATTATTTCCAATCACTTTGTGCGTTATCTGTTGCTGCCGTGGAGTGATGTGTCTCTGACGAATGAAGAGAAGGCGGCACTGTTACAAGACCGCTTTCAGGAAGTCTATGGCGAGGTTAGTGCGACTTGGGATTTACGCCTGAACGCGGGTTCGTTTGGTTCGCCCTCATTGGCAAGCGGCGTGGATAAAAATCTATTAGCTCAAGTTAAAACCATTTTTGATTCTTCTAAGTTGAGGCTTGATTCAATTCAGCCCTATTTGATGTCATCGGTAAATGACATTCGTCGAAATTTTAAGAAAGGTTCTGACTGGTTTGTGATGGTAGAGGAGGGGATGTTTTGCATCGCTTTATTGTATGACGGTCAATGGAAAAGAATTCGCTCACGCCAGATTGAGCGTGATTGGTTGGAAGAGATATTGGTCGCATTAGAGCGCGAGATATTGCTTGATGAGACGGATGGTCAAATTATCAAGGTGTGGGTCTATGCTCCAGACAGCCGTTTATCCAAGCCGATTAAACGCGGCACGATGGTGATAGAACCTTTGCCACCGAGCCCGCGAGCCATGCTTTCCCCATTAGATAGGCACAGCTATGCAATGGCAGTAGCAGGAATGTAATCATGCAAGCTGTAGATTTGGATTATCTGGTAGGCAAGCGTTCTGGCTGGTTGGGCATGATGGTATTGGCTTTGGGAATTATTGGCTTACTGCTTGTGTTTTCGCATTACCGTGAGTTGAGACAAAAGATCTCCGAGCAAGAAATGCTGACTGAAAAGCTGCGAGCGCAAGAAAAAATCACCTATACGCTCCCGGCTAATGAGGTGCGTAGCGACGAGCAAACAGCCCGCGAATCCAAGCAAGTTAACGCGGTGATCCATCAGCTCTCTTTGCCGTGGAAGGATTTATTCGCCGCGATAGAAACGACCCGTACTCATGATGTTGCGGTGTTGGCTATCGAGCCGGAAGTGAATAAAGGGCTGGTCAATATCAGTGCCGAAGCAAAGAAATTGGACAGTATGTTGGACTACGCTGCTCGTTTGCAAAAAGTTTCCTTATTTCGAGAGGTCGTGATTCTGAACCATCAAGCACAGGAACAAACACCAGAAATGCCCATACGATTTGTTGTACAAGCTGCTTGGGAGAAGCAGCAATGAAACGGCTGGAGTGGGAAGCCAGAAAATGGGCTGACTATTTCGGAGTACAGGGACTGGTCGGATTAGGATTGGTTGTGCTTGCGTTGCTCGCAACTCTGGGAGGAGTTTTGCCAGCTGAAGCCAAGTTGCTTCGTACTACAAATACAGTAGTGGAATTACAAAGTCGGCATGACTTGGCGTTGGCTAATCCTGCGGCTTACGCATTGCCTGAGGAATCCGATTTAACCTCGTTCTATAAATCCCTTCCGTCCGAGCGTAATGCCACACAGCAGATGAGAAAAATTTATCAGATTGCAGATAAGCAATCGCTCCGATTGTCGCAAGGAGAATATAAATTCACGCGTGAAAAAGATGCACATTTGGGTAGTTACCAAATCACTTTGCCCGTCAAAGGAAGCTACATTCAGATCAAAAAATTTATTGCCAAGGCGATAAA
>CAZSPN010000008.1:69076-74206 GCA_964608835.1 uncultured Gallionella sp.
CACCATGCCTACGCTTGCTCTGGATGGTGTGACCTTCAAACGAGAAACAATCGGCGGCACTGAGGTGGAAGCAAAGATTCAATTCACACTCTTTTTGGGTATTGCTTGATGGCACTCACCATAAAGCAGCGGCAGTGGTTTTTGGGGCTGGCTCTCGCGCTGACCTTAACGGCTGTGGCTACTATGGAGAATCAAAATGAAGCGGATAGTGCAGTGGTGCAGCCAAATCATTTGAAGTCACATAGTCTGCAAAAAGACAAACCCGCAGGTAATGCGCAAGTGGGTGAGTGGACATTGGCAAAATTAAATCGCCAACGCCTACTCGAAAACGAGCGGGATATGTTTGCAAGTAAGTCATGGTTTGTTCCGCCACCACCGCCCAAAGCCTCCGTACCCACCGCACCCCCATTGCCATTCGTGTACATAGGGAAGCTTGCCGAGGAAGGGCAAAAGGTAATCATTATTTTGAGCAAACAAAATCGGAGTTACCAAGTGAGGGAAGGTGATGTTCTCGATAATATTTATCGGGTGGATGAAGTGCGACCACCCGTATTGACTTTGACCTACCTGCCTTTGGATGTCAAACAAACTATCCCAATTGGAGTATCAAATTGAATTCATACTTTAAGCGACTGCCGCTATTGTTGTTGATCACCATTCTTTTGTCAGGCTGTGCTCAGCCCGTTATTAGAGAGTTTGACGAAGGGGAAAAGCTGTTGTCGGAAGGCAAGGTTGAACAAGGTCTGGCTCAGATTGATTCGGCAATAAAAAAATCACCAAACGATCCGGAATATCGTTCATATCTTTTTCAGCAGCGTGAAGCATCTGTGAATCGGATACTTGCACAAGCGGATGTTGCACGCAGCAATGGGCAATTCGATGAGGCGGTCACCAACTACCAGAGAGTGACCGCATTGGATGCAAACAACCCTCAAGCTATCGCTGGCATGGAAAATATCCAGGCTGATAAACGACACGCGGCACAGTCGGTAGAAGCGGAAGTATCGTTTAACAAAAGGGATTATGAAGGTGCGCAAGCCAAGCTTCGTTCAATTTTTGCTGAGAGTCCAACCCAGCCTGCTGCAAAAGCGTTGCAAAAACGCCTAAACCAAGTCACGGAGACAGTTGCAATAACACCCTCCGCACTCAAGTTGGCACTCAAAAAGCCCATTACATTGGAGTTCCAAGACGCGTCACTCAAATCGGTGTTCGAGGTAATTTCGCGCGTTGCAGGGCTGAACTTTGTTTTTGATAAAGACATTAAACCAGAGTTAAGATCGACTATTTTCGTCAAGAACACTACGATAGAGGACGCAGTGAAGTTGTTGCTGGCGACCAACCAGTTGGGGCAGGCAATGTTGAGTGAGAACACCATACTCATTTACCCCAACACTGTCGCAAAAAATCGTGACTATCAAGAATTGGTGGTGAAGAGCTTTTATCTGGCGAATGCCGATGTGAAAAAAACACTCGAAATGATCAAATCCATCCTGAAAACCAAGGATGTGTTTATCGATGAAAAGATGAATTTACTCGTCATGCGAGATACGCCCGATGTGGTACGCATGGCGGAGAAACTGATTGCGACTCAGGACATTCCCGAACCGGAAGTTGTGCTGGAAGTTGAGGTGCTGGAGGTGAGTAGAGACGCGGCTTCCAATCTGGGATTGCAGTTTCCCCAGCAAGTTAGCGCCAGCATTGGTAATGCGGGAAAACTTACACTGGATCAATGGAAAAACCGCGATTCGAGTTTGGTTTCTTTGAAAGTGACCGACCCTGCACTTGCGCTGAATTTGAAAAAGCTGGACTCGGATACCACCTTGCTGGCCAACCCAAAGATACGCGTAAAAGACAGGCAGAAGGCCAAAATTCATATTGGCCAAAGACTACCCGTACTCACTACAGTTTCGACGGCAGGTGTGGGAAGTTCTGAAACAGTTAATTACATTGATGTCGGGCTTAAATTGGATGTTGAGCCTAACATCCGTTTGGATGAGGAAGTGGACATGAAGGTCGATCTGGAGGTGAGTAGCGTAATCCAAACCCTCACTTTGCCATCAGGCTCTCAGGTGTATTCATTGGGGACACGCAATACCTCGACGGCACTGAGGTTGAGAGACGGTGAAACACAGATTTTTGCCGGGTTGATCCAGAACAACGAAAATACATCCATTAATAAAGTTCCAGGGTTGGGTGATCTGCCATTCTTGGGACGGTTATTTTCCAACGAGAATCGTGACAAAACCAAAACGGAGTTGGTGTTGCTGGTCACGCCGCGCATAGTGCGCAACATTACCCGGCCAGATGCGAAATACAGCGAATTTGCTTCGGGTACTGAAACTGCGATAGGTAGCACGTCCAGGTTGGTATCAACCACCGCAATTGTGCAAGCAAGCGACTCTCTTCCAATGGGCGCGAAACAAACTTCAGACACAAAGCTTGATAATGGTGGGGCGGGAACAACTCCGTGATTACTCAACGACATGTTAGTCATTCATGTCGTGCGTATGGTTTTACGCTGATCGAATTGTTGGTTACGGTTGCGATTGTTGCCACGCTGATCGGTATTGCAGTACCGATGACCGAGTTGGTTGTGCAACGTAACAAAGAACAAGAATTAAGAATCGCACTACGAGAAATCCGTGAAGCGATTGATGCCTATAAGAAAGCTGCGGATGGCGGACGAGTCGCCAAATCAATTGGTCAGTCCGGTTATCCGCAATCATTGGAAGATCTAGCCAGTGGTGTGGAGGCAAAAGACGATCCAGAAAAGGCGAAGATTTATTTCTTGCGCAGAATACCGCGTGACCCTTTGGCACAGAGTACAGATATGCCACCAGAAAAAACGTGGGGTAAACGTAGTTATGAGAGTCGGCCAGACTCACCGCATGAGGGCAGTGATGTATTCGATGTTTATTCGCTATCAACCGCCACCGGAATAAACGGCATTCCGTACAGGGAGTGGTAATGATCAAACTCCATAGGGGCTTTACGCTCATCGAGTTGCTGGTCGTCATGGCAATTATTGCAACTCTCTTGAGTATGACCGTGCCGCGCTATTTTCATAGTGTCGATAAATCCAAAGAGGTCGCGCTGCATGGTGATTTAAGCGTCATGCGTGATGCCATCGATAAGTACTTCAGCGATCACGCAAAATATCCGGATAACTTGGACGAGTTGGTCGAGAAGAAGTATCTGCGCAGCATACCTGTAGATCCCATGACAGATAGCAATCAAACGTGGGCATCTACTCCACCAGAAGGTCATCTGGAAGGTCGAGTTCGCGATGTAAAAAGTGGTGCAAAGGGGGTGGCTAGGGATGGATCGAATTTTTCGGAATGGTGATTTATTTGTTGTTTTGACACCAATGTTGAATCCATTGTAGGTCAAGACAGCAGGGATGTTATCGCTGATTGAATATTGACCCATCGTGCTGAATGAATTTTGACCCAGGACCGGTTGCTGTTTTGCGTCGCAGCAACTGTGGATAAGTCTACCAGATTGTTGATTTGAAGTTTTAGGATGCAGGGGTAGTTCATCAAGGTTGCCGGTCATGATGAACTTCCCGTGCGAGCTTTAGAACGGTTCTTCTACGAGTGCATTTTTTCCTCCTTTACGTGCTTGCTCTCTCGATTTGATGCGGGTCTTTGCGGACATGCTGCTGTGCTGAAACCGGTATGACTCATTTCCGGTTTCAACGATGTGGCAGTGATGCGTCAGTCGATCCAGTAACGCCGTTGTCATCTTGGCATCCCCAAACACACCCGACCATTCCGAGAAGCTCAAATTCGTCGTAATGATCACGCTGGTGTGCTCATACAGTTTCGAGAGCAAATGGAACAGCAAGGCTCCGCCCGCTTGACTGAACGGCAGATAACCAAGTTCGTCGAGAACGAGCAAATCCATGCGCATCAACGAGGCGGCGATTCGTCCGGCACGGCCATCCTGTTTCTCGCGTTCAAGTGCATTGACCAGATCAACCGTCGAATAGAATCGAGCCCGCTTGCTTTGCGTGGTGATGCCCGACACCGCGATGGCCGTCGCCAAATGCGTCTTACCCGTCCCGGGGCCGCCGATGAGCACCACGTTCTGTGCCGTTTCGGTAAACGATAGCGTGGCCAGTTGCTCCACCAGCGGCCGATCAACCTTGGTGATATCGAAGTTAAAACTGGACAGATCACGATGGACTGGAAACTTGGCGGCATTCAATTGGTTGCGCACTGAACGCACGTGCCTGTCAGTTGCTTCGGCTTGCAGTAGGTGTTCAATGAGCCATTTTGACGTGTCGATTGATGCCGCCCCTAATGCGATCAGGTCAGTCCATGCACCCGCCATTCCATGTAGCCGCAAATCCTTGAGTTCTGCCGCGACATCACAGCGCATGATCAATCTCCTCTGCATCATGTTGATCTGCATCGTCATGCCGCAGTTCATCGTAACGGTCTGTGTTGGCCAGCGGAATATCCTTGAGCTGTAGGCTTGTTTCCACATTCGGCGGGAAGGGCGGCGCATTCAGTCGCCCCAGTACGTTGAGTACGTGTTCCACGCTCAATACGCCGGATTCGACGACCAGTTCCACTGCAACAACGACAGCCTCAAGCCCTGTGCGTGGTACGGCTGCCAGCACCTGCGCCATGATGCGATCTCCGCCCGGATCGCGCAGCAGTCCCTGCCGGAGCCGTTTGAGGGGCGCAGGCATATCGGCGAAGGGTGCGCCATTGCGTAGTGCTCCCGGTTTGCGTTCGATCAACGAGATGTAATGCTGCCAGTCGTAGCGGACATGCCCACGCTCTGTCAGACGCTCGTGGTAGGCAACAATCGCGTCTCCAAACACCGCGATGATCTGTTGGGGATAGAGCCTGACGCTGACCATCTTGCCCGCCAGCTCGTACGGCACGGAGTAGTGGTTGCGCTGTACGTTGATCAGGCAGGTGCTGGATACGCGAGCCGGATGCTCAACATACCCATCAAATTGCACCGGCATTGGCATCATGTGCGCACGCTCCTGCTCCAGCACGTCGGCTACGTTCAGTTCCTTGTACTCGGGATGATGCAGTTCACCCCACAATGACCGGCAGCGTTCTCCCAGCCACACATTGAGTTCGGCGAACGATCCGAACCGCTGTTTCT
>CAZSPN010000009.1:0-30269 GCA_964608835.1 uncultured Gallionella sp.
CGAAAATCTACAAACTGGAAGCTGAGGAATGTCTACAAAAGCGGGTGAAGTCCAACATACCAAAATAATCGTGCCTGACCGCAACTCCCCAAAATCTTTTGTTGAGCCACCTTGGGGTGATGTAGATACTCTGAATACATTATTCAAAAACGGGCAGTATGCTGAAGCAGCACTTAAGGCTAATTCCTTATTGGCCGAGTTTCCCACAAGTGGAATTTGCTATAAAACACTGGGGGCTATTTTTCGACAGCAGGGTAAGTTATCTGAAGCTTTGGCGGCCATGCGGCAAGCGGTTACCTTGCTTCCAAATGATGCGGTAGCGCATTACAACCTTGCGGTTGTTTTGAAGCAGCAAGCCCTGTTTGCGGAGGCTCAATCAATGTATAAAAAGGTGCTCATGTTTGAGCCAAATTTTGCACCTGCGCACTTGGGTTTGGGCCAAGCTTTACAATCCCAGCAAAAATTCCAGGAAGCTGAAATTAGCTATCGGCAGGCTTTGAAGAGCAAGCCAGACTTCGTGGAGGCATTTAATAACCTCGCACAGCTTTTTTCAGACCGAGGGGATTGGCTGACAGGGTTAAGGCTGGCAAATCAGTATGTGCAGGCACTGGGAAATCGTCGCGCCAAAAGCTTTTTTGTTCAGTGTGTGACGCGTGCCAATCCCAAGCAAATAGATGAGTTGACACAGAAAAATATTTTGCGTGGATTGGCAGAGCCTTGGTGTAATCCGATTGAGCTGGTACGCGTCGCCACGAATCTGCTAAAGGTTGATGTGATGATTCAGCCGCTGTTGGGAAGAGTCCTCGAAGCCCGGTCAAAACACTTGTACGCATCAGAATATTTGGGTGCCGACAGTTTGGAAGGATTGGCAGGCAATTCATTATTAAAAATGATGCTTGTTTCGGCACCAATTTGCGATATTTCATTAGAGAGATTGCTCACTACGATCCGAATATCGCTGTTAGACAGAGTGGGGATTGAAAAGAATGATATTTTCCCAAGCAATGCAGAGATGGGGTTCTATTGTGCGCTAGCCAGTCAATGCTTCATTAACGAGTATGTTTATGCCTGCACGGATGATGAGATCGCCAGGGCCAGTGAATTGCGCGACGAACTGATTTATGCACTAGATCAAGGAATTGATATTCCCGAGATACGAGTCGTGGCAGTTGCAGTCTATTTTTCATTGAATAAGCTGCCTGATTCAGAGAGGTTATTGCGACGTGTATGGTCGAGTGCTTTAGCGGAAATGTTGAAACTGCAAGTGACCGAACCAGCGGAAGAACGGCGACTCATGGCCACAGTGCCGCGATTGACCGCTATTGATGGCGAAGTGTCGTTAGCGGTACAGAATATGTATGAGGAAAATCCATACCCACGTTGGATCAAGCGGTTATTTGGGGAGGTCGCCACGCCGGTGAATGATTTGCTGAGCACGCATTTCCCAATAACCTTTCAGCCACTTGATAAAGAGCATGATTTTGAGGTGCTGGTTGCCGGGTGTGGGACAGGGCAGCATTCGATTTCGACCGCACGACAGTACAAGTATGCACGGATATTGGCGATTGATTTGAGCTTGGCTAGCCTTGTTTTTGCCAAAAGAAAATCGCAAGAGCTTGGCTTGACGAATGTTGATTATGCTCAGGCCGATATTATGAGGTTGGCTGAATTGAATCGTAGTTTTGATGTTATTGAGTCGTGCGGGGTATTGCACCATTTGGGTGATCCGTGGGCTGGCTGGCGGGTGTTGCTGTCTATGCTCCGCCATGGTGGGGTGATGAATATAGCTCTGTACAGTGAGATAGCGCGCCGAGATGTGGTAAGAGGTCGAGAGTTGATTGCGCAACGGGGTTATGCATCGACTATACAGGGAATACGCCAGTGCCGCCAAGATATGATGGATTCGAACACATCCGAAAATTTTGCGTATTTAATGACATCGGATGATTTTTATAGTGCCAGTAATTGCCGTGACTTACTGTTTCATGTTCAAGAACATCGCATGACGTTGTTGCAAATAAAGGCGTTTTTGAAAGAAAATAATTTGGTTTTTCTGGGTTTTCAGGAGAAGCCAGAAACTATTGCTGCATATAGAAAACGCTTTCCTGATGACCAAGCTACAACCAATTTGGATCAGTGGCATATTTTTGAACAAGAGCATCCGCATATTTTTATCAGGATGTACCAATTCTGGTTGCAGAAGCCAAAGTAGACCGGCACTTTTTGGGCAGCCGATAACTGTGGATTTGATAAGTGAGTCAGTTTGCCACACCAGTTTGGCTTGAAGTGCCGCTTCTCCGATCAGGCGAATCCGGTTTAGGGCGCGGGGTTGGAGTAACGTTGATGCACCGCTTCGATTTGTGACAAGGTCTCTGCGGATATCACAACCTCCGCACTTGTTAAATTTTCTTCCAATTGTTTCAAGCCGGTTGCACCGAGTATCACACTAGCGATGAACCAACGGGTTCGGGCAAATGCCAAGGCCATTTGAGCCGGGCTTAATCCCGATTTTTGAGCGATACGCACATATTCTTGAGTTGCGGCAGGGACGTTTATCTTTGTATAGCGTTGTCCGAAGTTGGGGAACAGGGTGATGCGACCTTTGGTTTGCGGGTCGGCCAGATATTTGCCTGTCAAATGACCAAATGCCAGCGGGCTGTAGCACAAAAAACCGACATTGCCGTGGTGGCATATTTCTGCCAAGCCCGTTTCAAAACTGCGGTTCATCAAGTGATAGGCATTTTGTACCGAAACGATTTTCGGTAAGTTATATTTTTCCGCACAACGCAAAAATTCGCTCACACCCCAAGGGGTCTCATTGCTCAATCCGATGTAACGCACTTTGCCTGCCTGTACCAGTGTCGCGAGGGCTTCGAGTTGTTCAAGTATGGGTGTGGTGTCATGCTGCAGCGTCACGTCATAGCTGGTTGTGCCAAACATCGGCACATACCGGTCTGGCCAATGAATCTGGTAGAGATCAACATAATCAGTCTGCAAGCGGCGCAAACTGGCATCAATCGCCGCCTCAATGTGCGGGCGATTCACTTTGGGGCCGTTACGTATCCACTCAAATCCTCGAGAAGGCCCGGCAATTTTAGTGGCAACGAGCAACTTATCGCGCTGTTGATTTTTCAGCCACGAGCCGACGTAACTTTCAGTTCGACCGCACGTTTCGGCACGCGGGGCAACAGGATACATTTCCGCCGTGTCGATAAAATTTACTCCATGCGCGACAGCCATATCCAGCTGGGCGTGGGCATCCGCTTCGCTATTTTGTTCGCCAAACGTCATCGTCCCCAGACTCAATGCAGAGACGTATAAATCGCTATCGCCAAGTTTTCTGAGTTCCATCATTGCCTCGCTGGATTTGCCGTTGATATTCTAATCGAGATGCCCTGCGTACTAATCCGATACACAAACGGGTTAGAATCTAAAAATGAAAATGCCAGCTTTATTTATTTCGCATGGTTCACCCACGTTGCCGTTAGAGCCTGGTGAAACAGGTGCTACATGGAAAAAAATCGCGGCACGGTTGCCCAAACCATCTGCCATCGTGTTAGTTTCCGCACATTGGGAAACCGATATTCCAACCGTCAGCAGTTCTTCTTGGCCGGAAACAATACATGATTTTAGCGGCTTTCCCCAAGTGCTTTACGAACTGCAATATCCCGCGCCAGGTTCACCGGATATGGCGAAGGCTGTTGTTGAAACGTTGCAACAAGCCGGTATCCCGACGCAACTCAATGATAAGCGTGGTCTGGATCATGGCGCATGGGTTCCATTGAGCTTGATGTACCCAACGGCCGATATTTCTGTCACACAACTTTCGTTGCAGCCGAACAAAAATCCGGCATGGCATCTTGCACTGGGACGTGCATTGCGACCTTTGCGTGAACAGGGAGTGTTGATTATTGGTAGCGGCTCAATCACTCATAATCTGCGTGCTATATTCCAGCATCCGCAAGACGCACCTGTGCCGAATTGGGTAACGGAATTTTGTGATTGGATGACAGAAAAAATTCGGTCCGGCGATCTTGATGCGCTCTGTGACTATCGTCGGCTTGCGCCTTATGCGGCACATAATCACCCGACTCACGAACACCTGTTGCCATTGTTTGTGGCACTCGGTGCGGCGGACAAAATCGGTACTGCGCAACACCTCAATCGTGAGTTGACTTTTGGGTTGTTGGCAATGGATGCTTGGTTGTTTGACTTAACAACGCTTTCTTAAACTATAATCCGCGTATGGAACAAGAATTAGGCACATTAGAAAACAGGCTTGAGCAGCTGATCAAAGTGAACAGCCGCTTGCATGCTGAAAACATTCAATTGCGGCAGGAATTGGCGCATGCTATTAGTGACGGTCGTGTGAATCGTGACAAATTGGCGAGCGCGAAGGCGCGCCTTGAGAAACTGCTCCTCAGTTTGCCCGAGGAAACTGCATGAGCAATGCGGCCAAAACCATAGATGTTAAAATTCTGGACAAGGATTTGCGCATCGCCTGCCCGGTAGAAGAACAAAAAGATCTGCTGGAAGCGGTCGATTTCTTGGACAAGCGTATGCGCCATATTCGCGAGGCCGGAAAAATCGCCAGCGTCGAGCGCATCGCAATCATGGCAGCGCTGAATATCACCCATGAGTTGCTCGGTATGAAGGTTGGGCGCGGTGTTGATCTCGGTGATTTTACGCGCAGAATAAACGAGATGAAGAAGGCGATTGATGTGGCGTTAGCCGATCAAGAAACGCTTTTTTAGGTTGTCCCCTGCGGTGTTCGTCAGGCTCACGACTCTTTGAACCATAGGCTAAGCCTACGGCTGTTGCCCTTGATGTTGCTGTTGTGCGCGTCCCTTGTGGATGTACCTGATGCGACTGGGAAACAGCCCTCTTGAACTCAAGTTCAAGATAATGGGTCAACGGCACAGGCGGGGGGCTTTATTCAGGCTGAAATTACTGTCCGATACCTTTCGGCAAAAGCAATTTGGCCACGGCTTCGTGACCAAATTTTTCCGCCAGCATAAGAGGAGTGTCGCCATCATGGTTTTTGATGCGCGGGTCTGCTTGATCGTGGAGCAATGCTCTGACAATCTCGGTGTAACCGTTTCCGGACGCTGTGTGGAGTGCCGTCCCGCCATTTGGGGCTAACTGATTTACGTTTACACCTTTGTCCAGCAGGGTGAGCACAATACCCAGATCGCGTCGTACGGTGGCTTGCAGCAAGGGGGTTAGTCCGTCATTGTTGAGCGCGTCCATTTCCGCATGGTTATCGAGCAGCATTTTGACAGTTTCCGCCTGACCGACTTCAACCGCCCAATGCAATGCTGTGTTGCCTGCCAAATCGCGGGCGCGAACATTGGCACGGTGCTGTAGAAGTTGAGCGGTAATCAACGTGTGACCTTTGATAGCGGCCACCATCAGAGGTGTCCAGCCTTGATCATTGGCAATTTCGGTGTTGACCCGCGCACTCAGAAACAAAGCCACAACTTGACGATTGCCCGCCTCTATCGCCTGATGAAACCCTTTTGCGGAGCAAGGGATGCCAAAATTTTCTATCGCCTGTTTAGTTGCGGGGGGCAAAGGTTTCCAGTCATCGGAAATTACAACCGCACCCTGCGGTTTGTAACTTTCAAATTTGCCGGTATCAACCTGCCATACGTCATCCTTTTTTGGGGGGTGCTGGCTGGCGTGTACCAAGCTCAAGCGCATGATTTCGGCAGCAACCTCAGGGGGAAAGCCCGCGCGATCTTCACGATCCGTGACCATTAGCCCGTTCAGGTAACTCTCGATATCAGGGGTGTCCCAATACAGCAGGATGTTATTAAACACACGCGGGTAGCCAGCTTCGAGTTTGGTTGGGTAGAACTTGGTTTCACCGCCGAGTATTTTGAGTAATCTTTCGTTCATATTGCTTTAGTGCCTTGAGTTGATTTGTGCGACCTTGGGTTTAGACAAGGCGGGATTTTGTGCGAAATAACGATTGATGCCGCCCAGAATAGCTTTTGCCAGTTTCGTTTGATAATTATTGTCGTTCAAGCGTTGCTCCTCCTCCGGGTTGCTGATAAAAGCGGTTTCAATCAGGATGGATGGAATGTCGGGCGATTTTAGCACAGCAAATCCAGCCTGTTCCACACGTCCGCGATGCAAGTCGTTGATGTCACCCAGTTCGCTTAGCACATGTTTGGCAAGATTTAAGCTGTCGCTGATGGTGGCGGTTTGTGAAAGGTCGAGCAAAGTGCGCGCCAGATAGGGATCCTTAACCGCGATGTTGACACCACCGATCAGGTCGGCTTCATTTTCTTTTTTTGCCAGCCAGCGAGCCGCACTGCTGGTTGCACCGTGTTCCGAAAGAGCAAATACCGAAGAACCCTTGGCTGTTTCTTTGATGAATGCATCCGCGTGGATGGAAATAAATAAGTCCGCATTTACTTTGCGTGCTTTTTCCACCCGCCCCGCAAGGGGGATGAAGTAATCGCCATCGCGTATCAATATGCCGCGCAGGTTGGGCGTGTCATCCATCAAAGCTTTCACTTTTTGCGCAATCGCCAGTGTCACGTTTTTTTCCTCGGAGCCGCGTTTACCGTGTGCGCCGGGGTCTTCGCCACCGTGTCCCGCGTCAATCGCAATAACCAAAATGCGTCCGCGAAATTTTGTTTTTTTGGGTGGGGCGGGTTCGTTGGGTTGATTGGTTTTCGTGCCGGGGGCGAGTGTTATTTTATTTTCTTCGGCGGTTTTTTCTGCGAGTGGTTCAGTGGTAACAGGCGAGCTGGCAGCAATGGGTTCGGGGGGTTCAAGCAAGGCCATCATCGGGTCTGAGGGCAGCGCGGGATAAACATCCAATATCAAACGATGGCCGTAATCTCCAACCGGTTTCAGATCAAACAGTTGCGGCTTGACATCACTTTTTAAATCCAGCACTAGGCGCGTGACGGTCGGCTTGAATTGACCGACACGCACATTGGCGATGTAGGGATCGTTATCACCTATCCTCTTTGCAAGCTCATTCAGATGCTCGGCTGGGTTGATATTTTCCAAATCGATCACCAACCGTTTGGGATTTTCCACCATAAACATATTGTGCGAGATCGCTCGCTTTGATTCGATGGTGATCCGCGTGTAATCCTGTGCGGGCCAGATACGGGCAGAGCTAATGGAGACAGCCGCATGAACATGAACTACGCAAAGCAGAAATACTGCGACGATTTTTACAACTGCTTTAAGCATGTATTTCCTATATCCGAATGAGCGAAGATTACAACACGGCGACCTTGCGGCAAAATTTCAAAGGCAATTTCGACATCGGCGGGCGGTAACAAGTTGCGCGCTTTGTCAGGCCACTCAATAAAAAAAATATTCTGCCCGTTAAATTCATCCCGAAACCCTGCCGACCCCCATTCTTCCTCATCGTTCATGCGATACAAATCAAAGTGACGAAAGTCTAACTCGGCAACCTGGTAAGGCTCAAGCAGGGTATAGGTGGGGCTTTTCACGCGCCCCGCGTAGCCCAGCGCATTTAACACACTACGCACCAAGGTGGTTTTGCCCGCGCCCAAATCACCTTGTAAATAAATCACCATGCCCGGTTGTAATTGCGCCGCAAGCCGTTGTGCAAAATTCATCGTGGCTTTTTCATCGGTTAAAGTTAAAGTGATTCGGCTATCATCGATGCTATGCAAAATAAAAATCCTCAAGTTGCCAGTTACGCCGCGCTCACCGAGCAAATACGCGGGTGGGCGCACGAACTGGGCTTTCAGGCGGTGGGCATCAGCGACACCAACCTGGATGCAGCCGAAGCGGGCTTGCTGCAATGGCTAGGGCAGGGGCTGCACGGCGAGCTGGATTATATGGCAAAACATGGCGTGAAACGCAGCCGTCCAGCGGAGTTAATTCCCGGCACATTGCGTGTGATTTCGCTGCGTATGAATTATTTTCCGCCTGCCGCAAAGGATAGTTGGCAAGTGATGGAGGACGGGGAACAAGCCTTCATTTCACGCTACGCACTGGGGCGCGATTATCACAAAGTAATGCGCAATCGCTTGGCGAAACTGGCAGATAAAATTCTTGCCGAAGTGGCGGAATTTGATGGACGCGTATTCACCGACAGCGCGCCTGTGATGGAAGTGGAGCTGGCGCGCAAGGCTGGCATCGGCTGGCGTGGCAAGCACACCTTGCTGCTCACGCGCGAGCATGGCTCATGGTTTTTTCTCGGCGAGATTTACCTTAACTTGCCGCTGCCCATTGATGAACCACAAGCCGAGCATTGCGGCAGCTGCACGCGCTGCATCGATATTTGCCCCACACTAGCCATCATTGCGCCATACAAATTAGACGCGCGCCGCTGCATCTCCTATCTCACCATCGAGCTCAAAGGCAGTATCCCCGTCGAGCTGCGTCCGCTGATGGGTAACCGCATCTATGGCTGCGATGATTGCCAGCTGGTGTGTCCGTGGAATAGCTTCGCGCAACTCAGCGTCGAGCCAGACTTCGCCGTGCGGCATGGCTTGGACGATGTGTCGCTGGTGGAATTATTCTCCTGGAGCGAAGCCGAGTTTCAACACAGGCTGGCAGGTAGCGCTATCTATCGCATCGGCTATGAACAATGGCTGCGCAACATCGCCGTCGCGTTGGGAAATGCAGCCAGGAGTGAAGCTGTGATTGCTGCGCTAATGGCGCGTGCTGATTATGCTTCGGATTTGGTGCGCGAGCATGTGTTGTGGGCATTGGAGAGACATGATATGGCAAGCAGGATTAAGTTTACATAAATTTCTCTCTAATTATTACCTTGCATATTGAAAGGTAGCATTTTAATATGCAGGAATGAATTCTCGAAGAATCCAATCTGCTGTTGAGAAGTCACTTGCCGATTTTCCGGCAGTGGTGCTGCTTGGCCCGCGTCAGGCGGGCAAAACCACTCTGGCGAAAATTATCGCCAATGCCAGAACAGACAGCCTGTATCTCGACTTGGAGCGACCTTCTGACCTGGCAAAGCTGTCCGACCCAGAATTATTTTTATCGCGGTACACCAATCAGTTGGTTGTGCTGGACGAAATTCAGCGTCAGCCTGAATTGTTCGCTGTGCTGCGCTCACTTATCGATGAAAATCGAAACCCGGGTCGATTTTTTCTGCTGGGCTCGGCCTCACCTGAGTTGCTGCGTCAATCGTCCGAGTCGTTGGCAGGCCGAATTGTTTTTCACGAGCTCGCCCCTTTCGATGTTAGTGAAACTCAACCCTCTCATGCCGAATTACAAAATTTCTGGTTACGTGGCGGATACCCATTGAGTTGGTTGGCAAAATCCGACACCACCTCCTTGGCGTGGCGCGAATCTTTCATCGCAACCCATTTGGAGCGTGACATTCCTTCTTTTGGCATCCGCGTGCCAAGCACCACCTTGCGTCGCTTCTGGCAAATGCTTGCACACCTGCACGGACAATTATGGAATGCCTCGCGTCTGGCATCCGGATTTGGCGTATCAGCCCCAACCGTCCAGCACTATTTGGATATTTTGGAAGCCACATACATGCTGCGCCGACTACCGCCGCTGCAAGCCAACCTCGGCAAACGGCTGGTGAAATCGCCCAAAATTTATCTGCGTGACAGCGGACTATTGCACGCGCTGCTTGGCATCGAAAGCCTTAACGATTTGGCTGGACACCCGGTGGTAGGCGCATCTTGGGAAGGCTGGGTGCTGGAACAAATTACCCAGCTCATCGGGACGCAGTGGCAACTTTCGTTTTATCGCACCGCGAGTGGTGCTGAAATGGACGTGGTCGCCGAACGCGGAAATAGAGCAATTGGATTTGAAATCAAATTTTCCAGCGCGCCCAAACTCACCAAAGGTTTTTGGTCTGCCATGTCTGACTTAAAGCTAGCACATGCCTACATCATCGCGCCCGTTCAAAGCGGTTATCCGTTCGCATCCAATGTTGATGTCGTCCCCGCGACTGAATTGGGAACACTGCTGAAGACGATATGATTTTTTATCACGCGTATTTACCGATAGCGCACCTGTGATGGAAGTGGACTTTAGGAAACGCTGATTAAGTCCGTTCGTGGTGAGTGTTTTCTGTTCGCCCCTTCGATACACCGCGCTGGGCGCGGCACTGATGAAACAACTAGCCATTCAACTAAGCCAGCAAGCTGGCAAGTCGCTGGTTATCAGGGCGAACGGAAAATGTATCGAACCATAAATTGGACTTAATCAGCGTTTCCTTTAGTAAATAAACAGATCCCTCAATCCCTCCAAATTCAACCTACTCAAAATCTGCTCCAGTCTCTCCTGCACATTTTTATTGGCGGCGGTAATCAATTCGTTTTCATCGAGAGTTCCCTGCCCAGCAGTTCGGTCACGGTGAGTTGGTGTGAGAGCCTGCGTGGTGGGTGTTGCGTGTTACCCACATAGCATCGCCATAGCTAAAAAAACGATATTTTTCTTCTACGGCGTGCCGGTAAGCTGCACGAATTTGTTCCGCGCCACCCAACGCGCTCACCAACATCAGCAGGGTAGATTTGGGTAAATGAAAGTTGGTTAGCAATACATCCACCACGTTGAATGCATAGCCAGGGGTGATAAATATGGTCGTTTCATTTCGTCCGCTTTGCAGCGTACCCGATGCCGCCGCGCTTTCCAGCGCGCGCAAACTGGTTGTGCCCACGGCAATGACACGCCCATTATTTGCCCGCGCCTGGGCGATAGCCGCTATGGTTGCTTGCGGAATTTCATAGCGTTCGCTGTGCATGGTGTGCTGGTGTATGTGTTCAACGCGAACCGGTTGAAATGTTCCCGCGCCCACATGCAGCGTGACATAGGCTATCCGCACCCCTTTATTTTGCAGGGCTTGCAGCATGGCCTCATCAAAATGCAACCCGGCAGTGGGAGCGGCTACCGCGCCCGCTTCACGCGCAAACACCGTTTGGTAACGCTGCTCATCCTCTTGATCAGCAATATGGGTAATATAAGGCGGCAAAGGCAATTTGCCATAACGCTCCAGCAAATCGAGCACGGTTTCATCACTCAAAAAACGCAGGTGAAAAAATTCGCTCTCACGTCCTAACACTTCCACATTTAACGAGTCGGCCAACAACAGCCGGCTTCCCGCCTTGGGCGTTTTGCTGGCGCGCACCTGTGCCAGCACTTCGTGGTTGTCCAGTACCCGTTCGATCATCACCTCAATCTGTCCACCGCTCTGCTTGACCCCGAACAAACGTGCTTTGATGACACGTGTATCGTTTAGTACCAGCACATCATTCGGATTGATTAACCCCGGCAAATCCGCAAACTGTTTATCTTCAATCACCCCGTCATGCACATGCAGCAAACGGCTGACACCGCGTTGCGCGGCGGGATATTGGGCAATTAAATGTGCGGGCAATTCAAAATTAAATTCTTCGGTTCGCATGCAAAAATGACATGAAAGTCTCAAAGCTGAGATTGTAGCTTGATGCACCCAACTGTTTCATGGATAATGCGCGCCTTCCCAATGCCGGGGTGATGGAACTGGTAGACGTGCCGGACTCAAAATCCGGTGCCGCAAGGCGTGGGGGTTCGAGTCCCCCCCCCGGCACCAAAACAATAGTAGTAGCGTGACACTCAAAAAGGCAGGGGCAACCCTGCCTTTTTTTATTTTCGCGTAAAATACTTCGCATGATCTGGAAGCCTAATACCACTGTTGCTGCCGTCCTTGAACAAAACGGGAAATTCTTGCTGGTTGAAGAGCAAACTTCACAAGGCATACGTTTTAATCAACCTGCCGGTCACTTGGAAGCCAATGAATCGTTGCTTGCCGCCGTCGTGCGCGAAACGCTGGAAGAGTCGGCTTACCATTTCACGCCGACCCATCTCATAGGTGTTTATCGCTGGCATTCGCCGGATTCGGATACCACTTATTTGCGTTTTGCCTTTACCGGCAATATCACCGGACATGAAGCAAATCGTCCGCTCGACACTGGAATTATCCAAGCGGCTTGGTACACGCCCGATGAAATCCGAGCCAATCAAGCACATCATCGCAGTCCTTTGATTTTGCGCTGCGTGGAAGATTACCTCGCGGGAAAACGCTACCCGCTGGAACTGATCACGCATTATGACTAAGCGAATTGTCGTTGGTATGTCCGGCGGCGTGGACTCTTCCGTCACCGCGTTGTTGCTCAAACAACAAGGCTATGACGTAGTCGGGCTGTTCATGAAAAATTGGGAAGACGATGACGACAGCGAGTACTGTTCAACCCGTCAAGACTTGATTGATGCCGTCGCGGTGGCCGACACCATCGGCATACCCATCGAGGCAGTGAATTTTTCCAAGGAATACAAAGAGCGCGTATTTAGTTATTTCCTGCGCGAATATCAGGCGGGACGCACACCGAACCCGGACATCCTGTGCAATGCCGAGATCAAATTCAAAGCCTTTCTCGACCATGCTATCGCCCTAGGCGCGGACACCATTGCCACCGGGCATTACGCGCAAGTGCGCGAGGTGGATGGCTTGTTTCAACTGCTCAAAGCAGCAGACGACAGCAAAGATCAAAGCTACTTTTTGCATCGACTCAACCAAAAACAACTCAGCCACGCGATGTTTCCGCTCGGAAAAATACTTAAGTCCGAAGTGCGCACCATTGCCGAAAAGTACGGCCTATCCAATCACGCAAAAAAAGACAGCACAGGAATTTGCTTCATCGGCGAACGTCCGTTCCGCGAATTTCTTAATCGCTATTTGCCTACTCAGCCCGGAAAAATGGGTACGCCAGAAGGCAAAGTAGTGGGTGAGCACATGGGGTTGTCGTTCTACACTATCGGCCAACGCCAAGGTTTGCACATCGGTGGAGCCAAAGATTCTTCTGGCGAACCGTGGTTTGTGTGCGGCAAAGACATGGCGAAAAATCGCCTCATCGTCGTGCAAGGCCACGACCACCCCGCACTACTCGCTCCGCAGCTAACCGCGCTGGAAAGCCACTGGATTAGCGGCACCGCGCCAAAGCCAAATCATCCCTACGCGGCCAAAACTCGCTATCGCCAGGCTGATGCGCCGTGTCATTTAACCTCAATTGAAAATGACACATGCACAATTGAATTCGACGAAGCGCAATGGGCGGTTACGCCGGGGCAATCGGTCGTTGTTTACGACGGTGAGGTTTGCTTGGGTGGTGCGATCATCGAACAGGGACAAACTTGAAGCAAGTTCGCCTATAGCAACCTGTTCGCGTCGAGCATGTACCCAGCGCGGCGTATCGAAGGCGAGAACGAAAATCACTGAGCGTGTGCTGTTGGGGCTTCAGCCCCGTACAGCCACGGCCTACCCCTTCACAAAAAACAGAGAGTGTATTTTGCGACCATGTTTTTTGGGGAAGACCCCTGCGGTCTTGCGAGTGCACCACGAACGGGCTTAATCAACGTTTCCTTAATAGTTGCCTGAGCATCACATTATTGACATATAACGCAATGCGTAATACTATGCACAGTATGATCAAATCGTTCAATTGCAAAGATACGCAGGCATTATTTGAGGGTTTGAATCCGCGTCGTTTTCGCAGCATTCAAACAGTTGCCGAACGCAAGCTGACGTTACTCGAAGCAGCTACGACGTTAGAGTTTTTGCGCTCACCGCTAGGCAATCGTTTGGAAGCCTTGCGCGGTGAGCGGAAAGGACAGCACAGCATACGCATCAATGACCAATGGCGTATCTGCTTCAAATTCAAAAATGGCGACGTATTTGATGCTGAGATTGTCGATTACCACTAAGGAGAGCAACATGGCAAAAAATGGAATACGCCCCATTCATCCGGGTGAAATTTTACGCGAGGAATATATTATCCCTCTGGGCATGAGCGTCCACGCGCTCTCGCTGGCGTTGCGCGTGCCTGCGACAAGGCTGCATGAAATCGTCAACGAACGCCGTTCGATTACACCCGATACTGCATTACGATTGGCGCGTTATTTCAGCACAGATGCGCAGTCTTGGCTTAACCTGCAACTGAGCTACGATTTGAAAGTTGCCGAGGCTGAACTAAAGACGCGTATTGAGCGTGAAGTTCACGCGATGGCGGCGTGATCAGGTTCTCGGCAAGGCAGGTGGATTAAGGCGTGCGAGGTGGGTTGTCAAACTATTCCGAACCTGACCGCATTCGTTCTATTCGTTCTGTAACGCAAAAGTAAGTGGCTGTGTGCTTTTCCCAGCTTGACGTTTGGGTTAGGATTCATTTTGGTGAACTATGAATCGCGCGCGTTCGTAAAGCTCATCGAACGTGATTATCTCTGGGCTGATGGTATTGCGCCTGAATAGCTCAAACGAACGATAGCGTTCTTGGTTCACACCGTGGTCACTTACGAATTCGTGAAGGCTGCCGACAACAAGGAAGGACTTCGGCATGTAATTAAAAGCCTCTTCGCCAGTTGGATTTCCGAAATCATCCGTGAGAGATAGTTTGGATTTTATAGATTCTGTAGCGAGCGCAACCGTGCCTTGAACCTGTGAGACAGCACCCGAAAGTTCATCTGATGGTGACCAACAACCAGCCCGATAGGGCTTGGAGTTGAGTAATTCCGTCTTGTGCGTCTTCATCTCGACGAAGCAGAGGCTTGAGATAACCCCGCGAGTCTTAAGCAGCGCGTCTACTCGCTTTCCGTGTTCTGATACAGTGTGGCCGTGAACCACTTGCTCAAGTTTCTTTTCATCAAGGGTGGATAGCGGAATGTAGCTTAAACCATAGCCAAATATCCACGGATTTTTCTCAAAGAATTTTTGCCACACTGCCTCGTTGTTGCATTGTTTCTGCGCCTTGACCGTGTTGAAGTATTCGTCATTTTCAAGAAGCTGTTGGAAAACCTGCAATTGACGCTTGCGATAGCCGACAGCTACAACATCCTCCTTCGTTACGGCTGAGCGAATGACTTCAGCGAATAGCTCTTGATTGTCTTGATAAAGGGCTTGGGATTGGACGAAAGTACGACTCGGCGTAGTTCCTCGTCGGTGATTTTCATTGAGCTACTACTTTTGAGTGGCACAGATTGGATGTGGTTTAGAAATTCGAGCAGTTTCTCAATTTCATCGCCAATGAATGCGAAGCTTGCATTGTGGGGTTTGCCAGTCGCGACTGTGTAGCCTTGAATATTTAGTACAAAGATTCCGCGATCATCTTCAAAAAACTTGGCAGTAATACAGGTCTTGGCATCTTCCTTATGTCTCAGCACGACTTCGTCCTTGATCTGTGCAAAGGCGTAGGTCTCTGGTTGCTCAATGAGCTTTGTGGCAATGCGCACCTTTCGCTTTGGCTCGCCAAATGAGTCGAGTCTCGGGCTAATGTAAGTCTTACCGGGTTTGGGGTCTTGGTAGCTGTCCATTTTAGGAAAGTACGCGTTGTTGTATGAAACTTAAAGTAGCGGTAGAAATGGTATTCTTCATGGCAGCATCGTGCCGTGAATAATACAGAATATCAAGATGAAGTTCCGCTCGTAGCACATAACAATTGTTGTTCCACTATTCGCCCCACTGTGCCGTCAACTTGCGGTCAAGCCTGCTCTCCATCAAGCGCAGCATAAACGCGCAGTCTTGCCGATGGATGGTGATGCCTCTATCCCGCGTGACATAACCCACAATGTCATCAGGTGCTGCGGGGTTGCAGCATTTTGCGATGCGGGTCATCAGGTTGTTCACACCGCCGACGGTGATGTCGGCTTTGGTGGTGCGCTCGGTGGTTGGTCTGAAAACAGTTTGCTTGGTGATTTCTATCACCTTGGTGGGCAGCTCTGCTTGTATGGCGACGGCGATACGGCGCGAGGTGATTTCGTTGCGCCCGATGGCGGCTAAAAAATCTTCCAGTTTGTTGAAGAGCAGACGCTGCGCGATTTTTTCCTGATTGAGAGAGGTGATGCCGAGCCGCTGCAATTCTTTATCCAGTTGCACTCTGCCCTGTGCGACGCTTTCATCGAAGTTTTGATTTTTGAACCAGGCGCGCACTTTGGCACGCGCACGCGGGCTTTGCAGAAAGCCGAGCGAGGGGGCAATCCAGTCGCGGCTCGGCGCACCTTGTTTGATGGTGAGAATTTCCACGCGTTGTCCATTTTGCAATTTGTAGTTGAGCGGCACGATATTGCCATTCACTTTTGCGCCACGAGTGCGGTGCCCAAGATCGGTATGCAGGATATAGGCGAAGTCCACCGGGGTCGCGCCTTTGGGCAGGGCGATCACTTTGCCCTGAGGGGTGAGTACGTAAACCTGATCGTGGAATAATTCATTTTTGAATTGTTCCTGCAAATCGCCTTTGTCGGCCAGCTCTTCTTTCCACTCCAAAATCTGGCGCAGCCAAATAATTTTTTCATCAAACTTGGCATCCGATTTCGCGCCTTCTTTGTAACGCCAATGCGCGGCGACACCGAGTTCGGAATGTTGATGCATCTCATGGGTGCGTATCTGCACCTCCAGTGCAAGACCTTGCGAGCCAATAACGGCAGTGTGTAGCGAGCGGTAGTTGTTGCTTTTTGGGTGGGCGATGTAGTCGTCAAACTCGCTGGAAATTGGTGTCCATAAACTTTGCACGATGCCCAAGGCGGTATAACAACTCTGCACGTCGTCCACCAAAATCCGCACCGCGCGCACATCGTACAGTTCGCTGAAATCCAAGTGCTTGCGCTTCATCTTATTGATGATGCTGTAGATGTGTTTGGCGCGACCCGTTACCTCTGCGCGGATGCCTGCCTGATGTAGCGACTGCTTTAACTTTGCTACTACCTCGGTGATATAAAGTTCACGATCAACTCTGCGCTCATCCAGCAACTTGGCGATTTTTTTGTATAGCTCAGGCTCCAGGTAGCGTACCGATAGGTCTTCCAACTCCCATTTGAGTTGCCATACTCCAAGACGATTCGCCAACGGCGCAAAGAGGCTGCGGGTTTGTTGCGCGATGAGTTTTTGTTGTTCCGCACCCGCACCCGATATGTTACGCAAGGACTGAGTACGTTCGGCGAGTTTGATTAACACCACGCGAATATCGTCCACCATCGCCAGCAACATTTTGCGCAGGCTTTCGATTTGTTGCGCGGCTGCGTTCTTGTCTTTCGTGCCGACTTCACCGAGCAAGCTAATCCGCCCCATGCGCGACATGCCATCGACCAACATCTTCACGTTAGCACCACAAGCCTGCTCGACTTTTTCAGTCCAATTATTCAGCTGCTCCGGTATGGCATATAGAATAGCAGCGGCAATGGTTTCGTAATCCATGTTCATGCCGACCAAGATTGAAGCCGTGCCCAGCGCGTGCTGCATGAGCGGTGTGCCCGTGACTTCGACATGACCTTGGTAGCGTGGCTCAACTAATTCGCAAGCGGCGCGTAACACTTCAACTTCTGCAGGAGCAAAAGTAGGGGTGATGTTAGCCAGCCAGGATTCTGGCTTAATAAATCCCTGAGAATTTTTTGTGTGCAGAGAGACCATTTAGTGGGCGAAAATTAACTGAGTATCTTCCACAACATCTTAGTCGCTATTACGATCAATTGTTGCCAGGAAGAGTGGTAATTCTAGCTTCAATATCGCCGAAGGAATTTAGGCTGTCAAAAATGCCTGTATTAAGAAAAAGACTGGACGCTGAGTGTTTTGAAGTTCGCATTTTTTTACAGTCTCCCCCTAACCCAAAGAAACCGATTTGAATGGTTCATGGTAATTGAAATAGACTAAAAACAACAATGCAAACTGGCTGTATCAGAACGCGTGGCTTCGCGTAAAATACGTCCTTTCGTTTTAAGGGTTACGCCATGACCACGCTCACCAAACTCACCGCTCTCTCTCCTCTCGATGGTCGCTACTACGGCAAAGTCGATGCGCTACGCAAATACTTCAGCGAGTTCGGCTTGATACGCTTTCGAGTGTTGATTGAGATCGAGTGGCTAAAAGCTTTAAGCGCGCACAAGAATATTAAAGAAATATCACCGTTCTCTGCCAAAACCATCGAGCAACTCGACGCATTTAACACCAACTTTAGCGAGGCTGATGCCCACGCAATTAAGCTTATCGAACGCACCACTAACCATGATGTGAAAGCTGTTGAATACTGGCTGCGCGACAAACTGTCTGGCAACACGGAAACTGCCAAGGTATTGGAATTCATTCACTTTGCCTGCACCTCGGAAGACATCAACAATCTCAGCCACGCACTGATGTTGAAAACAGCGCGTGAAGCGGTGATGCTGCCCACCTTGAATGTGCTGATTAACCGCCTGAAAAATATCGCGCACCAACTCGCGGGGTTGCCCATGTTGTGCCGTACTCACGGACAAACTGCCACCCCAAGTACATTGGGCAAAGAAATGGCGAACGTGGTGTATCGCTTGCAGCGTGCGGAACAACGCCTTGCGGCAATTGAGATTCTTGGCAAGATCAACGGCGCGGTGGGCAACTACAACGCGCATCTTACCGCCTACCCTAATGTGGATTGGGAGAACCTTGCGCAAGGTTTCGTCAGCAATCTTGGAATCACTTTCAACCCTTACACCACGCAAATTGAGCCGCACGATTACATGGCGGAATTGTTCGATGCGTTTGTGCGCACCAACACCATTTTGATCGACCTGAACCGCGACATCTGGGGTTACATTTCGCTCGGTTATTTCAAGCAAAAAGTCATCAAGGGCGAGGTGGGTTCTTCCACCATGCCGCATAAGGTGAACCCGATTGATTTTGAAAATTCCGAGGGAAACCTCGGTTTGGCCAACGCGATATTGCACCATCTTAGCGAGAAGCTGCCCATCTCGCGCTGGCAGCGCGACCTCACTGATTCCACTGTGTTGCGCAACATGGGAGTGGCATTCGGATACACCTTGCTGGCTTATGAATCCTGCCTGCGCGGGCTGGATAAACTGGAAGCCAATCCCGCTTGTGTCTCGGAAGATTTGAACAACAGCTGGGAAATTTTGGCAGAGCCCATCCAAACCGTGATGCGCCGCTACAACATCGAAAATGCCTACGACAAGCTCAAAGAATTAACGCGCGGCAAAGACGGCATCACCCAAGCATCGCTGCAAACTTTCATCAGCAGCTTGGATATTCCCGATGCGGAAAAACAACGGCTGCTTAAACTAAGCCCTGAAAGTTACATTGGCAAGGCAGCAGAATTGGCAAAGCGGATTTAGCTGCAAGCAATGGCGCAAAAATTCAATTTAGTGGAAGCGTTGGTTTCAACGACTTCCACCGATTCTTAGATCAATCAGATGTGATTGTTGACAGTGGGTGGCACAGTATTGCCGCTGGCCTGCATGTCAATCGCCTCTGGATGGGTTTGATAATGCTTCCGCACGCAATTTGCCAATGCTTGTTTGGTGTCGTCTTCGACAGGACAGACTTCTTGGTTCGGCAAACAGGCCAGCATTCCGCTGAGTAATTGATCTTGCGGGACGGGCATCTTGGCTACCCACGAAGCCAGCAGAGGTCGGTTGAGGTACGAAGGCAGCGAAGCCATGATGCCGATGTCATTCTGGTTGTGAACCAGCAGACCGGATGTCGTACCCCTGTCCAGCGTAAGCACCTGAAAGAAATAAAGTGTGTGGTAGTCCAGTTGCTTTTTGCGGTCTGCCTCTGTGGGTGAAGTGCGTGTTTCAATTGCCGCAGACAGAATGTCGCAATAAGTATCAATTGCCGCTTCTCCCACTGACTTGGCCATGTTCATGTCGGCATCAAAGTTCCCGCTGAAATAATTTTCGAGGTAGAAATGCGTCACGCCGCGGTGACGACCCAGCACGGGGATATTGAAATAGCGATCCCCTTGCGCCGAGGCTTCGTCATATTGTTGCGGGGCGGCTTGCTTGAGTTGATTGGCAAACTGGGCTTTGTCGGCGGTATTTTCAATAGACGGATTGAGATCTGCCATCACGCGCCAGTAACCGTTGCCGTTTTTTAATTCCGTCCAGCTGATGTGAATGTGTACCGAAGGAGCCAGCGGATTTTTGGGGTGAATAATCGTCGAAATGGCCGATGCGGAAGCCAATTGCTTGGTGTCGTCATTGTCGTACTGAACTTGCGAGGTATTAACCGATGCGCGATTGAATATCGACTCGTCGGTCGCCATGAATCGAACACCGCCGCCATGCTTTCCCTCGTCACGAAACCATTCTGTGGGTTCATAGGGCTTGTCACTGCCGAATTTTTTGCTGATTGCATTCAGCTTGGTGACAAAGCGTTTTTGCAGATCCGTCACCAAAGTATAAGCCTGCGTCGCACGAGTTGATTTTGCGCTAATTCTATTCATCGTTTTATTACCTTTACTTAAATATTTTGGTCGGGTATTGATTTTATGGTGATTGCCGATTTTTGTCAGTTAAATCCAGCTTATTTACTGGGATTAACCTTGGCCTAGTTACGCTGCAAAGCCGCTTACACAACGGTGTTACAATTCGCGCCGTTTTGAATCCTGCAAAAATTAAGGAAATACCATGAGTTTGAAATGCGGAATTGTCGGGTTGCCCAATGTCGGAAAATCGACTTTATTTAATGCGCTGACCAAGGCGGGCATCGCTGCGGAGAATTATCCGTTCTGCACCATCGAGCCGAATGTGGGCATAGTCGAAGTGCCGGATGCGCGTATGGAAGGTTTGGCGAAAATCGTTAAGCCGCAAAAAATGCAGCCCGCGATTGTAGAGTTTGTTGACATCGCGGGGCTGGTGGCGGGTGCATCCAAAGGTGAAGGCTTGGGTAACCAGTTTCTAGCCAACATCCGCGAGACCGACGCGATTGTGAACGTGGTGCGTTGCTTTGATGATCCGAATGTAATTCACGTGGCAAACAAGATTGATCCGATTGCTGACATCGAAACAATTATCACCGAATTGGCGTTAGCAGATTTGGCGGCTGTGGAACGCACGCTACAACGCGATGGTAAAAAGGCAAAATCCGGCGATAAGGATGCGATAAAACTGGTTGCGGTGTTGGAAAAATTATTGCCGCATTTGAATGAAGGCAAACCTGCGCGCACTTTGAATTTGAGCGAGGAAGAAAAGCTCATCATCAAGCCGCTGTGTTTGCTCACCATCAAGTCCGCGATGTATGTGGGCAATGTGATGGAAGATGGTTTTGAAAACAATCCGCATCTGGACAGATTACGTGAACATGCGGCGAAAGAAGGCGCGCCCGTAGTCGCACTGTGTGCCAAAATTGAAGCGGAGTTGGCAGACTTGGATGATGCCGACAAGCAAGAATTTCTTGCGGACTTGGGTTTGGAAGAGCCTGGCTTGAATCGCCTGATCCGAACCGGTTATGAGTTGCTCGGCTTGCAAACTTATTTCACTGCGGGAGTGAAGGAAGTGCGCGCCTGGACGATACACAAAGGCGACACTGCGCCGCAGGCGGCGGGGGTGATCCATACCGATTTCGAGCGCGGCTTCATTCGCGCGCAGACCATTTCGTATGCCGATTTCATCGCCTGTGGCGGCGAAGCGGGCGCGAAAGAAAAGGGCAAAATGCGTGTCGAGGGCAAGGAATATGTGGTTCAGGATGGGGATGTGATGAACTTCTTGTTCAACGTTTGACAGGAGTGATCGTAATGAAAAAACTTTGCTTCGTGTTTTTGGCGGGGTTGTCTGCAAATGCTTTTGCTTCGTCTTCCGCCCCTGTCCCGCTGATCAAACAAAACTTCGTTTCGGTTGAGTACAACAGCAATGGCAAGCAGTCCGGTTGCGGAGTACGCGCGACCGCAGAGAATAAAAACAATCTGACGCTCAACGCGCTCATTACCGTGTTTATGAAAGAAACGGGCGTGACATTCGGCGTGGTGAAAGTGGTAGCGAGAAAAGCCGACATGAAAAATGGTGTGCCGAAAATGCAAAATGGCAGCCCCGTGTTTTTGAATATTGGTAACGTCACCAAGGCTTGGATTCAAACCGATTCGTCAACCCAGCCTAAAGTTTACAATCGCGGCACGTCGCATAACGACGGCTATATGGAAACAGTGGATTACACCGGTACGCTTGATCTGATGATGTTAATGGTGCAGGAAAATTTCAAGATTGGCTTCAGTTTTAATACCGGGCAAGCCGACCAAACTTTTGTCTTCGATCAGTGGATGGACAGGCGGGAGGGTAACGCATTCGCTGCCTGCATGATGAATCTGAAAAACGTGATTGAAGAGAACAAGAAGAGGCGCAGCTTCTAATCTTACCGTGCCACAAAGAACTGAAGGGCGCATTGCATCGTTAAAATCTCGCTCAAAATGCTCATTTACCGAATGTAAACTCCGCTTTTTCGCCCGATTTTGCCTTGCACTGCCTCCCTTGATTGTTTTGTGACACGGTAAGATAAATAAAAATGCCAGCAACGCGAGATTGCTGGCATTGAGAAGGGATTCTTAGATGCTAGTGTTTTGTTAGCCAACCATGCAAATGTTCCCATTGCGCAATATCTTTTTCAGCGACATAGCGCGGCAAGTCGAACAGGGATTTTCCTTCAAACGCGGCATTCACGTAAATCTGTGTTTCGCGTATGTAGCCGAGTATCGGTAAATCCAGGGTGGCGAGGAAGTGTTCCAACGCTTGCGAGGCGCGTGTGTTGGAAGCCATGCACATGCCCACGATGCCGATGTCGAACTTTCCCTTGCGGGCTTTTTTCTCGGCTGAAAGGGCTTCCAGAAAATCGCGGCTGGCGTGCAAATCAAACAATGAGGGCATGATGGGGACGATGATTTTGTCGGCCAGTTTCAACGCGTCCGTCATGTCTTTGCCGCGCATTCCCGCAGCGGAATCAACAATCAGCCAGTCGTCCAGAAGTCCGTCTTCCTTGCGGGATTCAAGTGTTGCGATATTGGGCAGGCTGACAGGACGGGATTCGATCCACAGCGAAGCGGATTGTTGTCGATCCAAATCAAGAAGCGCGACACATTCCCCCTGATTGGCCAATAAGCCGGCGATGTTCACTGATAGCGTCGTTTTGCCGCTACCACCTTTTGGATTTGCCACCAATACTGCCTTCATATTTGATCCCCCGTATGAGTTAGTTCCAAATGTTTCAGACTGCGCCTACTATATCTAGTAGATTTGACCTATAAATCTACCGTATCTACATACTACAGCGAAGTTTGTTTAGTTACAAGCTGTTAGATTCAAATGTGTTGCACCGATTCATATCGCCACTTTGCATGCCGACGTTAAACCATTTGGTGCGTTGTGCTGAACTGCCGTGAGTAAAGCTTTCCGGTGAGACGGTGCCTTGCGTGGACATCTGGATATTGTCATCTCCCACAGCCGCCGCAGCCGTCATCGCCTCCTCAATATCGCCTTGCTCGATCATGTCGCGCATTTTTTGTGCGTGATTCATAGTTACGCCAGCATAACAATCTGCCTGTAATTCTAAACTCACAGATAGGCGGTTAAACTGGGCTGTGTTCAACTGATTGCGCATCGCATCAACTTTGCCGGATGTGCCGACTAAATTTTGTATGTGATGTCCAACCTCGTGCGCGATCACATAGGCTTGCGCGAAATCGCCGGGAGCCTGGAAGCGGTCGCGCAGCATCTGATAAAAGCGCAAATCAATGTAAACCTTTTCGTCGCCAGGGCAATAGAATGGGCCTGCTGCGGCTTGACCCGTGCCACACGCAGTGGGCGTTTGACCGTTAAACAACACCAACTTCGGCTCACGATATTGCGCATTCTCCTGCTTGAAAATATCGCGCCACACGTCTTCGGTATCAGCGAGTACTACCGAAACAAAACGCGCATCTTTGTCGTCAGCGGGCAGTCTTTCGGCGGGCTGTTGCTGCGTTTGCATCACCTCTCCACCGCCACCGCTCAGTAAATTCAGCACCGTCATCGGGCTGATGCCCAACATCCATGAGGCAACAAACGCGATGGCAATTGTGCCTAACCCCAGACCTTTTCCACCACCAAGCGGCAAGCGAAATCCACCCGTCCCTCTACCGCCGCCTGTTTCATTGCGGCGATCTTCGACATTATCGCTTTCCCGTTGGTTGTCCGTACGCATCGCTAGAATTCCTTGTTGAAATTGCTATCGCTTAAAAATAGAACCCAGTACCCCGCGAATAATTTCCCGACCCACCGCCGATCCGATAGAGCGCACCGCGCTTTTTGCAAATGCTTCGCCCATGCCTTGACGAGTGCGACCGGAAGTTTTGAGACCGTTTCCGCCACCAAACACGCCACCCAACATTCCGCCGATGCCGTCCATGATGCCACCAGAGCTAGAAGATTCGGGCTGTGCGGCTTCGCCGGAAGACGCATTCTGTGTGGCTGCGGGTGGCTGCTTTTCATTGGTGTGACCTTTAAGCAGCTCGTAAGCAGATTCCCGATCAATCTCTTTTTCATAGTGACCGGCGAGCAATGAACCATCAATTATTTGCTTGCGTTCATCGGGGGATATCGGGCCAATTTGTGCGTGCGGTGGTAATACGAATGCCCGTTCCACAATGCCGGGGCGACCTTTCTCATCCAGGCAGGAAACCAATGCTTCGCCCACACCGAGTTCGGTAATCGTTGCCTCTTCATCCAGTGCGGGGTTGTCGCGCATGGTTTCAGCAGCGGCTTTGACCGCTTTTTGATCGCGCGGTGAAAATGCCCGCAACGCATGTTGCACACGGTTGCCGAGTTGCGCCAACACTTTATCGGGTACGTCGGCCGGATTTTGTGAGATGAAATAAACGCCCACGCCTTTGGAGCGGATCAGGCGCACCACTTGTTCGATCTTGTCGAGCAATGCGTCAGGGGCATCGTTAAATAACAGATGCGCTTCATCGAAGAAAAAAACCAGTTTGGGTTTGGCAAGATCGCCTGCTTCTGGCAGGTTTTCAAACAACTCGGACAGCAGCCACAGCAGCATCGTCGAATAAACTTTTGGCGAAGTCATCAGCTTGTCGGCGGCGAGGATGTTGACCATGCCCTTCCCCTTGCTGTCGGTCTGCATCAAATCGGCGATATTAAGCATCGGCTCGCCAAAAAAATGTTCGCCGCCTTGCATTTCGATTTCCAGCAAGCCGCGCTGAATTGCGCCTATGCTGGCGGTGGAAATGTTGCCGTACTCGGTGGTGAAGTCAGCGGCGTTGTCACCCACACTTTGAATCATGGCGCGCAAATCTTTCAAATCGAGCAGCAGCAAGCCGTTGTCATCCGCGATTTTGAATACCAGCGATAACACACCTTGCTGCACATCATTGAGATTTAACATGCGTCCCAACAGCAACGGCCCCATGTCCGATACAGTGGCGCGCAAGGGATGCCCCATCTCACCGAATACATCCCAGAAGGTGATAGGGAAGGCTTGATGCTTAAAGCCTTCCAATTTTAACAATTCGATACGCGCCTCAATTTTGGGGTTGCCACCGCCCGCTTTAGCGAGACCAGATAAATCGCCTTTGATATCGGAAAGAAATACGGGCACACCCATGCTGCTAAATGATTCCGCCAACGTTTGCAGGGAAACGGTTTTGCCTGTTCCTGTTGCGCCCGTGATAAGTCCGTGACGATTTGCCATCTGCGGCAGGAGAAAAATTTCTTGGGTGCTATTTTTTGCAACGAGTATCGGTTCACTCATGGGTGGCTCCAGTTGGATAGGTTACTTATGTTATGTACTTGTAAATGATACCATTGAGGGAGAAAAATTAGACAGGGATTGTGACATGGCAGGACATAGCAAGTGGGCAAATATCCAACATCGCAAAGGCAAGCAAGATGCCAAACGCGGCAAAATATTTACGCGCCTGATTAAAGAAATTACCGTTGCCGCGCGCATCGGCGGCGGTGATCCCACAGGCAATCCGCGCTTGCGTTTGGCGATGGATAAGGCTTATGAAAACAACATGCCCAAGGACAACGTCGAGCGCGCCATTAAGCGCGGTAGCGGTGAACTGGAGGGCGTGGAGTATTTGGAAATCCGCTATGAAGGTTACGGTATCAACGGTGCGGCAGTGATGGTGGATTGCATGACCGACAACAAGACGCGCACCGTGGGCGATGTGCGCCACGCCTTTAGCAAACACGGCGGTAATCTCGGCACGGATGGCTCGGTATCGTTTCTGTTCAAGCATTGCGGACAGATGATTTTTGCGCCGGGAACGGATGAAAATGGGTTGATGGAAGTGGCACTAGATGCGGGGGCTGAAGACATTACGAGCAATGACGATGGCAGCATTGAAGTGATTACCGCGCCCTACGAGTTCGTGAATGTGAAGCAAATTTTGGAAACTGCCGGATACAAACCTGAGTTTGGTGAAGTGATGATGAAGCCTGTCAACGAAGTGATTTTCACGGGAGAAGATGCAGTGAAAATGCAAAAGTTGCTCGATGCGCTGGAAGATTTGGATGACGTGCAGGAAGTTTATACCACCGCCGTTGTAGACGAATAACCCAAATTCGTATCCGACTCACTTTGCAGAAAATAAAATGCGCATCCTAGGAATTGATCCCGGACTGCGTGTCACTGGATTTGGTGTGATTGATAAAGTCGGTCAGCAATTACATTACGTTGCCAGCGGTTGCATCAAAACGCCTGTGGGTGAGTTACCGGAGCGACTAAAAAGCATTTTGAATTCATTGGGTGAGGTGATTGAACAGCACAACCCCGAACAGGTTGCGGTCGAAAAAGTGTTTGTGAATGTCAATCCCCAATCAACTTTGTTGTTGGGGCAGGCGCGCGGTGCGGCGATTTGCGCGGCAGTGTTGGTGAATCTGCCCGTCGCCGAATACACCGCGTTGCAAGTGAAGCAAGCTGTAGTGGGAAACGGCCATGCCAAAAAAGAACAGGTGCAGTTAATGGTGCAACGCTTGTTGAATTTGTCCGGTGTGCCGAGCCCGGATGCGGCGGATGCCTTGGCGTGCGCAATCTGTCATGCACACGGTGGTTTGGGCTTGGGTGCTTTGGCGACTAAAGGCTTTCGCGTTCGAGGCGGGAGGCTGGTATGACGATGCAACCGATGGAGCCAACACTCGCGGCAATGAAAAACCCGTTCAAGCGTTATTTGGTTGCGACTCGCCCGGCCTTTATAACAGCAAGCCTGATGGCCGGAATAATAGGGCTGTCCATTGCTTGGCACGACAATCTCACGTTTGATGTATTGCTTGCGCTCGTTACCTTGTTATTTGCGCTGTTGGCTCATGCCGGCGTGAATGTGCTTAACGATTACTATGACGCGCTCAATGGCACCGACGCACAGAACACAGAGCGCGTCTTTCCTTTCACCGGCGGCAGTCGCTTCATTCAGAACGGCGTGCTGAGCCTGGTGCAGACTCGCAACTTTGGCTTCTCTTTGCTGATATGCGTGGCAGTGGCGGGGTTGTGGCTGATGGCGCGTTCTGCGCCGCAATTGTTGTATATCGGCCTTGCCGGACTGTTCATCGGTTGGGCTTATTCCGCGCCGCCGTTCAAACTAAATAGTCGCGGGCTGGGTGAATTGTGTGTGGCGGCGGGGATACTGGCGATCACAGTAGGAGCAGATTTCGTGCAGCGAAAAGGTTTTGCTGTCGCACCGTTTGTTGCGGGTTTTTCCTACGCGCTGCTGGCGACCAGCTTGCTGTATATCAATCAGTTCCCCGATCGTGCCGCCGATACGGCAGCAGGCAAGTTACACTGGGTGGCGCGTCTGGAAGTAAATCACGCACGGTGGGGTTATGTGCTGATTGTGTCTTCGGCTTATACATGGATATTGCTTTGCGTGGTGCTGGGTTGGCTGCCGATATTCGCTTTGCTGGCGTGGTTGGCATTTCCGTTGAGCGTAAAAGCCATGCGCTTATTGCTGCGTCATGCCGCACAACCGCAGCAACTGGGCGATGCAATCAAGCTAACTATTGCCGCGATGTTGCTGCATGGTGCCTTGCTGTCACTCGGTTTAATTTTGGGATGAAAAAATGATTGGTCGCTTAACGGGTGTGTTGCTGGAAAAAAATCCGCCGCAAATTTTGCTGGATGTGCAAGGTGTCGGTTATGAATTGGATGTGCCGATGAGTACTTTTTACAACCTGCCTGCACTGCATGAAAAAGTCGTACTGCATACCCAATTTGTCGTGCGTGAAGATGCGCAATTGCTCTATGGTTTTTTGACTCACGAAGAACGCATCGCGTTTCGCCAGCTACTAAAAATCAGCGGAGTCGGCCCCAAATTGGCACTGTCTGTTTTGTCCGGTTTAAGCCTGAATGACCTCGCCGCTGCCGTGGCAAATAAAGACGCAGGTCGTCTCACCAAAATACCCGGCGTGGGCAAAAAAACTGCCGAGCGATTATTGTTGGAATTGCAAGGTAAATTCGTTGCAACGGGTGTCAATGCAACTTCAAGCACAATCACACATTCAGCCAATAACGACATCGTGAATGCCTTGCAAGCCTTGGGCTACAACGAAAAAGAAGCCGACTGGGCAGCCAAGCAATTACCCAAGGATGTCAACGTGTCGGACGGTATCCGCCAGGCACTCAAGCTCCTGTCCAAAGCCTGACACATAGCGCACTGCATTTCATAAGACTTGAAATATTGGCAATATGCCTGTAGTGTGATGGCATATTGCCAAAAAAGAGGTGTGCCATGCTAACTTCAAAATCATCTGCCCCTGCTAAACCAAGGGCTAAATCCACATCCAAGTCTGCCGCTTATGCCGCCCCATCGAATGAAGGTGCGGCACTTCAGGTCGCGCAAAATATGGCGGTTTACACCACCCGCGAACAACGGCTGCGCAGTGAGCGTTCCAAATTTTCCGGGTTGCTCGTGCAGCGTGGCGCAACGAGTGATATGGATGTGGTCAAGCTGGTTCACAACCGTCTTCCTGTAAATGTGATCGACCGCTTGCTGGCAGAAGGCGTGACTAAACAGGAAATTAACCTGATTACCCCGCCCAGAACACTCGCGCATCGCCGCGCTAATGCCGAGCCGCTGACTATTGAAGAATCGGATCGCGCTGTGCGTCTGGTGCGTGTGGTTGCGCAAACTGAATCCGTATTTGGCGACAAAGAAAAAGCGATGGCTTGGTTGCGCAAACCGATGAAGCGTTTCGAGGGAATAACGCCAATTGAAATGCTCGTCTCCGATGTAGGTAGCCGTTTGGTCGAAGAAGCGTTGGTGCAGATAGACGAAGGTTTCTTTGCGTGATTGTTTGGCGCATCAGCAACTACCTTGAATTATCCGGTCAAGGCGGTTTGCGGGCGGCGGCGCGCTGGCATAATGCGGGCAAGTCGATTGTTTATACTGCCAGCTCGCCAGCATCTGCATTGCTGGAAGTGCTGGTGCATCTTGAGTTAAACGACTTTGAGTATTTGCCGAGTTCCTATCGGTTGTTGAAAATTGAAGTCCCCGATGAAGTTGCTGTTGTTGAAATTGATGAGAGAAATCTTGATGCCAATTGGTGCAAGCAAAGCGAAATGACCAGAGCAATAGGAGACGAGTGGCTGCGAGATTTAAGCTCGGCTTTGTTGGCTGTGCCCAGCGCGATTGTTCCGCACACTAAGAATTATTTGCTTAACCCTGCCCACCGCGATGCCAAGCAAATAAAAGTAAAATCGCACGGGAGTTACCCGTTTGATTTTCGGCTGTTCAGGTAATGAAAACGACTAACGTAAGATAATCACTAAAAATGATCCACAGCGATAACCTCACCACTGAGCCGCGTTTAA
This sequence comes from uncultured Gallionella sp., assembly GCA_964608835.1. GTDB lineage: Bacteria > Pseudomonadota > Gammaproteobacteria > Burkholderiales > Gallionellaceae > Gallionella. The sequence continues at coordinate 29,564 of CAZSPN010000009.1, forward strand.
CCACCCCCGCCGTTGCCTCCAAGCAGGAGGAGGCGTTGGAGCGCGCGTTGCGTCCCAAGCAGCTTGATGAATACGTCGGGCAGGAGAAGATACGCGGACAGTTGGAGATTTTTATTCAGGCAGCCAAACAGCGTAGCGAGCCGCTCGATCATGTGTTGTTGTTTGGCCCGCCGGGTTTGGGAAAGACTACGTTGGCGCAAATCATTGCGCGCGAGATGGGCGTAAATTTGCGTCACACATCGGGTCCGGTGCTGGAGCGCGCGGGTGACCTTGCAGCATTGCTTACCAATCTTGAGCCACATGATGTGTTGTTCATCGACGAGATTCACCGCTTGTCACCTGTGGTGGAAGAGATTCTGTACCCCGCTCTGGAAGATTATCAAATCGACATCATGATAGGTGAAGGCCCGGCTGCTCGATCGGTAAAGCTTGATTTGCCGCCGTTCACTTTGGTTGGTGCGACTACCCGTGCGGGAATGTTGACCAATCCGCTGCGTGATCGTTTCGGCATTGTGGCGCGATTGGAGTTTTATACGCCCGAAGAATTGCAGCGCATTGTGATGCGCTCGTCAGGTTTGCTGGAAATGAATTTAGCGCATGATGGTGCGTTGGAAATTGCCAAACGATCGCGCGGTACACCGCGTATCGCCAACCGCCTGTTGCGTCGCGTGCGCGATTTCTCCGATGTCAAAGCTGAAGGTGTAGC
>CAZSPN010000009.1:30279-34137 GCA_964608835.1 uncultured Gallionella sp.
CGCGCGAAGTGGCAGACGCCGCATTGACCATGCTGGATGTTGACTCGCAGGGCTTGGATGTGATGGACAGAAAGCTGTTGCTCACCGTGATAGAAAAATTTCTCGGCGGGCCGGTGGGTGTGGACAATCTGGCGGCGGCAATTGGAGAAGAGCGAGACACGATAGAGGATGTACTGGAACCTTTTCTGATTCAGCAAGGTTACCTGCAACGCACCCCGCGCGGGCGCATAGCGACGGCACATGCCTACAAACATTTTGGCTTGGCGGTGGTCAGTCAGCCAATTATAGGGGATTTACTCGATGACTAAGAGCAAGAATTTTACTCTGCCCGTGCGTGTGTATTTTCAAGATACCGATGCAGGCGGGGTGGTGTATCACGGCAGCTATGTGAACTTTATGGAGCGTGCGCGGACTGAGTGGTTGCGTGATGTGTGTGGCTATAGCAATGGCGCGTTGATGAAGGAATTTGGCGCGGTATTTGTGGTGCGTTCGATGAAGCTGGATTACCTGAAGCCCGCCTTATTGGATGATTTGTTGGATGTGACCGCGCAGGTTAGAGATATTGGTCGCAGTCGTATTACCTTGTTGCAAACTGTGCGGCGTGGTGAGGAATTACTCACCGAGGCTGAGGTGCATCTGGTGTGCGTGTCGCTGGAAAGCTTTAAGCCAGTGAGTGTGCCTGAGGTGTTGCGCAAGCAATGGAAATAAAGCCAGTGTAGGAGCGCGCCCTCGCGATCACGAGTTTGTTCGCGCGCAGGGCGCGCTCCTACATCAATCTGGATAATCCGTGTTTTACGGAAAAGGATAGCAATGGAAGTCGTGCAAGATTTATCGTTCATTCACCTCATCGCCAATGCCAGCGTGCTGGTGCAGTTGGTAATGTTGCTGCTATTGGCAGTATCTGTGATGTCGTGGTGGTATATTTTTCTCAAGCTGTTTGCCATTCGCCAAGAAGTTAGGCTGACCGCCGAGTTTGAAGAGGAGTTTTGGCGTAACTCAAACTTGGCCGAGTTGTACAAGCAAGTTGGCGCGACACCGCGCGCCGAGCAAGGCGCGTTGGAACGTATTTTCGCGGCGGGTTTGACTGAATTTGTGAAGTTAAAAAAACAATACGGCGCAGGCAATCCCGTCGTGATGGAAGGAGCGAGCCGCGCCATGCGCGCCACTTATCAGCGTGAAATGGACAAGCTGGAATCGCATCTGGCATTCCTTGCATCCATCGGCTCAGTCAGCCCGTATGTGGGTTTGTTCGGTACGGTATGGGGCATTATGAACGCGTTTCGCGGCTTGGCGAATGTTGGTCAGGCCACGCTGGCACACGTTGCACCAGGCATCGCGGAAGCGTTAGTGGCAACTGCAATGGGCTTGTTTGCGGCGATTCCGGCCGTGGTGGCATACAACCGTTATGCGCGGGACATTGAACGCCTTGCCACGCGCTTTGAAAGTTTTACCGAAGAGTTTTCAAATGTACTTCAGCGTCAACCTTAAGGGTCAGCTGCCATGAGATCTGAACGCCGATCCAGAAATCGCCTGATGAACCAGATCAACGTCGTGCCGTATATCGACGTGATGTTGGTGCTGCTGGTGATTTTTATGGTCACCGCGCCGATGATGAATCCCGGCCAAGTTGATTTGCCGCAAGTGGGAAAATCCTCGCTGCCCGCCACCGCGCCGTTAGAAGTCATCATCAAAAAAGATACCTCGTTGGCATTGCGAGACCACGCCAAAAATAGCCAAGAAAACAGTGTGTCCCGTAATGAGTTGGTTGCGATATTGAAGACTAAGCAAAGCGAACACGCCGATCAAGCGGTGGTAATTTCCGCCGATAAAAATGTGCGTTACGAAGAAGTGATCAACGTGATGGATATGTTGCAACAGCAGCACATCAAAAAGGTTGGGCTGCTGACAAAAATTAAATAGGAATGAACGCGACGCTGACTTACGAGCCTTTCAAACTGCCCGCCGGAATCTTGGCATTGGCAGTGCATCTGGCTTTCTTTGCACTCCTTTATTTTGGCTTTTCTTGGCAGTACATCCCGCCTGAGTCGATGAGCGTTGATCTGTGGCAGAGCTTGCCTGAGCCTGTGACGATGCCGCCTGAGCCAGTTAAGCCATTGGAAATTATTAAGCCCACGCAACCCCCCGCTCAAATTGAAAGCATCGTTAAACCTGATATTGCCCTGCCTGATAAAAAGAAAAAAATAGAAGAAAAAGTCACTGTGCCAAAAAAAATTGAAGTAGAGTCGATTGACGATGATAAGCCCTTGCCTAAAATTATTGTCGATGCGAAACCTGCCGCACCCGTTGTTGAAATTGATCAACAAGCCCTGCAAGCTGCACGAGAGCGGCAAGAAAAAATCGCGGCAGAAAATGCCGCGACCAAGCGGGTGGTGGATGAGTACATAGCCAAAATCAGCGTGAAAATACGCAGCAATATTGTTGAACCACCCAATGTCCCGAAAAAGGCGCGCGCAGAATTTTTGGTCACACTGCTACCAGGCGGGGTAGTGCTGAATGCCAAGTTGGTTAAATTTAGCGGTGATGCCGCGTATGACAACGCGGTGGAGCGCGCCATTATTAAATCTCAGCCGTTTCCTTTGCCGCCCGATGTGGCGATGTTCAAAAATTTTCGTGAATTGAAACTGGGCTTTGAGCCGGAAAAATAGGATGGTTTGTTTATGTTGAATTGGATAAAAAATGCGGTAGGCGTGCTGCTGCTCGCTCAGACTGTCAGTGTGAGTGCGGTGCTGAACATTGAAATTATCGGTGCGGGTGAACATCAAATTCCCGTTGCTATTGTGCCATTTGGAGGCGATGCAAAAACGTCTCGGACGATCAATGAAGTGGTGGTAGCCGATTTATCCCGAACAGGATTGTTCAGGTTGATTGATGTGACTGGTAAAACGCCGCACGATGCGGGAGAGGTGAATTATTCAGATTGGCAAGGTCGCGGTACAGAGGCGTTGGCGGTGGGTCAGGTGACTGTTTCCGCGAAGCGCGTTGAGGTGAGGTTTCAATTGCTGGATGCGGTCAGACAATCGATATTGGACGCACAAACGGTATCCTCGGCTGACGGGCAGTTGCGTGCGGTAGGTCATCGTGTGGCTGACCTGATTTACGAAAAATTAACGGGTGATAAGGGTGTGTTCAGTACACGTATTGCCTACGTGAATCGTCAGGGTAAAAAGTATCAACTGGTGGTGGCAGACAGTGACGGACAAAATGAGCATGTTTTGTTGGTACAAAATGCACCCATCATGTCTCCCGCCTGGTCACCGGATGGCAGTAAAATTGCCTACGTGAGTTTTGCGGGTGCGCACGCCGTGGTTTATGTGCAGTCGGTGTACAGTAATCAGCGCACAGTGATTGCCGATTCTCGCGGCAGTAACAGCGCGCCGTCTTGGTCACCGGACGGTAAGCAGTTGGCAGTGGTGATCGGTCGTGAGGGGAGTTCGCAAATTTATATGGTTTCGGCGGAAGGCAAGAATTTGCGCAGGATAACCACGGGTGGTGGAATAGATACCGAGCCGAACTTTTCTCCCGATGGGCAGTTGCTGTTGTTCACGTCGGATCGCGGTGGTACACCGCAAATTTACCAAATTTCTTTGGCAGGGGGGGCGGCAAAGCGCATGACGTTTGGTGCGGGGAATAATTATTCACCGCGCTATAGCCCAGATGGAAAAAGCTTCGTGTTTACCCATCAGGAGAAAGGCAAGTTTTACATTGCCAAGCAGGATATTCAGTCGGGGCAAATGGAGCTTATCACGGGTGGCGGATGGGAGAAAAAGCCCAGCTTTTCGCCCAACGGCAAGGTGGTGATGTACGCCAGCGAGCTGGAGGGACGTGGTATATTGGCAA
>CAZSPN010000009.1:34147-36879 GCA_964608835.1 uncultured Gallionella sp.
CCGTGTGAAGCAAAAAATGTCCACGACAAGCGGTGATGCGCGTGAACCGATTTGGGGACCACGCCTCTAATGAGTCCGCGCAGCGTATTAAGGATGATGATATGAAAAAAATAATTGTTAGTTTGGCACTGATGAGTTTGCTTGCCGCCTGCACCACTCCCAAACCTAAAGTTGAAGAGCCTGCCGCGCAGATTCCAGACGCGAGCGCATCTGCGACCGACACGGGTGCGGCAACCCCCACTGCGGTGGACTCTACCACGCTAGATTTGACCGAGGCGGATACTCCTGTCAAATTTGATTCAAAAGACCCATTGAGTGACCCCGACAGCATTCTGGCAAAACGCAGTGTGTATTACGCGGTGGATATTTATGCCGTGGCGGATGCCGATAAACCTCTCGTGCAAGCTCATGCGAAATACTTGAGCGAGCATCCAGAACGCAGGTTGCGCCTGGAAGGGAATAGCGACGAGCAGGGCAGTAACGAATACAACTTGGCATTGGGGCAGCGGCGTGCCGATGCGGTGAAAAAAATGTTGCTGTTGGGTGGTGCAAAGGACAATCAAGTTGAGGCGTTTAGCTATGGTGAGGAAAAGCCCAAAGCGGAAGGGCATGACGAATCAGCATGGTCGCAAAATCGCCGTACCGATTTTAATTACAGGAAGTAGCGATGTTGAGGCTGATAGGCTTAATGTGGCTGTGCTGTGCGATGCCTGCTCAGGCAGGGCTGTTTACGGATGACGAAGCGCATAAGCAAATCGAACAACTTGAAGCACGTGCCGCAAGGCTGGAGGCGAGCAACTTACAGTTTAGGGCGACATCCGAGCAGCAAACCCAATCCCTTCTGGATTTGCAAAGCCAGATCGAAGCGTTGAGCGGCGAGATTCGCAAGTTGCGCGGACAGAACGAAGAGATTGCCCACACCATGCAGGATGGCGAGAAACGCCTGAAGGATTTTTATGTGGATCTGGATGCGCGCGTGCGCCATTTTGAAGCTGCCGAGGAAGCAGCCAAGGCTGCCGCCGCCGCACCTCCTGCACCTCCTGCACCACCTGTCGCAGCTGTCTCGACTGACCCATCTGATCCCGCCCCGCAGAATCGCGCTTACGAAAGTGCTTATGCTTTATCCAAAGCGGGTAACCATGAAGGTGCGGAAAAAGCGTTCCAGGAATTTCTCGGAAAATATCCTGAGTCGGTACACGTTGCAAATGCGAAGTATGGTTTGGCAAATGCGCAATTTGCACTTCGTGATTACAGAATTGCGGAGGAAACCTATCAGGCACTTCTTACCAGTACTCCCAACTTTGCCAAGGCGGCCGAGGTGATGTATAACATTGCAGGATGCCAGCAGGAGATGCATCAAAATACTGCCGCGAGAAAAACCCTTAAACAACTTGTGGCGAAATATCCCGGCAGTGACGCTGCCGTGAGAGCCAGTCAACTGCTATCTGCCGGCAAGTAGATGCCTCCCTCTAGGAGGCGAGGCTGCAAAAGGTCAGGTCAAACGGGACATCCTGCTCAAACTGGGTGGATTTGGCCGCATAGTTAGCCACGATAAAACGAATGTTGATCGCGTATTTATTGGCACTTACCTCAGGGATGCAAGCCAGCTTGTCGTCTAGCCGTACCCGTAAAATTTGCGCGACATGCCCGCCCTGCATTTGTTGAAACGCGCCTTGCACCGCAGTAAATTGCCGGGTTTTGCCATTCTCTCTCAGAAGTTTCAGAATGATGGTCAATCCGGCGTGTAGCGGTAAAAACGGTTTCAACCAGCTTTGCAAATCGGCACGCCGCGCGGCGGCATTTTGCTGTTGCCAGTAGTGGTAAGAGGGGAGGTCAAATTCACATGTTCCACCTGGAATAACGGTACGTTGTTTGATGCCCATCAGCCATTCGTTCTCGCGCAAATTTTGCCCGATCTTTCCCGTCATGGCGAATATGTTGGAAGATGATTCGTCCAGCTCGGCGAGAATCTTATCAAGCGCGTTTCTGGAAATGGCGGGATTATTTTGCAAACCTGACAGGTAGCGTTTTTGCCGTTCTATTTCTTGCAACAATTCTGATTTCAAATCGGCGCGACAGGCCACCTCAAATATCTCAAACAAGGTAAGCAACGCAGCATGGTGATCGGTTCCGGTATCTTTGCCGATGAAGTGTTCGATGCGTGCGAATAAGTCCTCAAGGCGCAACAGGGTCCGAGCCTTTTCATTGAGGGGAAATTCGTAGTTGATCACGCTGTTATCTTTCTGGGACGATGAAAACTTATCAAAAAACAGTACATCGGGCGCAATTGTATCGTTAAATGCCGCTTTGTGTTGCCAAGTAAATTTTATGCAATTCTCGGATCTGTTTGCTCAGGTTCTCCAAAGAGGAGTCATTGTTTATCGTGTTGTCAGCCAGCCTGATCTGTTCGGTGCGGGGAGTTTGTTGGGCCATGATTTGACGCACCTCTGCAGGGCTCATTTTGCTGCGTGCCGTGACGCGCTCCACCTGAGTCTCTTCGGCGCAATTCACTACCAATACGCGCTGAACCAAGCGTATAAAACCCGGGCTGGTGAAAAGCAGGGGGACGACAATGACAATGTAGGGCATAGCCTGTAACTGAATGATCCGAGCTTGCGTTTGCTTAAATATCAGCGGGTGCAGAATGCCTTCCAGTTTTTGTTTAGCTACGTCATCGGTGAAGATGAGTGCACGCATTTTATTGCGATCAAGTGCACCATCTGGGGTCAGGC
>CAZSPN010000009.1:36889-65247 GCA_964608835.1 uncultured Gallionella sp.
TTGCCAAAAGTGTTGCGGATAGCGGGAATTGCCTCGCCGTGGCTTTGGGTAAGCTGGTGTGCGATGACATCTGTGTCGATAATGCCAGCCCCAAGCTCTGCAAATAACTTGGCTACTTTACTTTTTCCGCAACCTATGCCTCCAGTCAGTCCGACACAGAGTTTCATCTAAAGAGTCAGAAGCAAGTACTGCTCGGTCAGAGTTTTACCCCAAAATAGGGCGATCAAGCCACCGCCCGCCAGATAGGGGCCGAAGGGTATGGGGATGTTGCGCCCCTGTTTGAACAACACGATCAGGCTGATACCGATGAGTGCGCCAACCAAGGAGGATAGCACCAAAATCAGAGGCAACATTTGCCAGCCAAACCACGCACCCAGTGCAGCGAGCAATTTGAAATCACCGTAGCCCATGCCTTCTTTGCCCGTGGTGAGCTTGAATAGCCAATACACACTCCATAGCGCGAGATAGCCGACCACCGCGCCAACCACCGCGCTGCGTATATCGGTAAACGTGCCGAATAAATTGAGCAGAAGCCCGACCCATAGCAGTGGCAACGTGATATCGTCGGGTAGCAGCATGGTGTCAAAATCAATCGCGGTGAGTGCGAGCAATGCCCAGATAAGTAAAATTGCCGCAACGGCAGCCACGCCAAAGCCGAAATGTGCGGCAGCCAGACCGCACAACGCTCCGCTTGCCGCCTCAATGATGGGGTATCGTGGAGAAATGATTGTGCCGCAGCCACTGCATTTGCCGCGCAAGAACAGGTAGCTGATAACGGGGATGTTTTCTAGCGCAGTGATGGCATGGTTGCAATGTGGACAAGCTGAACGTGGTACGACCAGATTGTAAGTGGGGGTGGGGGCAACGGCGATCGGGATATGGGAGGTAACCGCCAAGCTGGATGCTCCATCGTCTGTTTGGGATAGCTCGGCACATTGCACTCGCCACTCCGACTCTATCATCTTAGGCAAACGATGAATCACCACGTTGAGAAAACTGCCCACCATCAACCCCAAGACGGTGCTGATGCTGATAAACGTGGCAGGAGAGGATTGCAGCAGGAGAAATAATTCAGACATGACGATCCTAGGCTGACCGCTAAAAATCAGCCTGCTTTTTGTTAAACCACTTGACCCATTTTGAAAATAGGCAGGTACATCGCAATCACCATGCCGCCAATCAATGTACCCAATACCACCATGATGATAGGTTCCATCAGGCTGGAAATGGCTGCCACCGCGTCATCCACTTCGGCTTCATAAAAGTCGGCCACTTTACCCAGCATCGAATCAAGAGAACCAGCTTCTTCGCCGATTGCCGCCATTTGCAACACCATACTCGGAAATACTTCCGTGTTCTGCATGGCGGCTGTTAAACCACTGCCTGTGCTGACTTCGCGTTGAATTGCCTTGGTGGCACTGAAGTAAACCGCGTTGCCTGCCGCACCCGCAACGGAATCCAGTGATTCGACCAGAGGCACACCCGCTGCAAACATGGTGGCGAGGGTGCGCGTCCAGCGCGCAATCGTGGCTTTGCGGATGAGTTCACCAAAAATAGGCAGCTTTAATAAAAGCCTGTCCATGGTGGCCTGCATTTTTTTGTTGCGCTTCCAAGCATAAAAGAAAGCATATAAACCGCCGCCTATCCCACCAAAAATTAACCACCAATACTCAACAAAAAAATCGGAAATGGCCATCATCAGCAAGGTTGGTGCGGGTAGGTCAGCACCAAAACTGGTAAACAATTCCTTGAACGCGGGGATCACAAAAATCATGATGATTGCGGTAATGAGAAACGCTACGACGATAATAGAAACAGGGTAAAACAACGCGGATTTAATTTTGCTTTTGAGAGCCTGGGTTTTTTCCATGTAAGTTGCCAAACGTTCCAACAACGCATCCAAAATACCCGCAGCTTCACCTGCACCGATCAGGTTGCAATACAGTTGGTTGAAATACAAAGGGTGTTTTCTGAAGGCTTGTTCCAGGCTGCTGCCGGTTTCCACATCGGTTTTAATGGTGTAAAGCAGCCGTGAAACAGAAGGGTTCGCGTGACCTTTGCCGACAATATCAAAGGTTTGCAGCAGGGGTACGCCAGATTTCATCATTACCGCGAGTTGGCGGGTAAACAGCGTAATGTCTTTGTCGCTGATGGACTGGGAGCTGATGCGTAGTTTCTTGATCTTGACAACCTGGATACCCTGGCGGCGCAACAGGGCTGAAACACTGGCCTCCCCAGGAGCACGCATTTCTCCCTTAATGAGTTTGCCAGCCTTGTCTTTGCCTTCCCACTGGAAGGCATACTCTTTTGCTTTTTGCGGTTGTTGAGCTTTTGATGCGACTGCCATGCGCTTCTCCTGAAGATTGTTCAGCTAACTTTGTTTGGCATCATGGCTCGGCATCATGCCGAGCTTTGGGGTGATTGTAAAGCGGTAATCTGCTGAAAAATTCATAACTTGGCACAATTTGTTTGTGTGGATTATTCGATGGGTGTCGGGAAGATTCGCGCAACCTTTACGGTTCGATCCTGCATCTGGATAATTTCTATCGGGTAGCCCGCAATTTTAACGCTGGTGTTCGCATCGGGAATATCTTCCAGATGTTCGAGTATCAAGCCATTCAACGTTTTTGCCCCATCGAGCGGGAGGTGAAAGCCCAGCTTCCGATTGAGTTCGCGCAAGCTGCTGCTGCCCTCGAGCAAAAAGCTCCCGTCGTCCTGGCGTAAAAATTTTCCCGCTTGTGCGGGCGATTGCGTGGTGAATTCACCGACGATTTCTTCCAGAATGTTTTCCAGTGTGACCAAGCCGAGTAATTCGCCATATTCATCCACCACCAAGCCCAGTCGGGCATGACGCTCCTGAAATTGTTGCAACTGCTTGAGTAAGGGCGTGTCGGACGGAATGAAATAGGCATCGTGAAGCGTGTCGCGCAATTGCGCGACATCCAACATCGGCTGTTGCAGCAAGGCGGGTACGCGCTTGAGATGAAGAATTCCGATGATATTGCTGGGGGAGTCCGCATAAACGGGCAACAGCGTATGGTGACACGTAATAATTTGCTGGCGCAGCACGCTTGCACCGGCATTGATGTTGATCGCCTCAATGTGATTGCGCGGAATCATCACATCGTTCACGGTAATGCGTTCCAGATCCACCAAATTAAGCAGCATTTTTTGGTGCTTGCGCGGCATGAAGTGTTCGGCATCCAGAACCAATCCACGCAATTCCTCCAGAGTTATTTTTTGCTTGCTTTGGTCAGTTTGAATCTTGATACGCAGCAGCCACAAAAAACCCTTAACCAATGCGGTTGCAACTGAAACTATGGGATGAAACAACGTAATCAGTGGTGCAAGCAAGTAACTGGAAGGTAGAGCAACCCGTTCTGGATGGCTCGCAGCAATAATCTTAGGCAAAATTTCACTGGCGACCAGCAATACAAAAGTGATACCAAGCGTTCCAAGTAGTAATGCTAGTTCACTTGCTCCAAACATTCTCATAATGACAACATTGGTGATGGCGGCCGCAGCGACATTAAGCAAAGTGTTGCCGAACAAGATTGACCCCAATAACTTGTCGATCTTGGAAAGCAGGCGGGAAGTCAGCTTCGCACTCTTACTGCCTTTGCGAACTAGCGCGTTCAGCCGATAGCGGTTAATGGCCATCATGCTGGTTTCGGCGGCGGAGAACCACGCGCCGAAAACTAACAGCAGAAACAGAATGCCTAACAGCGCGGTTAAAGAAATGTCGTCCAAAGGGAAAGATTCAGTTGTTTTGACGGGTGGAAATGGTGTGCGAGCATGGCTGGCATGTCAAGTTGAGCGGCGATGGCTAAATGTCATCATGACGATGCCGATCGCCACCATTGGCAGGCTGAGCCATTGTCCCATGCTGACCCCCAATGTCATGTAGCCGAAAATACCGTCGTCAGGATTGCGAGTGAACTCGCCGAGAAAACGGAAACTGCCGTAGCCAATGAGGAATAAACCCGACACTTCACCAACAGGACGTGGCTTGTTTGAAAACCACCACAGCAAGACAAACAACACAATTCCTTCCAGCGCGCATTCGTATAATTGCGACGGGTGGCGTGGCAGACTGTCAATATGAGGGAACACCATACCCCACGGCACATCGGTGGGTCGCCCCCATAATTCGCCGTTGATAAAATTGCCGAGTCGCCCAAAAGCCAAGCCTGGCGGTACAAGCGGGGCGATGAAATCCATCAATTGCAACCAGTGTATTTTCTGCTTGCGTGCAAACAAAGCCATAGCGACCAACACACCGAGAAAGCCACCATGAAACGACATGCCTCCTTCCCATACTGCGAAAATTTTGGCGGGATGCGAGAAATAAAAGCCGGGGTTGTAAAACAGCACTTCGCCTAAACGTCCACCGAGAATCACGCCTAGCACACCATAAAATAGCAAGTCATCAAGTAGCTTGGCGTTAAATTTTGGTTGATTGAGTTGGGCGATACGTTTTTTCCCCAGCCACAAAAAAGTCATAAAGCCCGCCAGATACATCAGTCCGTACCAATGAATAGCGAGCGGGCCAAGTTGCAAGGCGACAGGATTGATATGCGGATAAACTAACAATGGATGCCTCTAGAAATCCATATTTCATTCCAACTGCTGTGTTGCGAAAAAATTTCTTGCTGACATATAACCCATATGCGGCGCGGCAAAATTTTTATCGCGCCTAGCATTTGGACGAACTTTGAATTTCTAGAAGCATCCATAAACGAATCAGGTAAAATTGGAACGTTGATTATACGGGCTTCTCAACACGTCACCCAAATTCAAAACAATATAGAGGAACAAGTAATGGCTACCGCACAGCAACTTAACACTCAATTTGGCATTAAAAACCAGCTTAGTTTTCGTGAGGATGCAAGCGGTTTAATTGTCGCCGATATACACAATGCTCATGCGACTGCATCGCTGTGTTTGCAGGGCGCGCACTTGATGACTTGGCAGCCCAAGAGTCAGGCAGTGCCTGTAGTTTGGTTGTCGCGCGATGCAAAATTGGCGCAAGGAAAATCGATACGTGGCGGTGCGCCTGTGTGCTGGCCGTGGTTTGGCGCACATGCCACAGAGGCGAGCTTTCCTGGACATGGCTATGCGCGTACAGTGCCTTGGCGCGTGATTGCTTCAGGCAGTGAGCCAAATGGTGCAACACGTTTGACCTTGCGTTTAGAAGAAAGCGACAAGACTCGTACACAGTGGCCTCATGCTTCGCGGCTTGACTTGGCTGTGACGATAGGCGAAATATTGCGTATGGAATTAACCACGGAAAATACGGGTGCAACAGATTTTGTGATTGGCGAAGCCTTGCACACCTATCTGCGCATTAGCGACATCGGCGCAGTGCGCGTTAAAGGTTTAGATGGTTGTGACTATTGGGACAAAGTTGGCGGCTCCACATTGAAAAAGCAGTCTGGCGACATCGCCTTTGCCAGCGAGACAGATCGCGTTTACATCAATACTGCGGCTGAGTGTGTAATCGAAGACGATAAACTCAAGCGACGCATTCATATCGCCAAATCCGGCAGTTTATCTACCGTGGTGTGGACACCATGGATAGAAAAGGCCAACAAAATGGGCGATATGGGACAACCCGAAGGTTGGCGCGAAATGGTGTGTGTAGAGTCAGTCAATGCCATCGAAAACGTTGTGACGGTTGCGGCGGGGACTGCGCGCAGCCTGATCGTTGAATATTACGCTGAAACAATGTGATTTGTTACAGGGCGGGAAAATACTGTCAACCTGTTTGAAAGATGTCGCGTTGTGGACGTACTGGCGGCGATTGTTGGTTGGCAAAGTCAGTGGAATTGATTAGAATCACCAGTGAAGGGCTAACCTTCGTATTTGATTAAGCGGCATTTTATTAAACCTTGGAGAGAAGAATGAAATCTATTATCACTAGCATGGCAGTAGCGGGTTTGTTGGTTGCAGGTAGCGCAATGGCTGCTGATATGCCGGAATTGGCAAAGAAAAGCGGTTGCACGGCTTGCCACTCAATTGACAAGAAACTGGTTGGACCAGCTTGGGCTGAAGTGGGCAAGAAATACGCTGGCGATGCTAAAGCAGAAGCTGCGTTGATTGAAAAAGTTGCTAAAGGCGGTAAGGGTACATGGGGTACGATGGCTATGCCAGCAAACTCACCAAAGGTTTCTGATGCTGACATCAAGACATTGGTACAGTTTGTATTGAGCCTGAAGTAATTTGGGTTTGATTCTCGAAAAAGCCGACGTAAGTCGGCTTTTTCGTTTTGGTGAGTAGCGACGTTGTCGACTTCTTGATACCATCCCCCGAAGTGCTAGAATTCGTCGAGTGGATGCTTCACATTATTTCGAGCAGATTGAAACGGAGGGAATTATGAAGGCTATTGTTAGGTACGTGCTGGCGGCGGGGTTGTTAATGGCAGGGTCTGCCATGGCGGCGGTTGCTTTGAGTCCTGAAGTGCAAAAGAAAGTGGATGCCGAAAAAGCGGAAGCGGCGGCAAAACAAGCGGCTTGGGAAAAAATGACCCCATTGGAGAAGAAGGCGGCGCAGGAAGCTGCCATTGAAGCCGCTGCTGATGCGAAAAGAAGCCCGGAAGAAAAGAAAATGAGGGCTGATGCAGAGCTGAAGAAAAGGTGGTATTTTGAAATGCCGGAGATTGCAAAAAAGAACAATTGCACACCTTGTCACGCCGTTTACAAACGTTTTGTGGGACCCGCGTGGTTGGATATTTCCAAGAAATATAAGGGCGTTGCAAAATTCACCTATAACGGTCAAGAGTATCCTTTGCAGGAAGGCTTGATGATGAAGGTGTCCAAGGGTGGCGCGGGTAGCTGGGGGGCGATGCCCATGCCGCCAATTGATGCCGCAGGAGCCAAGCAAGCCGATATCAAAGAAATGGTAAGCTTCATTATCGGTTTGGAAAAAGCAGATGATGAAAAGAAGGCCGCGAAGAAAAAATATGATGCAGAGCAAGCTGCTGCCAAAAAGAAATAAATTAAGCAACCCTGCGAAATAGCCGACGAAAGTCGGCTTTTTTTGTGGCTAATTTCAACGAGCGGCATAAAATTGACAAGCGACTCGCCGTCTCTGCATAATCGGCTTGCATTTTTACAGGAGATCATCATGTCGTCACATTCTGCTCGAGCACTATTCCTTTTAGCAATGGCATTTGCACTTTACGGCTGTGAAAAACCTGCTGCAGTCGATGATAAAACAACCGGTGATTTGGTGGTTCGTATCGGTGCGGCGGCTCCATTGACTGGCAATCAAGCGCATATCGGCAAAGACAATGAAAGTGGCACGCGCATGGCGATCGATGATGCCAATGCCAAGGGAATCGTGATTGGTGGGCGTAAGGTACGCTTCGAGTTAATCAGTGAAGATGATCAGGCGGATCCGAAAACCGCGACCATCGTTGCACAGAAATTGGTGGATGACAAAGTCAGCGGCATCATTGGTCATCTTAATTCTGGCACGACTATTCCTGCTTCTAAAATCTACAACGACAACGGCATTCCGCAAATCTCCCCTTCCGCTACCGCAGTTAATTACACCGCGCAGGGCTTCAATACAGCGTTCCGTGTGATGGCGAATGATGCGCAGCAGGGCCGCGTGTTGGGTGAGTATGCAACTAAAAATCTGGCGGCGAAAAAGATTGCAGTGATTGATGATCGCACCGCTTATGGTCAGGGTCTGGCGGATGAATTTATCAAGGCTGCTCAGGCTAATGGCGCGCAGATTGTTGCGCATGAATACACTACCGACAAAGCGGTTGATTTCACTGCTGTGTTGACGGTGGTCAAAAGTAAGCAACCTGATTTGTTATTTTACGGCGGCATGGATCCGCAAGCGGGGCCAATGGCGAAGCAACTCAAAGGCCTCGCGTTGAAAGTAAAGCTGATGATGGGCGATGGTGGCTATACGCCGGAATTTATCAAGTTGGCAGGCGATGCAGCGGAAGGCAGTTATGCCTCTTTGCCCGGCGTACCGCTTGATAAAATGCCAGGCGGAAAAGAATTTGAAACGCGTTTTGTGGCGAAGTACCAACCTATTCAGCTTTACGCACCGTATTGCTACGATGCGGTGAATGTGATGATTGCGGCGATGCAAAAAGCCGATTCGGTTGAACCCGCCAAATATTTGGCCGAATTGCCGAAAATTAGCTTGGATGGCATCACCGCAAAAATTCAGTTTGATGAAAAGGGTGATTTACTAGGCGGTGCAATTACAATGTATCAAGTGCAGCAAGGTAAGTGGCAACCTCTGGAAACCTTGGGTACAGCCAGCGCGGCGGCACATTGATGTTCTGCATTGAAACCCCAAACGACACGCTCCAGCGTGTCGTTTTTTCTTCCAGTCTGTTCCATTCTACTTCGAAGGTGAGACAGGGCGGCGACGAGCGAGCGACGCTGATAGTGCAATTAGCACAGCTAGGGATGAGCGAGGAAGTCAACGCAGTATCGCCGATGAAATAGAATCGGAATTATGGAAATATTTCTTCAACAAATCATTAATGGATTAGTTCAGGGCAGTGTGTACGCACTAGTTGCGCTCGGCTACACCATGGTCTATGGCATCCTCGGTCTGATCAATTTCGCACACGGTGAAGTGGTAATGGTCGGCGCAATGTTGGCACTCTCCTTATTAACCGCATTGTTGAGTTGGGGCGTGCCACCCATATTGGCTTTACCGCTGAGTGTCGGGCTGGCGATGGCGGGTTGCATTGCGCTGGGCTACAGCATCGAGCGCATTGCCTATCGTCCGCTGCGTCATGCGCCTCGCCTGGCTCCGTTAATTACCGCTATCGGTGTGTCCATTGTGTTGCAAAATCTGGCGATGATGATTTGGGGTCGCCAGTATCATTCTTTCCCGCCTATATTTAATAGCAGTTCGCATGTGATTGGCGGAGCAATCATTAACGACATTCAAATCGCTATCATCATCCTCGCCGTGTTAATTATGGCGGGATTGATGATGGTGGTGCATCGCACCCGCTTGGGTCGGGCGATGCGCGCCGTGGCTGAGAATCAACACGCCGCCCAATTGATGGGCGTGGATGTTAATCGCGTCATTTCCGTTACCTTCATGCTGGGTTCCGCGCTGGCTGCAATAGCGGGACTAATGGTGAGTGCCAACTATGGCTTGGCGCATTACTACATGGGATTTTTGCTCGGCCTAAAAGCCTTTACCGCTGCGGTGCTGGGTGGGATTGGCAATCTGCGCGGCGCAATGGTGGGCGGATTGTTGCTGGGTTTAATTGAGAGTTTGGGCACAGGTTATATCGGTGATTTCACAGGAGGATTTTTGGGGAGTAATTATCAGGACGTGTTCGCATTTTTTGTGTTGATTGCCGTACTGGTGTTTCGACCTTCTGGCTTGCTTGGCGAAAGATTGGCGGAGCGCGCATGAATCTAAAAGAAAAAATTCAAGCCACAGAGATGAAGCAGATTTTTTCTGTGGCTAATAGGTCTTCCACCAAATGAAACTGAACCAAAAATCAAGGTTGCTGCTTGCTGCACTTGCGATCATATTATTGTTGCTGCCTTTCGTCACCGATGCGCTGCTCGGTCGCGGCTGGGTGCGCATCGTCGATTTTGCCATGCTCTACATCATGCTGGCATTGGGTTTGAATATCGTGGTCGGTTACGCGGGGCTTCTGGATCTGGGTTATATCGCGTTCTTCGCAGTGGGCGCGTATTGTTACGCACTGACGGGTTCACCACATTTAGCACTGGCGTTTCCTATGTTATTTCCCGATGGTGTGCATCTGTCATTCTGGATTGTGCTTCCGCTGGCAGCATTGATAGCTGGCGGTTTCGGCGTGTTGTTGGGTGCGCCTACATTGCGTTTGCGCGGTGATTATTTGGCGATTGTCACACTCGGTTTTGGCGAAATAATCCGCATTTTTCTGAACAATCTTAACGCACCGATCAATTTCACCAACGGTCCACAAGGCATTAGCCGCATTGATCCGATTAGCGTTTCGGGGGTGTCGCTGAACGCCACTCAGGCAATCTTTGGCATCACATTGCCATCGGTGCATCTGTATTTTTATTTGTTTCTCGCCTTCACCGCGCTGGTTATTTTTATCTCGCAACGATTGGAAAAATCTCGCATCGGGCGCGCATGGATGGCGATCCGCGAAGACGAAATCGCCGCATCCTCAATGGGCATCAACACACGCAATCTCAAGCTGTTGGCGTTTGCGATGGGTGCGATGTTTGGTGGAGCATCCGGTGCATTGTTCGCTGGATTCCAAGGTTTTGTCAGTCCGGAAAGTTTCAGCTTGATGGAATCCATCATGGTGTTGTGTATGGTGGTACTGGGCGGCATGGGCAACATCACAGGTGTGATTCTGGGTGGCGTGCTATTGGCGTTGTTGCCGGAAATTTTGCGCCATAGCGTTGTACCGTTGCAGCAAGCCTTGTTCGGAAAATCTATCGTTGACCCTGAAAGTTTGCGCATGTTGATGTTTGGAGGCGCGCTTATCGCCGTGATGATGTATCGCCCCGCAGGACTGTGGCCATCGAGGGTACGGCGGCGTGAGCTGAATAGCGACGAGGCTAATGAAAAGGTATGAGCAATGCCATACCTTTGTTGCAACTTTCTTCCATCGGCAAGCAATTCGGTGGTTTGACTGCGCTTAGCGAAGTTTCGCTGCACATTCAACGCGGTGAAATCTACGGATTGATTGGTCCGAACGGTGCGGGCAAGACCACATTGTTCAATGTGATTACCGGACTGTATCAACCCAGTGCGGGCGCATTTCAATTCGACGGAAAAAATTACCAAGCCTGCAAACCGCATATTTTGGCGCAAGCAGGTATTGCACGAACCTTCCAGAACATCCGCTTGTTCGCGAATTTGACCGCGTTGGAAAACGTGATGATAGGTCGCCATCTGCGCACCCAAGCCGGGGTATTTGGCGCGTTATTTCGCAATCAAAAAAATTGCAATGAAGAACGTGCCATCAGTGAACGTGCGCATGAGTTGCTGCGCTATGTCGGCATCGATAAACCCGCAGACAAGCTGGCAAAACACCTGCCCTATGGTGAACAACGCCGCTTGGAAATTGCACGTGCATTAGCGACCGAACCGTTGTTGCTGGCACTGGACGAGCCTGCTGCGGGCATGAATGCCACCGAAACCGAAAGTTTGAAAACACTGTTGCAAAACATCCGCGACACAGGCATCACCGTGCTACTTATCGAACATGATGTAAAACTCATCATGGGACTATGTGATCGCGTCGCCGTGCTGAACTATGGAAAAAAAATCGCCGAGGATGTGCCAGAAAAGGTGCGTAACGATGCCGAAGTGATTGCCGCTTATTTGGGGGGTGGCGATGACTAAAGTGCTGCTCGAAGTCCGCGACTTGCAAGTCGCCTACGGCGGTATCCAGGCAGTAAAAGGCATCTCGCTGAAAATCGCTCCCGGAGAATTGGTTGCGTTAATTGGCAGTAACGGTGCGGGTAAAACCACCACGCTTAAAACTCTGGCGGGATTGGTGCAGCCCGTTAGCGGGGACATCCAATACGCCGGCAATAGCCTGAAAAACATTGCCGCGCATCAACGCGTGTCCATGGGTATCGCGCTTGTGCCAGAAGGTCGCGGCGTATTCGCGCGGCTGACCGTGGCGGAAAACTTGCAGATGGGTGCGTACAGTCGCAATGACAAAAATGAAATCGCAACCGATTTGGCAGGTCTGTATGAGATGTTCCCACGCCTTGCCGAACGTAAAGACCAACTCGCAGGGACCCTCTCCGGCGGCGAGCAACAAATGGTGGCCATGGCGCGAGCACTAATGAGCCGTCCGCGCTTGTTAATGCTGGACGAACCCAGCATGGGGCTCGCCCCGCTGATGGTGAAAAAGATCTTTGAAACGATTAGCGATATCGCAGCACAAGGTATGAGCATTTTGCTGGTCGAGCAAAATGCCAAGCTCGCGCTGCAAGTGGCGCAACGCGGTTATGTGATGGAAAGCGGCGCGATTACCTTGTTGGGGGCGGCGAGTGATTTGCTGGGTAGTGATGCGGTGCAACGCGCGTATTTGGGCGAAATGTAAATTATTGTAATTCGTTAGCGGCTAATCGTTTATAATGCACCCCAATTCAAGCGGGATGAACGTCAGTTCGTCCCGCTTCTTTATGTCCAGTTTGAGGAGTTCCCGTGTCGCAAACCAGCCCAGCCATTTTAGTTTTAGCCGATGGGTCGGTGTTTCGCGGCATGGCTATCGGGGCGGTGGGCAGCAGCGTGGGCGAGGTAGTGTTTAATACCTCAATGACGGGTTATCAGGAAATTCTCACCGATCCGTCCTATTGCAAACAAATCGTCACGTTGACCTATCCGCATATCGGCAACGTCGGGTGCAATCCCGAAGATGTCGAGTCGCGGCAAGTCTTTGCGAGCGGCTTGGTGATACGTGATTTGTCACAAACGGTGAGCAATTTCCGCAGCACACAATCTTTACCCGAATATCTCAAAGCCAATAATGTGGTAGCCATTGCAGGTATCGACACGCGCAAGCTGACGCGCATCCTTCGTTCCAAAGGTGCGCAAAACGGCTGCATTGCCACGGGCAATAATGTGGAAGCAGCGTTGGCTGCGGCGCGCGGGTTTACTGGCTTGGCAGGCATGGACTTGGCACAAGTGGTGACGTGCGATAAGTCCTATCAATGGACACAACGTGAATGGAGGCTGGGAGCTGGATATAAGGATTTGGGAATGGGGACTGAGGATTTAGCCCAAAACGGAGCAACGGTTTCCCCCCAACCCTCAATCCTCAAACCTCATTTTTATCACGTGGTTGCTTATGATTTTGGTGTGAAGCGCAATATCTTGCGCATGCTCGCCGAGCGCGGTTGCCGCATCACGGTGGTGCCTGCTAAAACTTCCGCTTCTGATGTGTTGGCGATGAAGCCGGATGGCGTGTTTTTGTCGAATGGCCCTGGCGATCCTGAGCCGTGTGGTTATGCGATTGCCGCCACGAAAAAATTTATTGAAATAGGCATTCCTTTGTTTGGCATTTGCTTGGGTCACCAAATTATGGGGCTGGCAACGGGTGCAAAAACGATGAAAATGAAATTCGGTCATCGCGGCGCGAACCATCCCGTGCAGGACACGCAAACCAAGCGCGTGATGATAACAAGCCAGAATCACGGTTTTGCCGTGGATGTGGCGACGCTGCCGAAGAATGCTCATGTGACGCACATCTCGTTGTTCGATGGCACATTGCAAGGTTTTGAGTTGACCGATAAACCCGCGTTCTGTTTTCAGGGACATCCCGAAGCGAGTCCAGGCCCACATGATGTGGATGGATTGTTCGATAAATTTATTGCCCTGATGGATGCAAGACATGGTTAAAGCGGCAATTAAAAAAGTCGATCTGTCGCCAGCGCAAATTGTCGAAGGGATTGAGGGGCGAATTTATTTCCTGCGCGGTCAGCGGGTGATGCTGTCGTATGATCTTGCCGCGCTCTATCAAGTGGAAACCAAAGTATTGATGCAGGCAGTTCAACGCAATGTCAATCGCTTCCCAGGCGATTTTGCTTTCCCGTTGACTCAGGATGAATTCGCAAACTTGAAGTCACAAATTGTGACTTCAAGTTGGGGTGGTTCGAGAAAAGTACCCCACGCTTTTACCGAACAGGGCGTTGCAATGCTTTCCGGAGTGTTGCGTAGTGAGCGGGCAATTGCAGCGAACATTGAAATTATGCGTTCCTTTGTCAAGCTGCGCGGCTTGATTGAAGGCAATAAAGACTTGGCGCGCCAATTGGATGCGCTGGAAAAGAAATACGATGCACAGTTTCAGGTGGTGTTTGATGCAATACGTGAACTGATGTCACCGCCAGCTTCCACCAAGAAACGGCGCATCGGATTTGTGCAGAATGACTAAAACCATATGCCAAAACGTAACGATATAAAATCTATTCTTATCATCGGCGCAGGTCCGATAGTCATTGGACAGGCCTGCGAGTTCGATTACTCCGGTGCGCAGGCTTGCAAAGCTTTGCGTGAAGAGGGTTATCGCGTGGTGCTGGTGAATTCCAATCCGGCCACAATTATGACCGATCCCGACATGGCGGATGCGACTTACATCGAGCCAATCACTTGGCAGATGGTGGAAAAGATCATCGCCAAGGAACGTCCAGATGCGATCCTGCCGACCATGGGTGGGCAGACCGCACTGAATTGCGCGCTCGACCTTGCCAAACATGGTGTGCTGGAAAAATACAATGTTGAGATGATAGGCGCGTCACGCGATGCCATCGATATGGCAGAGGATCGCGAAAAGTTCAAGCAGGCAATGACGCGAATTGGCTTGGCTTCGGCACGATCGGCTATTGCGCACAGCATGGAAGAAGCGTTGCAGGTACAACAGGTGATGGGTTTTCCGACCATCATCCGTCCTTCGTTCACCATGGGCGGCAGTGGTGGCGGTATCGCTTACAACCGTGAAGAATTTGTCGAGATTTGCGAGCGAGGACTGGAAGCTTCGCCCACGCGCGAACTGCTGATCGAGGAATCGCTGCTTGGCTGGAAAGAATATGAGATGGAGGTGGTGCGCGATCGCAACGACAATTGCATCATCATCTGCTCCATTGAGAACCTCGATCCGATGGGCGTGCATACCGGCGACTCAATTACTGTTGCACCCGCGCAGACGTTGACCGACAAGGAATACCAGATCATGCGCGATGCCTCTCTAGCGGTGCTGCGTGAGATTGGCGTAGAAACGGGTGGCTCTAACGTGCAATTCTCAATTAACCCGGATGACGGACGCATGGTAGTGATCGAGATGAATCCTCGCGTGTCGCGCTCCTCCGCACTAGCCTCCAAAGCCACCGGCTTCCCGATTGCAAAAGTGGCAGCCAAGCTGGCTGTGGGTTACACGCTGGATGAATTGAAGAACGACATCACGGGGGGGGCAACACCTGCTTCGTTCGAGCCGGCGATAGATTATGTGGTTACCAAAATTCCGCGCTTTGCCTTCGAGAAATTCCCGCAGGCCAACGACCGCCTTACTACTCAGATGAAGTCGGTGGGCGAGGTGATGGCGATCGGTCGTACCTTTCAAGAGTCATTCCAAAAAGCTTTGCGCGGATTGGAAGTTGGCGTAAATGGTCTGGATACAAAATACACTGACCGCGATGCGTTATGCGCCGAGTTGGGCAATCCCGGCCCGGATCGTATCTGGGCGGTGAGCGACGCATTTCGTATCGGCATGAGCGTGGAAGAAGTCTTTAACGTCAGCAAGATCGACCCGTGGTTCTTGGTGCAAATTGAAGACTTGGTTCGTCAAGAAAACTCACTGGCTGGTCGAACTATACAGAGCATCAACGCCGATGAAATGCGCGCCTTGAAGCGCAGCGGTTTTGCCGATGCGCGTATTGCTGCGTTGATGAATAGCAATGATTCTGCCGTGCGCGCTTATCGTCATGAGTTGGGTATTCGTCCAGTCTATAAGCGTGTGGATACCTGTGCTGCGGAGTTTTCGACTGACACCGCCTATATGTATTCCACCTATGAAGAAGAATGCGAATCGCTGCCGACCAACAAGAAAAAAATCATGGTGCTGGGGGGCGGTCCGAATCGAATTGGGCAAGGTATCGAGTTCGATTATTGCTGTGTACATGCTGCCTTGGCGATGCGTGAAGACGGCTATGAGACCATCATGGTCAACTGCAATCCGGAAACCGTTTCCACCGACTATGACACTTCGGATCGCTTGTATTTTGAGCCGCTGACACTGGAGGACGTGCTGGAAGTGGTGGCGGTGGAAAAGCCCGTTGGTGTGATCGTGCAATACGGCGGCCAGACACCGCTGAAGCTGGCACACGGCCTAGCGAAAAACGGCGTGCCCATCATTGGTACTTCGGTGGATATGATCGACATGGCGGAAGACCGCGCACGTTTTCAGGCCATGTTGCGCAAATTGGAATTGAAGCAGCCGCCGAATCGTACTGCCAGTAATGTTGCAGAGGGGTTGGCTGGCGCAGCCGAGATTGGCTATCCACTCGTGATGCGTCCTTCCAACGTATTGGGCGGTCGTGCCATGGAAATCATCCATGCGCAAGTTGACCTCGAACGCTACATGCGCGATGCGGAAGAGATGTCCCAAACCTATCCGGAACGTTTGCCGATTTTGCTGGATCGCTTTTTGAATGATTCCATTGAAGTGGATGTGGATGCAGTGTCCGACGGCACGCAAGTCATCATCGGCGGCATCATGGAGCACGTCGAAGAAGCAGGCGTGCATTCGGGTGACTCAGCGTGTTCGTTGCCTCCGTTTTCGCTCTCTCCGGACATGCAAAACGAATTGCGTCGTCAAACAGTGGCGATGGCAAAAGAGCTGAATGTGGTTGGCTTGATGAACGTGCAGTTCGCCATACAAGGCGACACAGTTTATGTGCTGGAAGTGAATCCCCGCGCTTCGCGTACTGTTCCATTTGTATCCAAAGCGACGGGTGTGCCGCTGGCGAAAATTGCAGCGCGTTGTATGGCGGGCCAAACCTTGGCGCAGCAAGGCATCAGCAAAGAAGTTATTCCTCCGTTTTATTCGGTAAAAGAAGCGGTGTTCCCCTTCATCAAATTCCCGGGCGTGGACACCATCCTCGGCCCGGAAATGAAATCGACGGGTGAGGTAATGGGCGTGGGCGACACATTTGCCGAAGCGTTTGTGAAATCGCAACTTGCGGCGAGTGTGAAGTTGCCGAAAGAAGGCAAGGTATTCATTAGCGTGCGCGAACTGGATAAAACTGGCGCGGTGGAAGTTGCGCGTTCTTTGGCGCAATTGGGTTATACAATTTTAGCCACTCGCGGCACAGCAGCAGTGATTCAACAAGCAGGCGTGGCAGTGACGATGGTAAATAAAGTTGCCGAGGGTCGTCCGCACATTGTCGATATGATTAAAAATGGTGAGGTGAAACTCATCATCAACACCGTGGATAGCAAACCGTCGGTGATGCGTGATTCGTATTCGATACGCCATGCCGCGCTGCAAGGGCGCGTAACCTACTACACCACGCTGGCGGGTGCGCGGGCAGCGTGTGTGGGTATGCAACACCTGACGGGATTGAAAGTGTATGACTTGCAAAGCCAGCATCGGCGTTTAGTGAAATAATTTTGAAAGAGTTAGCGACATGAGTAGCGTTCCCTTAACCTTGATCGGCGCGGAAAAGTTGCGCCAAGAATTACACAATTTGAAAACGGTACAGCGTCCTTCAGTCATTGCGGCGATTGCCGAAGCGCGTGCGCAGGGTGACCTGTCAGAAAATGCGGAATATGATGCAGCGAAAGAGCGTCAAGGCTTTATCGAAGGACGCATTCAGGATTTGGAAGGCAAACTCAGCAGCGCGCAAATTATCGATCCCAAGACCATCAATGCGGGTGGACGCTGTGTGTTCGGCTCGACCGTGATACTGGAAGATTTGAATGATGGTGATGTGATGACGTATCAAATCGTCGGCGATGACGAATCGGACATTCGCCATGGCAAAATCTCCATCAGCTCACCGATAGCGCGCGCGCTGATCGGCAAATCAATGGGTGATATTGCGGAAGTGCAAGCTCCCAAGGGGGTGCGAGAGTATGAAATCGTTGAGGTGAGTTACATCTGACGAATGGGCCGCGCCTTTTAATCGCATTACCTGCCATACCAGGCTCTTGCTCGCAGAGCCAAAAATGGATATATTGACTCCATGCACTTCTCCACACACATCGCAAGACTTCATTCCACGTTCAGCCTGTTGGCTGCGCTGCTGCTGCGCAGCGCGCGCTAATCTTCCCACACACTAGTTTGGAACAGCGCGCTAACCTTTTCGGTAGCGCAGGATTGACCTATTCTCATTGGAGTTCAGTATGAAAAACGAATTGATTATTTTTGACACGACGTTGCGTGATGGAGAGCAGAGTCCGGGCGCGGCGATGACCAAGGAAAAGAAATTGCGTATCGCGCGCCAGCTTGAAAAGTTGGGTGTGAACGTGATTGAAGCAGGCTTTGCGGCAGCCAGCCCCGGGGATTTTGATGCGGTACATTCCATCGCGGAAACCATTAAGAACTCCACGGTGTGTTCGTTGGCTCGCGCCACCGAGAATGATGTGCGCCGTTCGGGTGAGGCGATCAAGCCCGCCAAGTCAGGACGTATTCACACCTTTATTGCCACCTCACCAATCCACATGCAACACAAGTTGCGTATGACCCCCGATGAGGTGGTCGAGCGTGCGGTCAAGGCGGTGAAATGGGCGTTGGAATATACCGACGACGTGGAATTTTCCGCCGAAGACGCGGTGCGTTCCGACATCGATTTCTTGGTGCGCGTGTTCGACGCGGTGATACAAGCGGGTGCAACCACGCTTAACGTGCCCGACACAGTTGGCTATTCGATACCCTTTGCCTGGGGTGAGCGGATGCAGCAATTGATTGCGCGCGTGCCGAATTCCGACAAGGTGATCTGGTCCACCCATTGCCATAACGACTTGGGTTTGGCGGTGGCGAATTCGTTGGCAGCCGTGTTGAATGGGGCGCGTCAGGTGGAATGCACCATCAACGGCTTGGGCGAACGTGCGGGCAATGCCTCATTGGAAGAAGTGGTGATGGCGGTGAAAACACGCCGTGATATTTTCAATTTGGACACGCGCATCGACACCACGCAAATCGTGACGACCTCTAAATTGGTTTCCAGCATCACGGGTTATCCCGTGCAACCCAACAAAGCGATTGTCGGCGCGAATGCGTTTTCGCATGAGTCGGGCATCCATCAGGACGGCGTGTTGAAGCACCGCGAGACTTACGAAATCATGCGTGCCGAAGATGTGGGTTGGAACGCCAACAAATTAACCTTGGGTAAATTGTCTGGGCGCAACGCCTTGCGCCAACGCTTTACCGAATTGAACATCGAGTTTGATTCGGAAGAGATGTTCAACGCGGCGTTTGCGCGCTTCAAGGAATTGGCAGATCGCAAACACGAAATCTTCGATGAAGATTTGCAAGCTTTGGTGAGCGACGAGGCTGTGGCAAAAGTCAGCGAGCATTATGCTTTGGTGTCGTTGCGCGCGCATTCTGAAACCGGCATTTTGCCCGTGGCAAAGGTGACCATCACCATTGCCAACGCCGAGCATCAAGCCGAAGCGCAGGGCGGCGGGCCGGTGGATGCGACATTCAAAGCGATTGAGCAGATTGCCAACAGCGGCGCGGAGTTGCAGCTTTACTCGGTGAACAACATCACCAGCGGCACGGATGCACAAGGCGAAGTCACCGTGCGCTTGTCCAAGGCGGGGCGCATTGTGAATGGGCAAGGCGCGGATACCGACATCGTGGTGGCTTCGGCAAAAGCATATCTGAACGCGCTTAACAAGTTGCACGACAAATTGGAGCGGGCGCATCCGCAGGTGTGAGGTCGAACCAATCAGAGGGTGCGCTGTCAGTGCTGCACCACCAATTGAATTGCGTTATGCTGGCATCTGCAACAGCGCGACTCAATGATTAACAAATAAAAGGACTATTTATGATGAAGAGAAATTTGGCAGTATTGTGTGTTCTAGGCTGTTTTGCTGCACCTGCAATGGCGGGCAACACCATCGACCCAACAAAATTTAATGTGCAATCCGAATTCAAAACCTTCTCGGAAGATTTGGGTGCGGCGTTGAGCTACAAAGCGGTCACACCACCCGCTCCGTTGGGTATCACAGGCTTTGATCTGGGCTTGGAAATCACTTCAACCAAGATGAGAAATCTGGACATCGCCACTGGCGGCTCAAACACGCTGCCTGTACCCAAGCTGCATGTGTACAAAGGCTTGCCGATGAATTTTGATATTGGCGCGGTTTATTCTGCTGTGCCAAGCTCAAATGTTAAATACTATGGCGGTGAATTACGCTATGCGATTATGGAAGGCGGCGTTGCACTGCCAGCAGTGGGCGTACGCGGTGCGATTACCAAATTGACGGGCGTGGATCAGCTTTCACTCAGTACCAAGAGCTTGGATATTTCTGTGTCTAAAGGCTTCCTGATGTTCAGCCCTTACGCGGGTGCTGGCATTGTTTGGACGGATAGCACGCCTAACGGCATTGCTGGGCTGACCAAAGAATCTTTCCAACAAACTAAAGTTTTCCTGGGCGGCAACTTGAATATGGGGTTGGTCAATGTGGCTTTGGAAGCGGACAAGACGGGTTCGGCAAATTCAGTGAGTGCGAAGATTGGCTTCCGCTTCTAATCGGTAAAATTTAGAAAGCTTCACAAAACTCCTGGCGTGCAGCTCACAATAGTGGGCGGTGCTTCGGGAGTTTTTTATGGGTATCAGTTTTAGTAGATCAAACTTCATCGTACGCAAACTGGCTGACTATCGCATTCACTTTTTGCTGCGCTATTTTTATGCTCGGACCTCAAAATCAGTCATTGGCTTCATCACGTAGCATCCGGTGGAATGATGGATTAGCCATGCCACTAGAGTAATGCAGAGATGAATGCATCGACGAACTTACGCAGCGACTTGTATTGAACGGTGAACTCGGTGTCGGTAAGCTCCTGCGTTTGCATTGGATGCGTGATCTTGCCTCTAAATGTTCGCCAACTTGAAAAGGCTGAGTAATCAAGATCCACCGCAGCTGCGCCTACCAAGAGATTGCCAATACCTGACTGAAGAAGCTCAAGCGAATTTTCTTTCTTCAACCCTTTTAAAAGCCCTCGTAAGCGATTGAAGAATGCATCATCCAGTAGATTCGCCTGCTGCAAGACACGCAGTACATCTGAGATGGCATCGTCTCCAAGAGTTGATGCCGACCCTTCTGCAATAACTACCTCCACTATTTGATATAGAAGCAAGTAAGACGTGAAGATGCTCGCGCTAGTTATGGCAGCGTTGTAGAGCTCGTATATCAGCCTTTTTGCGCTTCGAGAAGCATCGACACCATAGAAATGCTGCAAGGGGCCTAGGTCTCCAGTGGTGCGAAGTTCTGATGCGTTGATATTTATGTTCTGAGATGGCATCGTTATATGTACGAACTGTGCCT
Source organism: uncultured Gallionella sp. (assembly GCA_964608835.1). Classification (GTDB taxonomy): domain Bacteria; phylum Pseudomonadota; class Gammaproteobacteria; order Burkholderiales; family Gallionellaceae; genus Gallionella. The sequence goes on from CAZSPN010000009.1 coordinate 57,902, forward strand.
GAGTTTTCTGCCCATCGCTGCCGACCACAATAGTAAGGTCTGCCTTAACGGTTTTTCCGTTAGCATGATAGATGGTGTCTTTGCCGTCTTGTTCTATTGGTGTTGCTCGGTCGAGGCAGTAAATCTCTTTGAAACCGCCGTTATCGGTGTAACTAATGAGGGTATCCTCAATCTTCCAAGTGTCGCTTACATTTGGAATCGTGTAAATGTCCTTGTAGGAAAAGCTCTGGCCTAGCCTTGTGACCTTGAATAGTTGATTGCCGATACTCTTGATAAGCGCGAAGGCATCCTCCAACGATTTGTTGTTCATTGGCTTGTCGTCAAACAAGATGAACCAGATTGAAGCCTTTCCTATGCATCGATCAGCAGATCGTTGATTCACCAATATCTTTAGCTTCCCATCGAATACAACGTTATTTAGGAATGCCATATCGATGCTGGATTCAATGAAGTGCAAGCCAAGGTCTGGGTTTGAATCAAAAGATATATTGTTTGACGGTGACTTCACCAAGTAGATCGTTCGCATACTAGGCCGCTTCTTGGATTGGCTAACAGTTATTAGACAGACCCACCAGTCTGTACTATTGATAATAGTGTGCAATGCATATTTTCAATAAGTAATTGATTCATCGATGACCGCACAATTTATTGTTCCAAATATGCCCAATAGCACGGGCAAAAACGAAGGTCTCTTATGGGCACTCAACCTCACCCCATATTGAAAAATTGCATTCTGGAGAGCAGGCAATCGCGGCTGTCTGTTGGCTAATTTCCAAGATTAAATTCGGACACATTATTCTGATAAGCCAGAAGACTACGCAGTTCTTTCATCAACCTTTAGCCACCTTTGACATTTCAACCAAAGTCATTCGTGCTTGTTGTGCATCAATTACAGGCTGGGCGAAATCAAAGCGCAACACTTTTTCATCCGCGCGTACATCAAACCCGTCGCAGTCAATGCCCAACATCGCAACGTCCAATGTTTCGTGCTGGTGATAGTGTTGGCAGTAGTGGCGCATGGTTTCTTGATGGTCGGCATTCATGTGTGCAATTACGTCATCCTCTTGTTCAATGAGCGGATAGGGTTGCAGCGCGTACTGCGTCATGTCCACCCAATGGATGCCGCCAAAGCCCGCGATGTAGCGGATAGCGATGGCATGAATGCGGTAAAAAGAAAAATCGTGCATCTGCACATAGGCTTCGGCTTCGGGGAAATAGCGCATGTAGCGTTGCCCGATTTGCTCGCGGTTAGGCTCTAACTGCGCATTCCCAATTAGCGTGACACGCCCCTGGGTTTGAATGCGCGGGTCACTCTGATTGTGCGAAATCAGGCTGACTTTTGAATTCTGCTGGATGTTTTTGGTGTGCTCGGCGAGTGTGCTGATGAGAATAATCAGGCTGCCATCATGATCGACCAGATAAGGGGTGATTGAACCGAACGGGTAGCCATCAAATTTTTTCGATATGGTACTCAGCACGCCATAACGATGTGCGCGCAACATCTTCCTTGCTTCAATGGCGTTGTTCATATCTGCCTCATGTTGAGAGTTTAAGCGCAGTAGTCGCAAGACGTTTGCCCAATGCGAGACATAGCTTTTTTTCCGCATCAGTAATCGGTGCATCACTGGTGAGTCCCGCGACGTGGCTTGCGCCATAAGGCGTGCCGCCGCTTTGTGTGGTGGTGAGTTCCGGCTCCGAGTAAGGTAAACCAATAATCACCATGCCGTGATGTAGCAGCGGCAACATCATCGACAGCAGCGTGCTTTCTTGCCCGCCGTGCATACTGCTGGTGGAGGTGAACAGCGCGGCAGGTTTGCCCACCAGCGCGTGTTTCATCCACAGGTTGCCTGTGCTGTCCCAAAAGTATTTCATAGCGCCCGCCATGTTGCCGAAGCGGGTAGGGCTGCCCAAGGCGAGACCGATACATTCTTCGAGGTCGCTCAGTTCTGCATACGGTGCGCCACTATCGGGAATGCCGGCTTCAGTGGCTTCGCATACCGTGGAGATTTTGGACACGGTGCGCAACCTTGCACGTACGCCTTCCACTTGCTCGATGCCACGCGCAATCAATTGCGCCATTTGCCGCGTCGCACCGTGTTGGCTGTAGTACAGCACGAGGATTTCTTTGTCGGTTATCATGCGTGCATTATTGAACAAATGTATTAACCATGCAAAAGAATTGGCGCGATGCCTTCAATTTTATCCGCTTCATTGCAATGCGCTTCAGCCAAGATCGCTGTGCGCAAATAGCATCCAGCCTCACCTTTACCACTTTGCTGTCTATTGTGCCGCTGCTGACGATTGCGCTGACGATGTTCTCAGCATTCCCCGTGTTCCAGGATTTCTCCAATGAAATAAAAGCCTTTCTTGTTGATAACCTTATGCCAGAAAAATCTGGCAGGGTCATTACCAAATATGTGCAGCAATTCGCCGAGAGTGCGACCAAGCTAACCGCAGCGGGAATTGTTTTTTTGACGGTGACCGCGATGCTGATGATGCTCACCATCGACAGGGCATTCAATGTGATTTGGCGGGTATCGCGCCCGCGCCCTTTGATGAAAAGGCTGGTCATATATTGGGCGGTTATCACGCTTTCACCTTTGCTGATTGGTGCAAGTTTGTCGCTCACCTCTTGGTTGGTTGGGCTGTCGATGGGTTATGCCAAACACATCCCCGTCATTGGCGTGGGTGCATTGAAGATATTGCCTGTGATGTTTACCACGCTGGCGTTTGCCCTGTTGTACCAGCTTGTGCCCAACCGTTACGTGCCACGTACCCATGCGTGGACGGGCGCAATCATTGCGTCGATTATGTTTGAGAGCATGAACCGAATTTTTGGTTACTACATCAGTCACTTTCCCAGCTACAAATTGGTTTATGGTGCGTTCGCCAGCGTGCCGATTTTTTTGCTGTGGATTTATTTATCGTGGTTCATCATTTTGGTGGGCGCGCTCATCACTGCATCGCTATCACACTGGCGCGCGCCGCTATCCAAACAAATCACACCGACTACACAATTGCTGGACGCGCTGCGCGTTCTGAAAATTATGGTGGATGGCTTGCAGCATGGGAAGGCAAATACTCTGCCGGAGCTATCAAAATCATTGCACTTGGGATATGACGCACTGGAAAGAATTTTTGAAAAATTAGCTAGCATCAACGTTGTGCGCAAATCCGAGGGCAATGGCTGGCTATTGCTGAAAGATGCCGCGCATATCCAGGTAAAAGAATTATTGAATGTATTCGTCTTGTACAGGGATACGGATCCGGCTAATGCTCAGAATGAGCCGTTGCAAAAATGGCTGGAAAACTGCATCCAACAGCTGGACAGGAATGTGGATATTAACTTGCAAGAATTGTTTGTGCGTTCGGCCAGGAATTTTCTGTAGGAGCGAGCCCTGCCCGCGAATAGTAAAGCGCAATCGCGAGCAGGGCTCGCTCCTACAAGTTGCTAAAACGGCAACTTCAAATGCGGCGAGGCTTCTTTGAATATCGCACGAAAGTCGTTCTGAATTCGCTTTAATCCATCCTCGGTATTCGCCTCAAAGCGCAACACGATCACGGGTGTGGTGTTGCTGGGGCGCGCCAAGCCAAAACCATCTTCGTACTCCACGCGCAAACCATCCAGCGTGATGATTTCTGTTGCGCCGTCAAATTTGGCTGTCTGTTGAAGTTGTTTGAGCAACGTGTGATTCTCGCCTTCAGCCGTGTGAATGTGAAGTTCGGGTGTGCAGACCGCATCTGGCAAGGCGTTCAGCGTGTCATTTGGGTTGGCAACTTTGCTGAGAATTTCCAGTAAACGCGCACCCGTATAAAGCCCGTCATCAAAGCCATACCAGCGTTCTTTGAAGAATACGTGCCCGCTCATTTCACCCGCGAGTAACGCGCCTGTTTCGCGCATCTTGGCTTTGACCAGCGAGTGCCCAGTTTTCCACAGCGTGGGTTTGCCGCCATGATCTTTAATCCAGGCAAATAAATTGCGCGTTGATTTGATGTCGAAGATGATTTCCGCGCCCGGGTTGCGACTCAGTACATCTGCCGCAAACAACATCAATTGGCGATCAGGAAAAATAATCTTGCCATCTTTGGTGACGACACCGAGCCGGTCGCCATCACCGTCGAAGGCCAAACCCAAATCGCTGTCATTGCCACGCAGGGCATTGATCAGATCGACAAGATTTTTGGGGTCGGAAGGATCGGGATGATGGTTGGGGAAATGCCCATCCACCTCGCAAAACATTTCTTGCACTTCGCAGCCAAGTTGGCGATACAGGTTCGCCACGTAAGCTCCAGCGACACCATTGCCGCAATCCACGGTGACACGCATGGGTCGGGCGAGCTTGATGTCAGACACGATGCGCGCGATGTAAGCCGCGCTGATGTCCTGTTGTGTATAGCTGCCGTTGCCGTGAGTGAGATGGTTTTGCTCGATGCGCGCACGCAATGACTGAATGGTATCGCCTGACAGCGTTTCGCCTGCCAGCACCATTTTTAGCCCGTTGTAATCAGGCGGATTGTGGCTACCCGTGAGCATCACCGCGCAGTTGGTTTGCAATTGATAGGCGGCGAAATACACCATCGGTGTTGGCACGCAGCCCACATCAATCACGTTGATACCACTTTTTTGAATGCCGCGCGCCAAGGCAGCGATAAGCTCAGGGCCGGACAAGCGACCATCGCGACCGATGGCGATGGTATGTTGTTGTCGTGCAACAGCTTCCGAGCCGATGGCATGACCGATAGCTTCAACGATTTCAGGGGTGAGCGTTTTGCCGACGATGCCACGTATGTCGTAAGCTTTGAAGATTTCTTTGGGTAAATTTTGCATTATGGTGGGTCTCGTTATTTTTGTCGGAGTTGTTGGAGTTTTTCCCACACCAAGTCGGGTGTGAGTTGCATCATGCAGTTGAAATGCCCCAGTGGACATGCGCGCTTGAAGCACGGACTGCATTTTATGCCGAGTTGCATGACATGCGCATGACTGGAGAGTGGCGGGGTGAACTGCGGGCTGCTGGAACCGAACATTGCAATCATCGTGCGATCCAGCGCGGCAGCAATGTGCATCAGGCCGGAGTCGTTACTGACCACCAATTGCGCACAGGAGAGCAGGGCGATGGCATCACCCAAATCTGTTTGGCCGCATAAGTTACGGCAATCCGTTTTGCACAGCGCAGCGATGTTGTCCGCCTGTTCCTTGTCTTTTGGCGAGCCGAGCAGCCACACTGCATAGCCTTCTGTATACAGGCGTTGCGCTAGATCGGCAAAATAAGCGGCAGGCCAACGTTTGGCAGGGCCATATTCTGCGCCGGGGCAAAATACTGCAACTGGTTTATCCAGTGATAAGTTAAGTTTCTTGAGTGTTTCGCTACGTTGAGCATGTGACACAGCAAGTTTGGGATTGGGCAAAGGACGGGGAATTGTGCCATCTCTAGTTTCAGCAAGCTGGGCAAAGCGTTCCGCCATCAGTGGCAATTTTGCTTTGTCTAATTTTCGCGCATCGTTGAGCAAGCCGTAACGTGACTCACCAATGAAACCAGTGCGTATAGGAATTCGCGCAAAAAATGGGACGAGTGCGGATTTCAGTGAATTAGGTAATACGAACGCTTGGTCATATTGCGAAGCGCGAAGTTCTTTACCAAGTTGGTAGCGTGCGCCGAGTTGCAATGCGCCATGCGGAAATGGGTTGGTAATGACTTGTGAAACTTCGGGCATGGCGTGCAACAAGCCTGTCGTCCAGGGTGGGGCGAGTACGTCAATCTGGCAATCAGGATATTGCTGTTTAAGCCGATTTAACATCGGCTGCATTAACATGCAATCGCCCACCCAGCTGGGGGCGATGACTAATATCTTATGCATGGTGGGGAAGCTATTGAATTGCGCAGCAGTCTTTTAATGGTGTCCTTTAGGCAATTCACCTTTGAACTTATACAGCGTACCGCAATACGGACAGCGCGTTTCGCCGCCATGATTCAACGGCAAGGTGACCCTGGGATGAGCGTTCCACACGTTCATGTTGGGCATGGGGCAGGTGAGAGGCAAGTCTGCTGCGGTGACTTCCATATAGCGTTGGGTGATGTTTTCTTTGCTCACGAACTATCTCCTTATACGTAGTCGAGCCAATCGGCATGTTTGAGGTGCTTGCCCGCCACGCAATCGAAGAATGCGCTTTGTAATTTGGTGGTGATCGGCCCGCGCGAACCTGCACCTATCATGCGATGGTCAAGTTCACGAATCGGCGTAACTTCGGCGGCTGTGCCGGTAAAAAACGCTTCTTCCGCGCAATAAATTTCGTCGCGGGTGATGCGTTTTTCAATCACTTCAATGCCCAATTCTTTCGCCAGCGTGATGACGGAGTCGCGGGTGATACCTTCCAAGCATGAGGTTAAGTCAGGCGTATACAGCTTGCCCTGTTTAACGATGAAAATATTTTCGCCCGCACCTTCAGCAACATAACCATCCACGTCGAGTAATAAGGCTTCGTCATAACCGTCATTGGCAACTTCCTGATGCGCGAGGATGGAGTTGGCATACGTGGTGACCGATTTGGCACGGCACATGTTTACGTTGACGTGATGGCGCGTGAAGCTTGAGGTTTTGATGCGTATGCCTTTTTGCATGCCTTCATCGCCCAGATAGGCACCCCACGGCCAAGCGGCAATGGCAACATGTGTTGAGAGCGTTTTGGCGGCGATACCCATGGCTTCCGATCCGTAAAAACAAATTGGGCGGATGTAGCAGGATTCCAACTTGTTGGCGCGCACCACTTCGCGGTGTGCTTCCATGATGGTGGCTTTGTCGTAAGGCATACGCATTTGGAAAATATGCGCAGAATTAAATAAGCGATCCGTGTGTTCCTGCAAACGGAAAATTGCCGTGCCCTTTTCGGCTTTGTAGGCGCGAACGCCTTCAAACACACCCATGCCGTAATGCAGAGTATGGGTCAGTACGTGAGTGGTGGCATCGCGCCACGGCACGAGTTTTCCGTCATGCCAGATAAAACCGTCGCGGTCGGACATCGACATAAATAAATTCCTTTTAATTTACTAAAGACAGCCAAGCCATTCGATATGGCTTGGCTGTCTTGATGTTGGTGGAGACGGCGGGAATTGAACCCGCGTCCGCAAGCCCTCTACAGGCAGTTCTACATACTTAGCCATGTTATTTAATTTAATCCCGTACACGCCAACTGGCGGGCTGGTAAAGGACGAGTCACCTTATTTTTAGCTTCAAGCAAAGTGACCCTGCCTGACACGATTTCATGTTTTTACCTCACTCATCTCCATCTTGCGATTTCGAGCCACTCCATGAACAGCGTGGTGTGAGGTCTAGCTGACTAAGCAGCTAAA
>CAZSPN010000010.1:0-32619 GCA_964608835.1 uncultured Gallionella sp.
GGCACAGTGGAGAAGTCGGCATCTGCGGTACTTGTATGGAGGCACGCGGCATGGGCGATAGCGATATTGCCGATAAAACGCACCGTAGCACCTTGGCTGAATTGGCCGAGTGGACTGTGTGGGCGGACAAAGTCCTAGTGTTTTAACTTCGGATATGCGGGGCAGCTAAGGGGTATGATGGCAAGGCAGTAAGTTAGGCTTCCTCTAAAACTGGTGGGGAATCTTAATCCAAAAAATGACCAGTTAATTTATCCCAAACTTAAGGAGAAAATCATGAATATCCTAAAGATAATAATTGCGTCTGTGGCTTTCGTGCTAGCCACATTTTCCCCGTCTGCATCGGCGCAACAATCCAGCTCACTCTATGAGCGACTTGGCGGACTCAAGGGCATCACGGTGGTGGTTGACCATTTTGTTGATCAACTCGTGATAAACGAAACGCTGAACAATAATCCTGCCATCAATGCCGGACGTAAGAGTTCCCCTGCACCTTACCTGAAGTTTCAGGTCTCCCAGCTTATTTGCGAGGCTACCGGCGGTGCGTGCAAGTACACCGGAAAAGGAATGGTGGAGTCCCACGTTCATCTGAACATCACCGAGAAGGAGTGGAACGCAATGGCCAATGAGTTTCAGAAAACTCTCGATAAGTTTCAGGTTCCCGCAGCTGAGCAGAAGGAGTTGTTCGAGATTGTCGGCAAGCTCAAGGGCGATATTGTCACCAAGTAAAGGATAGATATCGGGTGGCAATCGCCCTGCGGTTGAAAGAGACGCGTCACAAGTGGCGTGTCTCTTACCTTGAACATTAAGCGAGCGTGTCGGAGCCGATGCTCGCACCACAGTTTTTTACGGGGATTTTTTACGGACTCCATCATCATTAGGAGAACGCATTATGGAAACCACAACAGAACTCACAGGGCGCGTCGACACAACTGCGCTCGAACAGAAAGTTAAGGCGATGTATCGCGATGTGGCTCTCGCTCCGCACGGCGAATTCCACTTCGAGATGGGGCGTGCGCTCGCAGAGCGGCTCGGCTATGCGCCCGCCGATCTTGATGCCATTCCAGGAGAAGCCATCGACTCGTTTGCGGGTGTGGGCTACTACTTTGACCTCGCTCAGATGAAGTCGGGCGAAACGGTGGTCGATCTCGGCAGCGGGTCAGGGATGGACAGTTTCATCGCCGCCAACAAGGTGGGCAAGACTGGCACAGTGATCGGTGTCGACATGACCAACGAGCAGCTTGCCAAAGCGGAACGGCTGCGCGCTACAGCGGGATTCGGCAACGTCACCTACCGCAAGGGTTACATCGACACGACCGGACTAGATGACGCGTCGTGCGATGCGGTCATCAGCAACGGTGTGATTAACCTCGCGCCGGACAAAAGTGCGGTCTTCCGCGAGGCCGCGCGCCTGCTCAAACCTGGGGGGCGGCTTGCCCTTGCCGACATCGTCACCGAAACGCAGTTGCCCGAAGGCATCACCTGTGACGCGACGCTCTGGGCAGCCTGCATCGGGGGCGCGATGCAGGTCGGCGATTACACCTCAGCGATTGAGGCAGCGGGATTGCGCGTAACACAGGTGAGAGACAACCCGCAGTATCTGTTCATTTCGAAAAACGCCCAAGGTGCAGCGCGCAAGTATGGCGTGAAGAGCATCTCGCTTGTTGCGACGAAGAATTGAAGTTCTGACCGCCGAGACTGCATGTGTGGAAAAGGTTCTGGTGTTTTAAAAATGCCCGAATTGGTTTCCTGAAAGCTTCTTGAAATGCTAGTAAAGGAATTAAGAAATGTGGTGGCACGTGGGTAATGGTTACGGCTGGGGCGGCATGGCTTTAGGCATGGTCAATATGCTCCTGTTCTGGGTACTGCTGGTTGCCGCCGTCATGATACTGGTCAGGTATTTGTCTGGAAAGGACATCCCATCCGAACACCGCGAGGGGAAAACCGCACTCGAAATTCTCAAAGATCGCTACGCTCGCGGCGAAATCGAACGCGAAGAATTCGAACAGAAAAAACGTGATTTGAGCGAGTAGCCCTGATAACGCATACGTGAACAGTTATTTGCTTGGCCTGTGATTCGTTGGGTGTCCTGAATGCGGATCACAAGCCCCACAGGGGCGATAGGAACGAGTTGGATGGTCGGATTAATAAGGAGAAAGCCATGACTACAAGAGACAAACCGGTCGAAGTGGAGCAAGTTGTATGCGTGACGTGCCTGAAGGAAGTGCCCATAACCGAAACCATGGTTCCCGAAGCGACGGACTACGTTATGCACTTTTGCGGTCTGGAATGCTATGAAAAGTGGAAGGATCAGAGCGTGAAAGCCGATGATCAAGTCGAAAAACCCCGCTCATGAGGTGGTTCTCTAAGAGCCGCGCAGCAGGGTGTAGTGAAGTGACATTGGCAATACCACAGAAGAAATGTTCTTGATATTTAGTGACCCGATTAATTCAGGGGGAAGGCGGCATGTTTTTCAAACAACTGGCAACAAAGGAGTCTTCACTGTCGTATTTCTTCGGCTGTGGCACCAAGGGAAAATCGATGGCAGTGGACGTGGTCGCGGGCGATGAGGAGTGGTACATCGAGGAAGCGAAGAAGGCCAACGTCACCATCAATTACGTCATCGATACTCACGTCCATGCCGATCATTATTCCGGCGGTAGAAAGCTCGCACAGATGGTCGATGCACCATATTGTCTGCACGAATCTGATACTGGTTTGGTGAAATTTGAATTTGAACCTTTGAGCGACAGTCAGTCGCTCAACCTTGGCAACGTCGAGGTCGAGGTTTTACATACTCCTGGCCATACGCCCGACAGCATCTGTCTGTTAGTGAGGGATTTGCGTCGCGGGGAATTGCCCTAGTTCGTGATCACCGGCGACACGCTGTTCGTTGGAGCTATTGGACGACCTGATCTGCTGGGGCGTGAGCGGGAGATGGCGGCACAGCTTTACGACAGCATCCACGCCAAGTTGCTGCATCTGTCCAACGAAGTCGAAATTTACCCCGGACATCAGGCAGGGAGTGTCTGCGGTGCAGGCTTGTCCGGCAAGCCCAGTTCAACCATCGGTTTTGAGAAACGCTGGAATCCTGGGCTATCGATGACCAAAGAATCTTTCATCGAATACCTGCTCAAGGAAATCCCACCGCGCCCTGCCGAGATGGACAAGATGGTCGCCGCGAACATCGCAGGCTGATAATGACGCACAACACGCTGGCTCACGGCAACCTTAATCACGGTATCAGGGCCAACCTCGACCAGTTCCTGCATCAACTGCTGCAAGTCATGCTGGTGGGTTTCACCATCGGCATGATGCGCACGGTGGTACCTGCGCTGTCCGAATCCGAATTTGGCGTGCCGAAGAATTCATTCATGCTGCTCACCGCCTTCGTGGTGGCCTTCGGTCTGGTCAAAGGCACGCTTAATTTCGTGGCCGGACGTTTGTCCGAACGCATAGGGCGCAAGAAGGTGTTGTTGCTGGGCTGGGCGGCGGCACTGCCTATTCCCTTGCTGGTTTATTTTGCACCATCATGGAGCTGGATCGTCGCGGCTACAGTGCTGCTCGGCATCAATCAGGGGCTGACTTGGTCGATGACGCAGACATCCAAGCTCGACATCACCCGTTCCGACCAGCGCGGCCTAACCATCGGCCTGAACGAATTCTCCGGCTATGTTGGTCTGGCACTGGCAGGCATCGTCACCGCCTATCTGGCGACCATGCTCGGTGCACGTACTGGACTATTGATCTTCGGCCTGACGACGATTTTGCTGGCGATGCTACTTACCTTGCTATGGGTCAAGGACACGCTACCGTGGGCGAGGAGCGAGGCGGCAAAACACAAGGCTGGCATCAGCAGCGGGTCGTTACCGCGCTATCCGACTAACATCAGTGCGCAGCCTACAACGTGGGAAGTGTTCACGCTGGTGTCGTGGCGCGACAAACGCCTCGCTGCCATCAGCCAGGCTGGTCTTGTAGAAAAGTTCGTCGATGCGCTGGTCTGGGTGTTCTATCCGGTGTTCCTCTACCAGCGCGGTGTGAGCCTGCCCAACATCGGCTGGATCGTCGGCATCTATGGTTTCGTGTGGGGCGGCTCGCAATTCTTCACCGGCAAGTTGTCCGACCATATCGGTCGCCACATTCCAAATGTTATTGGCATGTGGATATGCGGTACTGGTGTGGCGATGATGTTGTTGCATGAAGGCATGGCGTGGTGGTCGCTCTCGGCGGCTATCTCCGGTTTCGGCATGGCATTGCTATACCCAAATTTATCAGCAGCAGTAGCGGATATTTCGCACCCTAACTGGCGCGGCTCCGCTATCGGTATCTACCGTTTCTGGCGCGACCTCGGTTACGGCATCGGCGCACTGGGATTGGGTATCGCCGCACATTTCAGCGGCTCAGTAGAAGCGGCGTTCTGGTTCGTGGCAGTATCGATGTTTATATCGGGCACTATACTTTGGCTGTTTGGCGCGGAGACGCATCCGCGTATCAATCCGAAACCATCAGGAGATAACACATGAAGCAAATTTCCATCATCGGTGCCGGTTTTGCCGCGCTGTCGGCGGCGCGAAAATTGCGCCAGCTCAATGCTGAAGTTGAGATCACCCTGATCGCACCCAAAGCAGAGCTGATATTTCTGCCGAGTTTGATCTGGATACCCTCCGGCAAACGTAAAGCGGAGGATGTGCGTATCCCACTTGAGCGTTTCCTGAGCGACAACCGTATCCGCTTCTTCGCGGGCGAGGCGACCGGGCTGGAGAACAGCGGCCGCACCGTGCTGACGAACAACGGCAAAGTGGAGAACGATGGCCTGATCATCGCCTGTGGCGGACGTTTCATCAAAAAGCTACCCGGCATCGAACATGCCATCCTGCCGTGCGAAGGCATCGCTGCCGCAGATAAGATCCGCGAGCTCGTGGCTGCACTCAAACAAGGCAACATCGCGCTGGGATTCGCGGGAAATCCGAACGAACCGACCGCCATGCGTGGCGGCCCGATCTTCGAATTTCTGTTCGGGCTGGATACCCAGTTACGCCGCGAAGGACGACGGGAAAAGATCGGCCTCACCTTCTTCAATCCCATGCCTAATCCCGGCAACCGCCTCGGTGAGCGCGCTGTAGAACGCCTGATGGCGGAGATGGATAAACGCGACATCAACAAACAACTCGGTCACAAACTGGTCGGCTTCGAGGCGGATAAAGTGAAGACCGAAGGCGGCGAGTTCGCCGCCGACCTCATCATCTTCATGCCCGGTTTGACCGGCAATGCATGGTTCGACCAGACTAGCCTGCCGCGCTCGCCGGGCGGACTCGTCAAGGCCGATGCACAGTGCCGTGTCGAAGGCTTTCCTGCGGTTTATGTCGTTGGCGATTCCGGTAGTTTTCCGGGACCGGACTGGATGCCGAAGCAGGCGCATATGGCCGATCTGCAGGGCAAAACGGCAGCCGCGAATTTATTGATGGAACTGGATGGAAAAATTCCCGATAAAACATTCAAGGTGGAATTGCTCTGCATCGTCGACAGCCTCGATGCCGGTATGCTGGTGCGACGCACGCCGGACAGTGAGATGTCCTTGCCACCACTCGGCCTGATGCATAACGCCAAGTCGTTTTTCGAGTCCTGGTATTTGCGCAAATACCGATAGAAAAACCGCCGTGGTAAGGTAAAAACTACTGATGGAGTACATGACCGCAATGAATCCGCCCATCTATCTTGATTACAACGCAACCACGCCAGTGGCACTGGAAGTGGCCGATGCAATTCAGCCATTTTTGGACATGCACTTCGGCAATCCCTCATCGTCACATGCGTATGGCTTGTCCGCCCGACAAGCTGTTGCCGAAGCGCGGGCATCGATGGCTGATCTCATCCATGCACATGCCGATGAAATCATTTTTACCGGTAGCGCAACCGAGGCCAACAACCTTGCGCTGCTTGGCGTTGCGAGCGCACTCGGTCACACGAAGAAGCATCTTGTTATAAGCGCAATCGAACATCCGGCAGTCATGCAACCGGCACAGCATCTGCGCGAAATGGGCTGGGATGTGACCGTGGTGCCGGTGGATAGTTATGGCCGCGTCGATCCAATCTCGGTTGCCGAAGCAGTGCGCCCCGATACAGCACTCGTATCGATTATGCATGCCAACAACGAAATCGGAACGATCCAGCCGATTGCCGAAATCTCCCGTCTCATTAAACCCTCAGGTGTATTGCTGCACACCGATGCCGCACAGTCGGCTGGCAAAGTTGAAATCGATGTCGATGCACTGGGTGTCGATCTGCTGACCCTGGCGGGGCACAAGTTCTACGCCACGAAAGGCGTAGGCGCGCTGTATGTCAGATCAGGAACGCCAATCAAGCCAATTATGTTTGGTGCCGACCAAGAGCACGGCCTGCGCCCGGGCACGGAAAATGTGCCGCTGATCGTCGGTTTGGGTGCGGCGGCAAAGCTTGCGCGGGAACATCTTCCTGATGCGACAGTAAAACTGAGCGCGCTTCGGAATAAGCTGCACACACGGCTTGCAGCGACTATTCCCGGCCTTGTACTCAACGGGCACCCGACAGAGCGTCTGTCCAACACTTTACATATCTCTTTTCCGGGCATCTCCGGGCGCGAATTACTGTCTCGCGTTGCCGATCGGGTTTCCGCTTCGGTTGGCTCGGCGTGTCATTCCGAGGCGGATGCGGTGAGTGGCGTACTTGCGGCGATAGGGTGCGATGCGGAGCGTGCACGAGGCGCAGTCAGACTCTCGGCGGGATGGATGACAACGTCAGAAGAAATTGAAGCCGCTGCGATGGTATTATCTGAAGGGGTAGCCGACTTACTTGTCCGACGGGGTTAGCTCAGATACTGCGGAACAGGTCATCACTAATTTTGTCTTGCCATCCATTTGCGCTTATACTCCGCCGATATGCGCACTATCCTCTCTCTTTGCCTTGCCATCATGTTCTCGCTGAACACCGCCTATGCGGCATCGGTGGGTGTTTGTGATGCCTTGGAACACGCGCCAAACCATGCCGCACATCTTGGGCATCACAATCATGAACACAGTGACGACCATGTACACGATGACACGCAAGCGAGTGGCGATGAGGCGGGTAAGTTGACTGCGGTGAACGGTCATCACCATGACCACGTGCATCCCAGTTTCTCGGTCATCTTGCCGTGCATAATTGGCATTATGCCGTTGATAGAACCCGATTCCCTGGTTGTCATTCCGACCAGCAATTTTGTTTCAGCCCCGCAAACTTCCATCGAATACCCGCCCAAGGCAACGCTCGCCTAATCTGGCGGAATACTTCCCCGTAACTCAAGTAACTGGCCCTGCAAAGGGTTGGTTGGCATGTCCCGTCAAAATTCAGTTTTTGTTTTGACTCGCGTGTTTTTGTAGCTCATTCAACATTTCTATTGGAGTTAATCAATGAATAATTTTTTCCGTATTCTCGGATTGATTGTCCTGTCTATCACCCAACTCGTATGGGCGGGTGAAGACATCGCAATGAGTGCCAAGCAAGCTCAGGCACTCAGTATTACAACCGCTGCGTTGCCTGCCAAACAATCCGGTGAAGTCTCCGGTTTGCCCGCTCAAGTGGTGATTCCACCGAATCAAATGTTTGTCATCAGCACCCCGCTTCCCGCGATGGTCGAGCAGACTTTGGTGGGCGTGGGTGATAGCGTCAAAAAAGGTCAGCCGATTGCCCGTTTGCAAAGTCCTGCATTCGTTGAGGCGCAACGCGGTTTATCGCAGGCCAGTGTGCAAAGCCAGCTTGCCCAAGAAAATCTGGCTCGCGATGAATCGTTGTGGAAAGACGGCATCATCGCTGAAAGCCGCTATCGCATTAGCAAAGGAGCGGCGATTGAAGCACAAGCAGCGTTGGCAGAACGCAAGCAAATGTTGCGTCTTGCCGGGATGTCCGATGCGGCGATTGCACAGTTGCAATCGGGGCATAACTTGAGCAGCCTGTTGACAGTTACCGCACCGATTGAGGGCGTGGTGCTGGAGAAATCAGTCAGCGCGGGGCAGCGTTTGGATGCCGCCGTGCCAATGTTTACGGTTGCCAAGCTCAATCCGCTTGGCTTGGAAATACAAGCCCCCTTGGCGGTTACTGGCAAACTCAAGATAGGCGCGGCGATCAATATTCCAACTTTCCACGCCAGCGGCAAACTCACCGCGATTGGGCGCAGTCTGACAGGCACGAATCAAACCATTTTGCTGCGCGGAACCATCACTAAAGGCACAGAAAATTTGCGTCCCAACCAAACCGTGGAAGCCAGCATAGCGACCGCTGTTGGAAGCCGGGCGCAATGGGAAGTACCCAATGCTGCGATTACACGCATTGCCGGCAAAACAGCGTTGTTCGTCGCAACCCGCACCGGGTTTCGTTCACAGCCTGTTGAGGTGTTGAGTGAAGGCGCGCAAAACAGTGTCATCAGCGGCAATCTCAGCGGCGATGAAAAAATTGCGGTGGGTGGCATCTCCAGCCTTAAAGCCAGCAGTATGGGCATCGGCGGAGGTGAATAATGTTTACCAAATTGCTTGAGTTCGCGCTGACCCAACGTTTGTTGGTGTCCGCCTTAACGGTATTATTGATTGCTGTCGGCATTGCCTCGTTCCGCGAATTACCGATTGATGCGTTCCCGGAAGTCTCTTCGACACAAGTCAAAGTGATTATGAAAGCACCCGGTATGACACCGGAAGAGATGGAGGCGCGCATTGTTGCGCCGATTGAATTGGAAATGCTGGGCATACCCAACCAGCACATTTTGCGTTCGGTTTCCAAATACGGGATTGCCGACATCAGTGTTGATTTCAAAGATGGCACGGACATCTACTGGGCGCGCCAGCAAGTGGCCGAGCGGTTGAATAATGTTCAAGGCGATTTACCTGCGGATGCGACGGGTGGACTTGCGCCGATTACCACCCCGCTAGGCGAGGTGTTTATGTTCACGGTGGAAGGCGAAGGTTATACGCTGGAGCAACGCCGCACCATCCTCGATTGGACCATACGCCCCGCACTGCGCACCTTGCCCGGTGTGGCGGATGTGAACTCGCTGGGTGGCTTGGCGCGCAGCTTTGAAATTGTGCCGGATCACACTGCGCTTGCTGCACGCGGTATTTCGTTTGCCACGCTGCAACAAGCGGTGCAAGCGAATAATCGCAACGATGGATCGGGGCGACTGAGTGATGGTGACGAAGCCTTGCTGGTGCGCACCGAAGGCAATATCCAAAATTTGGACGATGTGCGCAACATTGTCATCGCCAGTCCCAACGGTCACCCGATTCGCGTCAGCGATGTGGCGGAAGTGCGCATCGGCAGCTTGACGCGCTACGGGGTGGTCACCAAAGATGGCAAGGGTGAAGCCGTGGAAGGATTGGTGTTGGCACTGCGCGGGGCGAATGCACAAAAAGTTGTGGAGGGGGTGCGTACCAAGTTGGCAGAACTCGCACCCACGCTACCGAAAGGCATCAGCACGCAGGTTTTTTATGACCGCAGCAGTCTGGTCGAGCGTGCGGTGAGTACAGTCACCCAAGCACTGACCGAGGCAATTATTCTGGTGGTGATTCTGCTGGTATTGTTCCTCGGCAATTGGCGTGCCGCGCTGGTAGTGGCGGTCACGCTACCGCTGGCAGTATTGATTACATTTATCCTGATGCGGCAATTTGATATGTCCGCCAATTTGATGAGCTTGGGCGGATTGGCCATTGCGATTGGTCTGTTGGTGGATGCGGCGGTAGTGGTGGTGGAAAACATCGTGTCGCACTTGTCGCACGACAAAAACACCGACAAATTTTCGCACCTGCACATCCTGTTTCGTTCCGTAAAGGAAGTTGTCACGCCGGTTTCCGCCGGGGTCGCCATCATCATTATCGTGTTCTTGCCGCTGCTGACTTTGCAAGGGCTGGAGGGGAAATTTTTTATCCCCGTGGCAATGACGATCATCTTCGCACTGACCGGCTCACTGATATTGTCGTTCACCGTCATTCCGACGCTCGCTTCCTTTGTGTTGAAATCTGGCGCACACAGCGATCCTTGGCTGGTTCGTAAAGCGAACGCGTTATATCTGCCCGCATTGAATTGGGCGTTACGCAATGTGCGCACGGTGTTCATTACTGCGGGTGTTGCCTTGCTGTTGACAGCGGTGTTGTACACGCAAATCGGCAAGACCTTTATGCCCACGATGGACGAAGGCGACCTCATCGTCGGCATCGAAAAATTGCCGTCAATCAGCTTGGAACAAACCGCCGCGCTCGATGTGAAAATACATCAGGCAATCATGGCGCAGATACCTGAAGTGAAAGGGATCGTGGGGCGTGCAGGCGCGGACGAGCTAGGGCTTGACCCGATGGGGCTGAACCAGACCGATACCTTTTTGGTACTCAAGCCCATGAAGGAATGGCGTGAGCCGAACAAGGAATGGCTGCAAGACGAACTGCGCAAAGTGCTGAATGAGTTACCCGGTATTGCCTACAGTTTTACGCAACCCATTGATATGCGCGTACAGGAAATGATTATGGGTGCGCGTGGTGATGTGGTGATGAAAGTGTTCGGTGCAGATTTGACCACGCTCAATGAAATCGGCGAGCAGATGGTGGAGGTGCTGAAAGATATTCAAGGCAGCGAGGATGTCTATACCACGGAGAACAGCGGCGTGCAGTATTACCGCGTGGCGATAGATCGACTTGCTGCGGGTCGTATGGGGCTGACGGTGGATGACATTAGTGATACCTTGCGCGGTCAAATTGAGGGGCAACGTATCGGCACGGTCATTGAAGCGGGGCGGCGCACGCCACTCATCATGCGCGGCTCGGCACATGTCCAACAATCTCCCGCGCTATTTGCCGCGCTCACCTTGCCTTTACCCAACGGGCAAAGCGTGCCGCTGTCGGTGGTGGCGAAGCTGGAGCGCGTGGATGGGCCGGTGAAAGTGGATCGGGAAAACGGGCAGCGCATGGTAGTCGTGCAAAGCAATGTGCGCGACCGCGATCTGGTGGGTTTTGTTGATGAAGCCAAGGCTGCTGTTGCCGCAAAAATCAAATTACCGGAAGGCTATCACCTGACTTGGGGAGGTCAATTTGAAAATCAGCAACGTGCAGCAGCACGTTTGACAGTAGTCGTCCCCGTCGCACTAGGACTGATTTTCATGCTGCTGTTTGCCACGTTTGGCTCGGTGCGACAAGCAACACTGGTGTTGACCAACATCCCGTTTGCGTTGATTGGCGGGGTGTTCGCCTTGTGGATCAGCGGCGCGTATCTGTCCGTCCCCGCCTCGGTTGGTTTCATTGCCTTGCTCGGCATCGCGGTACTCAACGGTGTGGTGATGGTGTCGTATTTCAATCAGCTTCATGCGCAAGGTTTGGATATTGCACACGTTGTCCTGGAAGGTGCGAAACGCCGATTACGCCCCGTGCTGATGACCGCGAGCATCACCGCATTTGGTTTGTTGCCGCTGCTATTTGCTACCGGCCCCGGTTCGGAAATCCAAAAGCCGCTTGCCATTGTGGTGATAGGAGGATTGATTAGCTCGACGTTATTAACACTCATCATGCTGCCAATTTTGTATCGCCGCTTCGGGCTCAACCCTGTGAGGAACATAAAATGAAAGAAATGAATTGTTGTTTGACACTGGTCTGCCATCACTCTCTGGAAGAACGGTTAGTGGACCACCTGCTGGAACATCCTGAGTGGGTGTACGGGTTTTCTGTCGTTAACATGGAAGGCGGCAGCCAAAAAGAAATATTGTTGAGCATGATCGAACAGGTGCGCGGGCGTTCGCGGCGTGTACAAATTCAAACTGTGATGAATCTCGATGATGCGCATGAGCTTATTGCTTGCCTGAAGCAGGAAGAACATAACCCTGAAATGGCTTACTGGATAACGCCGATAATTGAATTTGGGAGATTGATATGAAACGAAAAGTAGCGGGTGCAAAGTGGAAAATTGGAAGCGGCCTATTAGGGCTAGCGTTGTTCAGCAACTTAGTCCATGCGGAAGAAATCAATCGACCCGATTTGCCGCCATCGGCGCAAATTGACAACGCGTTGAGCAATCATTTGTTAGTGCGAAACGCCATCAACGAGCTAAAAATAGAACGCACCAATCAGCGTAAATGGAACAGCGGCAATTACGAATTTAATCTGCGTGCCGGCACGGGGCAACGCAGTGTTGCCAGCAGCGGAGAAAAATTAAGGGAATGGGATGTTGGGCTAGAACGCCCGCTGCGCTTGCTCAACAAGGTGGGCATCGATGAAGACATCGGGGTGGCGAGTGTCGCACGTGCCGAATACGCACTCGGCGATGCGCGCCACGAAGCGGGGCGCACATTGTTGCAGATGTGGTTTGCGTGGCAACGCGAGCAAGTACAAGTCACATTGTGGCAACAGCAAGCGGACATTCTGAAGCAACAGGCACAACTGGTCGAGAAGCGCGTCAAGGCAGGCGATGCACCCAAGCTGGAATTAAATCTGGCACAAGCTGCCGCCGCACAAGCCAGCGTGCCGTTGCATCAAGCGCAATTGCGCGCACAACTGGCGCGCAATGATTTGCAGCGGCAGTTCCCCGCTATTCAGTTGCCGGAAAAACTGCCGCCCGCCACACCGCAATCCATCGAACGTGATCTGGCTTTCTGGAAAGAGCGCGTGCTTGAACACAACCACGAGCTTGGCGTGGCACGAGAGCAAAGCCGCGTGCAGCAACTGCTGGCACAACGCAGTCGCGCAGACCGATTGCCTGATCCAACGGTCGGAGTGAGTTATGCAAAAGAAGCCAGCGGCAGCGAAAAAGTAATGGGTGTGTATGTCAGCGTGCCGCTCTCGTTTGGGCTGCGCAGCGCGACGGCGGAAGGCGTAGCGCAACAAGCTGCCATCGCCGCCGATCAAGAGACATTTTCCAAGCACCGTATCGAAGGCGACATCTACGCGATACATACCCAAGCAGTCAGTAGCTACAACACTTGGCAGCAAGCGCACGAAGCCGCGCAAGCGATTCGTAGTAATGCTGAGTTGATCGCCAAGGCTTACACACTCGGCGAAAACAGCTTGTCAGATAGCCTGACTGCACGGCGTTTCGCTCTGGAGTCTTCGCTGGTAGAAAACCTCGCACAACTCGATGCCAATGAAGCGCGCTATCGCCTGCTGCTGGATGCCCATCAATTGTGGGCGTTAGATAATGATACAAATGAACATCATGCCAATCACTATTAGGCATCTGGCCAAATCGTAAGTACGCCGCGTTTCACTTTAAGGAGATCAATCATGGCCGATTGTTGCAACGACAAAGCATGCGAGATCGACGCGCTCCGTGACCGTCAAAGCTCGACACTCAAAATAGTGCTGGGCATCAATGCGTTCATGTTCTTCGTCGAACTCACGGCGGGGCTGCTCGGAAACTCTATCTCGTTGGTGGCGGATTCGCTGGATATGCTGGGCGATGCCTTGGTGTATGCATTCAGCCTCTATGTCGTCGCACGGGGCGCAGCCATGAAAGCCCGTGCGGCTTTGCTCAAAGGTATCATCATGGCAGCCTTTGGTTTCTTCGTGCTTGGGCAGGCGATTTACCGGATTATTTTCCCGCAGCTCCCTGTATTCGAGATGATCGGTGCAATCGGTTTGCTCGCTCTTGCCGCGAATGGCACTTGCTTTTTTCTGCTCTGGCGGCATCGTGCGGATGACATCAATATGAGCTCGGTTTGGCTGTGTTCCCGTAACGACATTATTGCCAACATATCGGTATTACTTGCCGCCGCAGGCGTTTGGTTAACCCATTCCGGCTGGCCTGACATCTTGATTGGATTGGCTCTCGCCGCACTCTTTTTGCGCTCGGCACTTCACGTGTTGCGCGAAGCGACCAGAGAGCTTCGAACCGACAATGGCTAACTTTAAGTACTTTTTCTTCCGTGACTTTAGCATGTACATATTTAGTCTTTCGATCCGGAGCAATTATCCAGATGTGATATGTTGATGCACATCTGGAGCGCGTATGCCAAAATCCCAAAAAGAAATCCTGCTGGAGCAAGAACGCTTCGAACTCAAGCCGAAATCAGGAGGAGGCACTCTAAGTTACGAGGTATGGGGACACGTCAAGAAGGGTAAAAATATTTTAACTAGGTACAACCTTGCCTATATTGACCATGCCATATACCGAGGCGATAACGGACGGGTTCTAGGATTTGACAATGCACACGACTTTCACCATCGCCACTACAGGGGAGAAGTTGTAGCGGTTGACTTCACAAGCTACGACGCAATATTGCAACGATTCCAGAATGAGTGGCTGGAAATAGTAAGCAAACAAAGGTAATTGAAAAAATGACCATGCAAATTGTACGTACTGGAAATATTGCAGAATTCTTTGAACGCGCTCGGAGTGCCGCGCACCGAGCCGACCAAGGTGGAAAATTTGAAGGAACGGTAACACTTTCTTTTGAAGACCCGCAACGTATGTTTACAGTTTTATCGGAAGCGCGTCGCCGCCTGATGGCCGAGGTTATTCGTGAACCTATGACAATCAGCGAGCTGTCAAACAATTTACACCGCAACCGCTCGGCAGTTACCAAGAATGTCAGCTTACTGGAAAAAATGGGGTTGGTGATATCACAACGACAGACAAATCCCGGACACGGAATCCAAAAAGTCGTCCGTTCGATTGCGCCTAGAATCGAGATGGTGGCTACGCTCGGATAATGAGTACTCAGTCCCTCCTTGCGTGCTCATCAACTCCGGAGGCTCTTACGAGCAACGCACGCTGATTGCGATGAGTATGCGTACTGCGGTGTGGTTCGTGATTGCGAGTGTGGAAATCCTGTTGCTGCATAAATGCCATAATCAAAATTTGATGCATAACAAAAGTACTCACCGTAAATAATAACGCCTCATTCCTGCGGCATTATCGATCAGCATATGGGATGCCGATAAGGTCAGCTATAAAATTCTGACGTGGTTGTTGCTACATGAAATAAACATTTGAAGGGTCGATAGGCATCTCCCACTAACAATAAAACTTTTCAACTCTGACATTCAAAACCTGCGCTTATTTTATACACCTAACTTATCGCAAATTCAATTCCTAAAAATAAACAAGTTGCAACATTAGAAGTTGTAAGCCACCCCCACGGAAAGAGAAGTAGCCTGCATCGGCGGATAAAAATTATCGAACTGGCCATAGTTGTCATAAAGCACACGAATGCTGGCTTTTTAATTGAAGTGATATTCCGCACCAAAACCGACTAACAAATTTGTGCTGCGAACCAATACCACCGCTGTTTCTATGGCAGGGCTGGGAGCTAATTTACGGGGTCAGCGTAAAGTCCTGAGTAATATCTGCTGCCGAAATATCCACGTTGGCTGATTGGCTCAAATAGCCCGTCGCGGATGCTTCAACGGTATATAGACCTGCCACTCCAGACTGCGGGATAAGCGTAATCGGCAGCACGGCACTGTATGTTCCGAATAGCGGTGCGGCAACAGGCAGGTTCAACACATAAGCACCCGTCAAATCGTCGGCAGCCACTGTATTGGTGGTTACGATGGGTGTTGTGCCAAAAGTTTGCTGGGCTGCCACATAGGCGACTTCGTTTGAGCTGGATGGATTCAAGATTGCCGTACCACTGACGATATGGGTGGCGGACAAGGGTAAGGTAATCGGTGCGATGCTGTCGCTTACGTTAACCACGCTGGTGGTGTTCATTACCGGCACGGTGGCTATCACTGCGGTGGCATGGTTGTCTGCGGCAAGGACAACATCATAGTTGCCAAGAGCCAGACGACTGAGCAGGAACTCGCCCGTTTGCGAGTTGGGCATCGTGGATTGGACTACGTCGCCGTTTTGTTGCGCGCTAACCATAACGCCGCTTGCCAGCAACGCGGGGTCAACAAATCCGCCAATACCATTCAACGCGAAGGGCAGAACTTTAATCACAGGTTTCAGCGCGTAAGTTCCGTTGCCTCGCTTGACGATGGATTTGCAGGCATTGAAATCCAACACCAGATCGACACGATAACCGGCTGTCACATCAAATTCGTTGACCAGCTTGATACCGCTATGTACCGCACTCGGTGTAACCAGCGCAGTTTCAGCACCGCCAGTAGGAACTATCGAGTTGGCGAATGGATTTGCTGGTGTGTTCGGACTCAATACTAGGCGCAGTTGGTTGTAATGCCCCGCCGCCAACGGTGCATCGCCCAGACCGTCAAGTACGCCGTTAGTCAGGTTGAGCAGATTGATTTTGCGCGCGGGACTTAACCGTATATCCGTCCAGCCCGCATCGTTTTCTGTAGCCGAGCTGTTTTGATGAATGCGCACTTTGGAAACCGTCACATTCACCGCATCAAAACCACACGCTGGCGCATCGGTAAGCGACACACCTACCGTACCCATACCTCCCTTACTATTGCCGCCACATCCGGCAATCAGTATTGCCATGAGTGAAGCGATCAACCATATAAGCGGTTTGGAATAATTGCCGAATGTTTTCATTTTCTCTCCCTGGATAACTACGCGCTGACAAACATGTCGATCATAGTAACAATCAATAATTAGCGTTTTATTAGCGCGGCACATAAGAATGTGCGGTGAATTTTGATGTGGCAAAAATAAATCCAATCGATTGGCGCGGATAACGTAAGATTTCGGGGTGACAGCCGTTAGACCTGAGTTCGAAGATGCCACTCATCGGTGATAGAAAATGCCTGTTGATTTTGATCGTTATATTGCGCGTAGCAACACATCCAGTTTTAAGTACGATGCGCGAGCAGATATTTTTGGTAAGCAGGATGTCATCCCTTTATGGGTGGCAGATATGGATTTTGCCGTACCCGAATCGGTGCAGCGAGCCTTAATGGACAGAGCAAGGCATCCCATATATGGCTACACTCTTTATCCGGAATCGCTTTACCACGCGTTGATAGCGTGGCTAGACAAATGCCATGGCTGGCTTATTCGGCGCGAACAGATCATGTTATGTCCCGGCGTTGTACCCTCCTTGCATGCTTCAATCGTTGCGTTAACCCAGCCGGGTGATGCGGTCATCGTACAGCCCCCGGTGTATGCGCCATTCCTTGCCTTACCTAAAATAACGGGTCGCAAATTGATGCTTAATCCGCTCAAATTTGTAAATGGCCATTACTCGTTTGATTTGGAGGATTTTGAGCAATGCGTGGCGGGTGGAGCGCGCTTGTTATTGTTGTGTTCCCCCCACAATCCGGTTGGCAGGGTATGGCAGCCCCAAGAATTACAGGCATTGCTGGAAATTTGCCAACGTTATGGTGTGACCGTGATCTCGGATGAAATTCATGCCGATCTGACCTATCCGGGTATCCGTCACACACCACTTGCCCGATTGGCGCGGGGAAAAGTCAATGT
This sequence comes from uncultured Gallionella sp., assembly GCA_964608835.1. Taxonomy (GTDB): domain Bacteria; phylum Pseudomonadota; class Gammaproteobacteria; order Burkholderiales; family Gallionellaceae; genus Gallionella. The sequence goes on from CAZSPN010000010.1 coordinate 17,359, forward strand.
AATTACAGCTATTGCACCGAGTAAAACTTTCAATATGCCTGGTCTCGGTCTATCTGCCCTGATTGTGCCTAACGAATGTGATCGTATTGCAATAGGGAAAGTTTTTGACACCTTGCATGTGAGTGCCACCAATCCATTCAGCATTGTTGCTTTCGAGGCAGCGTATCGCGGAGGTTTGCCGTGGCTGGAGGAATTGCGTGACTATCTTGCGGGTACACGCGATCTTGTGCGAGATTTTTTGGCGCAAAATTTGGCGAAAATCAAACTGATTGAACCAGAAGGAAGCTATTTATTGTGGCTCGACTGTCGCGACATGAAGTTGGATGACCAACAACTTAAACGGTTTTTTGTCGAGAAAGCGGGAGTGGGATTAACCCCCGGCATCTTGTTTGGTGAACAAGGCAGCAGCTTCATGCGTATGAACATCGCCGCACCACGCAGCTTGATTAAGCGAGCATTGGAACAAATTGCGTACGCTGAGCAGACATGATGTTTATGCCCTGCTAAAACGCAAAACCAAACCGATACCACCCAAGATCAACAGTGAGGCGATCAGTAAATGAGCCGTAACGGCTTCACCCAGCCAAATCGTCCCGCCCAATGCCGCAAGCATAGGTACACTTAATTGCACCGTCGCGGCAGTGATTGCGCGCATGGCTTGCAATACCCTATACCACAGCACATAACCTAACCCGGATGTCAGCGCACCAGATAACAGTGCATACAATAACCCGCTTGTATCCAGTTTTATCCACGGTATTGAGAACAGGGCTAACACCATAGCAAATGGCACGGCACGCATAAAGTTGCCGGTTGTCGCCAGTGTCGGGTTAGCAATACCGCGCCCCAGCAAAGAATACGCCCCCCATGCGATGCCACTCACTATCATCAGAGCTGATCCTGACAAAGCGGGAGCCTCAACGCCGGGCAGCATGAGTATCACAACCCCAATCAAGGCGGCGATAAAACCAATGCTTTGCAGTTTGCCCATGCGCTCTCCGGCGATCCATCCCGCCAGAAGCATGGTTATTTGCACGGAACCAAACAATAGCAGCGCACCTGTTCCGGCAGATAGCGTGAGATACGAAAAAGAAAATGCGGCAACATAAACAAACAAGGCAAATCCGCCGCGCCATGAGCTGTGTGTGCCGGAAGATGCGAAACGCCAGCCTGCCACCAGCCCAAGCATCAGCGCACCGGAAAATATGCGCACGGCAGTAAAACTTGCAGGGTCAATGGTGGTCGTTTTTAAGGCAAGCCTGCACAACAAAGAATTGGCGGCGAAAGCCGACATGGTAAGCATCGTGTAGGCCGCGAGTCGTACCCTGCCCATGAGTTTTAATCAGCGTCCCTGTTGGGGTAAATGACGCAACTCGGTTGCCGACAAACTCAAGTAATGTACATCGAACAGACCGTCGCGATCCGACCAGCGCATTTTGGGATGCCATCCTGCCTCGCAAGCTAGTTGCTCAAATTCCTGTGCGCTATATTTGTACGAGTTTTCAGTGTGGATGGTTTCGCCTTCTTCTAAGCGGAATGATTCGCCGTTCAGATGGATCAATTGTTTGCGTTGGCTGACCAAATGCATTTCAACACGTCCAAGAGTCGCATTGTAGTAGGCGTAATGCGTGAAGCCTTTCGGGTCAAGTTGCGTATCCAGCTCGCGTTGCATACGTTCCAGCAAATTGAGGTTAAATGCTGCGGTATAACCATCAGCGTCGTTATATGCCGCATTCAAAACACCGGGAGATTTTTTGCAATCGACACCTATCAAAAGCGCACCATCCGCCCCCGCCCATTTCGCGGCATGTCGTAACAATTTCACGGCTTCAACAGGGGTGTAATTACCGACAGTTGAACCGGGGAAAAATATTACTCGCCGCTGATCTGAACGGATGTCGGGCGGCAATGAAAGTAGCTGCGTGTAATCTGCACAAACGGGTTGCATCTGCATCGTTGGGAACATTGCTTGCAGCCGTTGGATGCTTTGCATTAAATGGGATTCGCAAATATCGATGGGGACATAACTGGCATCACCGGCCAAATGACGCAACAACAAAGGCGTTTTGACGGCACTGCCACTTCCCAGCTCGATAAGCGTACTAGACCTGCCAACCATATCGGCCATGTGTGCACCGAATTGCTCCAGAATGTCGGTTTCCGTGCGTGTCGGGTAATACTCCGGTGTGTTGCAAATAAAATCAAATAAGCGCGAACCTTGAGCGTCGTAGAAGAATTTTGGGGGAATGCTTTTGGGATGTTGGCGTAGTCCATGGCAGACACCGGATAAAAACCCCCCTTCAATATCTGCGATTGCTTGGGGTACGGGAGACAGGTTGCGCATCACACATCCTCTACCAGACGCAGACCGGAAAACATCCAGCGATCTGCCGCCCGGTAAAAATTACGATAGCTGGCGCGCAGGTGACCCTGCGCCGAAACGCAGCATCCGCCGCGCAGCACCATCTGATCACTCATGAACTTGCCGTTGTACTCGCCGAGCGTGCCGGGCAAAGGACGGAAGCCTGGGTACGGGGTATAGGGACTTTGTGTCCACTCCCACACATCGCCATACAATTGCGTCAGTCCAGACTGCTGTGCCGCTTGCGGGTGCAGTAAACCGCTCTCAAGAAAATTACCGGCAATCGGTAAAGTTGATGCGGCATATTCCCACTCCACTTCGGTCGGCAAACGCTTGCCAGCCCAGCGTGCATAGGCATCTGCCTCATAGTAGCTGAGGTGTACCACCGGCTCATGCGGATTAAGTGGCTGCATTCCCGATAGCGTAAATTGCTGCCACTGATGATCTGCACCAACCCAATACAAGGGTGCTTTCCAACCTTGGATATTGATTGTGCGCCAGCCGTCGGATAGCCAAAGATCGGCGCGTTGATAACCGCCATCGGTGATGAAATTCAGATATTCCTGATTGGTCACCAAACGGTTGGATAAGGAAAAATCATTGGTGAACGATTGATGTCTGGGCTGCTCGTTGTCATAACAAAATCCCGTGCCGCTATATCCGGTTTCAACTAAGCCGCCAGCAAAAGTGTGCCAAGTCATTTCCAGGGGAAAAGTGGCTATGGGCTGTGTATGTGGCTGATACGCAGGCCCCAAAGGATTGACACAAAAATTGTATTTGATGTCCATCAGCAACAATTCCTGATGCTGGATTTCATGCTCTATACCCAACTGCACCCGCGTTAATATATCCGCCTCAAATTGCCGGGGCAATTTATCCAGCAAAGTGTGTAAGGCATCATCCACGTGCTGACGATAGCGGTAAATTTCTGCTACGGTTGGGCGGGACAGCCATCCGCGTTGCGGTCTGGGAAAAAATGTCCCCGCTGTTTCGTAGTAAGAATTAAACAGATGTGCATAGGCCGGATAAAAAGCTTGGTAGCCAGGTGCAAACGGTAACAAAATGAACGTTTCAAAAAACCAGGTGGTGTGCGCCAGATGCCACTTGGTAGGACTGGAAAAGTCACTTGCCTGCACGACATAATCTTCAATTTGCAGCGGTGAACACAATGATTCCGTTTGCGCTCGAACTTTCTTCAAGCGCAATATAAGATCATCAGTGCTTTTAAAAATATGAATATCAGGTTGTTGAAAATTCATTGCTACTCTTCCACTTTTACGCCGTGCCAAAAAGCAACGTAGTCCTTGATACGTTCCGCCATTTTTGATGGGTCGGGATAATACCAAGCGGCATCTTCGTTTATTTTTTCATCCACGACCACATCGTAATAACTCGCCTCGCCTTTCCAGAAACAACGAGTGTGCGTCTCACTTGGCCTGATAAATTCCTGCTTAACGGCGGACAGCGGAAAATACACGTTGCCTTCTATCCGATGAATAAGATTGGCCGGGGCTTCGGCAATAATCTGGTTGTTCCAAATGGCTCTGGGCATGTCCGTTCCTTTGATTGATGTTGAGTATATGTTAGTCGTGAGTATTGTTTAAACCTTACAATCAGTAAAATGCATAATCAAATAGGTCACCCGCTAAGGGTGATCATATGAGGCCTTAGATTTTCTTCCTGGTGCAGCTTTGGGCGTAATGCCAGACAACCGGCAACGTATGCCAACAATTTTTTGGCCATCCGTAAATCGTGTGGATTTGTAAGCCATGATTGAACCTTGTTCTGCCAATTGACTTAAATACAGACGAGTTTTTGAAAGCGATAAACCCGCAGCTTCAGCTATTTCAGCATCCAGTTTTTCGCCATTAACTTTTAAATATTGAAGGATTTCATTCATTGCGTCGCCTTTCAAATTTGGAGTTAAAAAAGACTATTTAATTAGGTCTGCCGCCAAAATCCCTATCCAAATTCGGGGAGAAATACTTGGCTAGTAAAGTTGGCAGCAGGTTACAACCCGATTTACCTTAAACCGCCCGTGATGTGCAGTGTTTCACCCGTCACATAAGCGGCATCGCTGGAAACGAGGAAAGACACCACCGACGCGATTTCATCTACAGTTCCGATGCGACCCATGGGGGTAACAGATTCAATCCAATTGCGCATATCACCTTCATGGAAGCCAGCAGCTTCCACACCTTCTGTTTGAATTAAGCCAGGATTAACAGCATTAACCCGAATGTTTCGAGAAGCCAATTCTTTGGATAGAACCATCGTGAGTGAATCTACCGCAGCTTTGGTTGCGGTATAGACAGCACTGTTTGGTGGAGTGATGGTGGTAACACCTGAGCTGATATTAACGATACTGCCTCCATTGGCATTGAATCCTCTCAACGCTTCTTGAGTTAATAACAGCAACCCCAACACATTCAAGTTAAATTGCTTGTGGAAGTGTTCGGGGGTGATGGCATCAAGTGGTGCGAACTCATAGACACCCGCATTGTTGACGAGAATATCAATTGCGCCGAATGCCTTATTACTTGCTTCGATTACGCTTTTGATTTCTTCTGGTTTAGCAAGATTGCCATGCACCGCTATCGCTTTACCACCCTTGCGAGTGATTTCAGCCACAATGCGATCTGCACCTTCCCTGCTGGAGTTGTAGTTCACAATTACAACCGCCCCTTCATCTGCCAAGCGCAAGGCAACACCTGCGCCAATACCCTTGGATGCACCTGTTACCAATGCTACTTTACCTGCGAGTCTTTTTGTCATGTTCATCTCCATTTGTGTTATTAAAGTTTTTTGGGTGTTACTTGGTTGCCGCTCTTCATTAAGACGAACCACAAACAAATATATTGTTCGTTAGTTCGTTAGTTCAATATAATTGAACTAACGAACTCAGTCAACATCCCCGATGTATAATTGTCACCATGGTTCAATTTGTTCACCCTGCTACAGAAGACATAAGCCTCGCAGGCGTACTCGGTGCGTTGGCTGATCCTATGCGCCTGCGCATCGTTAGTAGCATGCTCAAGAAAAAGGATTGCATGTCTTGCTGCGAGGCTGCGCCTTGCCCTGATATGGCAAAGTCAACGCTATCCCATCATTTTCGAGTGTTACGCGAGGCGGGAATTGTTCGCACCAGCAAGATAGGGGTAGAGAATCGCAACATCGTTCGTATTGATGACATCAATGCGCGCTTTCCTGGGCTGTTAAAGCAAATACTGAAATTCGCGCAGTAGAACGTCCCAACCAATGCCTGTGCTCCATCTATGCCATGCCGGTTGGATTGAGCGATACGATTGGTCGCAGTACGTCCATAGTTTTGTGATGAATGAATAATCATGCTAAAAACTCCTGATATGAGTTACGCAGCAAGTTGTTGGAACAACACAAAGCCTTCACGCCATTCCCCTAAATCGCTGCTCGTGTTGATGTGACCGACTGCTCCCACATTGATAAAACGACTGCCCCAAGCATCCGCACAAGATTGCGTAAAATCCAAATTACTATAAGGGTCATTGGAGCTTGCCACTACGATGCTCGGAAAGTTGAGAGGCTGCATGGGTACAGGAAGAAATCCACTTACTGCTGTGGCAAAAATATCCGCAGATAGCGCGGAAAGCGGGCTGGGTGGCGCAACCAACAACGCGCCTTTAATCTTGAACCGTGTTTGCTCTGCCCAATGTGCAACAAGCAAGCAGCCGAGACTGTGTGCAACCAGCACAACACGCTCGCCTGTTTGCGCCACTGACTTCTCTAAAACATCAACCCACTCGCTACAAACGGGATGATTCCAATCGCGTTGTTGCACCCTTACAAAAGAAGGTGATTGCTGCCACAAGCTTTGCCAATGCTCAGGGTCAGAGTCACCTATGCCGGGCAGAATGAGCGCGGTTATATTCATCGATGCCATTTATTTCTCAATTTTTCTGCGTGTAGAAAATATGCGCCGTGTGTTTCAATCATGAATAACAAAGTGCAAGGATGGGTCGTAAAAATCGCCTAATCCTTACACATTCTTGCTGGCTATTTGCTTGCGCTCAACAATACGCCGCCTTTCCCGATGTGTTTGCCGGTTTGGCAATGAGCATCCAGCCCTTTAAATACATCGCCCAGCATTTTTTTCATCATCGGCTTCATCATCAACGGGCCGATAATGGCATCGGCAATGCCCGACTTCATCTCGAACTCTCCGTCTATACGCACACGTGTGGTGTTAGAGCCCGCATCGTGCAGGCTCACGCGAATATTGGCTGTCTTCACTGGCATATCGCCACGGGTGATGGCAATGGTTAAAGATCGCCCCTCTTGCCAATCGGTAATTTTCTCTTCCACGCTTTTACCGTCATAAAAGGTGCAACTGCGCGTTGCTCCCAAACCGCATTGTTGATTCCCCAATAGTGTTGAATGTTCCACCATCGGGTTGAAAATCGAGACGTTGCCAAAATCGGCGAGCTTTTCCCACACCACTGCTTGGGGTGCATGGATAAGTTTTTCCAAGGTAAAGGTATTCATATGTTCTCCTGACGGGTGAGTTTTTGGATGGGTTGGTCATCAGCGAGCTATGCGGCATTTTTGCAGCAAGCGTATTCATCCGGTGCCTGCCAGGCTTCATTGGCAAACGCGGCATCCAGCGGTGTGTTGGTCAGGTGGTTGGTGTAGTTGCTCAATGTTTTCATTGCGACACCCAGTACGACTTCCAGCGCGTTTTGCCGAGTGTAGCCAGCGGCATAAAAATCGTTCAGCTCCTTGCTGCCTGTAACCCAGCCGCGTTCGCGCACCACGGCGCGGGTAAATGCCACCAATGCATTCAACTTCGCATCTTGCAGGCAACTCTGGCCGCGCAGAGCATCGACGCGCGCGCCATCGACCTTGACCATGCTGCGTGCAATGAAGGAATGCGCGGCCACGCAGTATTCGCAGCGGTTCTCGATGCTGACGGCGATCAGCACGATCTGCTGCTCTTCGGGTGTAAGCGTACTCTGTTCGAGCAGCGCGCCAAGTTGCTTATAGGCATTCAGCGCGTTCGGGGCTTCGGCCAAATGCGCGTACAAATTTGGGATGAATCCCAGTCCTTTTTGGGCGGCTTCGAGGATGGGCAACTCACCTGCTGGTGCGGAATCCAGAGTATGTAGTTTGAAGGTGTTCATGGCGATCTCCTGTTGGGTTAGGCAACGACAGTGTTGCTGTAACCCATTTTCAGGATTTTGAGGGTTGTCCTCCATGACCAGAAGTGTTTGATTTATGTCCGTTCGTCCAAATTTTCTTTGATGATGGTTGGGTAACAGATAAGTTATTCCCCAGCCAATCATTCAGGGGCTTCAGTATTTCTGCGTAGTGAATGCATTGTTCTAATCACAAATCAACTGGCGGCAACAGGCTTGTAGGCAACTATCCCTTGCACGCCTGTTTATTACATGTTATTTTAATCTTTCAACAAAAAGTTGTAGGAAATCGAAAATAAAGGTGAATAAAGTGCTGCATAGCTATGCGTTCTCAAACTTCCAGTCGTTCCGTGAACGTGTTGAAGTCGATCTGAATATCAGCCGTAAGGTCGCTATGACCGAGTGGATGACCAAGGCCGCGACGGGCGAGCGTGTATCCAAATTGATGGCGGTAATCGGCCCCAATGGCAGCGGCAAGACTGCGTTGTTGAAGCCTATCATTTTCATGAGTTGGTTCATCGCAAATTCATTCCAAAGCCCGCCCGATGCGGGCATTCCGGTTACGCCTCACGCGGCTGCAGGCAACGAGCCGACCGAGCTGGAGTGCATGCTGGATTTCGACGGCAAGTTGTGGCGTTATGTGTTGCGCTGTACGTCTGAGCGAGTGTTGCATGAAGCACTATATTTGAAACGCGAACGGTTCGGCTATGTGTTTATCCGGGATTGGGATGCTGCGACCAATACTTATTTGATTAAGCAGCAGGACTTTGGTTTGGCTGCGCAGGAAGCGCGCAAGGTGCGCCCGAATGTTTCGCTGATTGCATGGGCAGCGCAATTCGGCGTGCCGTTGGCTGTAAGTTTGACCACGCCCAATGTGAACAGCAACGTGAATGTGCTGGGTCGTGTGCAAATCGGTAATCAGGAGATGCAGAATGCAGCGCAGCATTTCTCCGCTTACCCCGAGCAACGCAAGCGCATGGAGCAGTTGTTGTCGGCATGGGATTTGGGCTTGTCCGGCGTTGAGCTACACGAGCTATCGCTGAATAACCCGCAGGAGCCGAGCCAAAAGGTGTGGGTGCCATTCGGTATGCACAAGAATAAAGCGGGCGAATTCAAGTTGCCGTTCGCGTTGGAATCCAGCGGCACGCAGGGTGCATTCGTTCTGTTGTCGCGCCTGCTGGAAACCTTGGAAATAGGCGGCTTGGCTGTCATTGATGAATTTGAAAACGACCTGCACCCGCACATGCTGGAGCCGATCCTCGATTTATTTGCCAATCCGTCAACCAATCTGCACCAAGCGCAGCTATTGTTTACCTGCCATGCCGTTGAGGTGTTGAACCTCGTGCACAAATCACAGGTGATGCTGGTGCAGAAAAATGAGGAGTGCGAAAGCTCGGCCAGCAGGATGGATGCGGTAGAGGGTATTCGCAACGACGATAACTATTACGCCAAATACATGGCGGGCGCATACGGCGCGGTGCCCGTTTTCTGATTGGCGGAGTTTATGACTATCTGGAAGGCAAAGCGCACCTTGCTGATCGTCGGGGAAGGGTACGACGAGGAAGCATTCTTAAACCATCTCAAGCATCTTTATGTGCAGCGGGGATGCGGGCTCTCAGTCACGATCAAGAATGCCCGTGGCAAAGGGGCGTTGCATGTCATTGACTGGACGGCTCGCCAAATAGCCAATGCCGACTACGATGTGGTCGCAGCACTGCTGGATACCGACACCGACTGGAATGCCAAGACTGAGAAACTGGCGCGGACGAAGAAGATTCAAGTCCTGAAATCCGAGCCATGCTTTGAGGCGATGATGTTGCGGCTCATCGGGAAACCTGCAACGGGTGATGCGTCAACACTTAAACGGCAGTTCGCGCCCCATGTGAATAATGACGCAACCCAGCACGGCAGCTATGCGCTGAATTACGGCACTGAATGTTTGCAGGCTGGCCGAGGCAAAGAGCTGACGATTGATGCTTTGCTCAAGTTGTTTGGATGTTGATGATTGCCTGCGCAAGCATGTAACTCATGAAAGCGAAACCGATTGCGTTGCGCTTGTCCGATTTGTAATTCAGCCGCGCACTTTTCCCGGCGGCACGCCGATGACGCGCTTGAACGCCTTGCGAAACGCTGCTTCCGATTCGTAGCCGCACTTCATTGCGACATCCAGCATATTGGCGTGGCCACCGGCGAGCATTGCTGTTGCCAGTTGCATTCGCCAGGTCGCCACGAATTCCATCGGCGGCATCTTTACCAGTTGGCTGAACCGATCCGAAAAAGCGGAGCGCGATTGGAAAGCGAGGCTGGCCAAGCGTTCCACTGTCCATGTTTCTGCCGGTCGCTCGATAAAGGCCGATATGGCCGGGCGCAGGTACTCATCCGATAGGGCCGCCAGCAGTGGAGACAATTTTGGATCCAAATGCAGGGCATGGCGAATAACGTAGAGAAACAGTGTGTCCGAAAGCCGATCAAGGATCGCATTCACACCGAGGTCGTTCAGCGTTGCTTCCTCCGTCATGGTTTCAATCAGCGTGCGTATCTGCTGCCCGGCTGGATTGGTATCCGGGCGGATCAGCATAAAATCCGGGAATGACGCGAGCAGTAAGCGACGGATGTGCGCGGGCAAGCGCAGATGACCGCACAATAGTCCCGCGCCGGGTGAATTTTTGTCTAGCGGGGCTGGGCGCGAATAATCATAAGGTTGTCGTGTAAGGGTGGGGTGGGCACTGAAGGTGTGTGCCGCGTCGTGCGGAAAAAAGGCAATATCACCAGCGTGCATCCGGGTAGGCACGGTACCATCCTGCATGTGTATCCATGCCTCGCCGTGGCACACCAGATGGAAGTGGGTGGCATCAGAGCCACCCGGTGTGGACATGTGCCAGGCATCACACAACTGGCCGACGTAATAAACCTCCGAGTCTAGATGCAGGCGGCGCAGAAAGTCATTGACGGTGCTGGAGTAATCGGTCATCACGTGTATCACCACTTGTGCGGTAACTTGCGGGCTGCTTGGCGAATAAAGGCAAGCTGCTTTGCAAAGTTTCGGCAGCCTCGGCACATTAGCAAATGCACGCGCATTGCCATCTTTTCCCGAAAAGTGGCCGGACGGTCAGATGTTTGAGAGAGCAGTTCAGTATTTTGTTTGCAATTCAACATAATTATCTCGCGCTACTAAACCAGTTGAGTTCCAGGCACTCACGCAATGCCAGCCGCGCGCGATGCAGCAAAGCCCAGCAGTTAGTCGTGGAAATAGATAATTCCTGACAGATTTCTTCGGTGGACATATCCATGAACTCGCGCATCATAAAAGCGCGTGATGTATTGATGGGCATACGCTGATTGCACTGCTCGAAAATTTCCCAGAAGCGCATGTTTTCCATGGCCTGTTCCGGCTCATTCCATGTTTGTGGAGGAGATGCCCAGCGGCCATTTTTAGCAAATAGAGAGTCAATCAGATCATCCTCATCTTCGCCATTGGCAATCTCCAGTTGGGGTTCTCTAGCCCGTTTGCGCAGCATGTCCAGTATTTTGTGTTTCAGGATGCCAACCAGCCAGGTGCGAAGTGAAGATTGGGCTGAAAATTTTTCAAAACTCTCGATTGCGGAAACAAGAGTTTCCTGGACAACATCTTCAGCGAGGTGCGGATCGCGCAATTGCAAAATGGCATAACGGATCAGGTAACTACGATGCTGCTGTAATGTTGCAAAACTGGCCGTATTGTTTACATTCATGTGCTTGCCATATCATGTTCTATTACCGTGGCAGATAGTAACATCAGGGTGAAGGTGAAAACAAAAAACACCCGCCTGACTGCTGCGGGTGATAACTGAGCGAGGAGAAAAACTCAGTTTAGGGGAGTACTTGAAGTAGTTACCATGATTTTCCTGAGCAAGGATTTTTTCCGGAGCATGGATTCATCTTCGCACCACAGGGATTTTTTGCGGCACAAGGATTGCCCGCTGCGCAAGGGTTGCCTTTCCCCGCATTTTGTCCAACTTTATAACCCTTTTGATATTCGGCAACATAAGCGGTCAATGCGGCTAATTCCTTGGAGTCCCAGGCAAGCGGCTTGTTTGCCATGGGTTTGACCATGCAAAACTGCACCATCTCATCTAAATGTACGGCATTAACATTGGAGTCATCTTTGGTCATCTGCACTAAGTGTGGATAGGGCTTGGCAAACGTATCCTGAAATCCGTTGTGATTTTCATGGCAGGAGGCGCAAGCCATGCCGTTGGTACTCAACTTGGTGTCATTGAATAACTCTTTGCCGTAAGCGACCAACTTTGCCTGATTGCCTTGGTAAGGTTTGTAATTGCTTGGGCGCATGACCAATTTTGGGTTAATCAACATCTTTGCAGCGCAAGGGTTTTTCGCGGCACAAGGGTTCTTGGCAGCGCACGGGTGCATGCGCGAGCTGCGTGGTGCGCAGGGATTGGCACGGCAGGGGGCAGCAACGGCCACTCCGCCAAGGGATAAGGTTAATGCACCGGAAGTAATCAGGGCATTAACCAACGCAGTACGTTTCATAATCTTCTCCTTTCGTGATTCATTTGAATAACCAGAAACCAGCCAAGCCGGCAACGATGAGCAGTCCCATTACCAGCATCATTCTTTCGTGTACACACATGCCGTGAGTGGCTTCGCATTTCCCGTTGATTTTGCACATCTTGGACATTTCGCTCTCCTAAAATATTGAACCTGATTGAGTCACAAACTATCTGGTGGCAGGCATTAGTCGAATAAGCCAAGCAAAACTGACAGTTCGATTACAAATCTTTTTGTAAGGAATGTTATTGCCGAATGACTAATGCCTGTCGGGACAATGATTGTTGTCATAGGATTGACAGCGTTGCTTAAAAATTTACAAGGAGACTGCCATGAATCAAATCAAAAGATCGTTGCTACTGTTAGCAATTCTGTTGTTTCCCATGTTTGCTCACGCACTGGGCGAGCCATACACCCAACAAAAACTGGACGCTTTGAATAAAGCCGGTAGCCCAGTACTGGTAGCTATCCATGCCGATTGGTGTTCGACGTGCCGTGCCCAAGAACACGTATTGAATGACTTATTACCGCAACCTGCTTTTAGTGGCATCAAAACGCTGCGAATGGATTTCGATAAGCAGAAACCAGAAGTGCGTGCATTCGGTGTTAAATATCAAAGCACGCTCATCGTGTTCAAGGGCGGCAAGGAGGTGGGGCGTACCACCGCCGAGACAGATCAGGATCGTATTGCAGCCCTGCTGCGCAAGGCGTTGTAATGATGGAACTGGGTTCAACAAGTTACGGACTTTCATTCCTAGCCGGGATACTCACGACCTTATCGCCCTGCGTGTTGCCCCTGTTGCCGATTCTGCTGGCCTCGGCAGCCAGTACGCACCGCTTCGGTTCGTTTGCATTGGTGGGTGGGTTAATGCTTTCCTTTGTTTCAATTGGGGTGGGGCTGGGTTCGTTGGGTGCATCAATCGGCTTGGAGTCGGGTACGTTGCGTGCGGTTGGCGGTGTGTTGTTAATTTTGTTTGCCGTGCTTCTGCTTTCACGAACACTGCAAGAACAATTCAGCGGTGCTGTCAGCCGATTGGGAATGGGTCAAAATTTACTGACTCGTTTTAACTTGAGCGGTCTGCACGGACAGTTTTTGCTCGGCATATTGCTCGGTATGGTATGGAGTCCTTGTGTCGGCCCAACCTTGGGTGTGGCCATTACTCTTGCCAGCCAAGGGCAGGCGTTGCTTCAGGTAACTGCCGTGATGTTGACTTTCAGCCTGGGGGTGGCGTTACCCTTGTTGGCAATCGGCATGTTGTCGCGTGAAGCTTTGGGCAAATGGCGTATCCGTATCTTGGTAACAGGGCAAAAAGCCAAGCAGGTTTTTGGTGCCGCCTTGCTGGTTATTGGCATATTGATTTTGACAGGAGCGGACAAGTCTTTTGAAGGGTGGGCGGTGAACGCAATGCCAGATTGGCTGGTGACATTGACCACCCGTTTTTGATGTGAGGTAAACGCCATGACAGAAAAAGAATTGCTATTGGATTCGCTGCTCGGTTTGGCGATGGTTGTGGAAGCACGCGATCCCTATACGGGTGGTCACTTATGGCGCGTCGGGCAATTTTCAAAATTGCTTGCGCAGCAAGCAGGGCTGTCACAACGTCATATTGCGCTGTGCGAGATCGGCGGCTTTCTGCACGATCTGGGCAAGGTGGGCGTATCGGATGCCATCCTCAACAAACCGGATCGGTTGAATGAAGCAGAATATGCGGCGATCAAAACGCACCCTTCGGTAGGCGGCAGGCTACTTGCCAATCATCCCTTGGCAAATCTGGCCATAGAGGCAGTAGTTGGTCATCACGAACGCCCAGATGGCACAGGCTATCCAGATGGCTTGGCTGGAGAAGTCATACCCGAAGTAGCACGGATAGTCGGCATCACCGACGCGTTTGATGCCATGACCAGCACACGCGCTTATCGGGTTGGTATGCCGGTAGAAAATGCACTCACCATCATCGGCAATGGATTAGGCCTGCAATTTGATCTGCAATTGGGTAAACAATTCTTGGCGTTGAGTCCTTCTATGCATCTGGCACACATTGTTGGACATAGTGAACCCGGCTTACCCTTGCAGCAATGCGCTGGGTGCGGTGCACCCCTCGCTTTGCGTAGCGGTCAGCATGATGGTGAGCATGTGTATTGCCGCTGTTGCGGCGGCGAATCACTTTTACGCAAACAAGGCGATTCATTGCGATTGGAAATGACGGGCGAAAGAGGCGATGCCGCCGCGCTTGCACCCAATTGCGATATGGACTTAATCGGCGCGATGGTGGAAGGTATCGCTCCCCATGTTTTGTAACGATGAGAGGTATCCATCATGGCGACATCATTGAACAATACGATACAAATCAACGGCAGAGCAGTGACGGTGGTGTGGAGCAACGCCGCCGCCCGCGAACTGGCGAAACTCACCCAACCGCTGGTGGTTGAGCTTGAACTGTATTTCTCATGCCTAGTGAAAAAGTTTGTCCATTTTCACGAGACAGCTCCGCAACGCGACACAGTCGCGGTCAACGATAAGCTTGCAGTCTTCTTTCGCCCCGTCACCTCGACTGCTTGCTCTTTCGAGGTCGCAGACCGTTTGGGCAGGCAGCCGGAGATTGAACTCGACACGCCTAATGTGCGCAAGATTGCGCCGAAGCGGGTCGAAATCGACTTCGTTCGCGGGGCGTGGCAGGGCAACTATTGGATATAAAACGCAAGTTAGTGTACCAAAGTGCAACATGTGGCGGCTGGCGCGCTATTTTTGAAAAGAAAAAAGCATGAAGTTGTTGTCACTTCTGTTTGGCGCACTACTGTTCATGGCTTCATCATTGGCTTTGGCAGTAGAGGGTCTTGTTGCCGTGAAGAGTCCGCACAGTGTTGCCGTGACAATGGATCGTCTCGAAGCGTTAGTGTGCCGCCCTGCCGCCCGAATGAACTGAAGCACATTATTGTCGGCTTTCGTTTGGTGCGTGACATTGCACTGGACGCACTTCACGCGCATTGTCAATAACCTTCCACGTTGGCCAGCTACTTTGCCAAATCATCCAGCAGCCCAAGGAGTAAGTGATGCCATGGATTATATTTCTTGTCCCGCATCTCTATAAGTATCTGCGTCCGCGCATCCATATCATTTGCTGAACTTGCCAAAGGATTGCCGTTATCTGCTTTGAAGAAACCATCCAGCTCGACACATTG
>CAZSPN010000010.1:32629-35122 GCA_964608835.1 uncultured Gallionella sp.
TTGCTTTGCGACGAGTGCGCAGGTTTCACTGTAACGCGTATGCATATAACCCCGTGCTTCTTGCAGCCAGTTTTTTGTTTGTCCTGACGAAGCATCAAGCAATTCAGCCACTTCCTCGATCATAAATCCGTGAACCTCTTTCAATAAAAAAGCAGCCGCCTTTCTTTCCGGCAGATTGCGCAATACGCAAGAAAAGCAGGCTGTCAGATGTTCTCGCGCAATGGTCTTCGTTTCCGGCGTACCGATCATCGCTATGGATCGTGCCACAAATTCGGGATTGGATTCGGCCAGTTCACGTAAATCCGGCATCATGCTTTCGCGCCACGTGGCATGGCGGCGTAATTCATCGAACGCAAGATTGGTCGCGATCCTAAAGAACCATGCACGCGAATTGCCGATTTTATCCGGCGCACCCTCAATTGCTTCCAGAGAGCGCAGAAAAGTTGTCTGAACCAGATCCTCGGCAACCTGCGGGCGGACAACCAGACGGCACAAATAGCCGGTCAATTCCCTGCGACTTGCCTCGAATTCTTCCGCGAGTTGGTGTGTTTCCATCCGTTTTGGACTCCTCAAACGTTTTAGTGATGCAGACTTAAAAAATAACAGGAAAGGGAAAAATCATGAAACGTGTAATGCTGCTAATACTAGCAGGATGGCTGGGAGGCTTTGCGGGGAATGCATTTTTTGGCGTACTGTTTTCAAGCCAGTGGATAAAAAACATGTTGTACGACCCCGCTTGGCAAAGTCAGTTGTACCTAGATATAACACCGCAACGCAACCTCGCGGTGTCCATCGTTGGACTCATCGTATTGAGTGGGTTGCATGGCATATTTTTTCAGCTCTTCAAACCGGCCATTCCCGGACGCTCATGGTTTCAGCAAGGATTGTTTTGGGGGCTGACTATCTGGACAACTTATTACCTTTTTCAGGAATGGTTTATTTACGTGACCTTGCTTAACGAGCCGATTACACTTGCGCTGATCGAACTTGCCATTTTACTGATAGGTTCACTCATTGAGGGTCTGGTGATTGCGCTGGCGGTAGAAAAAATGACCGAGCCAACGTAGCATGGCTGCGCAATCAGGATTGAGAAGCAACTTGCCAGTTTTCCCTGATGTTGGCTATAAACGCGGCTCGATCCGAAGCCATCGCTTGAATCACCTTGGCGGGCGCATCGGTTTTTTCGTGCGTTGCCGACCACAAAATCATTTCCACCAACATGGGGGCGAGGTCTATGCCTCTGGCGGTCAGGCGGTAGATGAATTTGCGTGCATCGTTGGGATCGCGGCGTTTTTCAATGATGTCTGCTGCTTCCAGCCGTTGCAGCCGATCCGAGAGGATGTTGGTGGCGATTTTTTCGCCGGCATTCAGGAATTCGTTATAGGCACACCGTCCGTAAAACATCATGTCGCGCACGATGAGCAACGACCAAGTGTCACCCAGGATTTCCAACAGGATGTTAATCGGGCATCCCGAACGAAAGGACATGGCAGTTTTTTGTTTCATGCGAACAGGGTACGCAAAACACTTGCATTAGGCAAGTTAATGATTATACTACTTGCAAGTAACAAGTAAGTTGCTGCCGTTACATCCAAACCTTGAGGATACCAAAATGAACAAAGCATTTTTCATCGCCATTGCCGCGTATTTATTACCGTCTTTTCCGCTGGGATACGCTTGGCATATGACACTGTTCGCGGACAATTACCACGCGCTCAATTTGTTCCGCAACGATGTCATTATCCCGATGGGACTCACTTCCATGTTGACTCAGGCGGTGTTGTTTGCTTGGGCGTATCCGCGCTTGTTTGGTGGATTGCCTTGGCTGACGGGGGCGTTGCATTTTGGTGTGGTGTTTGGTTTGCTGGCGTGGAGCTACAACACTCTGCCCATTGCCGCGAAATATCAGATGAGTTCTGTCAGCGATTTCTTCTGGCTGGAAACCGCTTTTAATCTTGCCCAGTTTGTGCTGGTTTCACCTCTGATTGCGCTGGCGTATCGCGGGAGCAAGCCATGAGCGAGCTTGATCCAGCAGCATTGTTGCAACGGGTGCGTAGCGCGCTTACCCATGTTGGGATGGAAGAAAGGCGCATGTTCGGCGGTGTGTGCCTGATGCTTGGCGGCAACATGCTGTGCCACGCCTCGAAACAAGGTTTGATGGTGCGCGTAGGAAAAGAGCAAGAAGCGGCGGCGTTAAAATTGCCACACTTTGCGCCGTGTGATGGCGCGGGACACGCTATGCCAGGGTTTGTCATCCTCTCTCCCGAAGGATTGCAAAGCGATAAGGGGCTGAAAGCTGGACTCAACATGGCACTACACTACGTTTCTGCCTTGCCTGTTAAAAAGCCCAAAGCTACAGCAACTAAACCCAAAGTGGTTTCGCACCGACCTTAACCATTTACAACGTCGTATCTCATTCACAACTAAGGAGCAAGCCATGAAAAAATTTATGTTGTTGCATTTCGGATTTGAACAACCCACCCCGGAAATTAT
>CAZSPN010000010.1:35132-62778 GCA_964608835.1 uncultured Gallionella sp.
AGAAGTTACGAAAAATGGCACACAAGCATTGCCTTGGAACAAAGAATCCATCACGGGTTACAACATCATCGAGGCAGAGAGCTTGGATGCGGCTGAAAAGCTGGCGCAGGGGTGCCCATTTATTGCGAGCATTCGTATTTATGAATTACGGGGTGGACACTGATTTTCGCACTTACAAACACGGAGGCTCTATGTCAACCCTGCACCACGAAATTCTGATTAACGCACCTGTCGAAAAAGTGTTCGCCACCTTGAGCGATTTGGAATCCGTGCGCTTTTACAATCCACTGGTCAGCACTGTCGCCGTTATTTCACCGAACAAAACAGGCGTGGGATCGGCGCGGCATTGTGTATTCAAGGACGGAAAGTTTGCCAAGGAGCGCGTGACCGCCAGCATCCCTAACCAGTCCATTAGCTTCGATTTGTATGAGCATCAATGGCCGCTGGCTTACATGCGCTGGACGAACCGCTTGCAACAGGAGGGCGCACAAACCCGTTTGATTGCGGATACCGAATACGCCCCCAGCTTGGGCATCGTGGGCAAGCTGATGGACGCGCTGATGATGAAGCGACAATTCACCAAGATTATTGCGCAGTCACTGGGGCAGATGAAGTCGCATATTGAGACATCAAAATAGGCGGGATCTACACGATGAAAAATCAGGCCTACTTTTCCGAAGAACTTTTTAAGTTCTTGCGCGAACTCAGGGATAACAACAATCGAGAGTGGTTTGCCACCAACAAGGCGCGCTATGAAGAAGTGGCGCGCCAGCCAATGCTAGATTTCATCGCCGATTTGCAGCCCGTGTTCGACAACATCGCGCCGCAAATTTTGGCGGATGCCAAACCCGTGGGCGGTTCGATGTTCCGCATCAACCGCGACACGCGTTTTGCCAAAGATAAAAGCCCGTACAAAACCTTGGTTGCCGCACACTTCCGTCATCGGGGTGTGGCAAAAGACATCAGCGCGCCCGGATTTTATTTGCACATCGCAGCCGACGAAATTTTTATGGGCGGCGGGCTGTTTCATCCCGATAGCCAACGCCTGCATCAAGTGCGCTCCGCCATTGCAGAGCATCCTGACAAATGGCGCAAGGCGATAGCGGGCAAAGATTTTCAGCAACATTGCACCTTCTGGGGAGAGTCGCTCAAACGCCCGCCGCAGGGATTTTCGGCAGATCATCCCCTGATTGAAGATTTGAAGCGCAAGGATTTTGTGGTAACGATTCCGCTCACCCAAGCTCAACTGTGCAGTACGAACTTCATGCGTGAATTCACCGACAATTGCCAGCTCATCTCGCCCATGGCGGGTTTTTTAAGCAAGGCAATTGGAGTTGCGTGGTAAGCGCAAGATTACGGTAACTGCACACATTCGCAGTACTTGGAGTTTATTTGGGCAGGTTAATCAACACGGAATGCGCGCCGCAATTTGATACCCACCCAGTTCCCCGGTAATGCAGCAATGATCCATAACCAACCGTGCAGGCTGGTTGAAGATACGCCGGAAAGAAACGCGCCGATGTTGCAGCCGTAAGCGATGCGCGAACCGTATCCCATGAGCAAACCTCCCAGCAGAGCCGCCAACAAAGGCAACCAAGCCACGCTAAAGGTTGGCTTGAGTTTGTTGGCTAATGAGGCGGCCATTACCGAGCCCAAGATGATCGCCATGTCCATGACACTGGTTTCATCTGCAAATACGCTGCCGCGTAACATATCCAAGCGGTAGTCGGTATTCCAGAAAACGCTGTCTTGTGGATTCCAACCTAACAGAGCCGCCATTTTTGCGCCCCACAAGGTAAATGCCCAAGTGACTGCCCAAGGATGTCCCGTTTCGATTAACACGCCCAGGTTAAGCAGTGCCACCAACAGCATGGTGGCAAATAGCGGCCACGGCCCACGCAGCAAAGTGAAGGTTTTGGGATAGGGTGGTAGTTCCGCCTTTCCCCACAGTTTACTTGCCCGCCACAGCATGGCCAATATCGCCAATTGCAGAGTAACTGCTTGTGGCCAACCCAGCATCTCGCCCAGCGCAGGCCTATCCCAGGCGGGTAACGCTTCCCACCATCCCGCGTGCAAGGTGGCAAACCAGCCACCGAAACAAAAGGTAATCACGGTAAAAAACAAGCGCGTGTTGCCGCTGCCAAAACCACACAACGTACCGGAACCGCATCCGCCTGACAATTGCATCCCGATACCAAACATGAATGCGCCAATTGCCACGCCGACACTCAGCGGGGCAATTGCACCTGCAACGCTGTTTCCGTTGAATGACCCAGCCGCAAGAAAAGGTGCGAATAGCAGTGTTGTTGTGGCGAGCAGGAGCAGTTGCGCTTGCACCAGCCGAACATCTTTATCTTCCATCATGCGACGATATGCGCCAGTGAAGCCAAATTCAGCATGATGAAAAGCCAATCCCAGCAACAACCCAAGTATCACCAGGGCTGCACTGAATCCATAGCTATTGCCTAGATACACCAGTACTGCGACGAGCAAAATGGCGCAAGCAAGATAAACACGTTGCATAGGCAAGACGGGTAGCTAATTACAGCAGGAGTGATCGCCTAGCTGGATGGGCGGGCAGGGCATGGAACCATAAGAACAGAATACACA
Source organism: uncultured Gallionella sp. (assembly GCA_964608835.1). Taxonomy (GTDB): domain Bacteria; phylum Pseudomonadota; class Gammaproteobacteria; order Burkholderiales; family Gallionellaceae; genus Gallionella. The sequence continues at coordinate 37,743 of CAZSPN010000010.1, forward strand.
GCAATCGCCAGGCTGGGGCTTGAGCAAAGTGTGGCAATGTTTGCATTCATAAAACCATTGGCACGAATCGGTCGGCATGGTTTCTGATGCAACATGACCGCAATGAGGACAAGTGAGTATGGATTCGAGAATGGGAGATGTTTGCATGGTTAGTTTGCTTGCTTGTCCGCAATGGCTTGCTCAATTTCAAGCAGGGTTTGTTCTACCGAAATTGGTAATTGGCTGGTCACATCCAATGCCCGATCTTCAAGCACATCCTCACCGGGGTGTGCGTCCGCCCAAGTCCAAATGATCTCGTCACGCCGCCTGAGTAATGCTTCGATGTGTGGCCGGTACAACACGAACATCGCGCTGATCCAGCGGTTCACCGGCCACGATGGAAAGGCGTGGTCAATGACAAAGTGATCCAGCATCTGAATCACCTGTTCGGCGGGATACCAGGCTTCGGCGGTCACCCAACGATTGACGGTGAACAGATTGGTCGGATAGCCGTAGCTATCCATAGCGATAGCCACCAGATGTGACAAAGCCAGATCGCCCTCCGGCCAAGGATCGGTTGCAGGATAGGTTATGGGCGCAACATCTTTTGGCATCCCTTTCGGACGGAGAAAGGTGTGGAAATGTCCATGCTCGCCCACTTCACCGCGATGCGCATGGTAGTAGTACTGCGCATGGCTTTCTCGGTCATACACGTCATCATCGGGGTAATGATTAAATTCATAAAAAGTCTCACCCTTGTTCAGGGTGTCACGCAGCACTTCACCGACGATATTCAAACCGGCTTTTTGCAGCACGCGATAGCAGTTAAGAATTTCTAACCCGGCCTGCCGCATGGTTTGCAGCTGCGCAAGTGGGAGGCTGGTCAGATCAGGCATCCCCAACCCGGTAACAGGGCTGGGCAAAGAGGATGCCTGTTGCCGAGTTAGTGCATTTTGGCCGCGCACGGATTTTTACCAGCACAAGGGTTTTTTGCTGCACAGGGATTTTGCGCCATACATGGATTATGGCCTGCGCAAGGATTTTTGGCACCGCACATTCCCATTTTTTTACTTTTTTTATGCTTCTTGCTGTGCTTGTGTTTGGCTGCGCACGGGTTTTTGCCCGCACAGGGGTTCTTGGCGGCGCAGGGGTTTTTACCTGAACAGGGATTCATCGACATTTCGTGACGGGAGCGTGCGGCACAGGGATTAGCCGCGCCACATGGAGCAGCCAGTGCCGCACCGCTCATGGCAGCAGCCAAGGCTCCAGAAGAGATCAGAGTTTTGGCAATTCTATTCAATTTCATGGGGATTCTCCTTTAAGGTTCTATAAGCATACTTGCACTGCCAACACGGCGGATGCAAGTGTTAGTCGAATGAGCGAATGAATCCTTACAATGAAAGTTGAAACGGTATATTACGCCGTGAAGTCTGGGTAAATTGAAAAACAAAGTGATTCGATCTACGTAACTTTGGTGGCGTTTTGGTGGCTATGGATTGACGAATTATGGCGAAATATGCTCAACACACTACGCCAGCATTGGCTATTTGATTGGTCATAGGTTATCATCGTCCGTCGTTGCGGAGGTTCGAATCCTCTCGCCCCGACCAGTTAAACAAATTACTGATTTAAACTTCCAGTAATTTGTGGCGTTTAGTTGCTATGTCGAAATGTATCAAGTTCATTTTTCGGCATTTATTGCAATTTAGCCTTCTCAATTCACTAGGTGTGAATAAGTTATCTTGCTGCCCACATCGGATTGACTCCAGTCATAATTTTCAGAGTGGTATATGTATGTCGCGCTTGATAGAAATCTCGTCCCTATATTTCAAGTTTTGCTCTTAAGCTTTTGCACAACATTACCAAGCCAATATAGCCAATTCCATGCCCGATCAAAACCCACTCGTGACGGCTCACATAACCCAGCGGAAAGTCGTGATCGCCACGTGCTTTGGTACGTTCCTGGAGTGGTATGACTTCCTTACGTTTGCCTCGTTGGCAACGTATTTCAGCACTTTGTTTTTCCCTCAAGAAAACCCGGTTGCCGCGCTGTTGGCCAGTTTGGCGACTTTTGGCGTGGGTATGCTGGTGCGTCCTTTAGGCGCGGCGTTGTTTGGTTCGTTGGGCGATAAATATGGTCGTCGCCCCGTTTTTATTGCGACGATTGTGTTGATGGGACTCTCCACATTTTGTGTGGGATTGTTACCAACTTATGCGCAAGTTGGCATGTTGGCTCCCGCATTGTTGCTGGTGTTGCGCTTGTTGCAGGGATTTTCCGTCGGAGGGGAGATTGGCGGTGCGGCGGTGTATTTAACTGAACACGCGCCTGCCAACAAGCGCGGTTTTTATACCAGCGTGTTGCAATTGATGGGGCCTCTGGGGGTGCTGGTTTCGACTTTGCAGGTGGTGCTGCTGCAATCATATTTGACTGCGGAAGATTTTCAGGCATGGGGATGGCGTGTGCCGTTTTTACTTTCCATTCTGCTGTTGGCGATTTCGCTGAAAAGTCGTATCAACATGTATGAGTCGCCTGTGTTTGTTCATTTGCGTGAAAAACATGCTTTGTCCAAAGCTCCGCTGCGCGAATGTTTGTCCAACCCAAAAACTTTGGGACGGATGCTGTTGCTGTTTGCATGCATTTCGGCAGGCGGTTCGCTATTATTCTTTTCATCACAGGTATATGTGAATGTATATCTAAAAAATGTGGTGAGGCTCGATCCGCAACTCGCCTCAACTCTGGTAATGTTGAGTACCGTATTGTTGTTCCCACTGACGATTTTCTTCGGCTGGCTGTCTGATCGCATAGGCCGCAGGCCAATACTGTTGGCAGGATTGCTGCTCGGTTGCTTGGCGATTTTCCCTGTGTTCAAGGGCATCATGCACTTTGGTAATCCTGCCTTGGAACGATTTAACCGTGATGTGCCAGTCGCACTGTATGGGGATGATTGTCACTATGATCCGTTCACTAAGACTGGCAATGATTGCGAACGTAATCAGGAGCTTCTTGCCAAGCTGGGCGTGACCTACACTCTGTTTCCATCGCAATCACCCAACACTACATTGGTGCGTATCGCCAATAATGAAGTGACGGGATTTGAAGCGAAACATCTGACAGAAACGCTAAAGATCGCGGGTTGGACAGAACATGCTGACCCACAACAAACCAATCGCGTGATGATATTTTTACTGTTGATTGTTTTGTTGGTGGCAGTAGGGCTTATCACGGGGCCTCAAACCGCGACGCTGGCGGAATTATTTCCAGCGCGCACTCGCTACACAGCCGTGGCATTGCCGCATAATCTTAGCGCGGGCTGGATAGGCGGTATGTCACCATTTATGATTACTCTGTTGAACGTCCGGGCCGGGGATGCGCTGTCTGGCTTGTGGTATCCCGTGGGACTATTGTCGGTAGCGTTTGTGATTGGATTGATCTTTTTGCCAGAAGTACGCAATACACCTTTGGGAGAATAGTAACGATGCGCATATTGATTAGCAACGATGATGGTTATTTCGCTCCTGGATTAGCGTGTCTCGAGGAACATTTGGCAAAAATCGCCGAAGTCGTTATCGTCGCACCAGAGCGTGATCGCAGCGGTGCGAGTAATTCACTCACTTTGGATAGACCGCTCAAACTGCGCAAGGCCGCGAATGGCTTTTATTACGTAAATGGCACGCCTACCGATTGTGTGCATCTGGCCGTGACAGGTATGTTGGATCACCAGCCCGATATGGTCGTATCCGGCATCAATGCGGGCGCGAACATGGGAGACGACACGATTTATTCGGGTACAGTGGCAGCAGCAACAGAAGGGTTTTTATTGGGGATTCCTGCTATCGCATTATCCTTGGCGGGTAAGGAATTTAACCATTACGAAACCGCAGCAAGGGTGGCTGTGGAATTGGTGCAAAAGTTTTCCGCGCAGCAAAATACCCAACCTTGGTTGCTTAACGTTAATGTTCCCGACATGCCTTACGATAAATTGCAAGGTACTGTCGTTACCCGCCTTGGCAAACGGCATAAAGCTGAACCTGTTATCAAGGCACTGAACCCACATGGCGAAACCGTGTATTGGGTCGGCGCGGCAGGTCAGGCTCAAGATGCTGGTGAGGGAACGGATTTTGATGCGGTGGCGCGGCAGCGTGTATCCATCACGCCTTTGCAAATTGACCTGACGCAGTACAATCAGCTCGACGCGGTACGTGATTGGATAGCAGCAAAATGAATATTAAGGTCGGTATCGGCATGACTTCGCCGCGCACCCGTATGCGCATGATCGAACGCTTGCGTGAACAAGGCATTAAAAACGAAGCGGTGCTGGCGGCAATGTATGAAGTGCCGCGTCATCTGTTTGTGGATGAGGCTTTGGCGAGTCGTGCTTACGATGATGTGTCGTTGCCGATCAACTTCAATCAGACCATCTCCCAGCCCTATATTGTGGCGCGCATGGTAGAGGTGTTGTTGGATACCGGGCCGCTTAAGCGAGTGCTGGAAATTGGCACGGGCTGTGGCTATCAGGCGGCGGTCTTGGCGCAAGTATTTCCAGAGGTGTATAGCATGGAACGCATTCAGCCTTTGTACGAACGCGCCCGCAGAACCTTGCGTGATTTGAAGATACGCAACATCAGCGTGCGGTATGCCGATGGCAGTGCAGGGTTGCCCGAAGCCGCGCCTTTCGATGGCATCATCATGGCAGCTGCCGCACCTGTATTGTCACAATCTCTGCGCGAACAGCTTGCAGTGGGTGGGCGCATGGTGCTGCCTATCGGCATTGATGAGCAGTGGTTGCATCTGGTCGAGCGGGGTGCGAAAGGATTCCGTGAATCGAAACTGGAGGCAGTTAAGTTCGTTCCGCTCCTGTCAGGCAAGCTGTGATTCGATAACTGTACTTGGCCTTACTGTGCTCGCGTGTAGGCGGTGCTTACGTTGTGGTCGCTGATGAGTAACTGACCATTCTGGAAACGGTAGGGAAAAACCACCACCGCTTTCCTCTTCTTGATTTGTATCGCGCCATCGGCAATCGCGCAGATGTACTTTTTGCTTTTGTAAACGCAAGTTCGATTGGCATAAAAAATAACCGTGCCTTGAGGGCTTTCCCATCTGCCCAGCAACTTCACCAAGTGTTTGTTGAGCAATGCGGTTTCCGCATTGGCATGGGTTGTAAAACCCGCCAAGCCCAGTGCGGAACACAATAAAATCGCACGAAATAAATTCATCACAAGCCTCTTTTTGATGGGTATTCGATTGTGATCATACCCGTTGCCATTTGCCTTGCCCAATGCCATCCAAAGTCCACTCACCAACTTGATGACGTATCAAACGCAATGTCGGTAAACCTACGGCCGCTGTCATATGGCGCACTTGGCGGTTCTTGCCCTCGTGTATGGTTAACGAAATCCAACTGGTGGGGATATTTTTTCGTTGGCGTATAGGTGGATTACGCAACCACAAATTAAGTGGTTCATCCATCACATGTGCTTGAGCAGGTTGGGTGGTGAAGCCTGCCCTGAGTTTAGTCGAAGGGTCAGGGAGCTTCACGCCTGCGCGCAATTGTTCTAATGCAGCCTCACCCACCAGCCCCTCCACCTGCACCCAGTAAGTCTTTGCCAATTTGTGTTTGGGGTCAGTGATGCGATGTTGCAACTGACCATCATCGGTCAACACCAACAGTCCTTCACTGTCCGTATCCAACCTGCCTGCGGGATAAAAATTAGGAAGCGCGATATAATCCGCCAGCGTTGGATGCAAGCCATCACGGCTGAATTGGCAGATTACTCCATAAGGTTTATTGAACAGCAGAATACGACCCATTTCGTTTATCGCATACTTAACGTTAACCAGAAAGATGCGCAGTATACGAAGAAATGTTTACCGAATTTCACTAAATGAGCCAAATTTCACGAGACGAGAACGATATGACGAGCCAAAAAATTATTTACACCCTGACCGATGAAGCACCGAGACTGGCAACCTACTCGCTACTCCCTATTGTCCAAACTTTTACCAAGGCTGCAGGGATAGTTGTCGAGACGCGCGACATCTCCTTGGCGGGACGTATCCTAGCCAATTTTCCAGAAAACCTGACTGCTGGTCAAAGAGTCGCCGATCAACTGATTGAACTGGGTGAGTTGACGCTGAAACCTGAAGCCAACATCATCAAACTGCCTAATGTCAGCGCGTCCCTCCCTCAGTTGAAGGCGGCAATCAAGGAATTGCAATCTCAAGGATACAAAGTCCCCGATTATCTGGATGACCCAAAGACAGATGCCGAAAGGGATATCAAGGCGCGCTACAGCAAGGTACTCGGCAGTGCGGTGAACCCGGTATTGCGCGAAGGCAACTCTGATCGCCGTGCTGCCGCTTCGGTCAAACAATTCGCACGCAAGCATCCGCACCGCATGGGTAAATGGGCTAACGATTCCAAGACCCGCGTGGCTCACATGAGCAGCGGTGACTTCTATGGCAGCGAAAAATCCGTCACCGTGCCGGAAGCTGTCAGCACCCGCATTGAATTTGTGGACAAGGATGGCAAGGTCACTGTGCTCAAAGACAAGCTGAGTCTCAAGGCTGGCGAGATCATCGATGCCGCCGTGATGAGTCGCCGCGCACTGCGCCAGTTCTATACAGAACAGATCGCTGCGGCGAAGAAGGAGGATGTGCTGTTGTCGCTGCATCTCAAGGCAACCATGATGAAAGTGTCCGATCCCATTATGTTCGGTCATGCCGTCTCTGTGTTCTTCAAGAACGTGTTCGACAAGCACGGCGCACTGCTTAACTCACTGAAGGTCAATGTCAATAACGGCTTTGGCGACATGGAAGCCAAGGTGTTTTCACTGTCCGAAACCAAACGAGCCGCGCTCGTCGCCGACATCGCCGACTGCTTTCGCAATCAGCCGCCGCTGGCTATGGTGAATTCCGACAAAGGCATCACCAACCTGCATGTACCCTCTGACGTAATCATCGATGCCTCCATGCCACCGATGATTCGAGACGGAGGCAAGATGTGGGGTGCAGACGGCAAGGCCTACGATACACTGGCGATGATTCCCGACCGCTGCTACGCAGGCGTTTATGTCGCCACAGTGGAAGATTGCAAGAAGAACGGATCGCTCGATCCAGCCACCATGGGTTCTGTGCCGAACGTCGGTCTGATGGCGCAGCAGGCCGAGGAATACGGCTCGCACGACAAGACCTTCGAGATCGCCAGTGACGGCGTGGTGCGCATCGCCGACACGAACGGCAAAGTCCTGCTGGAACAGAAGGTCGAGCAAGGCGATATTTTCCGCGCATGCCAAGCCAAGGATGCGCCCATTCAGGATTGGGTGAAGCTCGCCGTCACGCGCGCACGCCTGTCCAGCACTCCCGCCATCTTCTGGTTGGATAAAAATCGCGCGCACGATGTGCAGATCATCGCCAAGGTTGAGAAATACCTCAAACATCACGATACTGCTGGGCTGGATATCACAATCATGGAACCGGCGGAGGCCTGTCGCGCAACACTGGCACGTATTCGCCAAGGCGAGGACACCATCTCCGTCACCGGCAATGTGCTGCGCGATTATCTCACTGACCTGTTCCCGATACTGGAGCTCAATACCAGTGCCAAAATGCTGTCTATCGTCCCATTGATGAATGGTGGCGGATTGTTCGAAACCGGCGCGGGCGGCTCTGCACCCAAGCATGTGCAGCAGTTCCAGCAAGAGAACTACCTGCGCTGGGACTCATTGGGTGAGTTCTTAGCCCTCGGCGTATCGTTAGAACATTTGGCACAAAAGTTCAATAATGCCAAGGCGCAGGTGCTAGCGGATACATTGGATCAAGCCAATGGTAAGATACTCGACAACAACCGTTCACCTGCGCGCAAGGTGGGTGAGATAGATAACCGTGGCAGCCACTTCTACCTCGCGTTGTACTGGGCTCAAGCACTTGCCGCACAGGACAAAGACAAAGAGATACAGGCGCGCTTCGCACCGCTAGCCAAGGCACTCGCGGGCAGCGAAGCCAAGATCAATGTCGAACTGATCGCAGCACAGGGCAAGCCAGTGGAGATGGGTGGGTATTACCATCCAGACTTCGACAAGACATCAAAAGCGATGCGACCCAGTCAGACATTTAACGCTGCTTTGGGTGCTTTTGAGTCTTGCTAGTATCAAGGCTAAAGCCACACAAAGTACGGGGCGAAGCGATTAATCAAACTCCCCAATCTTCTCCGCAGAAATTATGATTAGGCTCAATATAAATTATGGGGCATATTGATTTAAGCTCAACTCAAACTAGGCTTGAGAAGCTAGCCTATGTAGATATGATGCGGGGCTGTGCAATTTGATGGTCATTGCGGTACATACAGCCCAAGCGTTCACCAGAATTTCGATGCCTGTACATTTTCTGGCTCATTACGGGCAAATGGGAGTGCAGTTATTTTTTGTGGCCTCTGCCTATACGCTTTGCCACTCTTGGATCAGAAGGCAAAGTGAACGCAATCATCTTGCCAAATTTTATTTGAGGCGATTTTTTAGGATCGCGCCCTTGTACTACTTTGCCATCCTAATATATTTTTCTGTTCATCAAATTGACCAAGCGTTACAAGGTGCGCAAAGTTACACCGCAATCAACATTGCCGCCAACATCCTCTTTATTCACGGTTTTTATCCGCCCGCACATGACAGTATTGTCCCAGGCGGTTGGTCGATTGGTACAGAGATGGCGTTTTACTTAATTTTTCCTGCATTGATTGCGGTATTTCAGCGGCTCAATTTACGAAGCTACATTGCGTGGGGCATAGTCGCGCTGTCGATTATTCCCAGCTTGTTGAATTTTGCATTGCTAAGGCATGTGAGTATTAGCTTAACGACAATGGGTGGATCATTTAACAACACCTTTGCTTACCATGAGTTATTTACACAGATGCCCGTTTTTCTAATTGGAATAGTTGCTTTCTACCAGCATCAGCGCAATGATCAGTCGCATTCCCAATATCACCGCCTGTCTCAATTCGCATTCTTTCTATTGTTTACAACTATTACACTGATCCTAGCGTGGTACGAGGGGAGATACAGCTTTGTAATCATTCCTATCTCTTCAGGCATTTCGTTTTATTTTTTGATGAACATTTTTCGGAATGTTGCAAAACCTGGAAAAATTTTAATGTCGATTGGGAAAGCATCGTATTCTATGTATGATGTTTCATTTTCTATTCTGGTGGTATTTACCCAGGTTTATTGCCCCGCCTATAGTTAACATGGCATCCAAATTTTTGCCTTCAGAATACGGGGAAAATTTGGCTTTTATTTGTTGCTTTGTACTGGTAAGCCTTGCTTCGTACGGTGTGGCCGTCATTTCACAAAAATGGGTTGAGGCTCGTGGAATTGCGCTTGGCAATTTGGTAATTTCACGTATATAAAAATTCTTCTCCGAGTTGAATCCGCCGAGCCTTACTCAAATCACTTTCGAGTAACGCTTACGTTCCACATCGGCGCGCAGATATTTGTCAAAGGTCATGCAGATGTTGCGTATCAGCAAACGACCCTTGGGCGTGACGGTGATCCAGTCGCTATCCACCGTCACCATTTCGTGACAGACAAAGTCTTTGATCTCTTCCAGTTCTTGCGCAAAATACGTATCGAAGTCGATCAGGTAAGCAACCTCGAATGCTTGTTTGGATAGCGCAAAATGACAGGTGAGTGCCTGAATAATATCGCGTCTCAACAAATCATCTGCGGTTAATTCCAGTCCGCGCATGATGGGCAATATGCCTTGATCGAGCCTGTCGTAGTATTCTTCTAGCGTGCGGTAGTTTTGGCTGTAAGTGGGCCCGACCTTGCCGATGGCAGTGACACCCAACGCAACCAAATCACAATCCGCATGGGTGGAATAGCCTTGGAAGTTGCGATGCAAGCGACCTTGCCGCTGTGCCACGGCAAGCTCGTCTTCCGGTTTGGCAAAATGATCCATGCCGATATAAACGTAGCCAGCTTCGGTTAATCGCTTAATCGCCATACTTAAAATTTGAAGTTTTGCATCGCCCGATGGCAAATCACTTTCATTGATGCGACGTTGCGGCATGAATAAAGTGGGCAAGTGCGCGTAATTATAAATTGCGACCCGATCCGGGTTGGCTTCGATGATGCGTTCCAGTGTGCGATTAAAGCCGATGATGTTTTGCTTGGGCAAGCCGTAGATCAAATCAATACTGACGGATTTAAAGCCATAACGCCGCGCCGCGTACAATACCTGAAGTGTTTCTTCTTCGCTTTGAATGCGGTTGACCGCCTTCTGCACTTCAGGATCGAAGTCCTGCACACCCAGACTGATGCGATTAAAGCCGACTTCGGACAAAAGTTTGATGGTGTCGTCATTCACCTTGCGCGGGTCGATTTCAATGGAATACTCACCGTCTTCCACTAGGCGAAAATTCTGGCGGATGAACCCCATCAAGTCGCGTATTTCCTCGTCACTTAAGAAAGTGGGTGTTCCGCCGCCAAAATGCAGCTGCGTGACTTCGGGGTTGTCGGTAAACAACGCGCTTTGTAGGGTAATTTCTTTTTTTAGGTACTCAAGATAGGTGGCGGCTTTGGTTTTATCCTTGGTAATGATTTTGTTGCACGCACAATAAAAGCACAGCGTGTTGCAAAAGGGGATATGCACGTAAAGCGATAAAGGACGGTGGACACCACTTACCCCGCGTTTGGCGACCCAATTTTTATAAGTATCAGCATCAAAGGCTTCAACAAAGCGGTCTGCGGTAGGATAGGAGGTGTAACGCGGACCGCTTTTATCCAGCTTGCGAATTAAATCCAGATCCACTTCTAAAGACTGCGTAAACATTTCCGGGTGCATTGCCGTACTCCAATTCAGAATCGTTAAGTGCTCTGATTATGCCATTGAGCGGAGTTTCCGATTTGATTTAGGTCAACAAGCGTGTCATATTGGCGCATCAATACGAGAACACTGAATATGGACGCACCCAATCATTTGTTGCAACTCAAAGCCGCTTGCTCTTCCTGTAGCCTGCAAGAGTTGTGTTTGCCTTTTGGATTGAACGATGGTGAGCTCGATAAAATTGACCGGATGGTGCAGCGTGCGCAACCGAAGCGGCGGGGTGAATATCTCTATCGTGCCAGTTCACCCTTTCAGTCGTTGTACGCTATTCGCACCGGGTTTTTCAAAACCCAAGTGCTGCATGAAGACGGGCGTGAGCAGGTCACGGGATTTTATATGATGGGCGAAATTATAGGCATGGATGCGATCAGCACCGACCATCACACTTGCGATGCCATCGCGCTGGAAGACAGCGAGGTATGCGAAATTCCATTTGACCGATTGGAGCAATTGAGCCGGGACATCCCCATCTTGCAGCGGCATTTGCACAAAATTATGAGCAGGGAGATTGTGCGTGACCACGGCATTATGCTGCTGTTGGGCAGTATGAAAGCGGAGGAACGGCTGGCGGCATTTTTACTCAATTTGTCGCAACGTTTTGCGTCACGCGGCTATTCACCCAACGGATTTCATTTGCGCATGACACGTGAAGAGATCGGCAGTTATTTGGGATTGAAGCTGGAAACAGTCAGCAGGGCGTTTTCAAAATTCCAGAAAGAAGGGCTGATCAGCGTGCAAAACCGATCCATTGAGTTGAAAGATGTCGCGGGCTTAAAGCTGGCGATGGGGCAGCAGGATTGTCGCAGCTAGAAATAGCCATGACGCGGAATCAAATCGAAAAGTTGTACCCGGATTCCATTTCCGGTTTGAATACCTGCACACCGTTTCCGCCGCTGTGTTTAACCAGATACATGGCGGCATCGGCTCGACTGATAAGCATTTTTTCATTCACGCCGTGTTCGGGGTAAACCGCGATACCGACACTGGCACTGACGGTGTGAGTTTGATTGGAAATATTGAAGGGTTCTTTCAAGGTCTTGAGTATTTTTTCTGCCACGATGACAGCATCTTGCGTGGAGGCGATGGAGGGCAGCAACACAATAAATTCGTCGCCGCCCATGCGCGACAGGGTATCAGAATCACGTAGGCACAATTGCAGGCGTTTTGCTGCCGCGGAAAGCAGCAAATCTCCTCCTTCATGTCCCACAGCGTCGTTTACTGTCTTGAATTTGTCCAGATCGATAAACATAATAGCCAGATCTAATTTTTCGCGTTTGGCGTGGGAAATAGCGCGCTGCAACCGGTCTGTCAGTAATCGGCGATTGGGCAAATCGGTCAGGGCATCATAGTGCGCTAGGCGATGAATTCTCTCCTCAGTTTGTTTGCGCACGGTGGTGTCGCGCAAGAAGCAATAGAGCCGACCACCGTATAAATCACCAAAGTTGACACTTGCCTCCACGCTGATAGATGCCGTGTCTTTGCGGCGAACCAGCGTTTCAAAACGGGAGCTGCCTTGGGTAATAGCTTCCTGAATATGCGGGTTGTCTTCAATTTTTATTTCAACAGCTTCGAGGTCGGACAAATTCATTTCCAGCAACTCGTCGCGTGTATAGCCGGATAATTGGCAAAAAGAATAATTCACATCCAGTATTTTTCCATGTTTATCTGACACCCAAAAACTATCCAGAGAGCTGCGTATCATCAACTTGAACTGTTCTTCCTCATTTCTGCGCAAGATTTCTTCGAGGATTTCGCGTTCACGAATATGATTTACCAGGGGTTTGAACAATAAAAAATACAGGGTGGGAGAAATTAAAATCACCAGCAACGTAGCATCCAGAAGCGCATCATTCAGAAGCGAGTGGGGAGGCAGTATTGGTAATAGTGCCATCACTATGGTTTCCGAGAGGAATACCGACAGTGCGACGGTGAAAAGAATGACGGTGGGGGATTTCAGGACAAACGACCGAGATAGCGGGGTGCTATAAAGTCTGGAATGTTCTTTGTCGTTTACGGTGTACTTGTTCACATCATATTCCTGTGGATACCGACTGCATTAGCGCATTATAATGCACATCAGCGAGTCGGCATATTTGGCTGACGGACGGCGGTGTTGTGTGGTGGCAGAACACATCACTGCGTCAACAACTCTTCAAAATCTCCCAACGGCACGGGCCGGCTAAACAGGTAGCCCTGATAATTCAGGCAGCCATTTCGCTCCAGAAAGGCACGCTGTCCTTCTGTTTCCACGCCTTCTGCAAGGACGGTCATGCCCAGGTTATGGGTCATGCCGATAATGGTTTGCACGATGACGGCATCGTTGTTGTGCACACCGATATTGCGTACGAAGGACTGGTCAATTTTTAACTGGTCAAGTGGCAAGCGCGTCAGATAAGAGAGTGACGAATAGCCTGTGCCAAAATCATCCATGGAGAACAGCACGCCGAGCTCTTTGAGTTGCTGCATTTTGGCGATAGTATCTTCGATATTGTCGAACATCATGCTCTCGGTTAGCTCTATTTTAAGCAGGCTGGGGTCGATGGCATTGTTGTTCAGGGCGGACTTTACCTGTTCCACAAAATCGGTCTGGCGAAATTGCGGCGGGCTGACATTCACCGCGAGTCGCAAGTGTTGGGCATGCTGGTTGGTTTCCCATTGTTTGATTTGAGCGCAGGCGGTTTTAAGTACCCATGATCCTATCGGCAGGATCAGCCCAGTTTCTTCCGCAAGGGGGATAAATTCAAAGGGCGGCACCAGGCCGCGCGTGGGGTGTTTCCAGCGTATCAGGGCTTCGGCACCGACCACTTTTTTAGCTGCGTTGACTTGTGGTTGGAAGTACAGTTCCAGTTGATTTCCCGCGATGGCAACACGCAAATCGGCCACCAGCGCGGCACGGTTGTTGGCTGCGAATTGCATTTCCGGGTCGAACAAGCGCAGGGTGTTGCGGCCCGATACTTTAGCCTGATGCATGGCCAGATCGGCGCGTTTCAGCAAGTCGTCCACAGTTTCGGGTTGTTCTGAAAACAAAGCAATGCCGATGCTCGCGGAGCTTTGAAATTTGTGTTCGGCAAGCTGGTAGGGGCGAGCCAGCGAGGCGAGAATTTTTTTTGCAATGACGGTAGCCTCTGCAGCCGCCGCGTCGGAAGTGTTGCGCAGCTTTTCCAGAACTACCACGAATTCGTCCCCACCCAAGCGCGACAGCGTGTCGAAATCGTGGATACAGGCGCGCAGGCGCGTGGCAACCTGCTGCAGCATTAAATCGCCTTTGCCTTGCCCAAGTGTGTCATTCAAACTTTTAAAGTTGTCCAGATTGATTTGCAGCAGCGCGTCTTGCCGTTTATGGCCACCCTTGGTCACATCATCCGATGATCGGTGCGCCAGCATTTTTTTCAGTTGGTCGAACAGCATGCGCCGATTGGGCAAACCGGTCAACACATCGTAGTAAACCAAATCATTAATTTCTTTTTCTGCGGCTTTTTGTTCGGTGAGATCTTTGAGGGTGATGATGTAATGGGTAATTGTGCCTGCGAATCCATATGCGGCGGTGATGTTCATTTGACTGAGATACAGCTGACCGTTTTTACGCCGGTTTAACACTTCGCCATGCCATGAACCCGCGTTTTTGGATTGTTCCCGGATTTGCGCATAAAACTTGGCGTTCTGCTCATGGGTTTCCAGTAAACCCGGTTTTCGTCCCACTACCTCTTCGGCGGTATAACCCGTGGTTTCGGTATAAGCACGATTCACTTTTAGAATGATTTCGTTTGCATCGGTAATCAGCGTGCATTGGTTGGTTTCAAACGCCACCGCCGAAACGCTGAGGTCGGCCTCGGCGATTTTTTGAGCCTTAATGCTTGCCATCAACGGGCGCAACACCTGAAAGTAAATAACCGGAAAAACAAACAGCGCGATGAGCGATGTGTTAAAAATGGTAGCGTACCAAGTCGGCATGTTCGGTAACTCTTCGGCGAGAGTTTGCACCAAAGCCACGGCAATAAAAATAATGGCAGTCAAAATGGTCAGTGTGTACCAAACCATCTGTTTTTTGACTGTGATCGTATCAAAATGCAGCAACTGCGAAAGAATGCCCGTGCTCTTGGATAAGCTATACAGTTTGATCAGGGCATCTTTGTTGGCGAGCGATGCGTGTGCCAGCGGACCTTTCAATAAAGTTTCCGCAGCTTCCGCACGACCCTGTTGGTGTGCTTGAAGCACCTCGCCAGCACATAAATGGAAATTTTCATGGGCGAGGCGCAGTTGCTCCCATTCCGGAAAATCCGCATAGGTTTTCTTTGCGGGTCCATAAATCCATTTGCCCAATGCGCATATGTTGTCCCGGCTCACCTCGGACACGTCAAGCTGTTCATCGCTGGTGTGATTCAGGATGTTTTTTAGCCGAATAATCCAGCTCGAATGCGCTTCAATGAGCTGATTCAGATCCAGTTTTGCCAATGATTTTTCTTCGGCATTTAAGCCCATCACTTTTCCCTGTTTGCACGGGAAACGCCGATTAAATCGTCATTGTGAGACCGCAAGGGTTCTAGCCGCTCGCGCTCGTTGTCTGGTGCGAAGTTCCGCAATGACAGAGAATTTGAATAAATCAGCGTTTCCCAAGATTATCGTGAGGAGATTGTACACAAAAGCAAGGTTTATTGCGGGAGTGCATAAGGGTGGGTGGGGGTTACCTGTTTAACTGCCGAGTTTTTCCAACACTTCCCAGCGCGCCATTGCCACCAGAACTTCCGCTTCAATTTCTTCACTACGCGTTTGCAATTGTTTGGCGCGCTTCACATCGCTGCGGTAAATTGAACCATCGGCAAGGTGGGCGGCAATCTCACTTTGCTCACGTTCCAACACCTCTATGCGATTGGGTAACTCCTCCAATTCGCGCGCATCTTTATAACTTAATTTGCCAGTTGTTTTTGGCTTTTCAACTGGCGCAACCACCACTTTGGGGAGTGTTGAAATTGGCGGTTTGGCAGCAACAACGCTTGCCTGATATTTTTTAACCCGCACCCAATCTTCATAACCGCCAACATATTCGATCAACTTGCCATCGCCTTCAAAGGCAATCACTTGCGTCACCACGTTATCGAGAAAGGCTCGATCATGGCTGACCAAAAACAGCGTGCCATCATAGTTGGCGAGCAATTCCTCGAGTAACTCCAACGTCTCAATATCCAGATCATTGGTTGGCTCATCCAGCACCAGTACATTGGCAGGTTGCGTAAACAATCGCGCCAATAGCAAGCGATTGCGCTCGCCACCCGAACAGCTTTTCACGGGTGAACGCGCACGCTCCGGTGGAAACAAAAAATCGCCCAAATAACTGATGACATGTTTTTTCTGACCGCCAATATCGACAAAATCCGAACCTTGACTGATAGTGTCGGCAAGCGTTGCATCGTCATTGAGTTGTTCGCGCAATTGATCGAAATACGCAACAGAGATTTTTGTGCCGAGCTTCACACGCCCACTATCAGGTTCTAACTGACCGAGTATCATTTTCAGCAAGGTGCTTTTCCCCGCGCCGTTCGGACCGAGCAAGCCTATCTTGTCGCCCCGTTGAATACGGCATGAAAAATCTTTAACCAGTATGCGGTCGCCATACGCTTTGCTGACATTTTCAAGCTCGGCAACCAACTTGCCAGAACGTTCGCCGCTGGTAACTTCCATCTCGGCTTTGCCAACTTTTTCACGACGCGCGGCACGATCACGACGCAGTTGCTCCAAGCGCAACACGCGGCCTTCATTGCGGGTGCGGCGGGCCTTCACGCCCTGGCGTATCCACACCTCTTCCTGCGCCAAAACTTTATCGAATTTGGCGTTGACTACAGCCTCGTCACTTAACATGCGCTCTTTGATTGCCTGATACTCGGAAAAATTTCCGGGGAAGCTTGCCAATTTACCGCGATCCAATTCCACAATACGCGTCGTGACGTTATCCAGAAAGCGTCGGTCATGGGTAATGAACAACACGCTGCCAACAAAATTATTCAGCAAACCTTCAAGCCATTCTATAGACGCAAAATCCAGATGGTTGGTCGGCTCGTCCAATATCAACACATCTGGTTCGGCAACCAGTGCCTGTGCCAATGCCACGCGCTTGCGCTGTCCACCGGACAAATCGCCGACACGTTTATCGGCATCCAGATCCAATTTGGCAATTGCTGTTTCAATACGCGCTTGCACCGACCAGCCATCCTGTGCTTCCAGCTGAGTTTGCAGATGCTGCATTTCTTCCAATAACTTATCGAAGTCCGCGTCGGGTTCTGCAAGCTGGTGAGAGACATGATGGTAATCGTGCAGCAATTTCTGCAATTTGCCCAAGCCTTTTGCCACGGCATCAAACACACTGTCGTTCGCATCCAGCACCGGCTCCTGGCTGACATAACAAATACGTGCGGTAGGCGCACGCCATACGATGCCGTCATCCAGATTTCCTTGTGCGGCAAGCACCCGCATCATGCTCGATTTCCCGCCGCCGTTCCGACCAATCAGCCCGACACGCTCCCCTTCATCGAGTTGAAAATCCGCGTGATCAAGAAGCGCGACGTGACCAAAGGCGAGGCTCGCCTTATCTAGCGTAATAAATTGCATTGGGTATTATTTCGTAACAGCAGTAGCAGCAGCGGGTAACGCCGATTGATAGATGAGTGAAAATCCAATCGCCCACATCGCCAAAACCCAATAACCAAAGGCATCGGTGAAATTGGCGATGAGTAAAACTAAGGTGCGATTCAGCATGTACGGCTTGATGAATTCATAGCAAAACAACACGGCTGCCAGTACATTCGCTATCAACACCAAGCGATGTCCCCAGCTAAAACCGTTGCCATCAGGTTTGCCAACAGGCTTCAATGAGCCACGCAACAGTGCGATAGAAATGAGTACACCAAACAACAAAATTAAACCGACAAGCCGTCCCGGAATGTCACCCTCATGGGTATTCACACCGAGCAGCTCCAATAGCATCCTCCCAACAAATGCAATCCAGCCCATCGCTACCACTTCAAGCATTAACAGCCATGCCAAAAAAACGTTCGTACTATAAAAATTCATTATTTACCTTTACCTGACAGCTGTTTCAAATCAGCTATGATTTCTTTCGAATGTCGCGAAGTTTCTACCGTCAAATACACCTTGCTAACGTTACCTTGTGGGTCAATCAGAAAAGTGTAACGCCGCGCCACTTTCATAAAACCCAAGTTCATCAGTGCACCATAACTGGCGGCAGTTTCGGTGGATTTGTCTGCCAATAGTGGGAAGGGTAAATTGTATTTTTTTGCGAATTCCGCATGGCTCGCGGTATCGTCCACGCTTACCCCCACCACTTGCGCGCCGAGTTCGGTAATCAAATTCAAGTCATCGCGAAACGCGCATGCCTCTTTCGTGCAACCCGGCGTGTCATCCTTTGGATAAAAATACAACACCAACCACCTGCCACGAAAATCTTTCAACGCATGGTGTTTGCCATTCTGATCGGGCAAATTAAAATCCGGCGCAGGCTTGCCCACCTCTGGCAACTCGCCGGCTCGTGCCGCACGTGCCACCAATAACGATGCGAACACCACCAGTGCCAATACAATCGCTAAAAATTTCATTTCGCTCTCCTCAGCTACGGGACAAAACCAACAAGGTGCACATGATACCAGCGTGGCGGTTCTGATTGCAGCGCATTTCGGCTAGAATGCGCGTCGCTGTCCCCGTAGTTAAATGGATATAACCGGCCCCTCCTAAGGGTCAATTACAGGTTCGATTCCTGTCGAGGACACCAACAAACGAATGCTTTGCTTCGTCCGATGTTTCTAAATAGCTGCACGGCTTGAAGGTTAAATAATTCATTTACATTGCAACTGGTTCAATATGAATGAATTTGAGGATAGAGCGGCCTCTCTAAAACTGGATTCCTTGCCATGATACAATCGTATCTGGAGAGGTGTGGTGGTTTAAATGTCGGTGGTAAAATTACATACCTGCAATAAAAACATATAAAAAAACAATGCAGTGTAATCTTACCCTTGCTTTCGCCAGTATTTTTCAATTTAATTTTAAGGAAGTGCAAGCATGTCCAGCATAGAAACCGTGAGTGCGTTAGAGCGTCGCCTGAGCGCGTCGATTCCCCAGCAAATTATTCGTGCAGATGTTGCCGCACGCCTCAAAAATGTCGCCCGAAAGGCAAAGGTGGCGGGCTTTCGTCCCGGAAAAGTTCCGGCAAAGATCATCGAGCAACAATATGGCTCGCAAATGCATCAGGAGGCGTTAGGCGATGCGCTGGAGCGTTCATTTAATGAGGCTGCGCTGAATAATAAGCTCAGGGTGGCGGGTTATCCGAAGTTTGATATAAAAACCCAAGACCTGAATGCGGATCAGATCGAATACAGCGCAATATTTGAGGTGTACCCAGAGGTGGTGATCGGCAGTTTGGCGGGAGAAACCATTGAGCGCGTAGTGTATGAATTGGCTCAGGCTGATGTGAATAGCACCATAGCAACATTGCGCAAACAGCGTACTATCTTTGAGCCGGTGGATCGTGCGGCGCAGGCTGAAGATCAAGTACGCATTGATTTTATCGGCAAACTGAATGGCGAGCCGTTCAAAGGTGGCGAAGGCAAGGATTATCCCGTGGTGTTGGGTGCGGGCAACATGCTGCCTGAGTTTGAAACGGCGATGTTGGGTATGAAAATAGGCGAGACCAAATCTTTTGACCTGCCCTTTCCGGAAGACTACCACGGTAAGGATGTTGCGGGTAAGACGGCGGTATTTACCATTACATTGCACGGTGTGGGCGCGCCCAAGTTGCCGGAATTGGATGCCGAGTTTGCCAGATCAATCGGTATTGCAGACGGTGATGTCAGCAAGTTGGAAGCGGAAGTGCGCGGCAATTTAACACGCGAAGTGACGCGCCGTTTGAATGCGCGCAACAAAGATGCGGCGATGGATGCGTTATTGAAAGTGGCGCAATTTGAGATCCCCAAGGCATTGTTGGCATGGGAGTCGCAAAGTCTGATGGAACAAACTGCAAAAGACATGGAAGCGCGCGGCATGAAAATGAAGGGGGTGTCGTTGCCGGCGGAATTATTTGCCGAGCGCGCCGAAAAGCGTGTGAAGCTGGGATTGATCCTTGCCGAGGTGGTGCTGAAGCATGATTTGCAGGCCAAGCCTGATCAGGTGAAGGCACTGGTTCAAGATTATGCGCAGAGTTTTGAGCGTCCCGACGAGGTGATACGCTGGTATGCGACGGATGCCAAACGCAGACAGGAAGTCGAGAATTTGGTTCTGGAGGAAAATGTGGTTGAATGGGCGATGTCGCAAGCAAAGACTATGGACAAACCCGTGGCATTCAAGGATCTGATGGGAGATGCCTAACATGACGCATTATGAAGAGCCGCAAAACATCGGCATGATTCCGATGGTGGTGGAAACCAGTGGTCGCGGTGAGCGCGCCTACGACATTTACTCGCGCTTGTTGAAAGAACGCGTGGTTTTTTTGGTGGGCGAGGTCAATGACCACAGCGCGAATTTGATCGTTGCGCAGATGTTGTTCTTGGAATCTGAAAATCCCGATAAAGACATTCATTTTTACATCAACTCTCCGGGTGGTTCGGTAACAGCGGGTATGGCGATATATGACACCATGCAATTTATCAAGCCCAACGTCAGTACCTTGTGTATCGGTCAGGCAGCCAGTATGGGATCATTCCTGTTGGCGGCAGGTGAGAAGGGCAAGCGTTTCTGTTTGCCCAATTCGCGCGTGATGATCCACCAACCGATGGGTGGTTTCCGTGGGCAGGCTTCTGACATCGAAATTCATGCCAAAGAGATTTTGTACTTGAAGCAACGCCTCAATCAGATGCTGGCGCAACACACCGGGCAGACTGTTGAAGACATCGAGCGCGACACAGATCGCGATAATTTTCTGAGTGCGGAAGATGCGGTCAAATACGGATTGGTAGATCAAGTTTTAGCGAAGCGCGTTTAACCAACTTGGTGAAAGGTTGAGGGATGACTGACGACGATAAAAAATCTGGCGACAAATTGCTTTATTGTTCTTTTTGCGGCAAAAGCCAGCATGAGGTGGGCAAGCTGATTGCGGGGCCTTCAGTGTTTGTGTGTGATGAATGCATCACGCTGTGCAATGACATCATGCGCGAGGAAACGCAGAGTGAAGTCACCACGATTGTAAAATCAGATTTACCCGTTCCCAAACAAATATGCGCCGCGCTGGATGATTATGTGATCGGACAAGAAACTGCAAAACGTATCTTGTCTGTGGCGGTGTATAACCATTATAAACGCCTCAAGAGCAACGACAAAGACGGTGTGGAGTTGGCCAAGAGTAACATTCTGCTGGTCGGACCCACAGGTTCAGGCAAGACCTTGCTCGCGCAGACCTTGGCGCGTTTGCTGGATGTGCCGTTTGTAATGGCGGATGCGACGACGTTAACAGAAGCGGGGTATGTCGGCGAAGATGTTGAAAATATTATCCAAAAGCTTTTGATGAGTTGCGATTATGACGTGGAAAAAGCGCAACGCGGTATCGTTTATGTTGACGAGATCGACAAAATTTCACGCAAATCGGACAATCCTTCCATTACCCGCGATGTGTCGGGTGAGGGTGTGCAGCAGGCCCTGCTCAAGTTGATCGAGGGCACAACGGCCTCCATTCCTCCCCAAGGCGGACGCAAGCACCCCAATACCGAATTTTTGCAGGTTGATACAACCAACATTCTGTTTATATGCGGTGGGGCGTTTGACGGACTGGAGAAGGTAATACGCAATCGTTCCGTGAAAGCCAGTATCGGCTTTGGTGCAACGATCAGCAGTCAGCATGAACGCAAAACTGGCGAAACGTTGCGTGATGTGGAGCCGGAAGACTTGATTAAGTTTGGCTTGATTCCCGAATTTGTCGGACGTTTGCCAGTGGTGGCAACGTTGGAAGAGTTGGATGAAAAAGCACTGGTGCAAATTTTGACCGAACCCAAAAACGCATTGACCAAGCAATACCAAAAATTATTTGCCATGGAAGATGTGCTGTTGGAATTCCGCGAAGGCGTGCTGACAGCGATTGCCCAAAAAGCCTTGGCTCGAAAAACAGGAGCTCGCGGATTGCGCTCAATACTCGAAAACGCATTGCTGGACGTAATGTTTGATTTGCCTTCCATGGATAACGTGACCAAAGTGGTGCTGGATGAGGCCACCGCGTCGGGAGACCTTAAGCCCATCATTATTTACGCCGACAAACCTAAGGCTGCGTAACGCTTTCAGCCGTTTTTTCGCTCTTTAATCTTGTCCTGTTGGGGATAGCTTGAATTTTCTCTAGCTATCCCCATCTAACCTCCCGAACAACGAAAGGTTACTGCTATGTTTGAACAAGATACCCCGAGCCTGCCCGTGAATAATCTCCATCCTCTCCTGCCATTGCGCGACGTGGTGGTGTTCCCGCACATGGTGATTCCGTTATTTGTGGGGCGCGCCAAATCCATCAAAGCTTTGGAAAGCGCAATGGAGGCGGGCAAACCGATTGCGTTGGTCGCGCAAAAGTCTGCCGCAAAAGATGACCCAGGCACCGATGATTTGTACAGCATAGGCAGCATGGCGAACATTTTGCAAATGCTGAAACTGCCCGATGGTACTGTGAAGGTGCTGGTTGAGGGTACGCATCGCGCCAAAATATTGCGTGTATATGATGCCAAGTCGCACTTTGATGCTGAAGTGGACATGGTGGCTGCGGAAGACGGCACGGATAGCGAATCGGAGGGCATGCGTCGGGTGCTGATTACGCAGTTCGACCAGTATGTGAAACTCAACAAAAAAATTCCGCCGGAAATATTAACCTCGCTCGCTGGCATCGATGATGCGGGACGCTTGGCGGATACCATCGCCGCGCACTTGCCGCTCAAGCTGGAGCAAAAACAGGAAGTGCTGGAAATTTTTGGAATACGCAAACGACTGGATCACCTGCTTGGGTTGCTTGAAGGCGAGATTGATATTTTGCAGGTGGAGAAACGTATTCGCGGTCGTGTGAGGCGGCAGATGGAAAAAAGCCAGCGCGAGTATTATTTGAACGAGCAAGTGAAGGCTATTCAAAAAGAGTTGGGCGAAGGTGAAGAAGGCACTGACTTCGATGAAATAGAAAAGAAAATCAAGGCGGCGCATATGCCAAAAGAGGCGCGTGCCAAGGCCGAAGCCGAATTGAAAAAATTGAAGTTGATGTCACCAATGTCTGCCGAGGCAACCGTGGTGCGTAACTTTATCGACGTGTTAATGGGACTGCCGTGGAAGAAAAAAACCAAAATCAGTGCTGATTTGAAACAGGCAGAGGTAGTGCTGGAAGAGGATCATTACGGGCTTGATAAAGTTAAAGAACGTATCCTTGAATATCTGGCCGTTCAGCAACGCACGGAAAAAATGAAAGCACCCATCCTGTGTTTGGTCGGCCCGCCGGGGGTGGGTAAAACTTCGCTTGGGCAATCCATTGCACGGGCTACCAATCGGAAATTTGTGCGCATGTCCTTGGGTGGTGTGCGTGATGAGTCCGAGATTCGGGGTCATCGCCGCACTTACATCGGTTCGATGCCCGGGAAAATTTTGCAGAACATGAGCAAAGTTGGCGTTAAGAATCCGTTATTCCTGCTCGATGAAGTCGATAAAATGGGCATGGACATGCGCGGCGATCCTTCCTCCGCATTGCTTGAGGTGCTTGACCCCGAACAGAACAGCACGTTCGTTGATCACTATGTTGAGGTCGAATACGACTTGTCCGACGTGATGTTTGTCGCGACGGCAAATTCGTTGAATATCCCCGATGCCTTGCTGGATCGTATGGAGATCATTCACGTTTCGAGCTACATGGAAGATGAAAAAATCAACATTGCAACGCGCTATTTATTGCCGAAAGTGATCAAAAACAATGGGCTGAAAGAAGAGGAAATCAGTGTTTCGGAAAGTGCGTTACGCGACATTATTCGTTACTACGTGCGCGAAGCCGGTGTGCGCGGATTGGAACGCGAGCTTTCCAAAATCTGCCGCAAAGTAGTCAAATCGCTCTTGTTGAAAGGTCGTGATAACAAAGTCACCATCAATTCTCGCAACCTTGATAAGTATCTGGGCGTGCGCCGCTACTCTTATGGTGTGGCGGAAAAGAATAATCAGGTGGGGCAAGTGACGGGCTTGGCGTGGACAGAAGTCGGCGGCGAGTTGCTCACCATTGAAGCGGCGGTGTTACCGGGCAAGGGGAAAGTAACCACCACGGGCAAGCTCGGCGAAGTGATGCAAGAGTCTATTCAAGCGGCTTTGAGCGTGGTACGCAGTCGCGCCAAACGATTGGGAATCGACGAGGAGTTCTATCAGAAATCCGATTTGCACATCCACTTGCCTGAGGGTGCAACGCCCAAAGATGGGCCGAGTGCGGGCGGGGGAATTTGTACGGCGATGGTATCTGCATTGACAGGAATTCCGGTGCGTGCGGATGTTGCGATGACGGGCGAGATAACGTTGCGCGGAGAGGTGTTGCCCATCGGCGGTTTAAAGGAAAAACTGCTAGCCGCACAGCGTGGAGGTATTAAAGTTGTTTTGATACCCGAAGAAAACGTGAAAGATCTCGCGGAGATTCCTGACAACATCAAAAATAAATTGGACATCCATCCGGTGAAATGGATAGATCAAGTATTGGCGTTGGCGTTGGAGAGAGAACCGCAACCGTTGGCCGAGAGCATTGAAAAAGTTGCTGCCGCTGCATTGTCGGCTGAAGTGCAACCTTCCGCCGTTAATGTTGTGACGAAGCACTAAGATGAATTGACCCAGACTGATTGTGTGCTGCAAAGCCGGAAAGATATAAATACGCAATCAGATTGGTGGCTTCTTGTTGACCAAACAGCCCGAAATCACTATCATGCGCACCTCTTTATTCCCTGATAGCTCAGTCGGTAGAGCGACGGACTGTTAATCCGCAGGTCCCTGGTTCGAGTCCAGGTCGGGGAGCCAAATAAACAAAGACTTAGGTTAAACGCCTAGGTCTTTTTTATTTCCCATGCCTCAATGCGTGCCGTTATCGTGCCGTTAGCATGCTCACTAGGGTACGCCCAACTTATCAGCCAACATGCGAATTTCGTCACTCCTAGCCACTGAGGTAAGTTGATAAAAGTGGATACGAACGTTTTGATAAACTTAAGACGGAGG
>CAZSPN010000011.1:0-7783 GCA_964608835.1 uncultured Gallionella sp.
TGCGCAAGCTTTCTGGATGGTGCTGCGCGTCAACCAGAGATGATTCCCACATTGCAAGGTAAAGTGTTTCTGTTGTTGGGCTTGATCGACGCGTCATTTATTATTGGCGTGGGTTTGGCAATGATGTTTGCGTTTGCAAACCCATTGTTAAGCGTCATTCACTAAAATTATGGTGGATCGGCGAATTACCGCCGATGCAAGAGACCAATAAGGGATCGAAATGAATATCAATCTAACTCTTTTTGCTCAGGCTTTATCGTTTGCCATATTGATATGGTTTACGATGAAGTTTGTTTGGCCCCCTTTGTTGGCGGCCATTGATGCTCGTCAAAAAAATATTGCCGATGGCTTGGCGGCGGCGGAACGCGGCAAGCATGACCTTGAATTGGCCGACAAGCGTGCTGCCGAGATTTTGCGTGAAGCCAAAGTGGCGGCCAGCGAAATCGTGGTCAGTGGCGAAAAGCGAGCCAGCCAGCTGATTGAAGAAGCCAAGATGCAGGCCAAAACTGAGGGGGATCGTATTTTGGCGGGCGCAAAAGCAGAGGTGGATCAAGAGGTGTTTCGCGCCAAAGAGCAGTTGCGTAATCAGGTGTCTTCCATTGCTCTGGCGGGTGCAAGCAAAATCTTGGGTCGTGAAATTGATGCAAAAGCACATAACGACTTGCTCGAAAAGCTAGTCACGGAAATCTAGGCCATGTCGGAAGTTGCTACTATTGCCCGTCCATACGCCCAAGCGGCATTTGATCAAGCACAAAAACAAGGTGACCTTAAAGGGTGGTCTGGTGTTTTGGAGTCGGTTAAGTGCGTTATGCAAAACGCAGAAGTGCTGGCTCTGGTGAACAACCCCAAGGTGTCTGTCGCCAAAATTGAGTCTTTGATGTTGTCGTTGGCGGGAACAGGTTTGACTCAGCAGCAACAAAACTTTGTGCGCGTGCTGGCGGAAAATCGCCGTTTGGTGGTTGCACCTGAAATTTCGGCGATGTACGAATTGTTGCGCGCGGAGGCTGAGAAGGCTATTGATGTCACCGTGAGTTCTGCATTTGACTTGAGCGATGCGCAACAACAAAAAATTATCGTGGCATTGAAAACGCGCATGGGGCGTGACATCCGCCTGAGTTGCAAGTTGGACAAAACATTAGTGGGCGGCATCGTCATTCGCGCAGGCGACAAAGTGATTGATGGCTCGGCGCGGACGCGTTTGAGCGACTTGACCAACGCCTTGGCATAGCAGCGTCCTAATCTAACATTATTGAAACGAGGAACAGCAGATGAAGCTCAACCCTTCTGAAATTAGCAATTTGATTCGTAGTCGCATCGAAAATTTTGATGCGCTGTCGCAAGCGCGCACTGAGGGAACGGTAGTCAGCGTGACTGACGGTATCGTGCGAGTCCACGGTTTGTCAGACGTGATGCAGGGCGAAATGTTGGAGTTCCCCGGTAACACGTTTGGTCTGGCGTTGAACCTGGAGCGTGACTCGGTCGGCGCGGTGGTGTTGGGTGAGTATGAGCATATCACTGAAGGCGATACGGTTAAGTGCACAGGTCGTATTTTGGAAGTGCCAGTCGGTCCTGAGTTGTGCGGTCGTGTAGTAAACGCGTTGGGTCAGCCGATCGACGGCAAAGGCCCGATCAATGCTAAAGAAACGGACAAAATTGAAAAAGTTGCGCCAGGTGTGATTGCGCGTAAATCAGTTGACCAGCCAGTACAAACTGGTTTGAAATCTATCGACTCTATGGTTCCAGTGGGTCGTGGTCAGCGCGAGTTGATCATTGGTGATCGTCAAACAGGTAAAACAGCAGTTGCGATTGACGCGATTATCAATCAAAAAGGTCAGGGCGTAACTTGCGTGTACGTGGCGATTGGTCAAAAAGCTTCGACAATTGCCAACGTGGTTCGCAAGCTAGAAGAGCACGGCGCGTTGGGCTACACCATCGTAGTTGCAGCGACCGCTTCCGATTCCGCCGCGATGCAATTTTTGGCACCGTATGCGGGTTGCACCATGGGCGAATACTTCCGTGATCGCGGTCAAGACGCGCTGATTGTTTATGATGATTTGACCAAGCAAGCTTGGGCGTACCGTCAAATCTCCTTGCTGTTGCGTCGTCCGCCCGGTCGTGAAGCGTATCCTGGCGATGTGTTCTATTTGCACTCCCGTTTGTTGGAGCGCGCAGCGCGGGTGAATGCGGAATTTGTGGAAGCTTTTACTAAAGGCGCGGTCAAAGGTAAGACAGGTTCACTGACTGCATTACCTATTATTGAAACACAGGCAGGTGACGTTTCTGCGTTCGTTCCAACCAACGTGATTTCGATTACCGACGGTCAGATTTTCTTGGAAACTGATTTGTTTAACGCGGGTATTCGTCCAGCGATTAACGCGGGTATTTCCGTGTCTCGCGTGGGTGGTGCAGCGCAAACTAAAGTGATTAAAAAGCTCGGCGGTGGTGTTCGTTTGGCACTGGCTCAGTATCGTGAATTGGCTGCGTTTGCGCAGTTCGCGTCGGATTTGGATGAGGCAACTCGTAAGCAGTTGGAGCGCGGTCGTCTGGTAACGGAATTGATGAAGCAGTTGCAATACTGCCCATTATCAGTCGCTGAAATGGCAACCACTTTGTTCTCGGTGAACAAAGGCTATTTTGATGATGTGCCAGTTAACAAAGCCTTGGCGTTTGAATCAGCCATGCACTCTGCGTTGAAGACACAGCATAAGCCATTGATGGACGCAATTGAGTCAACTAAGGACTTGAATGCGGACAATGAAAAACTGTTGGCGACAGCGATTGAATCCTTCAAGAAAACTGCTGTTTATTAAGAGCGGAGAGCAATCATGGCCGGCAGTAAAGAGATACGCACAAAGATCAAGAGTGTAGAAAATACACGCAAGATAACGCGTGCCATGGAAATGGTCGCCGCCGCCAAAATGCGTAAAGCACAGGAGCGTATGCGCGCGGCTCGTCCATACGCTGAAAAAATTCGTGCTGTGGCAGCGCACTTGTCGCACGCCAATCCCGAATACAAGCATCCGTTTTTGGTGAAACGTGACACCATCAAGAAAGTTGGCATCATTGTTATCACGTCTGATAAAGGCTTGTGTGGCGGCCTGAATACCAACGTGTTGCGCTTGGCAGTTGGCCACATGAGGGGCTGGGAAGCGGAAGGCAAGCAAGTTGCCGCTTGTGCCATCGGCAACAAAGGTTTGGGTTTTATGAATCGCCTCGGCGCGGAAGTAAAATCACAAATCACGGGTTTGGGTGATGTGCCGCATGTGGAAAAATTAATTGGCACAGTGAAGGTGATGTTGGATGCGTATTCATCTGGCGAAATTGACGCGATTCACATTTGCTACAACCACTTCGTAAACACTATGAAGCAAGAGCCGCGTGTTGAGCAGTTACTGCCGCTAACGGGTGAAAAGTTGGGCGAGTCCAAAGCCAGCTGGGATTACATCTACGAGCCTGATGCGAAAGTGGTAATAGATCAATTGCTGTTGCGTTACGTAGAGTCGTTGGTCTATCAAGGCGTGGTAGAGAATATGGCATCTGAGCAAAGTTCGCGGATGGTGGCGATGAAAGCCGCATCGGACAATGCGAAGAGCGTGATTGCCGATCTCAAATTGGTTTACAACAAAGCGCGTCAAGCGGCGATTACTCGTGAAATTTCAGAGATTGTCAGTGGTGCGGCAGCAGTGGGCTAATAAGGTTTAATTGCAAAGCAGTTTACGAAATTTTTTTGATGGGGAGTTTTGAAATGGCTCAAGGTAAGATTGTTCAAAGTATCGGCGCGGTGGTTGATATCGAATTTCCACGTGACCAGATGCCTAAGGTATATGACGCGTTGAAGCTGGATGACGCGGGTACGTTCGCTGAAGCCGGGCTGACATTTGAAGTTCAGCAACAACTGGGCGATGGCGTAGTTCGTACCATTGCGATGGGTTCATCAGATGGTTTGAAGCGCGGCATGTCTGTGATTAACACCAACAACCCAATCTCTGTGCCAGTGGGCGCGGGTACTTTGGGTCGTATCATGGACGTGTTGGGTCGCCCTATCGATGATGCCGGCGAAATTAAATGTGACGAGCGTCGTTCCATTCACCAAAAAGCACCCAAGTTCGATGAACTGTCTCCTTCCGTTGATTTATTGGAAACCGGTATCAAGGTGATTGATTTGGTTTGTCCGTTTGCCAAGGGCGGTAAGGTTGGTCTGTTCGGTGGTGCGGGTGTAGGCAAAACCGTGAACATGATGGAGCTAATTAACAACATTGCTAAACAGCACGCTGGTTTGTCCGTGTTTGCGGGTGTGGGTGAACGCACTCGTGAGGGCAATGACTTTTACCACGAAATGAAAGATTCCAACGTGTTGGACAAAGTGGCGATGGTGTTCGGTCAGATGAACGAACCGCCTGGTAACCGTTTGCGCGTGGCGTTGTCTGGTCTGACCATGGCGGAAAAATTCCGTGATGAAGGTCGTGACATTTTGTTCTTCGTGGATAACATTTATCGTTACACTTTGGCCGGTACGGAAGTATCCGCGCTGTTGGGTCGCATGCCTTCGGCTGTGGGTTATCAACCAACATTGGCAGAAGAAATGGGCCGTTTGCAAGAGCGTATTACTTCAACTAAAGTGGGTTCGATTACCTCTATCCAGGCGGTTTATGTACCGGCGGATGACTTGACCGATCCCTCGCCAGCAACAACCTTCTTGCACTTGGATTCGACAGTTGTGCTGTCACGTGACATCGCGTCGTTGGGTATTTATCCAGCGGTTGATCCGCTCGACTCAACATCCCGCCAGCTCGATCCATTGGTAGTTGGCGAAGAGCATTACAGCGTAGCGCGTGGCGTTCAAATGACACTGCAACGCTATAAAGAACTGCGTGACATCATTGCGATTTTGGGTATGGACGAATTGGCTCCAGAAGATAAATTGGCGGTTGCACGCGCACGTAAGATTCAGCGTTTCTTGTCCCAGCCTTTCCACGTTGCTGAAGTATTTACCGGTAGTCCGGGTAAATATGTAACGTTGAAAGAAACCATCAAAGGCTTCAAAGGCATTGTAAATGGTGATTATGACCACCTGCCAGAACAAGCATTTTACATGGTTGGTGGCATTGAAGAAGCCGTTGAAAAAGCCAAAACCCTGAACTAAGAGGACATCATGGCCATGACTGTTCATGTCGATGTGGTAAGTGCGGAAGCCTCCATTTTTTCTGGCTTGGCTGAAATGATAGTGGTGCCTGGAGAGGCGGGCGAGTTGGGTGTCTATCCCAAACACGCGCCTTTGCTTACCAGAATTAAGCCTGGTGCGGTGCGTATCAAAGTACCAGATCAAGCTGAAGAAACCTTGATATATGTTTCAGGAGGCATGCTGGAAGTCCAACCCAATGTGGTTACAGTATTGGCAGATACTGCGATTCGCGGACATGATTTGGATGAGGCGCGTGCGCTGCAAGCCAAGCAAGCCGCCGAAGAAGCAATGAAAAATCGCACATCCGATATTGATTACGCCCAAGCGCAGGCGGAACTGGCAGAGGCGATTGCACAATTGGCGGCCATCAAGCAACTGCGTAAACACAGCCGCCACTGATTAGGAATCAGGCAAATAAAAAAAGCGACTTCGGTCGCTATTTTTATTTGATGTGAAATCCTAAAGTACCCGTAGGAGGATGCAAGCTTTGTGGAGAAAATAAAACGGGGCGTAAGCCCCGTTTGTTTTGTTTAAACCAATTCGCTTAGATACTGTAATACATATCAAACTCAACTGGATGCGTAGTCATGCGCAAGCGAGTCACTTCGGCCATTTTAAGCTCGATATAAGCATCAATGAAGTCATTGGAAAACACACCGCCTTGCGTCAAGAATGAGCGATCTTTATCCAAGGCCGTCAAGGCTTCATCCAACGAAGAGCAAACGGTTGGAATTTTTGCGTCTTCTTCGGGCGGCAGGTCATACAGGTTTTTATCTGCCGGATCACCGGGGTGAATCTTGTTCTTGATGCCATCCAAGCCCGCCATCATCAATGCCGCAAAGCACAGATAGGGATTGGCTGTTGGGTCGGGGAAGCGTGTTTCGATACGACGCGCTTTATCGCTTGCCACATGCGGAATTCGGATCGAAGCAGAACGATTTTTAGCCGAATATGCCAGTTTGGTCGGAGCTTCGTAGTGGGGAACGAGACGTTTGTACGAGTTCGTACCCGGATTGGTGATCGCGTTCAATGCCTTGGCGTGTTTAATGATGCCGCCAATGTAATACAACGCCAACTCGGACAAACCAGCGTAGCCTTTGCCCGCAAACAGGTTTTTACCACCCTTCCAGATGGATTGATGCACGTGCATCCCCGAACCGTTGTCGCCAACGATAGGCTTGGGCATGAATGTCGCTGTCTTGCCGTATTGATGCGCCACGTTAAATACCACGTATTTCAAAGTCTGAGTCTGATCGGCGCGACGCACCAGCGTGTTGAACTTTGTGCCGATTTCACACTGACCCGCTGTCGCCACTTCATGGTGGTGCACTTCTACTTCGATGCCAATTTCTTCCAACGCCACGCACATTGCCGCACGAATATCGTTCAGGCTATCAACGGGAGGGACCGGGAAATAACCGCCCTTCACGCCTGGACGATGGCCAGTGTTGCCGCCGTCAAATTTTTCACCGGATGACCATGCCGCTTCTTCAGAGTTGATCTTGCTGAAACAGCCTGACATATCCACGCCCCATTGAATGGAGTCGAAAATAAAGAATTCTGGTTCTGGACCAAAGTAAGCGGTATCACCCACGCCTGATGATTTCAAATATGCTTCAGCGCGCTTGGCAATTGAACGCGGATCGCGGTCATAGCCTTTGCCATCGGTAGGCTCAATTACGTCGCAAGTAATTACCAAAGTCACTTCATCCATAAATGGATCAATGAAAGCCGTTGCGGGATCGGGCATCAACAGCATGTCCGAAGCTTGAATGCCTTTCCAGCCCGCAATTGATGAGCCATCAAACGCGTGACCGTCTTCGAATTTATCCATACCCACGTATTTCGCAGGCACGCCCACGTGTTGCTCTTTACCGCGTGTATCGGTAAAACGAAAATCCACAAACACAACCTCGCGGTCTTTAATTAACTTCAACACATCTTTCGCCGACATCGACATAACGCTCTCCCAAAGATTAAATTAATAAAATAACAACCCAAAATTCTGTCGCAGAAACCGTGCCAGTCTCAAACGCCCAACAGCCTCGTATTGTGCCATAAGCCAGCCTTGTGGCACACAGGAAATTTGCACCAAGACTGAGCGGAAACCATCCGTGAAGCACCCAAATAGGTGCATCAAGCTTCCATGATCTTCAAGCGAAGCAACCCCAGTTTGATGGATAATCACAAGCAATAACACTATAATGTCATTACCCTACCAAGCTGGTAGGTTATCATTCGATCCCCACCTTACCAGAAAGCAAAGGAGTAATCATCATGACAAATCCTCTCGATTCATTAGTCGGTACCGTTATAGCAGGACTCGTATTAACCGTTGTACTAGTCGTTATAGCCAGCGCGCTGGCTTAAAACTTAATTTCAAGGAGATATACATGGATTTCGTACCAGCGATAATGCGTTGGATTCACTTAATGGCCGGCGTGATGTGGATCGGTCTGCTTTACTATTTTAATTTCGTACAGGTTGCCGCACTTAAAGCAGCAGCAGCAGATAGCACCGGTGCTGGCATTACCAAGCACGTAGCACCACGAGCCTTGTTTTACTTCCGCTGGGCTGCATTAGCCACTTGGTTGGCGGGTG
>CAZSPN010000011.1:7793-61426 GCA_964608835.1 uncultured Gallionella sp.
GGTGCAGGTTTGCTGGGGGGGAACTTCGTTTCGGCATTCACCTTGCAAACGGGCTTTACCGCCATTGGCATAGGCGCATGGTTAGGCACGATTATGTTGCTGAACGTGTGGGGCTTGATCTGGCCAAATCAGAAGAAGATTCTTGGTATCAAACCAGCGACAGACGAAGAAAAAAATAAAGCGCGCCGTGTCGCTTTCCTGGCATCACGCACCAACACCATGCTTTCAATCCCCATGTTGTTTTTTATGGCGGCTGGAGCGCATCCAAATATCTACGGTATTTAACTTGTAGATTTCGTTCTATGGAAACCCCCTCCACTAGGCGGGGGTTTTATGTCTTGGACCCGAAGATGAAAGAAATTGCATTTCCACAACAAGTGGTGCGAGGGAGGAGTGCGGAAAAGAAGCTATTAATCCGGCACGAATTGACCAGGGTAACCGTTCGTGCTGAGCCTGATTAAACTACTAGCCATTCGACTAAGCCCGCAAGCGGGCAAGTCGCTGGTTGTTTCGAAGCACAAGAATACATTTTATGTTCAACCGCTTCTACGCGGTGTCCGAACAACGGGTGCAGTGCCTTAGCGCTGTAACAAGACTTCCAAGACAAACTTACTTCCCAGATAAGCTAGCAGCAGGAATATGAACCCGCTGATGGTCCAACGTACTGCGACTTTACCTCGCCAGCCGTAGAAGTGGTGTCCCCACAGCAACACGGCGAATACGCCCCATGAGATGAAGCCGAATAATATTTTGTGATTGAATTGCCAGGCTTTACCAAAAATTTGTTCCGAAAACACGATGCCAGATAATAACGTGATAGTCAGCAAACCAAAGCCCGCCGCGACCAAGCGAAATAATAACGTTTCCATCGTTAACAAGGGTGGCAGGCTTAATAGCACGCGAGGCATTTGCGCGTGATGTAACCTTTTTTCAACTTGCGCAATCAACACCGCATGTAACACTGCAATGGTAAACAGGCTATAAGCCAGCATGGCAGCGGAGATGTGTGCCTTAAAAGCGAGCAGATTGGTGTTATCCAGTGTATGTTCCGCAGAAAATAATTCCGGCAATACCACCGCTACTGCCGCGACGGGTAATATCAACGTCTGGAATCCTCCTATCGGATAGAAAAAGCGCGCAACCCAATACACTACCAACGTAAGCCACACGATCAGGGATAGTGCGTTGGCGACGCTCAAGTTAAAACCATCGCTGGCAAACACGTCTTGCGCCAGTAAATACGCGTGCAAGCCCAGGGGCAAAAGAATCAGATGCCCTGCCATCCCTTTGTTTAATGAGTCCCCCGCACCGCGGGCATGTTCACGCCAAAAATATACAGCCAGTGCGCCGTAAAGGATAAAAGCAACGATTGCGAGGAGAACGTTAGGCATTTTTTGTCAGGATGTTTTAGACTTCGATAATTCTACACCAAACTCGTAAAACGCTCATGCTGGATAACCTTACCCAACGCCTTTCCGGCGTAATCAAAAACCTGCGCGGCCAAGCGCGCCTCACGGAGAGTAACATTCAGGATGCATTGCGCGAAGTGCGTATGGCACTGTTGGAGGCCGATGTCGCTTTACCTGTGGTGAAAGATTTCATCGCGCAGGTCAAGCAAGCCGCGCTGGGTCAAGAGGTAATCGGCAACCTGAATCCCGGTCAGGCACTGATCGGCGTGGTGCATCGTGAACTCGCCAAATTGATGGGCGAACATAACGATGCGTTGAACCTCGCTGCTGTTCCGCCTGCCGTGATTTTGATGGCAGGCTTGCAGGGAGCCGGTAAAACCACCACCAGCGGCAAGCTCGCCAAATTGCTGCGCGATCAAAACAAGAAAAAAGTGTTGCTGGTAAGTTGCGATGTGTATCGTCCCGCCGCGATTGAGCAATTGCGCACGCTTGCCGCGCAACTCGACATTGATTTTTTTGCTTCGGACATCAGCCAGAAGCCGCAAGACATCGCACTCAGTGCGTTGGATTTTGCGCGCAAACATCACCACGATGTATTGATCGTCGATACTGCCGGACGCCTTGCCATTGATGTGGCGATGATGACCGAGATTCAACAGCTGCACGCCTCGCTAAAGCCGATTGAAACTTTGTTCGTGGTTGATGCCATGACGGGGCAAGATGCAGTCAATACCGCTAAGGCATTCAGTGAAGCGCTGCCTTTAACCGGCGTGATTTTGACCAAGCTTGATGGTGACGCACGCGGGGGTGCGGCACTTTCAGTGCGGCACATTACGGGCAAACCGATCAAGTTTGTCGGTGTGAGTGAAAAGCCCACTGGGCTCGAAGCCTTCCATCCTGAACGTATGGCCTCGCGCGTACTCGGTATGGGCGATGTGCTATCGCTGATCGAGGAAGCCCAGCGCGGGGTCGATCATGCCGAAGCGGAAAAGCTCGCCAAAAAGGTAAAGAGCGGACAAAGCTTCGACCTCAACGATTTCAAAATGCAGATGGTGCAGATGCGCAAAATGGGCGGTATGTCCGCGCTGATGGACAAGTTGCCCGCGCAACTCAGCCAGGCCGCTGCCAGCTCCAAAGTGGATGACAAATCCATCGCCCGCTTAGAGGGCATTATCAACTCCATGACACCGCAAGAGCGTGGTCATCCCGAACTCATCAAAGCTTCACGAAAACGCCGCATTGCTGCGGGAGCAGGCGTACAAGTGATGCATGTCAACCAACTACTCAACCAGTTTGAACAAACCCAGAAAATGATGAAGATGTTCAGCAAGGGCGGCGGCATGGCTAAAATGATGCGCAGCATGGCGGGCAAGCTGCCGGGGCTGCGTTAGCCATTTCATGTCCACGAAAGACACAAAAAATAAAAACTCGTACAGCAAGATATAACCAAATATAAACTGCCAAAAATGGGTGGCGTGTATTCCGTGGATACAGGATTCGATTTTTACTTAACCTACTAACTTGATTTTTGAAAATCACCATGAGCATAAAAGCCATAATTTTTGACGTGGACGGCACACTCGCCGATACCGAAGACGGGCATCGCCAATCATTCAACAAAGCGTTTGCCGAAAACGGACTCGACTGGAATTGGGATGTCGCGTTATATGACAAACTGCTTAAAGTCACGGGCGGAAAAGAACGCATCAAATTTTTCCTTAGCGATTTTTTGCCGAGCTTTACCAAGCCTACTGACTTCGACGGCTTCGTGAAGAACCTGCACGCGCTGAAAACTGTTTACTACACCACGATGCTCCGCGAGGGTGCAATTCCATTGCGTCCCGGTATCAAACAGTTGATTCAGGAAACATACACAGCGGGTATTACCCTTGCCATCGCCACTACCACCACACCGGAAAATGTTTCCGCGTTACTCGAAGTGGGGTTGGGGCAAGACTGGGAAAAGTATTTTGCCGCCAACGGTTGCGGTGACATCGTGCCGCACAAAAAACCCGCGCCCGATATCTACTTTTGGGTGTTAGGAAAAATGGGAATCGCGGCGAGTGATTGCATTGCGCTGGAAGATTCGAACAATGGTCTGCGCTCGGCACTTGCGGCAAACATCAGAACTTTTGTTACCCTCAATCAATATACTCTCAAGCAAGATTTTACGGGCGCGGCAGCGGTGTTGGATGACCTCAGTGACTTACAGGGCTTTTATCGGTTGGCTGGATTGCCAATCAAGTAGCGCCCGCGTCCGCAAGGAGGGTGGCGCGGTTATTCTTTACCCTGCTTATTTAGCTTCATGTTCGCTTCGGCTACGCGCAGGAGTTCATCCACACTCCGACCTTTGCCGATCTCGGTAACGTGACCAAACGACAAAGCGATGCCCCATTCCTGCTGGCTGAATTTTCTCTCTGCGGCACGTGCAATTCGCGCCCCCAGCAACTCACAAGTTTGTTTGTCGGTGTGGGGGTACAGCAATACAAATTCATCGCCGCCGATACGCGCGGCAAGGTCAATGTTGCGCGAGTTCTCCAGCAAAGTGCTTGCCAATGCCTTGAGTGCCTGATCTCCCACCTCGTGTCCCTGTTTGTCGTTCAGCATGCGGAAGTGGTCGATATTGATAAACAATAAGGAGTAGGGTTCGTGCAGGCGTTCGCTCTTGGATTGTTGGGCTTCAAATTTTCCGATAAACCCGGAACGGTTTACCAGGCCGGTCAACTCGTCTTTATGGGCAATTGTCTTGGTTTGCCACAGCTTGCCAACTACGCGCCCGATCACTGTAAAAGTAACAGCGCGTGTGATCACATTCATTAAAAATGCGGTGACTGGAAAGTTTGGCCACACAATGGCGGCTTCGGCAATGCTCCACGCCAACGCGCATAAAACTGCCACCACGGTGAGCATTTGCGAATCCGAGCGGCGCAATGATTGGAAAGCGTTGAAACGGGCAACCTGAATTACGGGCAGACAATACAACACATCCAGCGAGTAAAAATGCGCCGCCATCTTGTAGTCCAGAAAGGTGATGAGGGCGACTTCGACAACGATCAGAAACAAACGTAAGATCATGGTTTGGTATCGATGGAAGAAGTGGCGATTTTAACACCTAATCAAGGTGCCGAAGCAGACGTTGCATCATTTGCACAGCTTGCTGTGGATAGTTGCCGCCGAAAAGATTGGCGTGATTAAGGATGTGATACAGATTGTACAAATCGCGGCGCGATTCATAGCCGGGGTGCAATGGATAGCCGGCGCGATAAGCCGCGTAAAAGCGAGAATTGAATCCGCCAAATAATTCGGTCATGGCGAGATCCGTTTCACGATCACCGTAATAAGGGGCCGGGTCGAACAAAACCGGCGTGCCATCCGCAGCGTAACCATGATTGCCGCTCCACAGATCGCCATGCAGCAGAGAGGGGGCGGGGTGATACCCAACAAAGAATTTATCCAGTCGAGACAGGAGTTGTTCGCCGAGGGGTTGTAGTTTGTCAGTCAAGCCTTGGTACTTGGCGAGCTCAAGTTGATAGCCCAGACGGTGTTCGCGCCAAAAGACTATCCAATTGCCCGACCAATTGTTCCGTTGCGTTGTTGCGCCGATGGTGTTGTCTTGATGCCAGCCAAATCGGGACGAATGGGTGAGGTGCAATTGCGCAAGCTGGGTGCCGAGCAATGCCTCATCGCCGTGATCATTCAATTCAAGATACTCCAGCACTAAAAATGAATGTGCGCTACACACCCCGCACGTGATGGGCTGCGGTACACGGATAGTGTCACTTGCGGCCAGTTCGCGCAGACTATTCATTTCTGCGGCAAACATCGGGAGCTTGTCGGCGTGGTTCAATTTGACGAAATAATGCAGACCACCTAGGTTGCCGACGCGATAGCTCCGGTTGATGCAGCCGCCATCTTGAGCCGTGATACGTGCAATCTTGAATGGTATGCCGACAGCCAGTGAAATCTCGGCAGAGATGGCACCCCAGTCAATCACGATTTACAGTTTGATTGCAAAACCAAAATGCTGCTGAAACTGTTGTGCCAATTCGTCTTTGCTTGGTGCGTGATTTTGTCCGCCGCGACTGGCGATTTTGAGCGAACCCAGCAGCGAAGCCAAACGTCCCGTGGTTTCCCAGTCCCAACCCTGCTGTATGCCATGCATTAAGCCAGCGCGGTAAGCGTCTCCGCAGCCTGTGGGGTCAAGCAACACGGCGGGTTTGGCACTGGGGATTATGATTTCTTTACCATCGGCGTAAATGGTTGATCCGTCCCCGCCGCGCGTGATGATAAAAGCACGCTTGTCTTTGGCGAGCTCGGCAACTTTCTTACCGGTTTTATCTTGCAACATTTGCGCTTCATAATCGTTCACCGTCACATAATCGGCTTGCGCAACAAAGGCGAGCAACTCTTCGCCGTTAAACATCGGCATTCCCTGTCCCGGATCAAACACCCAGGGAATACCTGCTTCGCTGAATTCACGGGCGTGTTGCAACATGCCGTCTCGGCCATCGGGTGAAACGATGCCCAAGCTGATGTCTTGGGCATCGGCAACATGGTTGAGATGTGACATACCCATCGCGCCCGGATGAAAAGCGGTGATCTGGTTGTCGTCCAGATCGGTGGTGATAAATGCCTGCCCAGTGTAACTACCCGGCACATGGCGGATATGCGCTTGCGACAAACCCAGCGCATTCAGGCGTTGCGAGTAGTTGGTGAAATCGTCGCCCACCGTTGCCATGATGCGCGGCTGCCCGCCCAAAAGCATCAGGTTATAGGCGATATTGCCCGCGCAACCGCCAAATTCGCGGCGCATCTCCGGTACAAGAAATGCCACATTCAGGATGTGAATTTTTTCCGGCAGGATGTGTTTTTTGAATTGATCCCGAAACACCATGATGGTGTCGTAAGCCATCGAACCGCAAATCAGTGTGTGCATCGCAATACTCGTCCGGATAAAAGGGTGGGAATTGTAACATCTGAATTTTTAGAAGCATCCCGCGCTTGTCGCCGGAGGTTGAAACGACTCACTGATCCTCATCCCGCGCGGGTTTGCCGGGCTTCTGCAAGTTATCCATAACCTCGCGTGGATTATTCTGATCAAGCATAAACTTGGTACCCTTCACCAGGCGCATAGTGGAATCGCCGATGGATTTATCTCCAGCCGTTTTGAGGTAAGCATCGCGCTTTTCATATTCATGCAATTCATGTGCGGCACGGGCGGCAATGATGGGGTATAAAACCGAGGTCTCCCCCGATTTCATCGCAAGTTCCGCCGTTTTTTCGGCTGTGCCATACCGGCCCTCAAAATAAGCACTCAACACCTCGTCCAATGTTTCGCGCGATTTGGATTGCGAGTGCAGCTGGCGAAATTCACGCACTTGACCGGGCATGTTGAGCGTGACATTGACGATTTTCACCAGCGCGTATAAAAAAATCACGCAGCCAATAAACAGCAGGACGAACAGGATGAAAGACAACTCGATGCGATAAGGCGGATACACCAGCAACACATAAGCGGCGTTCTGCGATACTGCCGCCAGTGCCACGGCGGCGGCAAACAATGCGATGATCCAGATCACATATTTCATCGCACAACCCTAGTTTCGTTTTCGCGCGCCAGGCGATAGCTGCGCACCGCCTGCAAACTTTGGCTGATGTCGGGCAAATCAATGTTGATGCTGGACTCGGCAAGTTTTTTCAAACCCGCCATCATCTGCACCCCTTTCGCAGAATGCACATCAAAATAACGATCCACCCAATTTTGCATATCCGCTATTTCATGCCGGAAAATTGCCTCATCCCGTGTAAGCAGAGTGAGATGCACGGACATCAGGCGCAGCTTGAGATTTTCGCGCAGGAAAAATTCCTGGTCGGGCGGCAACAAAGGAATTTCAGATTTGTTGGTATTCTGAATGCGCACCAGTTGTTTCGCCTCGTGCCAAATTTCACGCACCAATTTTTGCCAGGTCGTTTCATTTTCGGGGGGTTTAATCGCCCCCATCTTGTTCTTGGAAATGCGCTGCTCGTAGGTAAGCGGCAGGTTTTCCACTTCCGACAGCAATGTGTCTATTTGTGAATTGATACCTGCAATATCCAAAATGGGCAAAGCGCGCAGCTTGTTTAAATCCTGATTGATGGCTTTGCGCAACCCGCTTAGCGCGGGTTTGTCCAGACGCTCCAAACGCGCATCGGCATTCTGCATGGCGATCAGCGCGGCCTTCACGTTGGCGGAGAGTTGCAATTGCTGGGCGGCAATCAACAGCAGTTGTTCCACATCCGCCAGCGCGGTTTCATCACGGCTTGCCAGCAGATCGTTGTACAAGGCTTCCAGCGCGGCACGTTGATCTTGCGTTTCGGCAAAGCGCGCTTCCAGCAGGGCGAGCTTTGCCGTTTGTTCACGCACCACATCCTGTTCCTGTTTCAGCATCACTTGGTTGGCCTGGTTATTGCCCGCCATTTCCGCCAAACGGTGCGTCACCTCTTGTTGCATGGCACTGAGTTGCTGATGCGCATCAAACCATTGCCAAATGAAAATCACCACGATGACCGCCATCGTCATCTGTGAGATGCTCATGCGCGAGATAAAATGGCCCGCCGGGTTATTGCGTGGCGCGG
Source organism: uncultured Gallionella sp. (assembly GCA_964608835.1). Taxonomy (GTDB): domain Bacteria; phylum Pseudomonadota; class Gammaproteobacteria; order Burkholderiales; family Gallionellaceae; genus Gallionella. The sequence continues at coordinate 15,818 of CAZSPN010000011.1, forward strand.
GGGGTGTTGGCACGGTATGGTCTGGCACAGGCTGGCTCATGATTTCTTCCGTGCGGTAAAAGCGATCAGCCCATTTAACAACCCATCGTCGCCGCCCTCCGTGGTGATAACCTCGCGCCAACCCAGCTTTTGTGCAGCTTGCGCGATGCGTTCGTGTTGGACAAATAGTGGCATTGCCACAGCTTTACTTTTGTCCTGCACATCCAGCATCTCCCACAAATACGCCAAAGCTTCGCTGCTGGTGACGGTGATGATGTCGGGATGGGCGGCGAACAAAGTCGCCGCATCATGTTGGGGTTTGGCGCGTTGGTAGCACGCGGCATATTCCACCGTTGCACCGCGCGCTTTAAGTGTATCGCCGAGCAATTCGCACCCCGCATCACCGCGAAAAATCACCACGCGCCAACCAGCCACATTTTGCAATTCTGGCAATGCCAACAATGCTTCACTGTCGAATTTATCCTGTGGCGCAATAATTTCTGTCACACCCAAAGCACGCAACGCCTTCGCGCTACCCTGCCCGACAGTGGCAATTTTCAGCGCGGTAGGTAATGCCCCAAGGGCTTCCATGCCATAACGCACCGCGTTGGGACTGATGAAAATGGCAAGATTAAATTGGGAAAGACGGGCGACGATTTGTCGCAGGGGCCGCGGATCGGCTACCGGACTGATTTCCAGCAAGGGGAACAAAATGCTGTTGCCGCCCTCCTGAACAATACGTTGCGCTAAAGAGACCGCCTGCTCGCGCGCGCGGGTCACTACAACGTTCAGTCCAGTCAGTGCGGACATTGGGAAGAAGTATTTGCGTGCTGAAATTTACAAAGCTAACTCAGCCAGAATCACATCTGCGCCCTGTGCACGCAACTCATCGGCAATTTTGTTGCCGAGCACTTCAGGGTGTGCAACGTCGCCCACCGCTTCCGAGCGCATCATGCGTTGACCATCGGGACTGGCGACGAAGCCGCGCATGCGTAGCTTGCCATTCTTCACTTCGGCATACCCACCCAGCGGTACTTGGCAGCTACCGCCCAGCGAGCGGCTCATGGCGCGTTCTGCCATTACGCAGGCTGCGGTGTCGGCATCGTGCAGCGGTTGCAGCAGCGCAACCACGTCATGACGATCCGCGCGGCATTCGATGCCAAGCGCGCCTTGACCCACAGCGGGCAAACTTTCCTCGCTGGTGATAATGCCGCGAATTCGATCACCCAGACCGAGACGCTTTAATCCCGCCGCCGCCAGAATAATGGCTGCGTATTGACCTTCATCGAGTTTGCGCAAACGGGTTTGCACGTTGCCGCGCAAGGGTTCAATTTTCAAATGGGGAAAGCGCGCGCGCAACTGACTTTCGCGGCGCAAGCTGGATGTGCCCACCACGCTGCCCGCAGGCAATGAAGAGAGGTTGTCATGCTTGTTGGACACAAAGGCATCGTGCGGGTCTTCGCGTTTGCCGATTGCCGCCAGTACAAATCCGGCGGGCAAATTCATCGGCACATCTTTCAGAGAATGCACGGCGAGATCGGCACTCCCGTCCTCCAGCGCGGTTTCCAGTTCCTTCACGAACAGACCCTTGCCACCGATTTTGGACAGCGTCACTTCAAGAATCTGGTCACCCTGGGTCGTCATTCCCAATATGCTAACTTCCGTTTGCGGATATAATGCGCGCAACCTGTCGCGGATGTGTTGTGCTTGCCACATGGCAAGCGCGCTTTCGCGCGACGCGATAACAAGACGCTTGGGTACAGCAGCAGTTACTGGGCTCATCGAACTTTCCTAAAAATTATTGTTGAATTAAGTCGGCGCATTCTAACATAGGGTGCGCCTTACTTTTGTGTTGAGAACGTGATGAATTTATTTTCCGCCACGACCGATATTTCCAGCAAAAACCTGCCGCTGCGCGAGGACGTGCGCCTGCTGGGTCGCATTCTGGGCGAAACATTGCGCGAACAAGAGGGCGAAGAAGCCTACCAGCTTATCGAAAATGTACGCCGCGCTGCGGTGCGTTTTCGCAAAACCCAAGATGACCATGACCGCGTGCAACTGGAAAAAACACTGGACACGCTCAACCCCAGTGAAACGCTCGCAGTGGTGCGTGCCTTCAGTTACTTCTCACAGCTGTCCAATATCGCGGACGACTTGCATCAGAATCGTCGTCACCGCGCGCACCTCAAAGCAGGCGATGTGCCTAAAGATGGCAGCTTGGTACTGGCATTAGATCGTATCGAAGAAAAAAAGATCAGTAAAGAAACCCTGCAAGCCTTCCTTAATAACGCGGTGGTTTCGCCCGTATTGACGGCGCATCCCACTGAGGTGCAGCGCAAAAGCATTCTGGATTGCCAGCTGATTATCTCGCGCTTGCTGTCGGATCGTGACCGGGTTGACATGACCCCGGATGATCTCGCCGAAAACGAAGAAGCGTTGCATCGCTTCGTACTGATTTTGTGGCAGACGCGCATGTTGCGTACCGCCAAGCTCACCGTGAATGATGAAATCAAAAACGGGCTGGAATTTTATCGTTACACTTTCCTGACTGAAATTCCAAAGATTTATGCGAATTTAGAAAAGCAGCTGGAAGCACGCTTCGACAAGAACATCAAAATTCCCGCGTTGTTACGCGTGGGCAGTTGGATAGGCGGAGACCGCGACGGCAACCCGTTTGTCACGCATGATGTAATGACCGACGCGGTGCAGCAGCATTCATCTTTGGCGTTTGAGCATTATCTGAGCGAAGTAAATATCCTCGGCAGACGACTCAGCCTGACCGACCGTTTGGTGGACATCAGCGATGAATTGCGCGCCATGTCCGACACCTCACCGGATCAATCTTCCGCGCGTATTGATGAGCCATATCGTCGCGCGCTGGTGTTGATTTATTCACGCATTTCGGCGACTGCCAAAAAACTGGGTCACGAACTTTCGCAACTGCCGCCTGTGGATAAAAACGCGCAGCCATACGCTACCCCTGCCGAATTGATGGAAGATTTGGACGTGCTGATTGATTCGCTGTTCAAACATCACGCAGTCTATTTGGCGCGTGGTCGCATCGCCTATTTACGCCGTGCGGTGGAGGTGTTTGGTTTCCATCTAGCTCCGTTGGATATGCGCCAACACAGCGCGCTTATTGAGGAAACCGTCAGCGAATTGCTGGGTATCGGTAAAGCTTATGGACAGTTAAATGAGGCAGCGCGCCGCAAAACCTTGCTTACCGCATTGCAAGCCAACAAAGTTTTGCTCGGCAACATCAACCAATACGGCGCAATCGCACAAAGTGAATTGCGCATCATGCAGGCGGCGGCAGACATCCATCATCGTTTTGGCAGAGACGCGCTGCCCAACCACATCATCTCCAAGACGGATGCGGTAAGCGACATGCTGGAACTTGCGCTGATGTTGCAACAGACCAAGCTGCTGGAATGCGGCGCAACGCCTGCCTTGCACGTCAACATTATTCCGCTGTTTGAAACCATTGAAGACCTGCGCGGATGCGGAGTCATCATGGATGAGTTGTTTGCCATTCCATACTATCGCCAGCTGCTAAAGAGTCGCGGCGATGTGCAGGAGGTGATGTTAGGCTACTCCGACAGCAACAAGGATGGCGGCTATGTCACCGCCAACTGGGAACTGTACAAAGCCGAGGTTGAGCTGGTGAAAGTTTTTGAGAAGTACGGCATCGAACTGCGCCTGTTCCATGGGCGCGGTGGCACAGTCGGTCGCGGTGGTGGCCCCAGCTACGATGCGATTTTGGCGCAACCACCCGGCAGCGTGAACGGACAAATCCGCATTACCGAGCAGGGTGAAGTGATCTCCAGCAAATACTCCAACCCTGAAATTGGTCGGCGCAATCTGGAAACCCTGATTGCCGCCACGATGGAAGCAACACTGCTGCACCACCACGGCGCGGACAGCACTATGCCGGAATATCACCGCATCATGGAGGCGTTGAGCCTTGATGCGTTCGCTGCGTACCGCAAGCTAGTGTATGAAACTCCCGGCTTTACCGAATACTTCTTCACTGCTACACCCATACGCGAAATTGCCGAACTCAACATCGGCAGCCGCCCATCGTCGCGCAAAGCATCGGATCGTATCGAGGATTTGCGGGCCATTCCCTGGGTGTTTAGCTGGGGCTTGAACCGCACGCTGTTACCGGGCTGGCTGGGCTTTGGCAGTGCGGTACAACAATTCATCGCGCGTGAAGGCGAAGCGGGTTTGGCGCAACTGCAAGCCATGTACAAAAATTGGCCGTTCTTCCGTGGCTTGATGTCCAACATGGACATGGTGTTATCCAAAACGGACATGGGTATCGCCGCGAGTTATTCCGAGTTGGTTGAAGACGTTGAAATGCGCGACAGAATTTTCGGCGCGATCAATAGCGAATGGGAAAGCACCGTGGAGATGCTATTCAAAGTGACTGGCAACACTACTCTTCTGCAAGACAATTCAGATTTCGCGCGCAGCCTGCTAACTCGCACACCCTACATTGATCCGCTCAATCACCTGCAAGTGGCACTGCTGCAAAAACATCGTGCGGGCGACAAGGACGAACTGGTCAAGCGTGCGATTCATCTCACCATCAATGGTATTGCTACCGGATTGCGCAACAGCGGTTAATTTATTCGGGTATTGCCTGTAGGAGTGAGCCCTGTTCCTTTTTGCGAGCAGGGCTCACTCCTACAAATACAGTGTCCTTAGGTGAACGATTAAGGGAAATCCTTGTCTCCATCGGCAACCATTTTTAACCTGCCTTTTTTCTCACCATGTTCCCAATAAAACCCACGACACATCTTTTCATTTTCTGCGCTTTACTCCTTTCAGCCTGCTCCACCAACGTCGGAAAAACCATCAAGGTTTCCGATACACAGCTCGCCCAATACGACACCACCTCCAAACCCAAAGCAGTGGAGGATCTGGAGCTGCGGCTTGCCAGGGAAAGGAATATTGGTATGCCATTCCTTGCGCCGCACTATTACGCGGAAGCGCAAGAACTCTTCACTGTTTTGCAAGCCGCTCCCGAAAGTACTCCCAAAAATGTTTGGGTGGCTGACATTGCCAAGGCGCATACCTTGCTTGATAAAGGAGAGTCGATCAGCGCGCAGGTGCGCGAACGTTTCCCGCGCGAGCTGGAACTCAAAGGCCTGCTCGATCAATTTAATGCCAGAGGAAGCTACCCTGATGACTACAAAGAGGTTATTGGTGATTTGTCCAAATTGATAGAAAAAGTCGAGCTGGGCAAGCCCGATAATCTGGACAGAGCCAAAGCCCAACTCATCAAAGACATGGAAGTGTTGGACATCAAGGCTGTGCAATACGCCTCGCTGCACGAAAGCGACATGGTGAACCAGAACACCCAGAAAAAATTGAATATCAAACTCATCCCCATCGTTTATGGGGAGGCATTGCGCGTGTATGCCGATGCCGCCAAGCGCATTGCCAACGCCCCTCACAATGATGGGATGGTAAAGCGCGCCAAAGAGGAGGCCATGTTTGCCGCATACCGTGCATGGTTCATTTCCGAACGCATTATCGCGCTGCAAAAACTATCGTTGGAAGACGTGGTATTAAGCGAAGAGAAATTCTTCAGTGATCTGACCACCGCCATTGGCGGAAAGGATTTGCGCGATCAAGCTTTATTTAATCAGGTGCAAATCATAGGCGATATTGCCAGAGCCGCCATACAAGACAAAGCGCGTTTGGGAACGGCGCAAAATGCCACCACTAGCCTAGAAAAACGTTTGAAAGAAAGCGACGTTCTGATGCAGCAATGCAACACTCTGGCCACTTCACTCACCAATCAGCTGGCCGAAAAAGAAGCGCAGCTTAGAATCATTAGAGAAAAAACAACCTCGACCGATGTACAAGCAACCCTACAATAGGCTTACTTTTGGCGTTGCTCGCCTTACCAATAAGTAGAAATACCTACCAGTAGCTCGTGAGCAATTTGTTTTTCATACGAAATTCGCATATCCCAATCACGTTGAATACCCAAGCGATTTTCCCAGCGAACTAAGCGGCTTCGAGACGAATTACCATTGATGTAAGCCCTCTCCCCCAGCATCAAGCCAAACTTCCAGCCTTCTATCGGTATGCCTATTAAACCGATTCGGGAGATCGTTCCCAGTGTGCCAGAACTCAAGTAAGTGGTTTGGCCAAAGAGATCAACCATGCCGTATGCAGTGAAATTGTTGGTGACCTTAACCGCTTTACCCAACCCTCCAATAGCGTTAAATATAGTGCAATTTTTACAGCTCAAATCCTGATTCTCAAAACCTAATTTAACTTTCCATGCCCAGCCACCATCCCCTGCTAACGGGGTCTGCGCTACATTTAAGGTTTCGATATTGACCAAATCTAGGCTCTTGAGACTTAGCCGCTTATTTGCATAAATCGTTCTGAAATCCAACATCGTCAAATTCGAATTAGCTACACGACCCGCATCCAGCTCTAAAAAATCAAAATACGTTGGTCTGAGGCGCAACTCAATCCCGTCGCCCGATTGGCTGTTGTGCAAGACGCTTGCGCGAACCATGCTTGGTTTTGAACCTTCATGTGGCGGCGATACTGATTTTTCTACCAACCACTCTTCTACTGCTAATAAATCTTGGCTTGCCAGATTACCTCGCTCTAGCAAGGCAACTTGCTTGGCTTTTTTGAATCGGGTGTTTTTACTGTCTCCAACAATACGAAACTCGTAGTAATCAAGTAACGTATCAGTGATGGAAATTTTTCCTGGTTCAGGTAATGTGAGATAAACAGCCTGCTCAAAATTAAGTACACCATCCGCTATTTCTTTGACCAGTAATTTTTGCGTCGTACTAAGTGCCGCATATTTAGCATGATAACTATTAAGCCGAGAAGGAATTAAGCGAACTTTACGCACAACTGGCTTGCCATCTCTTCGCAATGACTCAAGGCGATTAAATACGGTAACGGGTATAGCCCAAGGCAAATCTTGCGGCAGCAGTGGTTGACCTATCACCATTTCCAGTAACCCCGACATTCGATAGGCGCAGTTTTCCTTCAAAAAATAATAGGCGAACTGGACTCGCATTAACTCCCAACTGTGCGCGATGATTTGATCGACCTCGTCTTTGTATAATGCCAACTCGTATTCCCACAAATCGCGCAATTCGTTTTCCGCATACATATGGTTTTGCTGATAGAAACGCGCATTTGAAAAACTCGCCTCATAGCCGCCCAACAACCCCTTGAAGATATAGTTCAGGCCATTTTCTTGATTGGGGACGTTTGCGCCAAAATTGATGCTCTCGTCCAGAAGGTCATTAGGCATAACTGTACGATTTGTATTGAGCTTGAGCAAAATATGGCCATAAAATGAAGCCGGGTTACTAAGGTAGCCCGTTGCAAATACCAAGCTCAACGAATCAACATGCCCATTCTTAGACCATTCGTCAAAGCCTCTGCAAGTCACGCTCGGTGGAGTCAATCCATTCCAATTAAGGATTTTTTTTAGCCATTGGTGGCGCGCAACAAATTGGCACTGCGCATGCGCATCTTGATTTTCATCAGGCTCTTTGAAAAGAGCCGTAATTGTCGCGGCAAGCTCATCAGCTGAATTTGTTGCACCATGGGGGGACAGAAAAAACTCTGGTGAAATAATTTCGCTGCGCAGATGGATGTTGGGGCTTTCCCCGGATTGTTTATAGTGCATCAATGCCAACCAATAGGGGTGATTGGCAAGATTCATGGCTTTTGCTTGTCGTATTAAATCGGCAATACCACTAAATGGTTCTGTAACTGCCAAAGCATTGTTGGCACAAACTATTAATGCCGAAAAGAGGAGAAATTTTCGAATCATTCAGTGCTAGACGGGCTGCAATAGTGTCGTGGAGATAAACTTGGTGTCATATAAAATAAAAGAGCCTGCTGAATAACTCAACAGGCTCTTTCCCAACAATTCTATTCAAATAATCAAATTGCTTGGCACTGTGATGCGAACTCACCCGCCACTTTGGCTTGAACAAGATTGTAATAGCTTTCAGCCTTTACCATGGTTGCCTGCTCTGCATAAGCTGCATTTCCAAGTGAACGATTAAAATCAGTGCGAACTGAACGAATAATGTCGCCACGGGCAGCCGTATCGCAATTCATCATGCCGAGCATCGCCTGCAAATGTTTACCATCGCCCTTAACCGTTTCTTCCTCAAGATTTGCATAGGATGTACCAATCAGCATTGCTACTTTGGCATTGACACCGCTACAAGTATTTTGGGAGGAGTAGTTTGAGGTTACCGCTGTCGTACCTAAATCCCAAATCACATTTGAGATGACTGCTGCAACTGGGTAATTAACGAAAATCATTGCACCGATACCGCAATCAGTCCAAGGGTTTAATTGTTTCATCGTGACTGTTTCCGCCGCTGAAGCTGGCACTGATGAGACCGTCAATAAAAGTGCTACCAATAACTTTACTACTTTACTCATGCTCTGTTCTCCTTTTTATTGATGAATAACGTGACTGCACAAAGATTGTGCCGCGCCATTAACCGAAAGTCGGCAATGGATAATAAGTGCTACCTCCTACTGCGTCAAATTTAGGGGGCTCACACGCCGTTAATTCGAAACGGGGTTCTTCTTAGTCGTCGTATGCGAGTTGTTGACCAATTTGTTGCAAATCTCACCTACACCGGAACCAATCAGAACCACCTTGAAATTGGCGCAACATGGCGATGTGCCTTTCATCAACGTAATATGCGCATGGTCGCAGTAGTCCAATTGCACGCTTGTCTTGGAATCCAGTTTTGCACCATCAGCAGGAGAAAGTATTTCAACGCGGGATGTGGCAGATTTTTATTACGGGCAAACAAACTATGAGCCGGAGTTAGAATACCCAAGGCAAGAATTTAATGTTCTTCCCCTTTGAATAAAGACTACGAGGCAGCCGATCAGAAAACAAATCCTGCTGTGTTACAAGAGAAGTCTAACCAAACTCCTTAACGATGTGCTGTTGCCTTCTGCTGATCGCCAGCTTCTCATCCAGCCCTTTCAGTTTGACGCACCAGCCCGCGCTTTCGCCCGTTTCTTCGCTGCCTTTTTCAAATCCTTCAATCGCTTCTTTTGCCACGAGGCAGTTGCGGTGGATGCGCACAAACCGCGCGGCAAATTCCGTTTCCAGTGCGGTCAGGGATTCTTCAATGAGGTGTTCGCGCTCGGTGGTTCGTATGGTGATGTATTTCAATTCGGCGCGCAGGTAGAGTACTTGCTCGATGGGTATCAACTGAATTTTGCCGCGTTCGTGTACCGATAAATTTTTGCGGGGTTCGGGCAGCAGCTCGCGCAGTGTTTCAATTTGTACCGGGACGGCTTCGCGCGCGCGCGTGAGTGCTTCGAACAAACGCCCCAGACGTATGGGTTTGAGCAGATAATCAACCGCATGTAGTTCAAAAGCCTTAATCGCATAATCGCCGTAAGCTGTGGCAAAAATAATTGCGGGGGGCTTGGGTAACTTTTGCAGGTGTTGCGAAAGTTCGATGCCATCCATCTCCGGCATACGGATGTCCAGCAACACCACATCAACCGGCAAATCGGCAAGCATCTCCAGTGCGATTTTGCCGTTGCCTGCCTCTCCCACCACTTCCAGCGGCAGTTGCGCATTGCAGTCGTTTAACAAATCGCGCAATCGATTGCGCGCGGGCGGTTCGTCATCCACAATGAAAACTCGCAAAGCAAGCTGTAGCACGGCACTCATGTAACCTCCTTCACTGCGTAGGGAAACGCAATTTCCACCCGATAAAAATCCTTGCCGACTTCGACGTGATAGTGCGCCTCGACATCGAATAGTAATGCCAATCTCTCGCGGATGTTGCCCAGCGCGATTTTATTTCCTTTGTGCAAACCCTCGTTGCGCAACACACAGGGGTTGTCCACTTTGATTAAAAGTTTTTTATCTTGCAATGACAAAGCAATGTTGATGCAGCCCCCTTGCGATAGCGGTTCAATGCCGTGATACACGGCATTTTCCAGCAAGGGTTGAAGCAGCAACGGCGGAATCAGCGCGTCATCCGGCACGTCTTTTATCTGCCATTCCACACTTAACCGTTCGCCCATGCGCATTTGCTCCAATGCCAGGTATTGTTTGCATAGCTTGATTTCCTGATGCAGCGGCACGAGATCCTGCATGTCCACCATTGCCATGCGAAACAGGTCTGCCATGTCTTCCAGCGCGGCCTCTGCCTGCTTGGGCTGGCTGCGTACAATACCCAGCACGGCGTTGATGGTATTGAATAAAAAATGCGGGCGGATGCGCGCGCGCAATACCTGCAAACGTGCATCCAACATACCGTGCGATAACACTTGAGTGCGCAGCCGAAAATACATCAACAAAATTGCGCACACGATCAAACTCAGCAGGGCGTAACGCACCAAACTAAAATAGGGCTCATTGTTGTCCATCTCACCCAACAGATTTCTGCCGAATGAATAAATACACAGCGTTAACGCCATGACGATGAGGCTAACCACCAGCGCGCCGCGCCAATAAGGCAACTTGCCCAGCCACGGCTGCGCCGCCCACAACAGCAACAGGCCGGTCAAAATCACGGGCGTTAGCATCATGGTAATCTGCATCAGTAGGGCAGGCACATCCACCCAGCCGGTTGCCAGCAACAATGCCAAGGTGATCGCCAGACCATTCACAATAAGCAAAATGCGCAATATCACACCAAGATTGCGAAAGTCGGGCAGGCCGTCAGAGCGGGCATTTTGTTTTATACTGCGCGCCTTATTCATAGCATGGGGGTTCGAGTTCTAACTCCCTCATTATTGGGCAAAATATGACTGACACACAAGATAAAAATACTTGGTCGGGTCGATTCAGCGAACCGGTCGCGGAATTGGTCAAACGTTACACTGCTTCGGTGAGCTTTGACCACAGGCTGGCAATGTTCGACATTCAAGGCTCACTGGCACACGCCGAGATGTTATCCCGATGCGCCATCATCTCCGCACAAGACCTCGGCGACATTCAGCGCGGCCTGGCGCAAATCAAAAATGAAATCAGCGCGGGTGAATTCTCCTGGCAGCTTGATTTAGAAGATGTGCATCTCAACATCGAAAAGCGTTTGACCGCTTTGGTGGGGGACGCGGGTAAACGTTTGCACACCGGACGTTCACGCAACGATCAAGTCGCCACCGATGTGCGCCTGTATTTACGCAGCGCGATTGATGACTTGCTGGAACTCATCAAGTCTTTGCAGGCCGCGCTGCTTGACCTTGCCGCACAACATACCCACACCATCATGCCCGGTTTTACGCATTTGCAAGTGGCGCAACCCATCAGCTTTGCGCATCATCTGATGGCGTATTTCGAAATGCTCAAGCGTGATGCGGAGCGTCTGCAAGATTGCCGCAAGCGCGTGAATTGGCTTCCACTTGGCGCGGCGGCGTTAGCAGGTACCAGCTATCCCATTAAGCGCGAAATGGTTGCGGAGATATTAGGTTTTGATGGGGTGTGTGAAAATTCACTAGACGCGGTTTCTGATCGAGACTTTGCGATTGAATTCACCGCTGCTGGCTCACTAATCATGACGCATCTGTCGCGCTGCTCGGAAGAATTGATTTTGTGGATGAGCCCACGCTTCGGCTTCATCGACATTGCCGATCGCTTTTGTACCGGCTCTTCCATCATGCCGCAAAAGAAAAACCCCGATGTGCCGGAATTGGTACGCGGCAAGACCGGGCGTGTGAACGGTCATTTGATTGCGTTGCTCACCCTGATGAAAGGCCAGCCGCTGGCTTACAACAAAGATAACCAAGAAGACAAAGAGCCACTGTTCGACACCGTGGACACGCTGACACAAACTTTGCGCATCTACGCCGGCATGATAGGTGGTATCACCGTCAAGCCAGAAGCCATGCGTAGCGCTGCTTTGCAGGGCTATGCCACCGCGACAGACCTCGCGGATTATCTGGTAAAAAAGGGTTTACCGTTTCGCGATGCACACGAAGCCGTTGCTCTGGCGGTGCGTTTTGCTGTTGAGCGGAATTGCGATTTGAGCGACTTGAAACTGGAAGAGCTCAAGAAATTTTCCACGCTCATTGAGCAGGATATTTACATGGTGCTGACACTGGAAGGCTCGCTCGCCTCGCGTAATCATATTGGCGGGACTGCGCCGAATCAGGTGGAAGCCGCGATTGCGAGGGCGCGTGCCTATCTGAAAAAATGACAGGCTGGCGGTGGGCTAACCCAACAAGTCCTTCAGCTCACCGCTCTGATACATCTCGGTCATTATGTCCGAGCCGCCGATGAACTCACCCTTGATGTAAAGCTGCGGGATCGTAGGCCAGTTCGCATATTCCTTAATGCCTTGGCGAATCTCCGGGTCTTGTAACACGTCCACCGTGAACGGATCGGTTACGCCGAGTGCGCCAAGAATGCGTATCGCGTTGGCGGAAAAACCGCATTGCGGAAATTGCGGGCTGCCCTTCATGTACAACACAACGGGATGTGTGGTCACTTGTTCATGGATGGTTTTTTGGATGTCTGTGCTCATGATGTTTTACCTTAGTTGAATGGTCGGGAATTCTAGTGATGCGGCTGTAATTGCGCAAGCGGTCGTTACGCGAGGCGTTTGAGCAACTTCTCGTGTATGCCACCAAAACCACCGTTGCTCATCACCAGTATATGATCACCAGATTTTGCAGTGGTAGCGATGACTTCAATCAGCTCATTAAGATCATTTTTCACTACTGCCTTGTCACCCAGAGGGGCGAGTGCGCCACTTGCGTCCCAGCCGAGATTTCCCGCGTAGCAGAATACCAAGTCGGCATCTTTCAAGCTGGCTGGCAATGCATCCTTCATCACGCCTAATTTCATGGTGTTGGAGCGCGGCTCTAACACCGCCAAAATACGTGCCTTGCCAACCTTCTGGCGCAAACCTGCAACCGTAGTTTCCACCGCAGTAGGGTGATGCGCGAAGTCGTCATACACGGTGATGTTGTTCACCACACCGCGCACTTCCATGCGCCGCTTCACATTTTTGAATTCGGTAAGAGCCGCTAAACCTTGCGCAACCGGTACGCCAACATGTCGCGCTGCGGCAAGTGCGGCGAGGGCATTTTGGCGATTATGTTCGCCGAGCAAATCCCATTGCAGCGTACCCTGTACAACGCCATTTAAGGTCACACGATTATCGGCATCAATCTGCCAACCTGCATTAATGCCAAAGCGTTCCACCGGAGTCCAGCTGCCGCGCTGCAACACCTTGTCCAGCGTATCCTCCCGGCCATTGCTTACAACAAGGCCATTGCCAGGCACAGTTCGCACCAAATGGTGAAACTGGGTTTCAATCGCGGCGAGATCGGCAAAAATATCCGCGTGATCGAACTCCAGATTGTTAAGAATGGCTGTGCGCGGATGGTAGTGAACAAATTTTGAACGCTTGTCGAAAAATGCCGTGTCGTATTCATCCGCTTCGATGACAAAGAAAGGTGAGTCAGTGAGGCGCGCCGAGATGCCGAAATTTTCCGGTACGCCGCCGATCAGAAAGCCCGGGTTCAGTTTTGCGTATTCCAATATCCAGGCCAGCATCGCGCTAGTGGTGGTTTTGCCATGCGTACCAGCAACACCCAGTACCCATTTGTCGCGCAGTATCGTATCTGCCAGCCATTGCGGGCCGGAGATGTAGGGCAAGTTGCGATTGAGGATTTCTTCCATCAGCGGGTTGCCGCGCGCGACCACATTGCCGATAACAAACACATCCGGCTTGAGCGCAAGTTGTTCGATACCAAAACCTTCGATCAACTCGATGCCCTGTGCTTCGAGTTGCGTACTCATGGGAGGATAGACATTGGCATCGCAGCCGGTGACGCGATAACCAGCCTGCTTGGCGAGCGCGGCAATGCCGCCCATGAAAGTGCCACAGATTCCGAGGATGTGTATGTGCATTTCCAGCCCTAACTCTTCACGATAACTTTGTTGGCTACGTTGCGCGACTCCTCGCCGTACAACTTCGTACTGTCTCGTCACTGCTCACTTGCCGCCTCGTTCTCGCTTCGAGTTCGGGCTGGAAAATAAGCGTTACGCTCTAAAAATAAAATACACCGCACCCATCAAACATAGCGCGGCATACAAAAAATCTATCTTCAATGGTTGGTTCATATACAACACCGCGAACGGCACAAATACCGACAGCGTGATGACTTCCTGCAAAATTTTCAGCTGCCCAAGATTCAGCGCGGTGTAACCGACGCGGTTGGCGGGTACCTGCAACAAATACTCAAATAGCGCGATGCCCCAACTCACCAATGCCGCGATGTACCAAGGTGAGCTCGACATATTTTTCAGGTGACCATACCACGCGAAGGTCATAAACAGGTTAGACACCGCGAGCATCAGTGCCGTGACCAGCAGTGGATTTGTGATCGGATTCATTTTGCAAAATTATCCACGAATTGGTTCTTGCAGAGTTTTCGCCGTTTGGCGAAAACTCTGCAAGAACACAAAAAGCACGAAATGGATTAAGAGGACGATTTCATCGCACAGCGAAAAAGCTCAAAGCATTTTTTCGTGTTGTTCGTGTCTTTCGTGGACAGTGTTATTTTTAGCGCACACCCAACAATTCAACATCAAACACCAGCGTTGCATTCGGTGGAATCGCTCCACCCGCACCGCGTGCGCCATAGCCCATTTCTGAAGGAATAATCAGCGTGCGTTGCCCGCCGATCTTCATGCCCGCCACACCTTGATCCCAGCCCTTGATGACACGACCACCGCCCAGTGGGAAATTAAACGGATCACCGCGATCACGCGAACTATCGAATTTTTTGCCTTTATGTTCAGGTGCAGCCTCGTCGTACAACCAGCCCGTGTAATGCACCGACACTTCATGCCCGGCAATCGCTTCGGCGCCCGCGCCTTGCTTCACGTCAATTTTAATCAGTTCACTCATGTTGCTTTTCTCCATTGTTGGTTTAGTGGTTTCGGCTGGTTTAGAGCACGCGGTCGTTGAAAAAATACTGGCAGAAATAAGGACGACCAGCGGTAAAAAAGTGATGCGATGTTTCATCGTAATGCTCCTTTGTGGTGATTTTTGTAAGTTGCGATAAGTGTAGCGCATTGCACACGTTTTGGCTTTTCACTTACGGCGGTGTCAACTTCTCAAGCTCGAAGAGCTTAGAGAATTGCCTGCCTTTGGCGCAATGTCCGTTGGTTATTGCGCCCTACGCGGGCTGCGCCTTCGCCTAGTTTGGTGTCGGCTGTCATCATTCTAGTTCCTTAGTAGTTGATTGTTAGCCTTTGAACTTTGGCCATTGGTTATAGCCAATGGCTGGGTTGTTTGATTAATACTCCAAGATGAACATGGATTCTATACGGTTGATTTCATCTGCATCTTCAGACTCCATTAGGATTTCTTTTCTAATGGAAAAATCTCTTCGCTGCACTTCCAAAAAATCCTTTTCTACAAGCACACTATTCACGCTACCAAAATATGTAAGGTACCTGTCAGGTCTTTCCCAACATAAATCTTTCCATTCGGGTATGTGATTTTGTAGATTACCTTCATCGCTTAATAACTCAACACCGGAGCTAACCACCGCTCCGCTTGTTCAATCGTCCAGCCTTTACGCTTTGCATAACTAGCAATCTGTTCTTTGTCCACTTTCCCCGTGGCAAAGTATTGTGCCTGCGGGTGCGAGAAATAGAAGCCGCTGACGGCGGCGGTGGGTAGCATGGCGTAGCTCTCAGTGAGAGTGATACCCGCGTTTAATGGGGCTTGCATCAGCTCGAACAGCGCGCCTTTTTCGCTGTGTTCCGGGCAGGCAGGGTAACCGGGCGCAGGGCGGATGCCGCGATATTTTTCGGCGATGATGTCGTCGTTGCTCAAGGCTTCATCCGCCGCATAACCCCAGAATTCACGGCGCACACGGGCATGTAGCAGTTCGGCGAAAGCTTCTGCCAAACGATCCGCCAAAGCTTTAAGCATGATGGCGTTGTAGTCGTCATTCTGTACCTCAAAGCGCGCAACGTGATCTTCTATGCCTATGCCTGCCGTCAATGCAAAACCACCGACGTAGTCTTTCACTTTGCTTTCTTTAGGCGCGATGTAATCAGCAAGGCAGTAGTTGGGGATGTCCGCTGGTTTTTTGGTTTGCTGGCGCAGATTGTGCCAAGTCATCGCCACCTTGTTGCGTTTGTCGTCGGTGTAGATCTCGATGTCATCGCTACCCACGGTGTTGGCAGGGAACAAGCCGAACACAGCGTTTGCTGTGAGCCATTTTTCCGCGATGATTTTTTTCAGCATGGTTTGCGCGTCTTTGAACAGCTTGGTTGCTTCTTCACCCACCACGCTATCTTGCAAAATTTTGGGGTAGCGTCCAGCCAGCTCCCAAGCATTGAAGAACGGCGACCAGTCTATGTATTCGGCGATTTTATCGAGCGGATACGCCTCAAATTTTTGCACGCCCATCAAGTATGGTTTAGGCGGTGTGTATTTTTTCCAATCTGTTTTCACGCCGTGCGCGCGCGCTTCCTCAAGCGTGACGTACACCGCTTTGCTCTTCTTGTTTTCGTGTTGCTCACGCGCGGCAGAGTATTCCGCCTTGATACCGGCGACGTAATCATTGCGCAGCGTGTCGCTTAACAAGTTGCTGCACACACCCACCGCGCGCGAGGCATCGGTGACGTACACCACTTGTCCACTCGCATAATTGGGTTCGATTTTCACCGCAGTATGCACACGTGAAGTCGTCGCACCGCCGATCAGCAACGGTATTTTGAAACCCTGACGCTCCATCTCTTTCGCCACGTGCGCCATCTCTTCCAGCGAGGGTGTAATCAATCCGGACAGGCCGATGATGTCGGCGTTGTGCTCGCGTGCGGTATCCAAAATCTGCTGGCAAGGCACCATCACGCCCATGTTGATGACCTCGAAGTTGTTGCACTGCAACACCACAGTGACGATGTTTTTACCGATGTCATGTACGTCGCCTTTGACGGTTGCCATGACGATTTTGCCTTTGGTGCTGGTGTCACCGGAGCGCAGTTTTTCCGCTTCAATAAATGGCACTAAATGTGCCACAGCCTGTTTCATCACCCGCGCGGATTTCACCACTTGCGGCAAAAACATTTTGCCCGCGCCGAACAAATCGCCCACTACGTTCATGCCCACCATCAGCGGGCCTTCGATAACCTCAACGGGAAACTTGGCTTGCAGACGCGCTTCTTCGGTGTCCTCGATAATGAAAGTGGTAATGCCGCGCACCAGCGCGTGGGTGAGGCGTGCCTGCACCGTGCCTTTGCGCCATTCCAAATCTTCGACTTGTTCTTTGCCGCCTCCCTTTACGCTCTCGGCAATTTTTACCAATTTCTCGCCCGCGTCGAGATGACGGTTGAGTACCACGTCTTCAACCGCATCACGCAGTTCACACGGAATTTCTTCATACACACCGAGCTGCCCCGCATTGACGATGCCCATGCCCATGCCCGCTTTGATGGCGTGATACAGGAACACAGTGTGAATCGCTTCGCGCACTGGCTCGTTGCCCCTGAACGAAAACGACACGTTGGAGACACCGCCAGAGATTTTCGCGTAAGGCAGATTTTTGCGTATCCACGCGGTTGCTTCGATGAAGTCCACCGCGTAGTTGTTGTGTTCTTCTATCCCTGTGGCAATGGCGAAAATGTTGGGGTCGAAAATAATATCTTCTGGTGGGAAGCCGACTTGGTTCACCAAGATGTCGTAACTGCGTTTGCAAATCTCGGTCTTGCGTTTGAAGGTGTCTGCTTGCCCTGTTTCGTCGAAGGCCATCACCACTGCCGCCGCGCCGTAACGCCGCACCAGACGGGCTTGTTCGAGGAATTTTGCTTCGCCTTCCTTAAGCGAAATCGAGTTCACAATCGCCTTGCCCTGTACGCATTTCAAGCCCGCTTCGATGATGCTCCACTTGGACGAATCGATCATCAACGGCACTTTGCTGATGTCTGGCTCAGAGGCGATGAGGTTGAGAAATTTCACCATCGCGGCTTGCCCGTCCAGCATGGCTTCGTCCACGTTCACATCGATAACTTGCGCGCCCGTTTCCACCTGTTGCTTGGCGACTTCCAAGGCTTCGTCGTATTGCCCTTCCAAAATGAGGCGTTTGAATTTCGCCGAGCCTGTGACGTTGCAACGCTCGCCGACGTTGACGAACAGCGAGTCATCACCGATGTTGAATGGTTCCAAACCCGACAGACGGCACTTGTGTTCAAGGCCAGGCAATGCTCGCGGAGGCACGTCTTTTAGGGCTTCCGCGATTGCCTTGATGTGCGCCGGGGACGTACCGCAGCAACCACCCGCGATGTTCAAAAATCCGCTGGTGGCAAATTCTTTGACGACCTTGGCAGTGTATTCGGGAGTCTCGTCATAACCTGTTTCCGACAAGGGATTGGGCAGACCCGCATTGGGATGCGCGCTCACATAGCAGCTCGCCACGCGCGATAACTCCTCGATGTAAGGGCGCATCAAATCGCCACCCAGTGCGCAGTTCAGACCGATGGACAAAGGACGCGCATGACTCAAAGAATTCCAGAATGCCTCGGTGGTTTGACCCGACAGCGTGCGTCCAGAGGCATCGGTAATCGTGCCGGAAATCATTACGGGAACTCTCACGCTGTGTTGCTCAAAATGTTTTTCAATCGCGAACAGAGCGGCCTTGGCGTTGAGCGTATCGAAGATGGTTTCGACCATCAGCACGTCCGCACCACCATCCAGCAAGCCGCGTATCGCCACGCCGTAGCCTTCAACCAACGCGTCGAAACTGATGTTGCGGAAGCCGGGGTCGTTTACGTCTGGTGAGATAGACGCGGTCTTGGTGGTCGGACCCAGCACGCCCGCCACGAAGCGCGGCTTGTTGGGAATTTTCGCCTCGAATTCATCGCATACATCTCGCGCCAATCTCGCACCCGCAAAATTCAGATCGTAAGCCAACTCCACCATGTCGTAATCGTCCAGTGACGCGGCGGTGGAGTTGAATGTGCAGGTCTCCAGAATGTCCGCGCCTGCCGCCAGATACTGCGCGTGAATCTCGCGGACGATGTGCGGCTGGGTGAGCAGCAACAGGTCGTTATTGCCCTTTACATCCACGGGGTGATCGGCAAACATTCTGCGCGCACCACGGTAATCGCCATACAGTTCCGTGCCGCGATAATGTGCCTCGGTGAGCTTGTATCGCTGGATCATCGTACCCATCGCGCCGTCCAAAATCAGGATGCGTTGCTCGATGAGTTGCTCGATTAAGTGAGGAGTTGTTGACATGGCAAGTAGGCGCAAAAAATAGGCGCGGATTTTACCATGCGAGATAAGCACCTAAGGCAAAGGAGGAGTGGGGTTTGTACGAAAAGGCTTAAGGAAACGCTGATTTTAATGATTACGCGGGCGAACGCGCAGTGTTGCGCGGTACTCGAAATCCTCGTGTATAACACATACACTGCGGTTTCTGCGTTCCGTGCGCAGTGCGCTTCATCCCGATCACCGATTATCAGTATTTCGTTAGAAATTGAGCCTTCTGTACTGCACGGCTTCTGCAATATGCTTGCTATCGACACCTTGCGCGCCTTCCCAATCTGCAATGGTGCGCGCGACTTTTAACACGCGGTGATAAGCGCGCGCCGAAAGGTTGAGTCGGCTGATTGCTTGTTGCAACAAGGCCTCTCCCTGTGCGTCCGGCTTACACAGTTCGTCAATCTCTGTTACTGAAAGCAGTGCATTGGACTTGTTCTGTCGAACAAGTTGGCGTTGCCGCGCGCTTTCCACGCGGTTTTGCAGAACGCTGCTCCCCTCGCCATTCGCTTTGCCCAACAGATCGTCCTGCGGAACGGCAGGCACTTCAATCTGGATGTCGATACGATCCAATAGCGGTCCGGAAATTTTGCTGCGGTAGCGTGAAATTTGATCTGGCGTGCAATGGCATTTGCCGTTGTAATGTCCGTGATAACCGCACGGGCAGGGATTCATCGCAGCAACGAGCTGAAACTGCGCTGGAAAATCGGCACGGCGCGCTGCGCGGGAGATGGTGATGCGTCCCGATTCCAGCGGTTCGCGCAGCACTTCCAGTACGCTGCGATCAAACTCATACTGGGAATTTCTAATATCACCGGAATCTTCCAATATTCCTTCATGCCGCTCAAAACTACGAGACAACCGACTTAATTAACTACTCACCTGATTTCGACGTCTTGTTCATGAGTTCAAGTACGGATTTTGATCCCGGAGAGTCATTTTTCGTATTTGAGAAACCTGTTTCTTGGGGTGAGAAGATGCACGATGCCGCATGCGCAAGCACAATGTCTTCAGTTCCACCTTCCCCAGCAGCCTCAACCAGGGCGCGGTATGTCAACAATGAATTTTGTCGGTGCCGGGAGGTCCAACCTCCGCCTGCCGCCGCGATTTCCAGCGCGCGTTTGGCCTGTGCTTGGCCTTTTACTTCGCGCATATCGGGGTAATACGGAGGTGTGGTTTTGGGTTGGCTGACGAAGGGTTGCATCATTTCACGCCCGCTCAAATGTGCCGCAACCTGTAACAGCGATTGTGCCGCATACACGGTAGCATCGTTTACCAGCGCGGCTTCGGCGGCATTGGCGTGCGGCAAAATAAACGCACGTCCGCTGTTGACCGCACGATAGGTCATCGCCAATGCACCGCGAATCGGACGCAGTTCACCCGTTAGCGCAAGCTCGCCGGCATATTCGTATTCGGCTAATTTGTCCGCAGGAATTTGCCCCGTAGCCGCAAGAATGCCGAGGGCGATAGGCAAGTCAAATCGTCCGCTTTCCTTGGGCAAATCGGCGGGAGCAAGGTTGACCGTGATGCGCCGCGCGGGAAAATCGAACTGGCAATTTTGCAGCGCGGCGCGAACACGGTCTTTACTTTCTTTAACTTCGGTTTCGGGCAGTCCAACGATGGTGAAGCTCGGCAAGCCATTGGCAAGGTGTACCTCCACCGTCACCAGTGCCGCCTCCATGCCGGAAAGGGCGCGGCTGTAGAGTACCGCCAGACTCACAAACACCTTATAAAACTCAAAGTTTCGTCGTCATGCTGTGTTGCGCTCGAAAAATCTTGCTTACATATCACCACATACCCCCAGCCACTACACCTGAGGACAAGTGCGGCACTGCGATTTTGCCCGCGCGCCTCGCCTGAATTGGAAATTTGAATTTTCTGAGGCACTTGATTATTGCGGATTTAAGAATGTCATTATTTGCGCTGTGCTTCCAGTTCCGCGACCCGCGTTTCCAGTGCGGCAAGTTGTTCCCTTGCGCGCGCCAGCACCTGGGTTTGCACATCAAATTCTTCGCGCGTTACCAAATCCAGTTTGGCGAACCCTTGCGCGAGCAAAGCACGCATGTTTTTTTCGATGTCTTTCGCGGGGCTGTTGTTTATCGCGGCGTGTAATTTGGAAGATAAGTCTTCGAAAGTTTTTGTGTTTAACATGGTGTTCCTCCTTGTGGTTTGTTGGAAATCTGTTGGAGTGCCAGCAGCGAAAATTCCGCGATATGTTCGGCAATCGCCCTGATCTCGGCCTGACTGTAGCGCAATGTCGGATGCAGGCGTTGCAACACGGGATAGGAATGGCTATAAAAAATACATTGCCCCATGATGCTATTTACATAACGGCTCAGAGCGGCCTTGCTGACTTTTTCGCCCACCACTTCAACTATCAACTTGCCTAAAAATTCATGCAACGGGGCAATGGCTTCGCGCACGATTTGATCCAATGCGGGCGTGGGGTCGGCCAGTTCGCGCGCCATGATGCGGCATTGTGAAGAAGATTTTTTTTCGTCGAGCAGCATCGACATAAATTCGTGGATGAACAATTGGAAACGTATGCGGGGGCATGCGGCAGCATCGACGTTAGCGAGTTGCATATCGTTAAGCGGATCGAAATTCAACGCTTCACTCAACAAGCTATCTTTGCTGCCAAAGTGATAATTCACTGCTGCAACATTGGCTTCGGCACGACGGCAAATTTCGCGCACGGTCGCGCCCTGAAAGCCATGCTGCGAAAAAGTTTCGCGCGCCGCTTCCAGCAAACGCGCTCGCGTTTGCTCACTGGCAGACCTGATTTCGGCTTCGGTCATCATGGGTTGTCACCGGACGCTTCGACTGACAAGGCTTTGTAGAGTTGCGTGGCGGTAGCATACACCGTGCGGCGGATTTGCAACGTGCTTTGCTCCGCGGCATACAATTCGCGTTGCGCATCCAGCACCTCGATGTAATTGGCAACGCCAGCTTTATAACGCGCATCCACCAAACGCAATCGCTGCGCTTGCAAATCGGCATTGGCTTGTTGTGCGGTCAATTGTTCGTCGAGTTTTTCGCGCGCAGCCAACAAATCTGCCACTTCGCGGAATGCCAGCTGTATGGTTTTTTCATATTCCGCCACGGCGATATTTTTACGTGCTGTCGCCACATCCACGTTTGATGCGGTGCGTCCCGCATCAAATAACGGCAAGCTCAAGGCAGGCTGAAAACTCCACGCACCACTATTTGCATCAAACAATCCCGACAGGCTGCGGCTCGCAGTACCCACCGCACTGGTCAAAGAAATGCGCGGAAAAAATGCCGCACGAGCCGCACCGATATTGGCATTGGCGGCTATCAATCTTTGCTCGGCCGCCAGCACATCGGGGCGTTGCAGCAATACCTCGGCAGAAATATCGCCCAAACTGTTCGACACTATACCTTGCTCGGCAAGGGTGCGGACAGCGGGTAAGTTTTTAATCTCTCTTACGCTTGCGCCCAACAAAAAGTCCAGCTGGTTTTCAGCCGCCGCTTGCTGACGCTCCAGATTGGCGCGCTCCGCCAACGCTGCTTGGTACGCACCTTCCGCTTGCAGATAGTCCAAGTCGTTGGATATACCCGCATCGCGGCGACGTGAAATGAGCTGGCGTATGGATTCACGACCCTGCAATGTTTCCACCGTCAGTTGAGTGCGTTCACGCAACTCCAGCACCGACAAATACGCATTCACCACATCGGCCGTCAGTGTCAAACGAAACGCGCGTTGCGCAGATTCTGTCGCCAAATAGCTGGCCTTGGCCGAGGCATTCAGGCTGCTCACACGACCCCAAAAATCCAATTCAAACGACACCAAGCTGGCAGTTACATCGTAACGATTGGCTTGGAGCGCGCTGCCCGTAACCGATGCTCCTGCGGGAGTCAGTGAGGCATTTCTCCCTGCATTCAGGTTGATATTCGGCAAACGGTCGGCAGACTGGACACCATATAACGCGCGGGCTTCCGCGATGCGTGCGGTGGCGATGCGCAGATCACGATTATTTTCCAGCGCGACTTTAATCAGGGCTTGCAAGCGCGGGTCGGGGAAATACTTTTCGCCCGCAAGTTGTTTAATCGCACCCTGCTTCGTATCCGACCATGCACCCGGAATCGGCGCGACAGGACGCTCATAGGCCGGTATCAGTGAACAGCCTGCCAAAGCAATTGTTAGTACGGCTCCAACTAAAGTCTTAGTTCCGCAATTTGGTATTGTAGGAGCGCGCCCTGCGCGCGAGGCAAAATGCAATCGCACGCGGGGCGTGTTCCTACATAGCAGCATGAGTGCATTAAGCCTTTTCATGGCCAACCTCCTTATGCGAACGCGCATGTCCCGGAAAGATGCGTCGCATCACCACAAAGAATACAGGCACTAAAAACACTGCCAGCAAGGTCGCCGCAATCATGCCGCCCATTACCCCTGTGCCTATCGCGTGGCGACTTTGTGCGCCCGCGCCAGTGGAGATCGCCAACGGTAACACACCCACCACAAAGGCAATCGAGGTCATCAAGATGGGGCGGAAACGTAAGCGGCACGCTTCCAACACCGCATCAATCAAATCCATGCCGTCGTCCTGCAACTTGCGCGCAAACTCGATAATCAAAATCGCGTTCTTGGATGACAGGCCGATGATGGCAATCAAGCCAACTTTGAAATACACGTCGTTGGGCAATTCGCGCAATGTCACCGCCACTACCGCGCCAAACACACCGAGCGGCACGACCAGCAAAACCGCGAGAGGAATCGACCAGCTTTCAAACAACGCCGCCAGACACAAAAACACCACGAACAGCGAAATGCCAAACAGCAGAGGGGCTTGCGAGCCTGCTTGGCGTTCTTCAAACGATGTTCCCGACCACTCAAAGCCGATTCCGGGCGGGAGCTTCTTGGCAATCTCTTCCATCGCTGCCACTGCTTCGCCACTGCTACGGCCCAGTGCTGCACCGCCGGAAATTTTCATCGCGGGCAAGCCGTTGTAGCGATCCAACTTCGGCGAACCGCTAATCCATTGCACTTTGGCTAACTCGGATAACGACACCATTTGCCCTTTGTTGTTGCGTACCGTTAATTTCAGAATGTCTTCGGGCGTACGTCGCAAGTCTGACTCGGCCTGCATTTGCACCCGCAAGATGCGCCCTTGTCTTACAAAATCGTTGATGTATGCCACGCCTA
Organism: uncultured Gallionella sp.; assembly: GCA_964608835.1. GTDB lineage: Bacteria > Pseudomonadota > Gammaproteobacteria > Burkholderiales > Gallionellaceae > Gallionella. Next base: position 40,256 of record CAZSPN010000011.1, read on the forward strand.
AAGAGGACTGCAAGGTGTCATTCAAATCGGTAATCGACACACCCAGCGATTCTGCCTTCAATCGGTTTACATCCAGGAACAGCTGCGGACCCGCCTCCTGCCCTTCCGGTCTAACGCCCGCCAATACCGGGTTTTGCGCTGCCATGCCCAAAGCCATATTGCGCGCCTCCAGCAATTTTTCGCGTCCCACGCCGCCGCGGTCTTCCATGCGGAAATCGAACCCCCCCACCGCTGCCAGCTCAGGAATCGGCGGTGGGTTGATGGCAAAAATCATCGCTTGTTTTATGCGCGATAACATCATGGTCGCTTTACGCGCCATCGCGGGTGCGGCACTGTCGGGCGCGGGGCGTTGGCTCCAGTCTTTCAAGCGAACAAATGCAATCGCGGCATTTTGCCCTCGACCGAAGAATGAAAATCCCGCCACGCCGATGACGTGCTCAACCTCTGGCATTTTGAGATAGTGTTGCTCGACTTGATTTAACACCTCCAAAGTGCGTTCGTTGGTTGCGCCTGCGGGCAGCTGAATCACGTTGATGAAATAGCCCTGATCTTCTTCGGGTAAAAAACTGCCCGGCAACATCGAGAATAACCAGCCCATCGCGGCAAAAATAGCGGCATATACCAACAAATATCGCCCCGTTCTGGCGAGAACTTTTTTCACACCATTGGTGTAGCGTGTGGTGGTGCGTGCAAAGAAGCGGTTGAACCAGCCGAGGAATCCCGTAGTCGGCATTATCGACTTGCCCAGCTCGTGCTTCAGCAATGTCGCGCATAACGCGGGCGTTAAGGTTAACGCCATCAAGGCGGAGAACATCATGGTCAACACCAGCGTCACGGCAAATTGGCGATAGATCGCGCCGGTCGAACCGGGGAAGAACGCCATGGGAATGAACACGGCCATCAACACCAGCGTGATGGCGATGATGGCGCCGACGATCTGATCCATCGCTTTGCGCGTCGCCTCACGCGGCGACAAACCTTCGGTACTCATAATGCGCTCGACGTTTTCCACCACCACAATGGCATCGTCCACCACGATACCGATGGCGAGTACCATCGCAAACAGAGTCAGCACGTTGATCGAATACCCCAACAGATATAGCCCCACCAATGCGCCGATTAAGGCAATAGGAATGACGATGGCAGGAATGATCGTAGCGCGCACATTACCCAAAAATAAATACATCACCAACACGACCAATAACAATGCTTCTGCCAAACTTTTCAACACTTCTTTGATGGAAATATCGATGAACTTTGAAGTGTCGTAAGGCACAACCCAATCCATGCCCTTGGGGAAAAATTTGGCTTGTTCGGCCATTTTTTCATTGACCAATTTAACGGTTTTCAGCGCGTTCGCGCCTGGTGCAAGCCGTATCGCAATCGCTGCCGTGGGCTGCCCGTCAATACGTGCGGAGCGGGAGTAATCCTGCGCGCCCAATTCGACCCGCGCAACATCCTTAACCCGCAGCGAAGAACCATCGGGGTTGGTACGCACTATGATATTGCCGAATTCTTCCGGCGTGGAAAGACGGCTGCGCGTCACAATCACCGCGTTTAATTGTTGTCCTGGCGACGAAGGTAATTGCCCCAATTCACCCGTCGCCAATTGTGAATTTTGCGCGCGCACCGCGCGCGACACATCGGCAGGAGACAGGTTATAGTTTTGAAATTTGTCCGGCTTAAGCCACAGACGCATCGAGTATTCCGTGCCGAATAAAATCGCCTCTCCAACACCCGGCACACGGCGTATATGATCCAGCACACTGGAGGTGGCATAACTCCCCAGCGCAACATTATTGAATGTTTTATCGGGTGAAAAAATCGCGACAAACATCACATAATTGCGCGCTGTTTTGGTGACGGTAATGCCGAGACGACGCACATCATCAGGCAGCCTTGCTTCAGCTCGCTTCACGCGGTTCTGTGCTTCCACCGCCGCCAAGTCGAGATTTGTACCCGCTTCAAAAGTCAGCGTCACGCTGCCGCTGCCCAACTCGGAAGACGATTCCATATACAGCAGATGCTCGATGCCGTTCATCTCTTGTTCGAGCAATGCCACCGAAGTTTCCTCGATAACTTGCGCCGATGCGCCCGGATAAGTCACGCCAATAGACAAGGCAGGCGGGGCAACGGAGGGGTATTGCGCAATAGGGAGATTATTCAACGCCAGTACTCCGCCCAGCAAAATAATCAGCGCGATGACCCAAGCGAAGATGGGGCGGTCAATAAAGAATTTAGCAAACATGGCTGGTGAACCTCTGAAAACTTATTTTTTGGCGAATCGCGGCATTGCGTACTCGCCCATTCCTAGTCTATCTACCCGATATGCCAGCGTCATACGCTGCGCGGCTTCTTGCGCTTCATCCCAAAAAATATATTTTGAGAGGTTCACAATTTACTTCTTATCGGCCGGCGGAGCTTCACCCAACGGCACGGGCTTGACCACTGTGCCGGGACGGGCTTTTTGCAAGCCATTCACAATGATTTGTTCGCCACCGTTGAGTCCTTCCGCGACAATAAAATCTGTACCCGCCATGCCGCTGGTTTTGATTGGTAGCGGTGTGGCTTTGCTTTCATCACCCACTATCATGACAAACTGCCCTTGCTGTCCGGCTTGCACGGCGCGCTGTGGAACACGGATCACATTTTCCGCCAAGGCTTCGGGAAAACGGATGCTGACAAACATGCCGGGCAGCAACTCGCGGTTGGGATTGGGAAACTCGGCACGCAAGGACACCGATCCCGTGCTGGGGTCAACCGCCAAATCGGTGAAGAAAATTCTTCCTGAATGGGTATAGGCACTGCCGTCTTCCATCTGCAATTCCACTTTTACCGAATCGGCTCGCTTCAATTTTCCCGACTTTACCGCCTGCCGCAACCGCAATAAATCCGTGCCTGACTGCGTGAAGTTCACATAGATGGGGTTAATTTGATCAATGGTTGCCAACAACGTTGCATCGCCTTTACCAACCAGGGCACCCTCGGTGACCAACGCACGGCCGATGTGTCCGGAAATCGCAGCGGGTACATTGGCATTGCGCACATCTTCCTCTGCGCGCGTCAGCGCGGCTTCGGACTGCTTGACTTTCAGGCTCGCCAAATCAAATTCCTGTTGGCTTACTGCCTTAATTTCGATCAAAGGCTTATACCGCTCTACCGTCTGTTTCGCCATCGCCAAATCGGCGCGAGCCGATTCCATTGTCGATTGATAGGTGCGTGAGTCAATCTTGAACAGAGACGCACCCGCTTTCACTTCGCTCCCTTCCGCGAACAAGCGTTTTTCAATCACTCCTTCCACGCGTGCGCGCACTTGCGCGGTGCGGTACGCCTGCACACGTCCGGGCAGATTTTGCGTGAGCGTGGCATTACCTCTGCTTACCGCAATCACATCCACTTCAGGTGGTGGCATACCCGCACCACCGCCTGGCACACCACCCGCAGCGGGCTTGTCCTTGCCGCCGCAGCCAAATAAACATGCGGTTAAACAGAAGGTGATGAGTAAGGGTTTGTAGAGTGTTTTCATATGGAACCTGCGATTCGGAAGTGAAACGAGTTAGTGATTGCCCAGCAGCTTTTTTCCTTCGGTAGTGTAATGCCACCATGGTTGTGCTTCCGCACCTTGCAAGAAATGCCGCACTGCAATCAAAGTATAAAGCACGCACGGATCATGGCGATGCCCCATGACTTTGACAAGCTGCTGAAACACCGCAAGCGGGTCGCGGTGGGCGAGTTGCGCGGGTTGCAGGATGCCTATGCCGCGCAAATCCGCCGCAATGGATTTGCCAATGTTAGGCAAATCTTCCAGTCGCATAGATGTGTCGCGCAGCATAGTTTTTCCATTTATTTGATGTATTGTCGCGCCACTTCTGCCACGCGCTGACCGAACAGCCGTGCGGTTTCCAAGTCGCCTGGCAGCACTTCATCGGGGCTGGCATCGGAAGGTGATTGCATCATCGCGCCCGCGAACGAACCCACGTAATTCACATCGTTGCGTTGCGCGGCTTTGCTGTTGGAGGGCATCAAACCCGTGCCGACCCAAATCATGCCGTGTTGCATCGCCAAAGTAATCAAGTAATGCAGCGTCGAATGTTTATCGCCGTTCATCGTGGCGGAGTTGGTGAAACCTGCCGGGATTTTATTTTTCCATTGCTGCGTGAACCAAGGCTTGGACGAGGCATCGGCAAATTTTTTGAATTGCCACGAGGCCATGCCCATATAAGTGGGCGAACCGAAAATGATGGCATCCGCCGCAAGCAATGTTGCCCAATCCGCTTCCGTGATGTTGCCTTCTGCATCGATAGCAATCAACGAAGCATATGCCCCGTTCGCCACTGCTTGAGCTTGCTTGGCGGTATGCCCGTACCCACTGTGATAAACCACTGCAATTTTAGCCACGATGAGCTCCTGAGAGAGTTAATGGTATGAGCGGTACACGGTATCAAACACTTGTTTGAAAGTAAAGTAAGCACTTTTTGATGCCACCAGACAGAATTGGGGAAGCCGCGAATAAGTTGGCGAGCGGGACGAAGTGCAAGGCGCACGGAACGCAGCAACCGAGACATATCAATGAGATAGGCGAAAATGCGAGTACCGCGCAACATGGCGATTTGCCCGCTCAGGCTCTAATCGGGGTTTTCTCTATTTTGTGGTTGGTTTGCTATAAGTAAACGCGTCCGAATAGAACGCTTCATTCGGCAAGCCGCGCTGTGTGGTGAAATCACGATGCGCGGCTTCCACCACAATCGGCGCGCCACAGGCATATACTTCGTGAGCGGACAGGTCGCTGTAGTCATCCAACACGGCTTGGTGCACAAAGCCTGTGCGTCCTTGCCAGTTATCTCCTGCAATGGGTTCGGATAGCACGGGGGTGAATTTTATGCCGCCGCTTTCCCAAAGTTTGGCTTTGTCCAGCATGTATAAATCCGCCAATTTGCGCGCACCCCAGTAGAAGTGCATCGGGCGTTTTACGCCGATGAACAGCGCGTGTTCGATGATGGCTTTGATGGGGGCGAAGCCTGTGCCGCTCGCAACAAAGATGATGGGCTTTATCGAATCTTCACGCAAAAAGAATGTGCCGAGCGGGCCTTTGAAGCGCAGGATGTCGCGCTCTTTCATTTCTTCAAACACGTGATGGGTGAACGCACCGCCCGCAATGTTGCGAATATGCAGCTCCAGAAACTCATCTTTATGTGGCGCATTGGCTAACGAAAAGCTGCGCGGTTGTTGGTCTTTGAGCAAGATGTCGATGTATTGCCCCGCTAAAAATTGCAGGCGTTCATTGGTGGGTAACTTGAGTGACAGCACCATCACATCGGCTGCGGGACTTTCCATTTTATGCACACGGCACGGCATAATTTTGACAGGAATATCTTTTACTGCATTCACCTCACGGCATTCCAGCGTCAAGTCTGACAAGGGTTTTGCACAGCAAAACAGTGCCATGCCTACTGTCTTTTCTGCTTCTGTTAACGTGCTGTCCTGATACTTGCCGTAGTCCACTTGTCCGCTCACCACCTTGCCTTTGCATGTGCCGCATACGCCGTCGCGACAACTATACGGCAATGTGTAACCGTGCTTGAACGCGGCTTCCAATATAGTTTCGTGGACTTCATTAGGAAAGGTATGACCGCTGGGTTGCAGATGTGTTTGGAACGTCATGGTGAATGTTTGAGTTGCACTGAGGGTGCAATTTTAACGCATAATTACGCCATGAAACGCTTGTTGATTATTGGCTGTGGCGATGTTGCGCTACGAGCCATTCCTTTGTTGCGCGGGCATTATCGTTTGTACGCGTTGAATCGTAATCCTGAGCATTGCGGCAAATTGCGTGAGCTTGGCGTAACGCCCGTGATGGGGGATTTGGATAATCGAACCAGCCTCGCGCGCATTTCCGGGTTGGCTGATGTGGTGTTGGACTTTGCGCCGCCTCAGTCACAGGCAATCACAGACACACGCACCCACCACTTGCTTGCCGCACTTTCAGCGGGCATCTTGCCCAAGCAAATTATCTACATCAGCACCAGCGGTGTGTATGGCGATTGCGCTGGCAACTACGTGAGCGAAACCACGCCGCTCAACCCACAAAGTAACCGTGCAAAATTGCGTGTGGATGCGGAGATGCAAATTCGTGCTTGGGCAAAACGTACTGGTGTACGCGCCTGTATTTTGCGTGTGCCGGGCATTTATGCGCATGACCGTCTGCCGTTAGACCGCTTGCGTGCCGGCTCTCCCGCTATAGTTGAAAATGAGGACGGCTTCAGCAATCACATTCATGCCGACGATTTGGCGCGCATTATGGTTGCCTCGTTGCGTTATGGAAAAGCCAATCGCGTGTATCACACCGTGGACGAAGACGAGATGAAAATGGGTGATTACTTTGATGCTGTGGCGGATGCGTTTGACTTGTCCCGTCCACCACGTTTGCCGCGTAATGAAGTGCGTCAGAAAGTGTCGCCGATGATGTGGTCGTTTATGAATGAATCGCGACGTATGACGAATACGCGCATGAAACAGGAGTTGAAAGTGCGGTTGCTGTACCCCACGTTAGACCACACGCTAGTCGAAATAAAGTGCGGAACTTAACGGTTAATTTGGAGATTGCCATGAACACCATTACCCCATTCACGCCACGACACTCGCGTGGGATTGAACGTTTAATCGAAGGTATCGCTACCTCGGACGGTGCGGGAGTCAAACTCACCCGTGTACTCACAGGCAAATTGCAACAACGCCTCGATCCTTTTTTGATGCTGGATGCGTTCGGCAGCGATAATCCGGACGACTACATAGCGGGTTTCCCCGATCATCCGCATCGCGGTTTTGAGACGATTACCTATATGTTGGCAGGACGTATGCGTCATCGTGATAGTGCGGGGCATGAGGGTTTGCTGGGGGATGGTGGGGTGCAATGGATGACGGCTGGACGCGGCGTGATTCACTCCGAAATCCCCGAACAAAAAGATGGTGTGATGGAAGGCTTTCAGCTATGGCTCAACTTGCCTGCCAGCAGAAAAATGATTACACCTTGGTATCGAGATATCGGCAGCGCGGAGATTCCCGAATACATGACTGCATCGGGTGTGAAGGTGAGAGTGATTGCGGGAAATAGTAATGGTGTAAGCGGCGCAGTCTTGCGAGAGTTTACCGAACCACTGTACCTGGATATTCATTTGCCGATGGGCGCAGAGTTCTCCACAGAGATTCCCAGTACGCACAACGCCTTTATCTACGTGTATCGCGGAGCAGTGCAAGTGGGCGAAACGGCAGTGTCAAGCAAACGCATGGGCATTTTGCACAACTCACCAGAGGCTGAGGGGTTAACGCTTACGACCACTGAAGAAGCGTGCATGATCTTGGTTGCGGGAAAACCTCTCAACGAACCCATTGTGCAATATGGCCCATTTGTGATGAACACGCAGGTGGAGATTGAGCAGGCAGTGAGGGATTTTCGCGATGGTCGATTACTCTGACAGACTATCTTCAGTATTTATTGTCGCTTTGTTGGCGTAAAAAACCCGTTGAAAATTTCAACGGGTTTTTTGGTCTTGTGTCAGTTGAAGTCAGGCTTGCGTATTAATCAGCGTACCTGAAGAATTATTCGGGTTGCCATTAAGGTTTTGCATCAAATTTTGCAGGAAGGTCTGCAAGGTGGCTGTAGGGCTACTTGCGGATTGGTTTTGGGCATGTGAAAGCGCATTGATGAGGTTTTGAAAGCTGCTTTTCAACTCGCTTAGTGGATCGGTAGTGCTAGGCGTGGCGGTGGTACTTACGGTATCTGTTGGTGCCGCAATGGGTTGGCTGGATGGAGTGGAGGTACTTGTGCTGTCCGGTATTGTGGTGGGTTGTGAAGTCGTCGATAGTTGTTTTAACAGATTCTCGATTCTGTTAGCGAGACTGACATGTTTGTGGTGACCGTGAGTTCTTGAAGTCGCAGCATGACTATCATTGTTTTCATCCGAATGACCTCCGGTTTTAACTACATTGCCTGTTGTGGCTGCTCCATTGCTTGTGGGAGCACTGTCCGATGCTGGGTTGCTTGTGGTTGTTGTCGTGCTGCTGTGTTTTGAAGCATGAAGTGCTACAAATAGGCTATGAATAAATGTTTTCAGGGCTTCCTGCGGGGAAGGTGCTGAGTTGGCTGTTGCCGTGGTGCTGGAGCTTGTAGTGGGGGTGCTTGTAGTATTGGCAGCATTGTTTGTTTGGCTGGACAAGGTTTGGACTAATGCTTGCTCAATTGCAGAGAAAAGATTTGATTTTTCAGTGCGACGCGCCCCTTTTCCCCTGTCGTCGTCACCGTCATGATCGGCTAACCGAATTGATTGAGTAGCGTTAGCGGCTTGGGCATAAGAAGAGCTGCTTGAATTCGAAATAGTGCTGATAGTACTCACGGTAACCCCCCACTTTGACTGATTGAAAGTTGAAATGGGTTAACGTACTTTCCCATTGGTGGGGTTATCGGCAGATATTTATCAAGCTTGAGTATATTTTTCGGTGATCTTTATGCCGGTGGGTTTCAGGAGTTAACTGTGCATCTTGTTAAGCTGCTTGGCGATAATGTCGTGATTCAGCCACAACACGGAACCGGCGGGGTTGGATGTTTCATGGAATATTAGCGGTCCAGTACCCTCCAGCACCAGTGCGCTCAGGATGTCTGTCACCAGTTCATTGCGGGTTTTGTGCATGTCGGTGATTTCGTCCGAGGTCCCTATCATCACCTCGGCCAGTTCGGGCGTGTTGTCCATAGGCCATGCCGCGAAGTTGCGGAACGATTTCATCACGTCGCTGGCGTTGTAGCGGTCAATTTTTTGCAGCAGGCTTTCCAGCGAATGACCATCCTGTAATACGGCACGGCAAGCTTGCCATTGTGCTTCTGCCCATGCGCCGCCGTGTTCTTCTTTAAGCGCGTTGAGCAGTGGGAATAATGAGAGCTCAACACCGACAAAAATGTCCGATGAATTAGTGCGTATCTCCGGGCAGTTATACACGGTGGCTTTGATGCCCTGCGCCCAAGCTGCCTCTGCAATGTTTTCTAAACGTTTTTTGGCATAGCCTTGGGTGTAGCTGGTGTAGGTTTGCCATTGATATTGATCGTCGATCAATATCTCAGTGCCGTGGTAACCGTAGGCAGTGTAACGCACTTGTCCGCCAGATTTTTCTAAGCGGGTGCGAATGGTCGCGCTGCCTTCGATAAGGTGCAGAAAAGTGTTGGCAGTGACTTCGTCGAAATTTGCCAGCATAACCTTTCCTAAATCACTATCGAGTAGCGCACGAGAAGATAAGTATCGCTCACCTCGCCCTTTGTAAACACGATTGGCAATGGCTAAAAGAACCTTCACTTTGGGAAGCCCACCTGCCATGGTGTGCGCGAAAAAAGCGTTGCTTCCGTCGGGAATTATGCTGTCTAGTTGGCTCATCACCTGTGCGACAGAGTTTTTGAAACGCTGAATGCCGGCAGCGCGACACTCATCGATATGTGACCAATTGAGCTTGTCATCTTGCCAAGTCTTGAGGCTCATATTGGCCAGTAAATCATTGGGTGCGGGTGTTCCAATTGGTGCGTCCAGATCAAAGCCCGCCATCAGCGGTACGTTGATGATACGTCCGCCAAGATTGGCTTCGGCGGTGGCAAGCTCTTCAGCAGTGAGTGCACGCAAGGCGTTGTTTTCATCACGGCGGCCAACGGTCACGCCAATAATCGTCATACCCGCGTTGCGTGCTTCATTGACTAAACCATTCGCATAACCCCGACCGAATAACTCGCCGAACAACACGAATACATCACCTTTGCGAAAGATATTGTCTTGTGGGAGATTGCGTAAGGGGATAGGTACTTGCATATTTAATGTTCCGTTTATGATTGTTGCTAGGCAGACATTATGCCGCAGTGGTGTTGCTGATGCTAATAAGCTGCTTGAGCTTGGCTTTTGCCGTGCCGCTGGTGATGACCTGGGCTGCTGTATTTACGCCATCTGCGAGCGAGTTAGTCAGACCGGCAACGTAAATCGCCGCGCCTGCGTTTAGCAACACAATATCCCGTGCGGTGCCAGGCTGGTTATCCAACACCGATAGCAACATGGTTTTCGCTTCGTCGGTATTGGTAACGCGAATGGCATCGAGTGAGGCAGTTTGTAAACCAAAATCAACAGGCTGGACGGCGTATTCAGTAATTTTTCCGTTTTTCAATTCAGCGATATGTGATACGCCGCTGATGGTAATTTCATCCAGCCCATCGCTGCCGTGTACCACCAACACATGCTGGCTGCCAAGTTCGCCTAACACTTGCGCGAGCTTGACAGTCAGTTCGCGGGAGAACACGCCGAGGACTTGATTTTGCGCACCTGCGGGGTTGGTGAGCGGGCCGAGCAAATTGAACAGCGTGCGCACACCTAGCTCACGACGCACGGGTGCGGCGTGTTTCATCGCGCTGTGATGATTGGGGGCGAACATAAAACCTACACCGATTTCATCGACGCATTGCGCAACTTGTTCAGGCCTGAGATTGACGTTCACGCCGAGCTTTTCCAATACATCCGCGCTGCCGCAGGTGCTGGAAACCGAGCGTCCGCCATGCTTGGCGACATGCGCACCTGCCGCCGCTGCCACAATCGCCGAAGCGGTGGAGATGTTAAAAGTCTGCGCGCCATCGCCACCTGTACCGCAAGTGTCGATGAGATGCGCGTTATTTTTAACCTGCACTTTGGTGGAGAGTTCGCGCATGACGGTTGCCGCAGCCACGATTTCTGCAACACTCTCACCTTTACCACGCAGTGCGATCAATACCGCAGCAATTTGCGCGGGTGTAAGCTGCCCACCCATAATTTGCGCCATTAAATCGCGCATGTCGGCAAAGGGTAAGTCGTGGCGTTCAAGTAAATGCGTGAGGGTTTGTGAATAGTTCATCATTTGGCTCCGCACAAAAAATTCTTCAGCAGATCATGTCCATGTTCAGTGAGGATTGATTCGGGGTGGAACTGTACGCCATGTACCGCCAACGTCTTGTGGCGTACCCCCATAATCTCGTTGTCGTCCGTCCATGCGGTTACCTCCAGGCAGTCCGGCAAAGATTCGCGCTCGATGACCAGCGAGTGGTAACGTGTTGCGATGAACGGATTGGGCAAGCCCGTAAACACGCTATTGCTGTTGTGATGAATCTGCGAAGTCTTGCCGTGCATCAATGTTTTAGCATGGATGATTTTTCCACCGAATGCCTGACCGATACTTTGATGCCCGAGACAAACGCCAAGCAGCGGAATTTTCCCTGCGAAATGTTTAATGGTGGCAACAGACACGCCTGCTTCATTGGGTGTGCAAGGGCCGGGCGACACCACGATATGTTGCGGATTCAAGTTTGCAATTTGTTCAACGCTGATTTCATCGTTGCGTTTTACTAAAACATCCGCACCCAGCTCGGCGAAATACTGCACCAAGTTATAGGTGAAGGAGTCGTAGTTGTCGATCATTAACAGCATAGTTTTCTCACGTATTAGTGCACCAACATAAGGCCGTTCCTGCTGAGCTTGTCGAAGGGTCGACGGCTATGCTTCGACAAGCTCAGCACGAACGGAGTCTTGACATCTCTATTTTGCCATGATACTCAAAGCCACTGCTTCGGCAACCTCAATTCCATCCACCGCCGCAGACAATATTCCGCCCGCATAGCCCGCACCTTCGCCCGTCGGATAAAGTCCTTTGGTATTGATGCTCTGGCAATCGTGACTGTTGCGCTTGATACGTATCGGTGATGAGGTGCGTGTTTCCACACCCGTTAGTATCGCATCGTGCATATCAAAGCCATTTATTTGCTTGCCAAACGCAGGCAATGCTTCGCGGATTGCGACGATGGCGTAATCGGGTAGGGCAGTAGAGAGATCAGTGAGATGCACGCCGGGCGCGTAAGAAGGCAACACTTCGCCAAACTTGGTTGAAGCTTTCCCCGCCAAAAAATCGCCGACTAATTGCCCTGGTGCTTGATACGTGCCACCGCCCAATTCAAAAGCACGTGATTCCCAGCGACGTTGAAGCTCTACTCCTGCCAAAGGATCGTTGGGGTAATCCACTTCAGGGGTGATGCCCACCACGATGCCCGCGTTGGCATTGCGTTCGTTGCGCGAATACTGGCTCATGCCATTGGTGACCACGCGCCCAACTTCGGATGTCGCCGCGACCACCGTGCCACCCGGACACATGCAAAAGCTATACACCGAGCGACCATTGCTGGCGTGGTGCACAAGCTTGTAATCCGCCGCGCCTAATTGTGGATTGCCTGCATTGCTTCCGTAGCGTGCGCGGTCGATCAGTGTTTGGGGGTGTTCAATGCGGAAGCCAATGGAGAAAGGCTTTGCTTCGATGTAAATGCCGCGCCTATGTATCATACCGAATGTGTCACGCGCGCTGTGCCCCACAGCCAACACCAAATGAGTTGTCGCAATACGTTCGCCACTGGCGAGTACCACCCCACTCACCGCACCAGCTTCAATCTCGATGTCATCCACGCGACTTTCAAAACGAATCTCGCCGCCGAGTAATTGGATGGCCGCGCGCATTTTTTCCACCATGCCGACCAGTTTAAACGTGCCAATGTGCGGATGACTTTCATACAAAATTTCAGGCGGTGCGCCCGCTTTGACGAACTCCTCCAGCACCTTGCGACCCAGATAGCGCGGGTCTTTGATCTGGCTATATAGCTTGCCATCCGAGAACGTGCCCGCACCGCCCTCACCAAATTGCACGTTGGATTCCGGGTTCAGCACACCCTGTCGCCATAAGCCCCATGTGTCTTTGGTGCGTTCGCGCACCGCTTTGCCGCGTTCCAAAATCAGCGGACGGAATCCCATCTGAGCTAGCAATAACCCAGCGAATAATCCTGCGGGTCCTAAGCCGATTACGATGGGACGCGAATTGAGTTGTTCAGGAGCGTGAGTAACAAAGTGGTAGCGGGTGTCTGGCGAAATTGAAAGATGTTGATCACCTTTGCGGCGCGCCAAAATCGCCGCTTCATCGCGCACTTCAACATCAAGTGTGTAGGTAAACAGAATAGCGCGTGGCTTGCGCGCATCCACCCCGCGCTTGAATACAAAGTGTCTGATCAGCTCATCTTCGGAGATATTCAGACGTTTGAGTATCGCAGCTTTGAGTTCGCTATCAGAATGAGAGAGCGGCAGTTTTATTTCAGTTAAACGTAACATGTTTTATTTTGGAGGGGCGGTAGTACAGCACATTACGCATTAGCTCGGCAGAAAAATATCTGCCTCCATAAATGTCACAGCATAGCCAGCCAGTGTTATTCGCTCACCTTTTAATTCGCATTGAATGTCACCGCCGCGTTTGGAAAGCTGTCGCGCATTCAGAACAGACTTGTTTAGAATTTTTCCCCAGTAAGGGGTCAGCGCACAATGGGTAGAGCCCGTCACTGGATCCTCTGGAATGTCGAATTTTGGTGCGAAAAAGCGGCTTACAAAGTCCGCATTACGCCCCCGCGCAGTTACGCATACGCCTCGCAAATCCAGTTCTGCCAGCTTGGCAAAATCGGGTTGAGTAGCGCGAACGATCTCTTCACTATCAACAACCACGAAGTAATCATCCGCAGCGAAAGTTTCAACGGGTTGCACGTTAAGCCCAGCAAGCAAGGCAGCAGCAGGCGCGCATGATTTGATCCGCGCAGCGGGAAAATCCATGACCAACATTGAGCCACTCCGCGTTACGTTCAAAATGCCGCTGTGTGTTTCAAAAGCAATGTTGACTTGGGTATAACCTAAAATTTCAAATAAGACATGTGCTGCTGCTAAAGTGGCATGACCACAGAGATTTACTTCAGCAATGGGTGTGAACCAGCGCAAATGAAAGCCATTTTTCGTGGGTACAAAGAAAGCGGTTTCGGATAGATTGTTTTCGGTTGCAATTGCTTGCAACAGGCCATCTGCTGGCCATGTGTCGAGCGGGCAAACCGCAGCAGGATTGCCTCCAAAAACTTGCGTTGTGAACGCATCGATTTGGTACTGTTTTATTATCATTGTCTTCCAAAGCTCTTGGTAATCAAGCAGCGTTTACGCTGCCCGCCTATCTGGTAATTTCATGTCCACCACGATCTCGTCGTAGGGCGCGAACACCAAACCGCTTTCATCCTTCTCGATTGCCGTCCATTCGATCAGACGTTCGCAATCGCTATACACGTTTTTGTAGTCGCGGTTGAGTTGGCGCGCAAGTTCGGCAATAGTCATCGCGCCGCCTTCGCGTAAAGCACCGATCAGTTCCCAGCGTTTGGGAGTGAACACTGAAAACAGCGTGCCGACATCTTCAAAGCCAACGCCAAAATAGGGTTGAATGCGCTTGCCTTGTTTGGCTGCTTTCATCGCTGCGGCGGCGCGGACAAGGCCGGCTGGCATAGGCTCACCAACAGTCAGATGTAGCACGACATTATTAATTTTCATTTAGTTGCCTCCATTACGTCTTGCCAAAAGTCTTCGAGCAATCGGGTTTCATCAATGAACATGTACGATGTTTCAGTGCTGCCTGAATGCCTGTGGTCGCCTTTGCAGCGTTCGTTGTTATAGCCGACCAATCGTTGCCCATTGCGCACAAATACGAATCGATACTTGAAGGGATGTTCGGACGATGAAACGGGTTCGGGTACTTGCCATATCACCATCTCGATAATGCCGCCAGCGTAAGTTCGTTTTTCTCGATATAGCAGTACGGCAGACTTCTTCATGGGCGCATTATCGGACTTGCTGGTTTATGGTGTCAAGAGCCATAAATTGAAATGCGGTTTAGTGCTAGCGATGCGCCTGGGTATCCAGTCCTTCCAAGACCATTTCCGCCGCACGTAGCACAGCGCGTGCTTTGTTCTGGGTTTCTGTCCATTCACTGTCGGGGTTGGAATCGGCGACGATGCCTGCGCCGGCTTGGGCGTAGAGCATGTTGTCTTTGACCACGGCGGTGCGCAATGCAATCGCCAAATCCATGTCGCCGTTGAAGCCGAGGTAGCCAACCGCACCCGCGTAGATGCCGCGTTTGCTGGGTTCCAGCTCGTCGATGATTTCCATCGCGCGTACTTTTGCCGCACCGCTGACTGTACCTGCGGGGAAGGTGGCTTTGAGTACATCCATCGCACTCAGCCCTGTTTTGAGTGTTGCCTCGACGTTGGAGACGATGTGCATGACGTGCGAGTAGCGTTCGATGATCATTTTCTCGGTGAGATTCACTGTACCGTTTTTCGCGACGCGTCCTATGTCGTTGCGACCTAGGTCGATCAGCATCAGGTGTTCAGCCAACTCTTTCGGGTCGGCTAATAATTCTTCGGCGAGTGCAACATCTTGTTGCGGTGATTTCCCACGCGGGCGCGTACCCGCGATGGGGCGCACCGTAACGGCATCCCCTTCGAGGCGCACCAGAATTTCCGGTGATGCACCCACTACATGGTGATCGCCCATGTCGTAATAAAACATGTAAGGCGAAGGATTGACACTGCGCAGTGCGCGGTACAGTGACAGCGGTTCGGCTGGGAAAGGTTGCGCCATGCGTTGCGACAACACTACTTGCATGATGTCGCCATCGAAAATGTATTGTTTGGCTTTTTCCACGGCAGCCTTGAATGCGGCTTCGCCGAATTCGGACTGGGCTTCAACGCGTGGTGATGGCGGTGCGTAGGGTATCGTTATTGGCAAGTGCAACATACCGACGAGTTCGCGCAATCGTTCGCGCGCAATTTGATACGCGTCTGGTTGTGCGGGATCGGCATACACAATGAAGCTGAGCTTGCCGGAAAGATTGTCGATCACTGCGAGTTGTTCGGTGAGCATCAGCAAAATATCAGGTGTACCAATGGCATCCAATTTTTGTACTTTAGCCAAGCGTGGCTCGATGTAACGTATCGTCTCGTAGCCGAAATAACCCGCTAGTCCGCCCGTGAAGCGCGGCATGTTGGGCAGCGGCGCGGGCTTAAAGCGCGCCTGATAGTCACGAATGAAATCCAGCGGGCTATCGATAGTTTGCGTGGTTTCGTGCTCACCTTCGGTAAGTGTTACTTGCTTGCCGCGTACCGTGATGTGGGTATTGGCAGGCAGACCGATGAAAGAATAACGCCCGAAGCGTTCGCCACCTTGGACGGATTCCAGCAGGTAACTAAAGGGTTTGTTGGCAAGTTTAAGATACAGCGATAGCGGTGTATCGAGATCGGCGAAAGTTTCGACGACCAGTGGAATGCGGTTGTAACCTTGTTGGGCGAGCGCGTTAAATTTTTGTTCGGTGATGGGGGACAGCATGAAAATCTCCTGTGTTTGGTTGATGTTGAGTCATACAGCGGTGGGCAAAACATTGCCCACCTGCGGCATCAACACCATCGCCAACAAATTGTTCGATACAGGAGATTGTCCATTTTAGATACGCTTGATTAAAGGCATGGCAGCCGGAAGGTTGGTAATTACCGCATCCTGATCCAATGTTTCCACTGGTTCACCGTGGTTGTAGCCGTAAGGCACGCAGAATACCGGGCAACCTGCTGCGCGTGCCGCCAATGTGTCGCTCAGCGAGTCGCCAATCAATAACAATTGTTCAATCGGCACAGCAAAAAATTTCGCCGCATGGAGCAAAGGCATCGGGTGCGGCTTTTTCTCAGGTAACGTATCGCCCGCCAATGTAATCTCAAAATACTTTGCCAGCCCGATGCCTGCGAGCAACGGCGTGGTGTAACGCTCGACTTTGTTGGTGATGCAACCCAAGCGGAAGCTCGCAGCTTTCATGGCATCCAGGCCTTCGATTACGCCGTCGAACGTTTTGCTTTCGAGCAACAGCTCGGTGTAGTGCTTCTCGAAGATCGGCAGTGCGTGGTCATATAAAGCCGCATCGGGCGTGGCGTGCATGTCGCCTGTTAATGCGCGCTTAACCAACCAGCTGATGCCGTTGCCGATGTAACTGGACAGTAATTTTTGCGAGACGGGCGCGTAGTCCATGTCGCGCAACATGCGGTTGGCGGCTTCAGACAATTGCGGCGCAGTGTTCAGCAGTGTGCCATCAAGGTCGATGACGATGGCTGAGACACCTAAAGGAAATTTTGTAAACGGCATTACTTGCCTACTTTTGCCAGTTCAGCGCGCAACTCTGCGATGACAGTATCATAGCGATTTTTGTCGTTTTCATTACGTTTGCTGAATACTGCCGAGCCTGCCACGAATGTGTCCACGCCTGCAGCCGCCACTTCGCGGATGTTAGCTGGACCCACGCCGCCGTCAATTTCCAAACGACATTTGTAACCGCCTGCGTCGATCATCTTGCGCACGGCGCGTGCTTTGTCCAACACGTAGGGTATAAACTTTTGTCCACCAAAGCCGGGGTTGACCGACATCAACAACACCATGTCCAGCTTGGGCAGTGTGTATTCCAAAACATCTAAGGGCGTAGCAGGGTTAAATACCAAGCCCGCTTTGCAGCCGCTTTCTTTAATCAAGCCGATGGTGCGGTCGATATGCTCCGAAGCCTCCGGGTGAAACGTGATGTAAGTTGCGCCAGCTTTGGCGAAATCAGGAATGATGCGATCCACCGGCTTGACCATCAGATGCACGTCTATGTCTGCGGTTACGCCATGCTTGCGCAACGCTTCGCATACCAACGGGCCTATGGTCAGGTTAGGCACGTAATGATTGTCCATCACATCGAAGTGAACGATGTCCGCACCGGACGCGAGTACGTTATCGACCTCCTCGCCAAGGCGAGCAAAGTTGGCGGAGAGAATGCTGGGAGCGATTTGGTACATGTTGAGTCCTCAAAAAAATGGGTAATAAAAATGGAAAAACAAAATTCTGCGGAGGTATTTTAACCGAATAGTCGGGTTGCTCTACCAAGCAGGGATGCCTAAATTTTTTGTATTTGACGCGGGTGTCCAGTATCAAATTATGGATTAGCCATGCTCTCTGAACCATTGGATGAAGGCTTCTTCCGGCAAGGCTTTGCTGAACAAAAATCCCTGTGCGATATCGCAGCCCATGTCGCGGAGCAGATCAAGCGTTTTCTGGTCTTCCACGCCTTCTGCCACGGCGGACAGTTCGAAATTGTGCGCGAGGTCGATAATGGAGCGCACTAATTTCTGATCGCCTGCATCCTGGGTAAGGTTGCTGATAAACATCCTGTCGATTTTGAGTTCCTGTACGGGCAGACGCTTGAGGTAAGCCAAAGAGGAATAGCCTGTTCCAAAATCGTCAATAGCCAGATTGATACCCAGAGTGCGCAGTTTGGCCAACATGGTGATCGAAGTTTCGATACTTTTCATCATCGAACTTTCGGTGATTTCCAACGTCAGGCTGGCGGCGGGGATGCTCCAAATACTCAGGGTCTGCTGAATAATTTGCGGCAATTCTTCATCTTCCAAGACCTTGGGAGGCAAGTTGACGCTGATGCTTATATTTACGCCCGCTTTGATAAAAGTGGAGGTGTGACGCAACGCGGTGTTCAGTATCCACAATGTGAGCGGATTGATAAGTCCGGTATCCTCTGCGGTATCGACTAACAGGCTGGGGTTAACCTCTTCGCCCCAAGGCGCAGTCCAGCGCACCAGAGCTTCGGCAGAAACGCAGCTACCCGTCTTGACATCCATTTTGGGTTGGAAATTGACGCGCAGTTCGTTGGCCTTAATCGCTTTGTCCAACTCGGTTTCAAGGCCGACATAGGCTTTGGGTTCGACTTTCTCTTGCGATTCGTAAACAAAAAAACCGTGTTCATCGGTAGCGGCAATTTTCAGCGCGATGTCGGCATACATTAGCAACTGATTGCTGTTTCGTGCGGTGTCGGGAAAATTGGCAATACCGATGTATGGGCGCAGCAAAATGGTGTGTGAGCCTATGGTAAAAGGCTTTTTCAGCTCGGCGAGAATTTTAATCGCGGCAAGCGCGCTGTGATCTTTGTTGGCCAAATTGGGCAAGGCCAATAAAATTTGTTCATCACCTATGTGAGCGAACCGATCGGTGTCGCGCAACACGACACCGAGCCGTTCATCCACGTATTGCAAAATAGACTGGGACGGGATGCGTCCGGTCATTACCTCCAGCCTGTCGGTGCGACGCAACTCAATAATCAGCAGCGCGGTTGACCGGGTGGTCGCGGAGTTGAATTGTTGCTGCAGAAACGCGATGAGCTTCGAATGGCTGATTAGATGTTGCGACATGGTTTAATCTTGGTTAATGGCATTACAAAAAGTATTCGCGGGCATCCAGGCCAAAAGCACCGGTGGGTAAGCCGCGTTTGATGGTGATGGGCAGCGTACCCGCTTCAACCGATTGATACATTAAATCCAGGCTGGTGGGTTGGAGTGAGGGACGTTTGTTGGCATCGCTGATAATCAACACGCGAGGTTTGAGTCGGCGCACTTTGCTGTGACCCACCACAATGGCGGCTTCACCCGTTGAGAGTTCCACCATCGTGCCCACGGGAAACACGCCGATCGCCTGGATAAATTGCTCGACCATGCTGGATTGATATAGTCCCTCGTTGAAGTTACTCAACGTTTGCAGGGCTTCGTAAGCGGGAACAGTTTTAGCGTACGAGCGTGGGTTGGTCAGCGCGGCAAATGCATCGGTGAGCGCGGCCATTTTTCCAAACAGGCTGATTTCGTCTTTGGAGAGTCCGGCCGGATAACCGCTGCCATTCTCGCGTTCATGGTGTTGTGCGACACCTTGCAGGACATCGGCCTGTATGTCCGGCGTTTCTTTGAGCAAATCAAGGCTGAGTTGAACATGACTTTTCATCATTTCAAATTCGTCCGGTGTGAGCCGCTCTTCTTTGGTTAAAAGTGTTTTGGGTAATTTTATTTTGCCTATATCCAGAAGCAAACCCATGGTGCATAGGCGTTCGAGCATGTCCTTGGGCAAACCCAGATGACGGCCTAACGCAACCAGGTAAACCGCAACTTGCAGACCATGCCCATAAACCACCTCGTCTTGTTTGCGCAAACGTGTCACCCACATCATCGCATCGGGGTTGCGCACCATGCTGTCCACAACTTCATGCACCACCTCTTCGGTTTCTTCCAGTGCGAGGTGTTTGTTCGATTGAATATCACGAACCAGGCCACTGAATACATCTTTGGCGCGCTTATGTGCTTGAGCCGCAGGCGCAACTTCTTGTGCGGCAGGTGTGGTAACGACGTACTGGGTAATCGGGATTTCCGATGGAATAAATTCCGGGCGTTCATAAGGTACGTCAATTTCTTCTGCCTCATTCCGAGGCTGTTTGGCATCAGAGTACTCAGGCGAGGTTTTGGCACTTTTTGAGAAAAAGCTCTTGAATTTTCCGGTGACCTCGGCAAAAAAACCTTCCCGTTCCGGTTCGTTATCGTGGTGAGAGGAGGCTGCGGGCTTGTCTTCCGGGGTGACCGCCTGTGTTGCACGGGGCTTGTTTGGCGGAGGCGGCATTATCGCCAGTTCGTCCAGCTCGGCAAGTTGCGCACGTTCCTCTTCCTCATCGCCATTCGCTGCGGCTGATGGTGATATTGCTGTAACGGTGCGGGTATATTCACCCGGTGAGGGCTTTTGAACCAGCGGTTCGGCAGCTTTGGCAGCCTGTAGTTTTAACACCTCCGGCGGTGGCGACAGTGTTGACATCGACCAGTCAACAAAAACATATTCGCAATACTGCCGCAACGTGCTGAGGTCTTCATCATTTTCGATCAAAAAACCTTGCAACATAAACGGGGTGTCTATCCACGGACGATCCAAGGCGGAAATGAACATGCCTCTTTTTAGATCCAGGGCGGTAACTTTGGTTTGCATATCCAGTATTTTAGCGTAGCTTGAGGATGTTTAGTAGCGACCCGTTAGAAATATAAACAATTCCCACGCCAATACACCCAGCAGCAAAACGCTTACAAGACCCAACAAATTATTGTTGCGCTGTTGTTGCTGCAACAATTTTTGCAGCAAATCCTCATTGGGACGGGCAATTTTATTTTCCAGTGATTGATGCAGTAGGCGCGGCAATTGGGGCAATAAAGTGGCGTAATGTGGGGCTTCCTGGCGCAATGTTCTGAGAAGGCCGCGCCAGCCGATCTGCTCACTCATCCAGCGTTCCAGCAACGGCCGCGCCACGTGCCACAGATCCAGGTCCGGATACAGCTGCCGGCCAAGTCCCTCGATGCTGACCAATGTTTTCTGCAGCAGGATCAATTGCGGCAGGATCACCATGTTG
>CAZSPN010000011.1:61436-61837 GCA_964608835.1 uncultured Gallionella sp.
GAAGCGACGCGCGGTCTGGAACAACCGCAGCAACAACATGCCGAAGGAGATCTCCTTCAGCGGCCGATCAAACAACGGCTCGCACACGGTGCGAATGGCAAATTCAAATTCATCCACGCGCGTGCCGGCCGGGACCCAGCCCGATTCCACGTGCAGTTGCGCCACCTTCTGGTAGTCCCGGTTCAGGAACGCGAGAAAATTCTCGGCCAGGTAGCGCTGGTCATATTCGGTGAGCGAACTCATGATGCCAAAGTCCACCACCAGGATACGCGGCTGCCGGCCCTCCTCCGGGCGCACAAAGATGTTGCCGGGATGCATGTCGGCATGAAAAAAGCTGTCGCGGAACACCTGCGTGAAGAACAACTCCACGCCGGCCTCGGCCAGCCACTTGAGATCCACGC
>CAZSPN010000012.1:0-6871 GCA_964608835.1 uncultured Gallionella sp.
ATGGAAATGAAATAGAAAATCAAAACCGCTTGTGATTTTGGGGAAGCCCTTGTAGCGAATTAGGCACTGCCAGCACTTCTTTCATCGCCGCACAGGTACGTTCAACATCACTTTCATTCATCGCATAAAACATCGGCAACGATACGATCTGCTTCCCAACGCGCTCGGCAACCGGGAACATGCCTTCCTTGAAGCCCAATGCGCGATACAGCTTGAACAGGTGGATCGGTGCGTAGTGGAAGCCGATGCCGATGTTGTGGGCTTTCATTTTTTCCATAAACTCAGGTCGGGTGATGCGCTCTGGCAGCACAATTTGAAACAGATGCCAGTTGGTATTTTCAAACTCTGCGGGTGGAAGTTGCGCACCCGTTTGTGCTTCAAAATCTTTGCCGAGGGTAGCGAAATAATGTTGGGCGAGTTTGCGTCGTTGTGCAGTGATTTTTTCCAGTTGAGCAAATTGCCCCAGCCCAATCGCGGCGGCGATGTCGGTCATGTTGTATTTGCCGCCCAGCACGTCCACTTCGATGCCGTCCCAGCCACTGCGCGTCACGCCTTGCAGCCGATATTTTTCCGCGAGTAACGCTTCGGCCTCGTTGTTCAACACCAGACAACCGCCTTCGGAAGTAGTGATGTTTTTGTTGGCCTGAAAGCTGAACGAAACGAAATCGCCGAACGAGCCAATGGGTTTGCCATGCCATGTTGAGCCCATCGCTTGCGCGGCATCTTCGACCACGCGCAGTTTGTGTTCATTGGCTATCGCATACAGCCTATCCATATCCAGCGGCTTGCCTGCCAGATACACGGGAATGATGGCGCGGGTTTTCGGCGTAATCGCGGCTTCCACTTTATCCAGATCAATGTTGCGCGTGACCGGATCGATGTCCGCAAACACCGGTGTTGCCCCAACTTCGAGTATCACATTCGCCGTCGCCACCCATGAGATCGGCGTGGTGATGACTTCATCGCCCGCACCGATGCCCGCGATACGCAAGGCAATCTCCATCGTGCAGGTGCCGGAATTGAAGGTACGCACCGGACGACCGCCGAAATAGGCAGACAACGGCTTTTCAAATTCCGCCACTTTCGGGCCGCTGGTGATCCAGCCGGAACGCAGCGTGTCTGCTACCGAAGCAATGGTTGCCTCATCGATGGTGGGTTTGGAAAAGGGGAGAAAATGATTCATCAAAATGTATCCGTAAACATAACGCTGCCAATCATATCGCATTCAACCCTTCGCTGAATGAATCGGCTGGGAATGCGTCCTTCTTACTATTGGAAAGATTGACTTGCCAAGTTCATCAAATACCTGCTTGCCTGTTTTATAATGGTCAGCGTCTCCAGTTAGATTCATGCTCATGCGATTTATCCTGTTGTTACCAGTCATACTCCTTGCCGCCTGTACCTCGTTTCGCACTCCGGAAACATTGGTGAACCAACCACTTACTCCCGCACAACAAAAAATTCTGTTCGAAGATATTCCCGATTATTCCAAGAGCCTGATCGGTACGCCCTATAAATTTGGCGGGACTTCGCCCGACAAAGGTTTTGATTGCAGCGGTTTTGTCGGGGATGTTTTTCGTCACACGGTTGGCGTGACAATGCCCCGCACGACCAGTGGAATCAGCAAATTTGGAATTGCCATCACGCCCGCCGAACTTCGTTCCGGTGACTTGGTGTTTTTCAACACACTGAAGAGGAAGTTTTCACACGTTGGCATTTATCTGGGTGATGACCGCTTCATCCATGCACCCAGCACGAGCGGCAAGGTACGTATTGAAAACATGGGTGATGCTTACTGGAAGAAAAATTTTGACGGCGCGCGGCGCATCATTTTGAAGCAGTAGTTTTACGGGCCGTCCTGAATTCTTTGGGCACAAAAGCATCGACATCGCGTAAAAACTGCATTTGCCTTTGAAAAATTAGCAAATCACACCGCTACAAAGCCCGGCAATTTGGATGCTTTTACATCAAAGGACGCTGTAGCCCGACATCCTGCTCGCCGATTCTTCACACCAATTAAACAGTCCGCAAAATCGGCAACTGTATCCTTCCAAACAAACAGGGTTTCTTCGATATCGGGTTCATTTTCAATTTGAACATCGTTTGCGTCCAGCAACCCTGATATTGCTTCAATGATTTGCTTCTTGGTCACGGCATATCGGCTACGCAATACCCATTCGGTTTCCATGAGAACCAAATGATTTACATAAATGCGACGACCTGCTGAAGTTTCACGCTTGATGAGCTTGCGCGCCTTTTCAAACTGCGCCTCATCGTCCCGAACCAGAAGCCGAACCAGAACGTTGGTATCGATTCCAAGCATCAGCGTGACAACTGTTCTACGGGAACAGGCTTGCGCCCTTTTTTGTGCAGTGAACCAGCCAACTCGTCCACACTTTTGCTTTTGACACGCATGACAACAGTGGCATCGGGCATTAGAGTGAAGGTCATCCGATCTCCGGCCTTCATGTGCAACCTATCCCGAATTTCCTTGGGGATCGTTGTTTGTCCTTTGCTAGTCAGGGTTGCATCTATTGTCATTTCAACTCCTTTCAATCCTTACGAAACTCATTTTAGTAAGAAATAAATAAAAGTACAAGCCTATTCAAGGCTTATAATTCCCATATGAAAACTTCCGAACATATTGATCTGCAAATCATCGGCATGCACTGTGCCTCGTGTTCGGCACGCCTGGAAAAACTGTTGAATCAATTGCCCGAAGTGGCAGCCACGGTGAACATCGCCACCGAAAAAGCACACATCACCTACAACCCTCATAATGCAACCCTCTCAGATCTTATAAAAACCGTACAGGGCGCGGGCTTTGACGCGCACCCGCTGCGCGATTTCGCCGCCGAGAAGCAGGCACGTGTCGCGCGCCTGCGGCTTGAGCAGCGGCAGTTCGCTATTGCCGCCGTGCTGACACTTCCGCTGTTCGGTGAAATGCTGGCCATGTTTTTCGGCATTCACCTCATGCTGCCGCTGTGGCTGCAATGGCTGCTGGCTACACCGGTGCAATTCTGGGCGGGCGGACGTTTCTATCGCGGCGCATGGAGTGCATTGCGTTCCGGCGGTAGCAACATGGACGTGCTGGTGGCACTCGGTACCAGCGCGGCCTACTTGATGAGTTGCGCTGTATGGCTGCTAGATTTGAAGCAACCGGTGTATTTCGAAACCAGCGCAACACTCATCACATTGGTGCTGCTGGGCAAGCTGCTGGAAGCCCGTGCCAAAAGCAAGGCTTCTGGCGCGCTGGAGGCACTTATCAATCTGCAACCAAAACTGGCACACGCCGAACGTGGTGGCGAGTTGCAAGATGTGTCGGCAAGCTCGTTGCGCCCGAACGAAATTTTCGTGGTGCGCCCCGGCGAAAGTATGCCGGTTGATGGCATTGTGATCGAAGGCAGCTCCAGTGTGGATGAAGCCATGCTCACCGGTGAAAGCCTGCCCCAACACAAACAGACCGATGACAAGGTCTATGCGGCAACCCTCAACCAACAAGGCGTGCTGCGCTGCCGTGCGTTAGCCGTGGGCAGCCATACCCAACTGGCCTCGATTATTCGCATGGTGGAACAGGCGCAAGGTTCTAAAGCAGCCATCCAGAAACTGGCCGATCGCATCTCCGCGATTTTTGTGCCTACAGTGCTCACAATTGCCGCTCTGACATTTATCGGATGGTGGTTGTTCAGCGGTACATTCAGCATCGCGCTCATCAATGCGGTATCCGTGCTGGTCATTGCCTGCCCATGTGCGCTGGGACTAGCCACTCCCACTGCAATTGTTGTCGCCACCGGACGTGCTGCCCATGCCGGCATCTTGGTGAAAGACGCTGCCGCACTGGAACGAGCCCACGCGCTCACCGTACTGGTACTCGACAAAACCGGTACCCTGACCGAAGGCAAACCTGTGGTGACGGCTGTTCATTCAGCACCAGGCATCACCAAACAGGAAGTGCTGCGCGTGGCCGCCGCTCTGGCACAGCATTCCACACACCCGCTCTCCCGTGCGTTGCTCAGTCGCACGGGTGCGCAATCGCCCGATGTAAACGTTGACGAACAACACGAATACGCGGGACAGGGTTTAACCGCCCGGCTTGATGGCACACCCTGCCTGCTTGGCTCAGTCGCATTTGCCAAACAACAGGGCGTGTTATTCGATGAAGCCGTGCTGAGTAGGTTACAAGAGCAAGGTCAATCCGTTATCACTATCGCCCGCGACCACAGTCTGCTCGGGCTAATTACCTTCCGTGATCCACTGCGTGGCAGCAGCCGTACAGCCGTGGAAAAATTGTCCGGCATGGGCATACGCGTCGTCATGTTGAGCGGTGATAATCAGGCTACGGCACAGACCATTGCCGCACAGGTCGGCATACCGGAATTCCACGCCGATGTGCTGCCGCAAGACAAAGCCGCGCTGGTGCAATCGTTCAAAACACCCAAAGGCATCGTTGGCATGGTAGGCGATGGTATCAATGATGCCCCCGCGCTGGCAGCGGCGGATATCAGCTTTGCCATGAAGAGCGGCAGCGACATCGCACTGGAAGCTGCCGACATCACCCTGATGCGCAACGACCTGATGTCGGTAGTGGATGCTATTTCATTGTCACGCGCAACCCTGCGCAAAATCCGCCAGAACTTGTTTTTCGCGTTTGCCTATAACGTGCTGGGCATACCGCTGGCGATGTTCGGTATGCTCAACCCGGTGATTGCCGGAGCGGCAATGGCAATGAGTTCCGTCTCTGTAGTGAGCAATGCGCTGCTATTGAAGCGGTGGGCACCACAGCGTTAAAACTGCCCTTAGACAATGGGGTGGGGAAAGTGACGACGTATCAATTTGAAGCAGTGATTTTACGCGCCGCCTTGAGTTCTTCGGCCAACTGAAACACCGACATCGCGTAATAATCGCTGTTGTTGTAGCGGGTAATCACTTCAAAGTTATTGAACACCAACCAGTATTCCTTGCCGTCTGCCACCGTGTAATCCGCCAGCCGCGCGGTCAACTCCTCCGGCAGGCGCACATTGGCGGTCACACCCAGCAACGCCCATTCTTTCAGCGTGCGAATTGTATTCAATTCACCAATCCAGCCGCGTTGGATGATTTGAGCCTGCGTGGCTATGAGGGGTTGCACGCCCGCCTTTCCCATCCAGCCATAGCCCTGCATGTAATTCGCCACACTGCCTATCGCATCCTCGCTTTCATGCAGCAAATCAGTTTTATGATTGCCGTTGAAATCCACCGCATACTTGCGATAACTGCTCGGCATAAATTGTGGAATGCCCATCGCACCCGCGTAAGAACTGCGTATCTCCAACAGGTCGAATTGCTGTTCCTGAGCGAGCAGCAAGTAACTTTCCAGTTCGCCACGAAAAAACTTGGCGCGTCGGGGATAATCAAACGCCAGCGTCGTCAACGCATCCATGGTACGGAACGTACCCGCGTTTTTCCCATAGATGGTTTCCACACCAATTATAGCGACTATAATTTCCTGCGGTACGCCGTATAACTGCTCGGCACGACGCAAGCTCTCCACATGTTTGCGCCAGAATTCCAGCCCGCGCTGAACACGCTGCGCATTCACAAACGATGCGCGATACTCCGACCAAGGTCGGATGGTCGCGGGGCGCGAGATAGCGGCAATCACGGAGGGCTTGTATTGAACACGGGTAAATAGTGTCTCCAGCTCACCCCGTTTGAGCTGATGCTTAACCACCATCTCATCGATGAATTCGGGAATGCCCCGCATGTTTGCAGCTTGAGCAATCTGTGTTGCCCAACACAGCAACAACAATAAAATGGGATAATAACGCTTCATGGGGCGGCGATTTTAACCGATGTCACACTTGACCTAGCTGCCAATTACAACCTTAGGGGGACTTCTATAAAATTCAAAATTCTAAGCAATACAAGGCGCGAACGAAAAATTGCGACGACGCATATGGTTGATATGTTAGGAGTAATTTTTCTTGAGCAACACCGTATTGCGACAGGGTTTGGATTTTATAGAAGCCTCCCTTATTGAAAACTGAAAGCTGACTGTTTATGAATAGCAACACGCAACATCATCGTCTCATCATTCTGGGTTCTGGTCCCGCCGGTTATACCGCAGCCGTTTACGCCGCACGCGCCAACCTCAACCCTGTGTTGATTACCGGCATGGCGCAAGGCGGGCAATTGATGACCACCACCGACGTGGATAATTGGCCTGCCGATGCAATGGGGGTGCAAGGACCGGAACTGATGGCGCGCTTCCAGCAGCATGCCGAACGTTTCAACACGCAGATGATTTTCGATCACATTCACACCGCCAAGCTGCAACAAAAACCCTTCCTGCTGATAGGTGACAGCGGCAGCTACACCTGTGACGCACTGATTATTTGCACGGGCGCATCGGCACAATATCTTGGTTTGCCTTCGGAAGAAGCATTCATGGGGCGCGGCGTGTCTGGCTGCGCCACATGTGACGGATTTTTTTACCGCAACCAGGATGTCGCCGTGGTGGGTGGCGGCAATACAGCCGTAGAAGAAGCACTTTATCTGGCCAACATCGCCCGCCACGTTACGCTGGTACATCGGCGCGATACCTTCCGTGCCGAACGCATCATGATTGAGCACCTCATGGAACGCGTAGCAGCTGGGAAAATCACCCTGCAACTGAACCAAACTTTGGACGAAGTGTTGGGCGATGCCAGCGGTGTCACAGGAATGCGCTTAAAACACGCCGGCGACGGCACAACACAAGACTTAGCACTGACAGGCGTGTTTATTGCCATCGGACACAAACCCAATACCGATATCTTTGTTGGACAGTTGGAGATGGAAAACGGTTATCTCATTACCCAAAGCGGCAATCACGGCAATGCCACTGCCACCA
>CAZSPN010000012.1:6881-47916 GCA_964608835.1 uncultured Gallionella sp.
TCAGCTTCTGCAAAAGCTCGGCATCGAACGTGACCCGCGCACGAATGTGAAGGCCGAGCACGGCAAGTTCGCCACCAGCATCCCTGGCGTGTTCGCCGCAGGTGACGTGCAAGACCATATCTACCGCCAAGCGTGTACCAGCGCAGCAACGGGCTGCATGGCCGCGCTGGACGCAGATAAGTATCTCGCCGCATTGCATTGAGTTTATGAGTACGGTGTGATGAAAAAACCTGCCGCACCCATCACACCGCAAGTTGATGCCAACGATGCCGCGCTGTTCCGTGCGGCAGTTGGTGAAGTAAAACCCATACCGGAACAAAACCGTATTACACCAAAGCCAGCACGGCGCAAAGCATTGCTGCGACAACCCGCTGCACCGCTAATCCTCCCCGACACCTTGTCTGATTTTGTTGCAGAAGAAAATCCCGGCGAATTTTTGCGTAATGGCATTTCACGTCTTACGCTACGCAAAATCCGCAACGGCACTTGGCCGATTCAGGATGAGCTGGATCTGCACGGTAATCAAAGCGATGCGGCAAGAAAACTATTGCAGGAATTTTTATATGAGGCCATGCAACAAGGGCTGCGCTGTGTGCGCATCATTCACGGCAAGGGATTAAACAGCCAAGATGGCGAAGGTGTGCTGCGCAATCTGGCGCGCCATTGGCTTAGTCAGCATCCGCAAGTATTAGCTTATTGCGAAGCCCCGCCTGCACAGGGTGGTAGCGGCGCGGCACTGGTGTTACTAAAAATCAAAAACTAGCTTCCGATCAACGCCGCAGTCCAGCGTTGCTGGGCATCCGTCCCGCAGCCACACTTGCTCGAATTATTGCCTCGCTTGGCGGTAGCGGCATCGAGGCTGGTGTAAAAATCGAAGAATTTGACCGGACATTTTGTGGGCGCTATACGACTAACGACCTCAACTTAACTGTAACTCAACCCCATCGCTTCGCGCACATCGCGCATCGTCTCCGCAGCACGCTTGCGCGCTTTCTCGCAGCCATCGGCAATAATGTTGCGCACCAGTGTCGGATCATCCAGATAGAGCTGAGCACGTTCACGCATCGGGCGTTGTTCTTCCAACACCGCGTCGATTACGGGCTGCTTGCATTCGATGCAACCGATCCCCGCGCTCTTGCAACCTTGCATTGCCCATTGTTTGGTCTGTTCATTGGAATACACTTGGTGCAATTGCCACACGGGGCATTTGTCCGGATCGCCCACATCCGTGCGGCGAATCCGCGCGGGGTCGGTGGGCATAGTGCGGATTTTTTTCGTTACGCTGGCTTCGTCTTCACGTAGCGTGATGGTGTTGTTGTATGACTTGGACATTTTTTGTCCATCCAGGCCGGGCATCTTGGAAGCTGCTGTGAGCATGGCCTGCGGCTCGGAGAGTATCATTTTGCCGCCGCCCTCAAGGTAGCCGAACAGCCGTTCACGGTCACCGTGACTCAAGCTTTGTTGCTCGTCCAATAGTGCTTTGGCGGATTCCAAAGCTTCATCATCACCCTGCTCTTGGTAACGGTCACGCAGTTCGCTATACAGCTTGGCTTTTCTGCTGCCGAGTTTTTTTACGGCTGCGGCAGCCTTTGCTTTAAAGCCGGCCTCGCGTCCGTAAATGTGGTTGAAACGGCGCGCAATCTCTCGGGTGAATTCGATATGTGGCACCTGATCTTCACCCACTGGTACTTGCGTGGCGCGATAGATCAGAATATCCGCGCTTTGCAGTAAGGGGTAACCCAAGAAACCGTAGGTACTCAAATCTTTTTCACTGAGTTTTTCCTGCTGGTCTTTATAGGTTGGCACACGTTCCAGCCAGCCCAGCGGCGTAATCATGGACAACAGCAAGTGCAACTCGGCATGTTCAGGCACTCTGGATTGAATAAACAACGTGGCGTGCGCGGGATCAACACCGGCCGCCAGCCAGTCGATCACCATGTCCCAGACACTTTGTTCGATAACTTGTGGCGTGTCGTAGTGCGTGGTCAACGCGTGCCAATCGGCAACAAAAAACAGGCACTCGAATTCATGCTGCATCTGCACCCAGTTTTTCAACACCCCGTGATAATGACCCAAGTGCAGGCTTCCGGTGGGGCGCATTCCCGATAACACGCGATCAGCAAACATGAAACACTCCTATCAATACATTTTTCGGGCGCATCGCTGTGTTGTGCGGTACTCGCTCCACTCGTCTATCTACCTGATATGCCTCGGTCGCTGCGTGCCGCACGCCTTGCGCTGCATCCCGAAATTCTGTATTCCTAGCAGTGTTCATAATTCCCTTAAATCCCAAATAAAAACGACAGCAATTGAAAAAACAAATTTAGCGGTGGCGACAATATCCAACTCAGCACAGGCGTAATCGCCAGAAAAATCAGGATGAACATGCCGTAGGGTTCTATTTTACTCAACTCGTAAGCTTGACGATGCGGCAACAAGCTCACTGCCACGCGCCCGCCATCCAGCGGGGGCAACGGTAACAGGTTCAACACCATTAACACTGCGTTGATTTTGATTCCCCACATCGCCATGCCCATCAAAGGCTCGGCAAAATAGCTGTCCGGTGACGACCAAGCGAATTTGTAAAGCAAAGCCCAACCAAATGCCATCACCAAATTTGACGCAGGTCCTGCAATCGCCACCCACAACATATCTTTTTTGGGATTGCGCAACGCGCTAAAATTAACCGGCACGGGTTTCGCCCAACCGAACAAAATTCCACCCAACCATAGCGTCATCAACGGTAATAAGATCGTGCCGACAGGGTCAATATGGCGCATCGGATTCAGGCTGATGCGTCCTTGCGAATACGCCGTCATATCGCCAAAGTGGCGCGCCACATAACCATGTGCGGCTTCGTGCAGGGTGATGGCAAACAGGACGGGGATCGCGGCGAGTGAAACGGTTTGTATTAGTTGATCGATTTGCATGTATTCCTTCAAATTCCAAACGGCGAAATATCGCCTTTGCCCTGCCGCAACAACACGGGGGTGTCATTCGTTAAATCAATCACAGTCGTAAAGTCCACGCTGACCGCACCACCATCTATCACCAGTTCAACGTGTTTTTCCAGCAACTCGCGAATCAATTCTGCGTCATTCAACTGCCACTCCACATCAGGCAAAATCAGGGTCGAACTCAACATCGGTTCGCCCAATTCTTCCAATAACGCCAATGCCACAGGATGATCGGGAACACGTATGCCGATGGTGCTACGCTTGGGATGCTGCAATCGTTTCGGCACCTCTTTGGTCGCCTCAAAGATAAAGGTGTAGCTGCCCGGGGTATTGCTTTTCAGCAAACGAAATTGCGCGTTATTGACCTTGGCAAAGCGTGCAATTTCGGACAGATCACGACACATCAAAGTCAGGAAGTGTTGCTCGTCCAATTGGCGAATCTGACGGATGCGCGTCACGGCATTCTTGTCATCCAGATGGCAGCCCAATGCGTAACCAGAATCGGTTGGATACACCACAATACCGCCATCACGCATCATTTCCGTCGCTTGTTTAATCAGGCGCAGATTGATGTTATCGGGGAAAATTTTGAAAAATTGCGACATGCTTAATGACCACCTTTTATCTTGACCTGATTTTCCCAAACCTGCCACACGGGTTTGCAGTCCAGCGGAAAGTCCGGCAGCCTGCCCATATCCCGATAGCTCTCCCCCGGCCCGTGAAAATCCGAACCGCACGAAGCCAACAAGTCAAACTCCTCCGCATAACGCGAAAATTCGGCATATTGCTCAGGCGTGTGACTGCCTGTCACCACTTCTATTGCCTGCCCACCCAAATCGACAAATTCAGACAACAATTCATGCATGGTTTTTTTTCCCATACCGTTACGCCCTGACATATATCGCCCCGGATGCGCCAGCACTGCTACCCCACCGCTACCGCGTATCCAGTTGATCGCTTCGTCCAGGCTCGCCCATTGATGCGGCACATAGCCCGGTTTTCCTTTAACCAGATAGCGGTTGAATACGCTTTTCACATCCTTGCAATGACCGGACTCCACCAGATAACGCGCCAAGTGGGTGCGGCCTATCATGTTGGGATTGTTGGCGTATTGGTACGCACCGGCAAGCACACCACCGATACCCGCTTTGGCCAGCGCATCAGACATTTTTTTTGCGCGTTCCCCTCGTCCGCTGCGCACACCGCGTAAACCTTCAGCCAACGCGGGGTAATTCGGGTTGATGGCAAGCCCCACAATATGCAGCGTATGGCTGCGCCATGACACGGACACTTCCACCCCATTGATGAAAATGATGCCGTGTTGCGCCGCAGCCGCACGTGCCTCGTCCAAACCCGCCACATCATCGTGATCGGTCAATGCCATCACCTTCACGCCACGCTCGGCGGCGCGATGCACCAGTTCAGCGGGAGTTAACGTGCCATCGGAATAAACAGAATGGCAGTGCAGGTCGTAATCTAACATCAGGCCTCGACAGCCATTCCGCCGCCTTTTTTCATTACCTTCCCCTCTGCGGCGCGCTGACGGCGCACCTCCTTCGGATCGGCAATCAGCGGACGGTAAATCTCGACACGGTCTTTTTCGCGCAACACCGCATCCGCTTTAGTCAACTTGCCAAACACACCGAGTTTGTTCGTTGCCAAATCAATCTCGGGGTATTTTGCCAAGATACCGCTTGCCTGAATCGCCTGAGCCACGGTCGTTCCGACAGGCACCGTACACTTCAGCAAAGTCTGCTGCTGTTGCAGGGCATAGACCACTTCAACGGTCATAGTTTTGTTCATATATTGGTATAAACCTTTTCTGCGCGGTGGATAAACGCATCCACAAAACTGTTGGCAATGTAGTGAAACACGGGGCCGACCAGCTTTTCCAGCAACTTGCTGGAAAACTCATAGTGCAAGCGGAATTCTATTTTACAGGCAGTTGGACTCAACGGGATAAAACGCCAACACCCATCCAAATGTTGGAAGGGGCCATCTTGCAGCGTAATGTCGATTTGATGAGGCGGCGTGCGTACATTTTCGGTAGTAAAGTGTTGTTTGATGTGATGGTAGTTGATATGTACCGTCGCATGAACAGTCGAACCCTCAACATCCTTCACGCTTGCGCCACCGCACCAGGGCAAGAACTTCGGGTAATCTTCCACGCTATCAACCAGCCTGAACATCTGCTCCGCGCTGTACGCGACTAACACCGTTTTTTCCACGATAGACATTGCTATCCAAAGCCTTAAATACAAAGGCTGGTAGAATAGCCGAATACACCGCAAAACTCACCTGACATGAGTATTATTCAGAATAAAAAAGCGTTTCACGAATACTTCATCGAAGACAAATACGAAGCCGGACTCATGCTGGAAGGCTGGGAAGTCAAAGCGATACGCGCGGGTCGCGCGCAATTGAAAGAAGCCTACGTCACTACCAAAGACGGTGCGCTCTACCTGTTCGGTTCACACATCAGCCCGCTGCAAAACGCCTCCACGCATATTCATCCCGACCCGGTACGCACACGCAAACTGCTGTTGCACAAACTCGAAATCGACAGACTCATCGGCAAAGTACAACGAGCGGGCTACACCCTGATGCCGCTCGACATGCACTACAAGAACGGACGCATCAAACTCGAAATCGGCCTCGCCAAAGGTAAAAAGCAGCATGATAAGAGAGCCGCCGAGAAGGAAAGAGACTCCAAGCGAGAAGCAGCCCAGGCCATGAAAAAGGAACGATGATAGTCAAACATGCGCGCTCGCGGCGCAGGCTAATATGGGCGGAGCACACGTTAATCGAACGTAGTAATTGGCCGAAGCCACAAGAGAGCCACGATACAAACCGCTGCCTTGTGAGATTTACTAAAGCTGTGTTAAGTTCTATTCAGTTCAAACAATCAACAGGATGCGAGCCATGAAACAGCTTATACGGCAGATTACTCCAGCATATACAGCGTTTTTGCCATCCATTTCACGTTAGGCTACAAATGACTATCGCTGTTGGTTGGCTCAGAAAGCTGGATAAAGTACAGGAGCTTGTAGTCTGTACCGACAGTCGTCTTAGCGGCTATGGTCGTTGGGACTGCGGCCCAAAATTGATTCCTCTCCCACGCCAAGACTGCGTTTTAGCGTTTGCTGGGCATACGCTTTATGCATATCCGATTCTTATTCAGACGCTTTCGGCTGTATCACAACATCCGAAGATCATGAGCCGAGCCCTCGATCTCGCCGAATAAAAAGGTCACTTGGCGCGCGTCTTAAACAGTATGGTTGAGTTGATTAAGGACTTACCTAAAGGTGAGGATACTCCTGATGTGCAGTTCCTACTCGCGGGATGGTGTTGGAGAACCTCACGATTTGTGGCTTGGGTACTGCATTACGATCACAATATCCAACGATTCACGCATCGACCACTTCGCCACTGGTCAGGAGCAAACGAAAACAAGTTCATGTTCTTCATCGGAGACCTATTTGATACATTCAAATCACGACTAGTGGCACTTCTACGTGAACGAGGAAAGCTGATAGATGGCGGTTTTGATATGGAGCCATTCGAGGTACTACGTGACATGCTTCGTAGCGGAGAACATGACGAGATTGGAGGCGCACCTCAAATTATTAAGGTTTATAGGCATATGAATGTATTGCCACATGCAGTGTTTTGGCCTTCAGCATCAGCAAAGTCTATCAGCCTACTTGGTCGCCCATTGCTTGACTATGAAAGGTCGCAGTATTTAGTCCTTGATCCAGATACTTTAACCACCATGAAACACGCAAATGTTGCCTAACCTATCCAATCGAGAGGATGTCACCCGGCAAGCCGGACACCGCCTCTCATCTCAAACGTTAATTCTCAAGCCCTACTCCTCTGATCTCTCACTCTGAAAGGAGCCCACCATGACCACCCAAATCGCTTATCTCGCCGGAGGTTGTTTCTGGGGTATGGAAGAGCTTGTCCGGCACATTCTCATTCATGCATACAGCGCACCCTACAACAACCCTAATCAGCCTTTAGTCTTCGTCAAAAACACTGTGATCTCATCGCGGTCATGGTAAAGCTGTTTCGCAATCAATTTGTAACTGATACCTTCATCATCCAGACGTTTACGGATGCCGCCTAACGCGCTGTCGATTGCCGTGAGGCGTTGCTTCATCGGTAGTTTCAAATTAAATATGGCGTGTTTGCACCAGCCTGACACGAACCAATCGCCTATCAACACGGCGACTTTGGAAGGTTTTTCCACCATGTCGCAGACTAGCCAATCGACTGCTTTGCGCGGCACAAACTTGAAGCCGTCTTGTTTGAGATGCTGCACCAACGGATGATTGGCCAGCGCGCCTTTCATCGGGCCATTGTCCACCGCAGTGACGCGGATGCCGCGTTTGACCAGTTGCCACGTCCACCCGCCTGGTGCTGCGCCCAAATCGACAGCCTGCATCCCGGCACGCAGCAAACGGGTTTGTTCGCTACGATCCATGAATACTTCAATGGCCTCTGCCAGCTTCATGGTAGAGCGGCTCGGTGCTTCGGCAGGCATGGATTGGCGGACGATACCCATGAGAGCAGGCGAACTGTTGTGCGGGTCACTGGTGCCAATAAGTGCAGAAGATTTATCGGGGAAGAAAATATGCAGACGCGGAAGTTTGTTGTCATCCACCAAACGATTTTGTTCGCGCAATGCCGTTTCCAGCAGAGGCTGGAATCGCCTCGTAAACGTCGCTAACAATTTGCCATCATTGGTATCGGGTGCTTCCAGCCAAAGCGTGCCAAAGTTACCCGACATGTTGGCGACGGCAGCGAGGATGGGCGTGAGGCGGTCACGTTCGGGCAATACTTCGATATGGTGATGCAAGCGTATCAGCTGGCGTGAAAATATCAGATCACGATAATGTAACGTTTGCTCGTTGAGTGCTATTTGCACTAAGCCGCTATCCGACTGAATGGCTGGCTGTTCGATAACCGTTACGGGTCGTTGCTGCCGTGCCTGGTGCAACGCTTCTTGCGCGCAGTCCTGTTCAAAGCCGGGGCGGCAGTAAAGTAGCCAATTGATTTCTGTGGGAGTTTTCATGCGTGCATTGTTGTCTGGTTGTCTAGTAAAGCCTTGAGTGCGGCAAGGTGTGCTATTGAGGCTTAACGATACGCATAATTCTTCTTGATGCCACAAAGAAGAATAGCAGCACGAGTAGTATCAACGTGGCGCAAGTTAGCCAATTTGCAATTTTCTGAGAGGTTGATAATTTGAATTCGTAAGGTTTGTATTGGGCAAAATTCTGGGCTGCCGCACGTTGAGAAACCGTAAAGTGGTCTCCGGGAGTGCAATTGTTTTCTTGCGGGTAAAGGTAACACGCGGGATTTTTGAGATTAAAGCGTCCGCCAGACACTTCTGATACTGATCCGGGATGCAGCGACTTAACGGGGAACTTTTCGAGTTGATAACCAAATACCGGGTTGTAGCAGGCAAGCTGTGACTCACCTCTTGCTATCAAATCATTGCCATTGGCCGATCGTTGCGGATTGTTGTAATTATCCACATACCCACCGATAGTTCGAATTTGCGCGTGTGCCGAATTGGAATTTGTAGATCGCCAGGCCTTGAGGATAGTGTCGGGTTTGTAAAATTGATTCCGGTAAAACAAGTGATCCTTGTTGGCATTGAGCAAAATCAACCCCGCCAGTGCAAAAACGAGCATGCCGATCCTCATGTTTTTTGCGGTTGAAATTTCATCAAAAAACAATGCGGATACGACAATGATGAACGGGATGTAAATTAAAAACCAGCGAAACAAATTACTGTTTGATTTGATAACCGGCACTTGTTTGAGAAATGCATTCCAGTTAGGAGTGTAGATATTCAAAGCAAGTGGCAATGCCAAGATCAATATCAGGGGGGCAAGCCATATCCATTTTGATGTATGGACACGTGGGGGCACGACTCGTGTCCGCATCAACATCGCAACCACACCCATTAAAATAATGAGCAAGGGAATAAGGGTGATACCAAACTCCCATTCGTGGCGGTCAAGATACCATTGCATATTTGCCACCAAAGGCTCTGCTTTAACCGCAATGTCCGCAGGCGAGATAAATAGCGCGTTAAATAAGACACCTAGCAAATTTGCCATGCCGGCTATACCGGGCAAGGCGTAATCACTCCTTGGAAAATTGTGCAAAAAAGACTGGGTTGCCACGATTTTCGTAGCTGATAGTCCTACCACCAGCACCATAAAAATGAGTGATCGCTGCAAAAGGTGCGGGGTTGGGTGACCGATGAATTTATGCAAAAAAATTATTACCAGGATAGCAATTGAACAAGGCAGAATCAGGCTGATAAGCCCAGAATATATACCGTAGGTGAAGAGGCAGCCGGCAGAGATGCCTTTAAGCAAATTTGAGTTCGCGCTGTCGGTCGATGAGGATCTCAGTAGCAACCAGGCAATGAGTGGGATGAGCATCATACCGTGATAAATCAGATGTCCAACCATCATGCGGTGAGCAAAAAAACCATTGAACATGAACAGTGCCCCACCGAGTGTGGCTGCCGAGGTGCTGACACCAAAACAGTGCCGTAACAGTAAATAACAACCCCAGAATCCCAACGAGGAAAATAATAGAACGGTTGCGTAAATGCTGGTGAGTGGATCGGTATAGAAGGTTAAAAATTGTGTCGTGGAATAGAAAAAGGAAGCGTAATCACCCAAAACAGGCTGGCCGCCGCAAAAAGATGGCGTGTGCCAGAACGGCTCAAAAATCCCATTACTGGTGAACCAAAAAAAGCCGTCTAAAAGCTGTGGCATAACGATCGCGTAATCGTGCCCCAGCGTCCCGTTTATAGTTGGAAAAAACTGACCGAAGATAAGATGGTAGGCAAACAACAAACACAAAAAACAGGCAGGTACAGCCCAGTTTGTATCCATTATGGAATGAAGTCGCTTCATCAATATTTCCGTTATTCTTGTCAGTACCGCTGGAAGCGGAGATGTACCCAACGAGTAAAATTACCCAACCGTTTCCTTATTCAGCATCGCCTTCAATCTCGCCAGTTTATCCATACCTTCATCCTTGGTGACAACTTGCACCGCCTCTGCGTGTCCACCCGCATAAGATAATTCTGCATCGGGCATTTCTTCCAAGAAGCGGCTCGGCTCGCAGGGAAACCAGTCTTTGCCGCGCTTGCGGCGATTGCAGTAACTGATTTGCAGGCTGCGTTCCGCACGGGTGATGCCCACATACATGAGGCGACGTTCTTCTTCGATTTGCTTTTCGTCACTGTCGCGGAACGGCAGGATGTCTTCTTCCGCACCGATAATAAACACATGCGGAAACTCCAACCCTTTGGCGGCATGCAAGGTGGATAACGATACCGCATCCTGCTCCTTATCTTTGCCTTCCAGCATATTGATGAGCGCGATGGTCTGTACCATTTCCATCAATGACTTTTCATCGGCCTCTGCTTTGCGCTTGAGCCAGCCGATAAAATCTTCCACGTTTTTCCATTTGGCTTCTGCCTGACGTGATTCTTGCGTGTCATACAACCAGGTTTCGTAATTGATGGCACGCAAAATTTCGTCGAGTAATTCCGCACAGGGGTCTTTGTCGGCACGTTCCTGTATGCGGTTGATGAAATTGCAGAAAGTCATCAGGTCTTCATGTTGATGCGCCGATAATTGCTCTTGGATGGCTGGCTCAAAAGCGGCTTCAAACAGGCTGATATGCCGCGCCCCGGCTTGGCTGCCGAGCTTCTCCAGCGTGGCATTGCCAATGCCGCGTTTGGGTGTGGTAATCGCCCTGATAAAAGCGGGGTCGTCGTCAGGATTCACAATCAAGCGCAAGTAGGAAACAATGTCTTTGATTTCGGCGCGATCAAAAAACGAGGTACCACCGCTCACCGTGTAAGGCACATGCTGTGCGCGCAACTGTTCTTCAAAAGTGCGCGACAAATGGTTGCTACGGTACAAGATCGCGTAATCAGAAAATCGGGTGCGATGCTCAAATTTATGCGCCATCAGTTTCATCACCACGCTCTCCGCCTCGTGTTCATCGTCGCGCGCGGCGTAAACACGGATGGTGTCACCGACACCGTGGTCGCTCCACAGCTTTTTCTCGAACACTTTGGTATTGTGGTTGATGAGGTGATTCGCCACTTTAAGAATGCGCTGCGAGGAACGATAATTCTGCTCCAACTTGATGACGCGCAAATTGCTGTGGTCGTTGCGCAGGTTGTGCAAATTTTCAATACTTGCCCCGCGCCACGCGTAAATGGCCTGGTCATCGTCGCCCACCGCAGTGAACGCGGCACGTTCTCCGGCCAATAATTTGGTCAGTTGATACTGGCAATCATTGGTGTCCTGATACTCGTCAATAAGCAGATAATGAATCTTCAATTGCCAGCGTAACAAGGCTTCGGAATGCTGCTTGAATAACACCACTGGTAAATGGATCAAGTCATCGAAATCAACCGCCTGATAAGCCCTTAAGGTTTCTTGGTAGCGTGCGTAGATGCGAGCATGAACTTTGGCTTCGTCATTATCAGAGTTTTCCATCGCCAAATCAGGCGTGATGAAGGACGATTTCCAATTTGATATTTGTGTCTGTAGCTCGCGTATCTCCTGCTTGTCACCAGAGTTCGTCAGCTCGATAAAAATCTTCCAGGTATCGCTGGAATCAAAAATGGAAAACTGTTTTTTGTAACCGAGCAAGTTTGCTTCCGCACGCAAAATGTTCATACCCAGGGAATGAAAGGTACTGACCATCAGCCCTTTAGTGTTTTTACCTTGTAGCAAAGTACCAACACGCTCGCGCATTTCATTGGCAGCTTTATTGGTAAAGGTGATTGCCGCAATGTTGCGCGCCAAATAACCGCGCTCCTCCAGTAAATAGGCGATTTTGTGCGTGATGACGCGAGTCTTGCCGCTACCTGCCCCTGCCAATACCAGCAGTGGGCCGTCGATATAGGTTGCTGCTTCACGTTGTACGGAATTGAGTTTGCTTAACATTCAGAACGACAAGTTTAGGAAGGCGCGCATAATACCAAAGCATCACTTTTTCCCGTGAATCATGTGTAGTAGTCGGGATACCTTCCGACAGCTACCCGATTTGATCGGGGTGATTTCGCCATAAGTAGCATCGTCTTCCTGCCTCCGCTCCGTGATTTACGCTTGCGCCCCAGTCAGCATGTCCCCTGTTTGGCGATATGGCTCTCCAGTGCCAAAAGACGCTTCTTAAACGGCTCCAGATTGTGTCGCGGCCAAACTGAATCAACACCAGACGGAGAAACCAAAGGTGCATCGTTTGCACTTAGGCACTTTGGTTGAAAAAGATTCGAACTCCATCAAAAGGTAACCCAACCCTTTGACAAAACTCTACTTCCAGATTAATGAATTGCTACTTCCGATTACTTGCAATTTCCTTGGATGTCCTGTTGTGCCTTGGCCATTCTTTGCCCGCGTTGTTCATCACTCATAAACGAGCGTTCTCCATTGGCATCCATTTCAACCAAGCGTATGCCATCCCTCAATGCAGCCAGGTTTTTTTGGGCGGCATCGCAATTGGCTTTGAGCGCGTCGTTATAAGCCTGCTTTTTTGCGGCCTCGGCAGCCACTTCTTGTTTGGCTAATTTCGCTTTGTTTAACTCGGCAGCTCGCTCCATGAGGGTTTTTCGTGCGGCAGGCGCACTCGCCGCAGCGGTGTCGCTCACGGCACTTTTTGATGACAATAGCTGCGCCTTCCTGTTAACAGGAGGCTCTTCCGAATAATGCGTCTGATTATTACTATCCACCCATTTGTATAAAGCAGGGTAAGCGTTGGCACTGGATAACAGCAAAATAAGCAGCAAACTGTGTTTCATGTCATATCCCCAAATTCCTTGTTACTCAGGATTATTTCATAATAAAATTACGCGCATTAACGGCGCAATACTAGCATACCAAGGTATGATTGCCGCCAAATCAGGAGACAGGTTTATGGCACAAGCCGCAACGGTTGTAACTGAGAACCGTGAATATTACGATGTGGAAAAAAATGGCAAGCTGGTGTTGCAGCTATTCAACACCTACTTTGGCACGCAAAACCACACGGGGAGAATTTACGAAGAATCGCCCAATTTTTTTTTGGTGAAGCCTGCCGCTCTAGCCAATCAACAAGCCACCAAACGCCCATCAGACAAGCTGTTGCTGGATGACGCGATTGAGCGTGCCAAGGTACGCAACGGGTACGTCGGCATATCGAAATACCGCAATCCCAAATTGGGTTACTACTGGCTGGAATTATCGGTCATGCCTTTTATGATGGGTGACCCGGTGGGTAAAGACAACAAGGGTGAGTTTTTTTATATCCTGATGCAATTCGTCGAATACACCAAAAAAAATCCCAATGTATATGGTGATCTAACCGCCGAGATGTCCACCGACAAAGACATAGCCGTGATGCTGGATGCCATTAGAAAAATGGCTGACCGGCTGGATGTCATGCGCCAGCTCTATCCAGAAGAAATGCTCGTCTCGTTCAATCATAACTGGCCCGTTACGGAAGTTAAGAAGCTTCTCCACTCGCTGAAGGAAAATGATCAAGACTGGTGCGAAGTGTTTTTTGAATA
The DNA here is from genome assembly GCA_964608835.1 of uncultured Gallionella sp. Classification (GTDB taxonomy): domain Bacteria; phylum Pseudomonadota; class Gammaproteobacteria; order Burkholderiales; family Gallionellaceae; genus Gallionella. Next base: position 20,439 of record CAZSPN010000012.1, read on the forward strand.
CATGATTTACGTGATGGGAAAGAAGAATTAAACGTGTAGCCGAGTTGGAAATTTACCTGCGAAATAATCGCAAAGCCATTTGAGCTTCCCTTTGTTCTTCTTTTCACCTTCCATTAACGTCCTAAATTCAACTGGTTGTTTATTAGCAGCGAGTCCTTGATCGGACCTTAACTAGCTCCCAGCGTAACAATAACATTCTCAGTGTATTTTTTCGATCTAGTCAGATGGCTAATCTGTTTCAGGCTAATCTGTTCCTTCAGAACCGGAGATTGCATCGTTTATTTACAGAGGCCACTCAATTTTTTCTGTTCGATGGGTTTGCCTTGGATAAGCAAACCTTGACCATGTTAGAATGCGCGCCTTTTGTGTTAACCCCCTTGGAGATTGAACATGTTTATCAGTAATGCTTACGCGGAAGCGGCGGTCACACCAGCTGGCGGTGGCATCATGGATTTTTTGCCGTTGGTGGCCTTGATTGCGGTGTTTTATTTTCTGGTGTTGCGCCCACAATCCAAGCGTGCCAAAGAACACAAAGCCATGATGGAAGCTTTGCGCAAAGGTGATGAAGTGGTAACGATGGGCGGTGAGGTTGGTCGTGTCGCGCAAGTATATGATCAATATGTGAGTGTTGAGCTTGCCGAAAATTTTGTAGTCACGGTGCAAAAATCCGCGATTCAAAGCGTACTGCCCGCCGGGACAATTAAAGCCATCAAGTAATTTTTGTAACGTTGCGTTGTTGAGGTTGTTATGAATCGTTATCCGTTGTGGAAATACGCGCTGATTTTTCTGACGTTGTTGGCGGGGTTGATTTACACCTTGCCTAATTTTTATGGCGAGTCGCCCGCAGTACAAGTGTCGCCTTTACGCACTGGCTTAAGGGCAGATTCGGCATTGCTGGATCGCGTGAGCGGGATTCTTAAAGCGGGCAACATCAACCCTGAAGTCATTACACTGGACAATAATGGTGTCAAGGCTCGTCTCGCCGATACGGATACGCAACTCAAAGCGAAGGATCTGTTACACGCCCAATTGGGCGATGACTATGTGGCGGCACTGAATCTTTTGTCCCGTTCGCCGGGCTGGCTAACCGGCCTTAACGCGCTGCCGATGTATCTGGGTTTGGATTTGCGCGGAGGTGTGCACTTCATGCTGCAAGTGGATATGGCAACCGCGCTTAACAAATCGTTGGATGCAACGGCTGGCGATATTCGCACCGCGTTGCGCGAGCAAAACATCGCTTATGCGGGGGTGAGCCGTGAAGGCAATGTTCTGTCGGTGAAATTCCGTGAAGCCAGCGAGCGCGGCAAAGCCGAATCAGAAATGAACCAGCGTTTTGCCGACTATGTGCAGCGCACCTCCGATGCGGACGGCGAATACACACTGAGCGTCACACTTAAACCCGAAGCGGAAAAACGCATTCAGGATGCGGCCGTACAGCAGAATCTGATGACCCTGCGTAATCGCGTGAACGAGCTGGGCGTGGCAGAACCCGTGATTCAGCAACAGGGCGCGGATCGTGTGGTGGTGCAGCTTCCGGGTGTGCAGGACACAGCACGTGCCAAGGATATTTTGGGGCGCACCGCGACGCTGGAAGTACGCATGGTGGATGACACCCACCAGCCCAGTGCTACCTCTCCCGCACCGTTAGGTACGGAAATGTTCAAAGATCGCGAAGGTAATTTGGTACTGGTTTATAAAACGGTGGTGTTGACTGGAGAGCGGATTAACGACGCGCAACCGGGCTTTGATAACCGTACCAATGAAGCAACGGTAAACCTGAGTCTGGATGGCGTAGGCGCGAGGAAATTCAAAGATGCGACACGCGAAAACGTGGGCAAGCGCATGGCGATTATTCTTTTTGAAAAAGGTAAGGGTGAGGTCGTGACCGCACCAGTCATCCGCGAAGAAATTGGCGGCGGGCGCGTGCAAATTAGCGGTTCAATGACCACTGAGGAAGCACAAAACACCTCACTATTGCTGCGCGCTGGCGCGCTGGCTGCACCCATGGAAATCATTGAGGAGCGTACCGTCGGGCCTAGTTTGGGTGCGGACAACATCAAGCGCGGTTTTGATTCCACGAAAATCGGATTCATTATGGTGTCGATATTTATGATCGCCTATTACCTGATGTTCGGCACAATCTCGGTGCTGGCACTGGGTGCAAATCTGCTGCTGCTGGTGGCATTGCTTTCATTGATGCAGGCTACATTGACCTTGCCGGGCATGGCGGGTATTGCGCTGACACTGGGCATGGCGATTGATGCGAACGTGTTGATTAACGAGCGTATCCGCGAGGAGTTGCGCAATGGTGTTACACCGCAGGCAGCCATTCATGCGGGTTATGACCGCGCTTTCGCAACTATTTTCGACTCAAATGTTACGACTTTTATTGTCGGGGTGGTGCTGTTCGGGTTTGGCTCCGGCCCTGTCAAAGGATTTGCGGTGGTGTTGTGCCTAGGAATTCTAACCTCTATGTTCAGCGCGGTACTGGTGTCACGTGCATTGGTAAACATTATTTATGGTCGCCAAGCTCGCCTAGCAAGTTTGACTATCGGCTAAGGAAGAATTATGGAATTTTTCAAGATCAAGCAAGACATCCCGTTTATGAGCTACGGACGTTATACGACAGCCATTTCGCTCGTGACGTTTCTGCTCGCGGTGTTCTTTCTCGCCGCGAGAGGGCTGAATTTTGGTGTGGATTTTACGGGAGGTACGATCATCGAAGTGCATTACGCGCAGTCTGCCGACCTTGCCAAGGTGCGTGAGCAACTGGTCGAGATTAATTTGCCCGACGCGCTGGTTCAGAATTTTGGTTCGAGTCACGACGTGTTGATACAAATTCCGCTCAAGCAAAATCTGGCTGGCGCAAAATTGAGCGAGCAAGTGATGGAAGGCTTGCGCAAACAGGACACTGGTGTAGAAATGCGCCGCGTGGAATTCGTTGGCCCGCAGGTGGGCAGTGATTTGATTGAAGACGGTTCGCTTGCATTGCTGCTGGTATCGCTAGGGATTGTGGGATACCTGTGGATACGGTTTGAGTGGAAATTTGGCCTGGCAGCGATTATCGCCAACTTGCATGATGTTGTGATTATTTTAGGGTTCTTCGCTTTCTTCCAATGGGAATTCTCATTGTCAGTGTTGGCGGCAGTACTCGCGGTGTTGGGCTACTCAGTGAATGAGTCAGTCGTGGTGTTTGATCGTATTCGCGAAAACTTCCGCACGATGCGTAAAGCCACCGTCCCTGAAATAATTGATAACGCTATTACCCGCACCATGTCCCGCACCATCATCACTCACGGCAGCACACAAATGATGGTGGGTGCGATGTTATATCTGGGCGGAGAAACATTGCATTATTTTGCCATGGCCTTAACCATTGGCATCATCTTCAGTATCTATTCTTCTGTATTGGTAGCGAGTCCGCTGTTGCTGATGTTCGGCGTGTCGCGTGAAGATTTCATTAAACCGGAAAAAACTGAAGCAGAAGAAGTGTTGCCGTAATGGAGTTGCTTACCTCGCTGCTTGACATCGTCCTTCATCTGGACACGCACCTGCTGGCATTGACGCAACAGTATGGCGTTTGGGTCTATGGGATCCTATTCCTGATTATTTTTTGTGAAACAGGTTTGGTGGTTACTCCTTTCCTGCCGGGCGATTCGTTGTTGTTCGTGGCGGGTGCATTGTGTGGCATGGGCGCGTTACAGATGGAAATGGTGATTCCCATTTTGATACTCGCCGCAATTATCGGTGACAACACCAACTACTGGATCGGGCGTTTGACAGGTGCGAAGCTGCTGGCACGCACCAAGCTAATTAAACGCGAACATATCGACAAAACTCACGCGTTTTACGAAAAGCATGGCGGAAAAACCATTTTGTTCGCCCGTTTTTTGCCTATAATTCGTACCTTTGCCCCGTTTGTGGCAGGGATCGGACTGATGCGCTATCGCCTGTTCATAACATTCAGTGCGCTGGGGAGCGTGTTTTGGATAGGCAGCCTCACGCTGGCAGGTTACTTGTTTGGTAATATACCTGCAGTTAAAAACAACCTCACCCTCATTATTGTCGGCATCATGGTTTTTACCTTGTTGCCCGCGATATTTGAATTCATACGTCACCGCAGACAATCGACCTAAATAGCGGGTATTTCCCGATGTTTTTCTTGTTTCACCCGATGAAAAAAATCGTTACACTATCCGTGCGTTAATTTTCTTGAGGGGCCTATCCGTGCGTTAATTTTCTTGAGGGGCTCTGTGATGAAGCGGCTAATTCTTGCCTTGTTTTTTCTCGAATTATGCTGCTTGGGTGTGGCCGCCGAATCATCACCTGTCACGGCAAGTACTCCCCCTGTTGTTTCAAATGAGTCCGGTTTGATTGCCCAATGGCGCGTGAAACGAGATGCGTTGAGCGAAAGAGGCTACGACTGGCAGCTGGCTTACAAGCTTGATTTGTTCAGAAAAATGTCTGGCTCCAATAAACAAAATTTTGGTTTGGACAACCTAGACATTAAATTATCTTTGGATGGCGAAAAGATTGCTGGATTAAAAGGTAGTAGCGCGCTGTTGTATATTTTGAGCAATCACGGCAGTAAACCTGCCGTTTTGGGTGACAGGATGCCGCACGGCTTGGATAACATCGAAACGCCCGAAGGTGGCAACACCATTAAGCTCTATCAAGCCTGGGTACAACAAAATTTTCTGGATGGCGCAATTTCAGTGCGAGTGGGTACATATGATTTAAATTCTGAATTTTATGCTACCGAGTCATCTGGGATGTTTATTCATCCAACCTTTGGTATAGGTGCCGAGATGGCGGGTACAGGACAAAACGGCCCGTCTGTTTTTCCCACGGCTTCATTTGCGATTCGCACAAAAATTGAACCGTCTCCCGGATACTATGTGCAAGCAGTAACAATGGATGGTGTGCCGGGCGATCCCAACGATCATCAAGGTACGCATGTACAGTTTAATAAAGGTGATGGCGCGCTGAATGTTGTTGAGGCGGGAATTCCTTTGAGCGTGGCAGAAAATGCGCATGTCAATAGGTTGTCGCTGGGTATTTGGCGATATACCGCCCGCTTCGATGACTTGCTGGACGCTTCGGTTAAGCAGGTAAGTCACGGTCAATATGCCATGCTTGAAAAAGTGTTGATCTATAAGTCCGATAGCGGGGAAGAAAGTATAAAAAGCTTTTTGCGTGTGGGAACAGCGGATGGGGATACCTCTCAATTTGATATGGCCTGGAGTACGGGGTTGGTGTTTTCTGGACTATTTTCCGGGCGAGATCAGGATGAATTAGGTGTTGCTTTTGCTCAAGAGCGTAATGGGGAAAAATATCGCGCGGTACCGGGAAACTCTTCCGTTCCGCATGAGAAATCTTTTGAGTTGACCTATCGTTATCAGGCGATGAAGGGGTTGGTATTGCAGCCGATCGCCCAATATTTGCTCAATCACAGCAGCGATCCCGCACAGGATAAATCCTGGTGGCTGGGGATGCGTTTTGAGGCTTCGCTCTAACTTAACCGAAGCGACCCGTAATATAGTCTTCGGTTTCTTTACGTTTTGGATTGGTGAATACTGTTGGCGTGTCGCCAAATTCAACTAGGTCGCCGAGGTACATGTAAGCCGTGTAATCTGCCACACGGGCAGCTTGCTGCAAGTTGTGCGTGACGATGGCGATAGTGAAATCTTCTTTTAGTTCGTCAATCAGTTTTTCGATGTGTGCAGTAGAGATTGGATCAAGTGCCGAAGTGGGTTCGTCAAGCAGCAGCACTTGTGGTTTAACTGCGATAGCACGGGCGATGCACAGACGCTGTTGCTGACCACCCGACAGCCCCGTACCACTTTGTTTCAACTTGTCTTTAACTTCCCCCCACAGCGCGGCTTTTTTTAACGCCCATTCCACCCTCAAATCCATGTCGTGACGGTTGAGGTTTTCATAAAGTTTTACACCGAACGCGATATTGTCGTAGATCGACATGGGGAATGGGGTGGGCTTTTGGAACACCATGCCTACCTTGGCACGTAGCATGTTCAAATCCTGCTTGGGATCTAAAATGTTTGCGCCGTCCAGAATAATTTCCCCGACCGCTTTCTGCTTGGGATAAAGCTGGTACATGCGATTGAAGGTGCGTAGCAGCGTGGATTTTCCGCAGCCGGATGGGCCGATGAACGCGGTCACCATTTTTTCCTCGATGTTCAGATTGATGTCTTTCAGCGCGCGAAAACTACCGTAGTAAAAATTTAGGTTTTTAACGACGACTTTGGGATTGGCGATAGATTCAGCAGTCATTGGATAGCCTTGTTAATGAGTGGTGGCACTTTGCCGGAACAATATGCGCGCCACAATGTTAAGAGTTAATACGCTTAAGGTAATCAGCAGCGCACCTGCCCAGGCAAGTTGTTGCCAATCGCCATAGGGACTCATGGCAAATTGGAAAATCACCACCGGCAGGTTTGCCATCGGTTGATCCATATTGCTGCTCCAGAATTGGTTGTTGAGCGCGGTGAATAGCAGTGGTGCAGTCTCTCCGCTGATGCGTGCCACAGCAAGCAATACGCCCGTGATGATGCCCGCACGAGCGGCACGCAAGGTGACGAAGTTTACGATTTTCCATTGCGGCGCACCCAATGCGGCGGCGGCTTCGCGCAAGGTGCTGGGAACCAGGCGCAACATGTTTTCCGTGGTACGGATTACAATAGGAATAACGATGATGGATAGCGCAAAAGCACCTGCCCAGCCGGAAAAATGCTTTACTCTCACCACGTAAACTTCATAAACAAACAAGCCAATCACGATGGATGGCGCGGATAACAGCACGTCATTAATGAATCGCGTGATTGGTGCGAGCCAACCGCGCTGCCCAAATTCTGCCAGATACGTTCCCGCCAAAATTCCGATGGGCGTGCCAATCAACGTGCCGAGTGCCGTCATCATCAGGCTGCCGACAATCGCATTTAACAATCCGCCATCACTCCCTGGTGGGGGAGTCATTTGCGTGAACACCAGGCTAGTTAAGGCAGGCAATCCGTTTTGTAACAATGTCAGCAATATCCAGCACAGCCAAAACAATCCGAACAGCATGGCGAGTACTGAGACAACCAGCCCTGTGGCATTGATGATACGGCGGCGTGTGTATAAATTTATCATAGTGCTTAAGCGGCTTGCCCTTCGCGTTGTCCCAGTTTGTACAGCATGAAGCGTGCGATGGACAATACAACGAAGGTAATCAAAAACAGAATTAACCCCAGCTCAATCAACGATGAAGTGTAGAGGTCACCTACCGCCTCAGTGAATTCATTTGCCAGTGCTGAAGAAATACTGTTGCCCGGCATCAGTAGCGACTTGGTGAGTTCGTGCGCATTGCCGATGACAAAAGTCACTGCCATGGTTTCACCCAGTGCGCGACCCAACCCCAGCATAATGCCGCCCGCCACGCCAACTTTAGTGTAGGGCAATACGATGCGCCACAACACCTCCCAAGTCGTCGCACCCAAACCATAAGCCGATTCTTTGAGCAAGGTTGGCACAACATCGAACACATCGCGCATCACCGAGGTGATGAAGGGAATCACCATAATAGACAAAATAATGCTGGCCGTGAGAATACCAATACCCATGGGCGGCCCGCTAAATAATGGGCCGATGACAGCAATCGAGCCGAGATGATCGGTGAGCCACGGTTCAACATGATCGGCGAAGATGGGTACAAAAACGAACAGCCCCCACATACCGTAAATAATGCTGGGAATGCCCGCCAGCAATTCAATGGCGATACCCAGCGGGCGGCGCAACACGCGCGGTGAAAGTTCGGTCAAAAATACGGCGATACCAAAACTGACGGGAATGGCGATCAGCAATGCGATACCGGAGGTAATCAGCGTACCGACGATTGGGATGAGTGCACCAAATTGGTCATTGACGGGATCCCATTCTGGACTGGTTAAAAAGCCAAAACCAAACGCATGAATGGCGGGCATGCTGCCCATCACCAAAGAAACAATAATGGCCGCCAATAATGCCAATACGCTAAAGGCCGAGATACGAGTCAGCGTACGAAACAACAGATCAAGTACAGCTTGGCGTTTCAGGCGTGCTTCGAGTGAAAATATCGGCATAGTTTAGGGGGTTGATTAAAATAATTGCGGGGGCTTTCGCCCCCGTGATTATAGCTCAATGATGTGTCATTTCAGTGACACAGTTGGCTTATTTCCAGATTGCTTTGCCGCCGGTGTCTTTGACTTGGGCTTTCCAAGCATCACGAATCATTTTTGTGACATTGTCCGGTAACGGCACATAATCCAAATCAGAAGCCATTTTGTTTCCGTTGCTGTAGGACCAATCAAAAAACTTCAAAACTGCTTGTGCGTTCTCCGATTTTTCTTGGATTTTGTACACCAAAATGAAAGTCGCGCCAGAAATTGGCCAGCTATCTTTTCCGGGTTCGTTAGTTAAAATTTCATAGAACCCCTTGGATGCATCCCATTTTGCGTTGGCCGCCGCAGCCTTGAAGTTGTCTGCTTCGGGATTAACAAAATAACCATCGCGGTTCTTCAGTTGCACATGCGTCATCTTATTTTGTAAGGCATAAGCGTACTCCACATAACCGATTGCACCTTTAATGCGCTGCACATAAGAAGCAACACCTTCGTTACCCTTGCCGCCAGTGCCAACTGGCCATTGTACGGCAGTTCCAGCTCCCACACCGCGCAGCCAGTCCGTGCTGATTTGGGAAAGGTAAGTGGTGTAAATGAAGGAAGTTCCGGAACCATCAGAGCGGTGAACTACTGTGACTGCCTGGTCTGGAAGTTTTACACCATTGTTGTCTGCGGCGATTCTTGGATCATTCCATTTGGTGATCTTGCCCAAATAGATAGCAGCCAGAGTCTCCCCGGTTAATTTCATTTGGCCGGGTGCGATCCCTTCCACGTTGATTACCGGCACAACTCCCCCAATTACGGTTGGGAATTGAGTCAGTCCGAGCAATGCCAACTCTTCCGGTTTCATTGGCGCATCAGATGCACCAAAATCCACTGTTTTGGATTTGATTTGTTTGATACCACCGCCAGAGCCGATGGATTGATAGTTCATTTCCGCACCCGTTGCGGCCTTGTACGCTTCCGCCCATTTGGCGTAAACAGGGTAAGGGAAGGTTGCGCCCGCACCGGTGATGTTAACCGCCAAGCTTGTGCCAGCGTAAGCCACGGCTGCCAGACCGATGAAAAGTTGCTTGAGTGTGCTATTCATTAAATAAATCTCCAGTGAGTAAGTTGCGTGTGAACCCATAATTCCATACTGCGGAGGGCATAGTATGGCGATTGTGTTACAGGATTATTACAGTTTATAGGTATTTACGGGGATTGATTTTAGTCGTTCGGACGAGTCGTTTTGCGTATCCGAAAAACCATGCTTTAATTGTGCAATTATATTTTAATAATTGTTTAATAGTGGAAATATAAAATGATGAAATCAACCCAAGTAGTAAAGGCTTTATCGGCATTGGCGCAACCCACACGTTTGGCGATATTTCGGCTACTGGTGGTGAGCGGACAGCCGGGTGTGGCGGCAGGACAGGTGGCGGAGAAGCTGAAAGTTTCTCCGGCAACCCTGTCTTTCCATTTCAAAACATTGAGTCATGCGGAACTGATTGAAAGCAGGCAGGATGGGCGTTTTGTCTATTACACCGCGAATTTTGCGGTGATGAATGGCATGGTGGATTACCTGACTGAAAACTGCTGTGGTGGCAACGCAGAAGCATGCAAAGTGCCAAGTAAAAAATGTTGATTAAGTTAAAAAGGAAATTGAAATGAGCGAAAAGCAATATAACGTGTTGGTGTTATGTACCGGAAATTCAGCCCGCAGCATTTTGGGCGAAGTGCTGTTTAATACCTTGAGTAAAGGCAAGTTCAAAGCGTACAGCGCAGGAAGTAAGCCCGCCGGAAAAGTGAATCCGGGTGCATTGGACTGGTTGCAAAAACATGGACATAACACCGAAGGATTGCGCAGCAAAAGCTGGGATGAGTTCTCACAACCAGACGCACCTGAGTTCGATTTTATCTTCACCGTATGCGATAACGCGGCGGGAGAAACGTGCCCGGTATGGTTGGGACATCCGATGACCGCACACTGGGGCATTCCTGATCCCGCGCATATTGAAGGGGATGAGGCGCGTCGTGCCGCATTCAACAAGGCTGCCGACCAGTTGGCACGGCGCATCCAGCTGTTTATGAGCCTACCGATTACAAAGTTGGACTCGCTCACTTTGAAAGAGAAGCTCGCTGAAATTGGTCATATCAAGGACTAAGGCGATGAATTTATTTGAACGCTATCTCACCGTTTGGGTATTTTTGTGCATCGTTGCTGGTGTGTTGTTGGGGCAATTTTTCCCGAGCATATTTCACGCGCTTGCCGCTATGGAAATTGCCAAAGTCAACATCCCCGTCGGCGTGCTGGTGTGGGTGATGATTATCCCCATGTTGTTACGCATCGATTTCGGCGCATTGCATCAAGTCAAGCAGCATAGTCGCGGCATTGGCGTTACGCTATTCGTCAATTGGGTAGTCAAGCCTTTTTCAATGGCGTTTCTGGGTTGGTTATTTATCCGTCATGTATTTGCCGAATACCTGCCGCAAGACCAACTCGATAGCTATATCGCCGGCTTGATATTACTTGCCGCCGCACCGTGTACCGCCATGGTGTTTGTGTGGAGCAATCTGGTGAAAGGCGATCCGTTATTTACCTTATCGCAAGTGGCACTCAACGACGCGATTATGATTTTTGCCTTCGCGCCTTTGGTTGCTTTGTTATTGGGCATTGCCAGCATTACCGTGCCTTGGGCGACGCTATTCTTTTCGGTGATTTTTTATATCGTGATTCCCGTCATCATTGCGCAGTTACTGCGCGGAAAGTTGTTGGCGAAGGGGGAGGCATCCTTCAATCAAGCGATGGCACGCATCGCACCGTTTTCGATGGGCGCACTGTTGCTGACTTTGGTGTTGCTGTTCGCCTTGCAGGGCAACGCTATTGTTGCACAACCACTGGTAATTGCCATGCTCGCCGTGCCGATCCTGATTCAAGTGTTGTTCAACTCTAGCTTGGCTTATTGGCTGAATCGCCGCTTAGGGGTAGTGCACTGCGTGGCAGCACCTTCAGCGTTAATTGGGGCAAGCAATTTCTTCGAACTTGCCGTGGCGACGGCGATCAGCCTGTTTGGTTTTCAATCGGGCGCAGCACTGGCGACCGTAGTGGGGGTGTTGATTGAAGTACCCGTGATGTTGCTGGTGGTGAAAGTCGCCAACCAAACACAAGGTTGGTACGGGTTGGGCAGTCAAAGAATTTAGTTGAATGAGTTCGGCGTAATAAAAACGGGCATCCTAAGATGCCCGTTTGTTTTTGTGTAGTGTTCCCTGAGCGCATTATTCAAATGCCCACTACACGAATTGTGTTAAATCAGAACGCATGCTTCACACCCAGTGATACAACAGAAGGTGAAGTGCCGAATCCTGATGTTGTGTTAGCAGCACCAGAGTTTTGCGAGAAGCCGTAGTTGATGCCCTTGCCATTGGTGATCTTGGAGTACAAGGCATACAGCTTGGTGTTTTTGCTCAAGCCATGATCGTAACCAACGGTAACTTGGCTTGCACCGCTATCTGTAACCGAGCTTAATGTACCAGCCTTGGCATAGCCCAACTTAACTGCATTGCTGCCCATCATGTATTTGGCACCCAAATAGGCGGCACTGTGACCGTTCACGTTGGCTCCAAGCGCGCCGAGGTTGTCAGTGGTTTTTTCGTAAACCGCCGTTACTTCAAAAGGCTTACCTTCAGGTTTGAAGCCAAATCCCAGGCGAGAGGCTGATTCGTCTTGACCTTGAGTTGTCGTTACGTTGGATTCGAGTTTGTGAGATTCATGTGCAACAGAGCCGAAGAAAGGCGCGGCATCGTACGTCACAGCCAAGCTGGTGATGCTGTCGCGTTTATCTGTATTTTTTGTATTGGCTTCTTTCAGATTAACTGTTGCAACAGCCACATTGAAACCCGCAAAGGTTGGGCTGGTGTACATGAAAATATCAGTAGGACGGAGTTCAAAGCCTTGTTTGGATGAGTTCCCTTTCGGTGCACCAATTAAAGCACGGTTATCGCCGATATTATCACCAAACATATCCAGCTTACGTGCAGCGAGTTTGTAGGGAGTGTCATGGATACCAAACAATACGGTACCCAATTTTTGGCTTTTCAAATTTACAAAGGTATTACGGCTGGCAAAAGTGCTTTTTGCAGCAGCATCGATATCAATTTGCTGCTCGATTTGCCAGTTTGCAGACAAGCCCTCGCCCAAATCTTCCGAGCCTTTGAAACCAAATTTTGACACGTTGCTGGAGACCACGCGCTTACTTGTGCCTGATACAGCAGTTGCGCCATTGGCAGTGGTAACACCATCGCCTGTGTTGACAAAGTCGTAAGACAAATCAGCCACGCCGTAAAAAGTGAAATTGCCATTGTCGGCGTGTGCCGTTACTGGCAGTGCGAAAGCCGCAGCCAACGCGACAACGATTAGTTTCTTTTGCATTATCAAACTCTCCTAGTCATTTATAAAAGCCGCCAGATTGCGACGGACTAGATAATAAGTATCAATTGTTACAGTTTGATGAAAGAAATATGACGATGCAATGACAGGCAGTACTTCGGTTTGGCTAATGGAGATAGGACACCACGATGAGTCGATCAACCGGAGCTTGTGCATGGATGACCAAAGAAACAATGGCAGGTGTTGCAATGATGAATGACACGATGCCTACCACCATCCAACGCACAAGTTTTGCAGCAACAGAATAAATTTTCTTCATCTCTGCTCAGGAATTGGACAAGTTAAATTTTGAGGAAATGTTTCGCATAGCGACTGCTCAAGCGCGACATCGGCAACAAGATCAATAAATCCGCAGTATTAAATTCCGCATCCCAAGCGGGTTCACCGCAAATGTATGCACCTAACCGCAAGTAGCCTTTGAGTAATGGTGGAATTGGCGCTTCAAGCAATTGATTCAGCGCGTGGATTGGCAAAGGATTGCGTGGAAACACCGTGTATTCAGTGGGTGCGGAATAAATACGATGTAGCTTGCGATAAATACTTGCAGCGACATGACCGCCGTCCGCCATGCTGATACTGGCGCAACCGATCATGTATTCGTGGTTGTGCTGCTGCATATATTGCGCAAGTCCGCCCCATAACTGGGTGATGGTCGCACCATCGCGGTGATCGCGATGCACACATGAACGACCCACTTCCACCATACGGTCACGCAGGTGTATCAAGCGAGTGAGATCAAATTCAGTCTGTGAATAATAGCCGCCGATTTTTTTCGCCTGGTCGGGCGGCAGAATGCGATATGTGCCGATGACTTTATTTTGATCACTCTCGCGCACCAGTAGATGCTCGCAGTATGGATCGAAAAAGTCACGGTCTATGCCTTCTTTCGCACTGGGCAATCTTGCACCCATTTCCTCGGCAAACACCTTGTAGCGCAATCGTTGAGCCTCCAATACTTCGGCCTCGCTGCGCGCGATTGCGGTGGTTAAGTGTCGCGGTGTGTGACTTTCGGGTTGTCGATTGAGTTCCAGCATCGCATCTTCCAAGGGTTGGTTGAACATGCGCACAGATTAGGCAGGCTGTGTTGCAACGCGATGACGGGAATGTGAAAGATGTATGAAATTTTACTTGGGGCGGTGGTTTAGCATCGGGTCAATTAACAAGCTATAACTTGACTGGAAGGAAACGAGTGTGTGCGAGAAGAGGGTAATCTCTTGGGGGGCATCCAATTGCTTGTTCGTACCAAAACATTGCAACGCCTGTGCGATGGCATTTTGCGCGGTACGCGCCAGCTCGCGGCGATTCGCTATAGTGGGAAACAGTGTTGGAGTATGTACCACTAATGCGTTGAGATGCGGGTTACGCAGAATCTTCCAGATGGATTCTATGAGTGTGGTCTCACCAGTGAATGCAGCAGAGAGGCTTAGCTCTCCCGCATCATCCTGATATCGCAAGGCGATTGGATACACTCGCGCGCTGGAATTAATGGCGGACTGAATCAATGCCGAATAAAAGTGGCCGACCTGCTTGCCATCGGTGGTTGTTCCTTCCGGAAAGAGAGCAACGCTGGTATTTCGCCCCAACATATAGCCGACACGCATGTTGATCATGGTTGTGTTTTGACGCAAGCCACGCTCAATGAAGGTCGTACCAACGCGTTGGCACAGCCAGCCGATGACGGGCCAACCACGCACTTCAGATTTGGCAATAAAGCACGAGGGATGAATTGCATTCAGCACAAAAATATCCAGCCATGAAACATGGTTGGCAACAATCAAACAACCTCCTTCTCGACAAGATGGTTGAGATCCCTCAATCTGGAGGCCGATGTCAAAAATAGCGAGCAACTGCCTGCTCCAAGTCTTCAAGATGCCGCGTTGTCCGCTTTGGCTCAGGTAGGGATAAACAACCGCCAGCAACACGCCATAAAAGATATGCAAAACAAGCAGAACAACTCGTAACCAGCTCATTACCCAATTCGGTGAATGTTCACCCATAACAGACCTCCATTTTTTTGAGTTGCTTGGCTGACATTTGATAGGGATTCGGGTGGCGGCGTTCGACAAACAGACTATTACCGGGGCTTTTCTTTGCCATTTTCATTGCGGAGGTCACAGCATCAATAACCTTATTATGCGTGTCAAACCATTCTGGAGTAACTATAACTGCCCCAATGGATAGCGTGGGTAGCAGGTGGTGGTGGATGCGGCTTTGCCTGTCCTCGGTCATGTACCCACCCATAGCACAATGCTTTTTATCAAACAGTGTCGAAGAGCTTTGCGCGAAAACAGAGAGTGCCAGATGACAGCGTTGCTCCCAATCTTGGCTTTGCAGAATCAGAATAAAGTCATCACTACCAATATGCTCAATAAAATCGTGCGCGGGGTCGCAAACTTTACTGAGCAGATTGGCGGTGAACTGAATAAGATCGTCACCTTTGTGATGGCCATATTTGTCGTTGAAGGGTTTGAAGTGACCCAAATCACCGTAACAGGCAACAAACGATTTTCCCGATTGAAGCAAAAATTCAATGTGTTCGTTGGCAGAGAATTTTTTAATTTGTATTTCCATTTTCGTTATCTTATGTATGCGGGCTTGCACAAGCATAGATAACCAATGTTGCAATTGAATGAATCCGATGTTGCAAGTTTGTTGAAAACGAACTGTCGGATTTGGCGCAATCCCGGATTATAAAAAATCTGGCGAAATACTAAGCCGTAAAACTATTTGCGCATCACCCTCCCGCTCCCTGCTACTGAACCACCACACCGCCCCTTTTTTGACGCTCCAGTGTTGCGGTTTTCCGGTCATCAACAGTCCCGCCACTTCGCCGAGTACGGTTTGATGCCCAACAATCAGCACACAACCGTTGTCATTCGGCCAGTTGGCAGCCTGAAGGATGTCTTGAGTAGAGCATCCGGGCGAGATACGTGACTCAGTCAAAAAGGTGCGGTTCAGCGGTTGTGCCGTTTGCTGGGTGCGCTTCGCGGGACTAACAAGAATACAGGGGGCGGGCGGAAGGTGCTTGTTTAGGAACGTTGCCATTGCATGAGCCTGCTGCTGACCTTTTTTGGTTAGCTTGCGATCCATATCGGGAAAACCATCTTCCGCTTCGGCATGTCGCCACAAAATTAATTCCATTATTTTCCCCCTGTATCAATTATTACTATTTCACTATAAGAGTATACTATTTATACTGTTTACTCTACACAACCAAAAGGAGACTACCATGGTCACAAAATCAACTGCCACCCCGGCTAAGGCGATAGCTAAAAAGGCCGCGACCGCAAACCGTGAAGTGCCTGCGGTTAAGCACCCCGCTGCGAAACCTGCGGCTGCAAAAGTGGCAACTGCGAAGCCAGATAAAAAAAGCAAGAAGGCGAAGAAAACAGCCGCTAAAGCCGAGGTAAAAGTGAAAGTCGTGCGCGACAGTTTTACCATGCCCAAAGCCGACTACGAAAAAATAGCCGCGCTGAAACAAGCCTGCCTTAAAGCGGGCATGCATGTGAAGAAAAGTGAACTATTGCGCGCCGGGTTACATGCACTCAGTGGACTCAGCGTGGCACAACTAAAACTTGCGATTGGGAAATTGGCCGAGATCAAAACAGGGCGGCCAAAAAAATCTGCGTCATAAAGAATAAGCGGCCTGAAACCACCATCCCCTAACCGCTGGATGATGGTTTTTAATTTGCCAATTGTTCCAACAACGCGGATTGCGCGCAGTGCGGTTCGGCACGACGGGTTATCTTGCGACGGTAATGTCCACTGGATGACATATCCCAAGCCTGCACATTATCGCGTAAATAAATTTTTAACCCTTCGTCCAACACGCGCTTTTTAAGTTTTTTATCCAGCAAGGGAAAACATACCTCGATGCGGCGGAAGAAATTTCTGTCCATCCAGTCTGCACTGGAAAGATAAACATCATGCGTCAGGTCGTTGCGAAAGTAGAAAATTCGCGTGTGCTCCAAAAAACGTCCGATTACCGACCTCACACGAATGTTTTCCGACAGACCGTCCACGCCCGGACGTAGCGCGCACACGCCGCGCACGATCAAGTCTATTTTCACGCCAGCTTGTGAGGCCTCATACAATGCGGCGATAATCACCGGCTCCAATAGCGCGTTCATTTTGGCGATGATATGCGCCTTTTTTCCAGATTGAGCTAGTTTGGTTTCATTGTGGATAGCGTGCAAAATCTGACTGTGCAGCGAGAACGGGGATTGCCATAAATGCCGTAATTGACCAGCCTTACCCAAGCTGGTCAATTGTCCGAATACCTCATTCACATCGGCGCATATTTCCGGTTGACTCGTGAATAAGCCAAAGTCGGTATAGAGCCGAGCGGTACGCGGATGGTAGTTCCCCGTACCGAGGTGTACATAACGGCGCAGTTTTCCTTCTTCACGCCGCACTACCATAATCATCTTGGCATGGGTTTTATGACCCACCACACCGTACACCACGTGTGCACCCACATCCTCTAACTTGGTTGCCCAATTGATATTCGCTTCCTCATCAAAACGCGCCAGCAATTCAACAATCACGGTGACTTCCTTGCCGCCTCTTGCCGCTGCTATCAACGCCTCCATCAAGGCAGAATCCACGCCTGTGCGATACACCGTCTGTTTGATTGCCACCACTTGCGGATCAATAGAGGCTTGCTGAATAAAATCGATAACCGGTTGGAAAGATTGAAATGGATGGTGTAATAACACATCGTTTTTGCGCAGCAACTTGAACATATTCGCGCCTTTTTTTTGCAGGGTCGCGGGAATGGTCGATGAGTAAGCAGGAAACTTGAGATCGTCACGATTCACCTGCGCGGGAATATCCATCAGGCGCACCAAATTGACCGGACCATCGACGCGATACAAATCTTCTTCGTGCAAATCAAACTGCTTCAGCAAGTAATCGGCAACTTGAGGCGCACAATTGTCGGTGATTTCCAAACGCACCGCGTTGCCGAAGTGTCGATGCGGCAACTCACCCTGTAAACTGGTACGCAGGTTTTTCACCTCCTCGTCATCCACAAACAGATCGCTGTTGCGCGTTACGCGAAATTGGTGACAACTCAGCACGGTCATGCCGACAAATAATTCACCCACGTGGGCGTGCAAAATTGAGGAGAGAAATACGAAGCCATGTTCACAACCGCTGATTTCAGACGGCAGCGGGATAGTGCGCGGCAAAACACGCGGGGCTTGCACAATCGCCCTGGCGGAGCTTCTGCCAAACGCATCCTTACCTTGCAGTTCCACCGCAAAATTCAAACTTTTGTTCAGTACCCGTGGGAAAGGGTGCGAAGGGTCTAACCCTATCGGGGTCAGCACGGGCATCACTTCATCAAAGAAAAAATCTCGTACCCAGGCGCGTTGCGCATCGTTCCATTGGGTGCGCCGCAAAAAACGAACCCCTTCCGCATCCAGTGCGGGGAGGATGGATGCGTTAAGCACCTGATATTGGTGAGTAATGAGTTCATGCGCTTGCTCGCGCACCAGCTTGAATGTTTGCCGCGCATCCATACCATCCGGTCCAAGCGGTACACCCTTCAGCTTGAACTGCTCTTTCAAGCTTGCCACACGAATCTCGAAGAACTCATCCAGATTGTTACTGACAATGCACAGATATTTCAGCCGCTCCAATAGCGGAATACCAACATCCTCAGCTTGTGCCAGCACCCGCCGATTAAACTCCAGCTGACCTAATTCGCGGTTTATAAAGTGCTGCACGTTAAAATTTTTGCTCACAGGTAAATCACCTTGGATTGGGTTGTTAGCGCGGATAAGGACGCTCCACGCCACTTGTACCCCAAGTCTAGGCTGTGATTATTACAAAATCTTTACAGGTTTTTAACTTAAGCCTTTTGAGATCTGCAAAACTATCCCGATAGTTTTCCATTGCCTGACCTCTTCCTGCAAGGCAGTATCGGTTAAGGGATTTTTTACAAACCAATTGGCAGGGAACGAAAAGTGAAATTTGCTGCTGTTGAACTGCACGCGCATGGCAGGCAATTTAATTTCTTTGCGGTTTCGATAAATCAACGCCGCGAGACGTAATGCCATCACCTGCACCAGTAGCTCCGGCGTATTTAGCAACCCACGCATTTTTTCCAGCCTGCCGCGATGTGCCAAGGTAATTAAACCCAATCTGCTTTGCTCTTGCTTGGTGAAGCCCGGCATGTCAGCATTGGTCAGGATATAAGCCGTATGTTTGTGGTAGCCGCTATGCGCCACACTGATGCCAATTTCGTGTAATTGGGCGGCTTGCCTCAAACAATGCAAAAAATCAAAGCCGGTTTGTTTGGGCAGCAGTTGCTTGGCCAGCTTTTCAGCAAGATGGCTCACCTGCGCTGCTTGCCGTGCATCGACATGGTAACGACGCATGAATTGGGCAACCGTCACATCGCGCATATCGTGATGATGGAA
This sequence comes from uncultured Gallionella sp., assembly GCA_964608835.1. GTDB lineage: Bacteria > Pseudomonadota > Gammaproteobacteria > Burkholderiales > Gallionellaceae > Gallionella. The sequence continues at coordinate 39,452 of CAZSPN010000012.1, forward strand.
ACGCCCCAACAAGTCATACAACACGCCCTCTCGCAATGCTCCCAAAGCGGGCTGCATTTGCTCGATGCCCAATTCACAAAACGCCGCGTACATAATGGCAAACCCACCGGGCAATACGGGCAAGCGATCCGCGCGTAGCCCTTGCAAATTCAGGCTGGTAACATCTCCCGCCTTCAATAATTGAACACGTAATCGTTCCAGTCCGTCCCTCGTAATGCCGCGCTGACTGAAGCCATTCAACTCTAATACTTCGCAGATTGCTTTGGCCGTGCCGGACGAACCCAATGCGTTATGCCAGTGCGATTTTGAAAACTCACCGGAAATGGTTTGCAGTTCATTCAGTGCCGCAAGCTCGGCTTGCTTGAGATTTGATTTGCTGATTTCTCCACCGGGAAAAAATCGCGAGCTATAACTCACACAACCCATGTACAGGCTTTCCAGCTTGGCCGCATGCAAGCCGTTACCAATGATAAATTCTGTCGACCCACCGCCAATATCCATCACCAAACGATTGGCACCGGAAGGCGGCAATCCATGCGCGACACCCAGATAAATCAAACGCGCTTCTTCACGCCCCGCAATCACATCTATGGGAAACCCCAGCGCGGCTTCGGCCTGTTGCAAAAATTCTGGCGCATTTTTGGCCACACGCAAAGAATTTGTCCCGACCGCCCGAACTGCTTCTTGCGGCAATCCCCTCAGGCGTTCGCCAAAGCGTTGCAAACAAACCAAGGCGCGCTGCTGTGCGGCCTTATCAAGAATTTTGTCTTCACCTAATCCGGCAGCAAGACGCACTGGCTCACGTAAACCATCCAACATATAAAGTTGGTCATTTTCAACACGCGCAATCTGCAAACGGAAGCTGTTAGAACCCAGATCAAGGGCGGCGAGGAGGGGTTGATGTTGCACAGTTTTATGTCAGCCATTGAGAGTTGTGGGTATGATAACGGAACTTTCTGGGGAGTGTGAATTTTAGGTGTGCTTTGGGCATGATAGAGGTAACACGGTAATTGGAAGGCACTTTAATACTAGTTAATCACTCCAGAGATGGATAGTGGACGTTGCGCAGACCGTATTCGGTTTAAAAACTCTCTGATTGTGCCTCAGACAACCAATCAGTTATGCTTCCACAAAGTAGCCCCCCACACACACATTTAATCAACCTGACAAAATGGAATTTATTTTACGCAAGACATCTGGCGCATCGCGTCGTGGACAAATTTTATTGACACACGGCACGGTGCAAACCCCCGCGTTTATGCCAGTTGGCACGTACGGAACAGTAAAAGCGATGTCACCATTAGAGCTACATGAAATAGGCGCGCATATTGTGCTGGGAAATACTTTTCACCTGTGGTTACGTCCGGGTTTGGAGGTCATCGAAGCACATGGGGGCTTGCATCGTTTTATGGGATGGGACGCGCCGATACTCACGGATTCTGGGGGCTTTCAGGTTTTCAGCTTGGGTGAGATGCGAAAAATCTCTGAAGAAGGTGTGCTGTTTCAATCGCCGGTGAATGGCGACAAGTTATTTCTCACGCCGGAAGAGTCGATGCGCATTCAAAAAGTATTAAATTCCGACATTGTGATGATCTTCGATGAATGTACGCCTTACCCTGCAACCGAGCTTGAAGCGGCAGATTCGATGCGCTTGTCGTTACGCTGGGCGGCTCGCTCCAAGGTCGCGCATCAAGGCAATTCAAACGCGCTGTTTGGCATCGTGCAAGGTGGGATGTATGAAAATTTACGAGATGAATCTTTATCGGGCTTAGTGAATATCGGGTTTGATGGTTACGCGATTGGTGGCTTATCAGTCGGTGAACCGAAAGAGGATATGCGACGAATTTTGCAGCATATCGCGCCGCGACTCCCTGCCGACAAGCCGCGTTATCTGATGGGGGTCGGTACGCCGGAAGACATAGTGGATGCGGTTTCACAAGGCATCGACATGTTTGACTGCGTAATGCCGACACGCAACGCGCGCAATGGTTGGCTATTCACCCAATACGGCGACATCAAGATACGCAACGCAATTCACAAAATTGATACTAATCCGCTCGACAAAGACTGCTCCTGCTATACCTGCAAAAATTTTAGTCGCGGATACCTGCATCACTTGCAGCGCGTCAACGAAATACTCGGCGCACGCTTGAATACGATACATAACTTACATTATTACCAGCAATTGATGGAGGAAATTCGTGCGGCAATTGAAGCCGATCAATTTGCCGAATTTGAGGTGCGATTTAAGAAAAAGCGCGCAAGCCAGGCTTGACCCAGGCTGAATTTTTCGCTGGCTCCATCCTATTTGAATCTGGGCGACTTACGGAAATTCATTCTGATGATTGCTTTTGCCAAAAAACAGGGCGGAAATTTCCGCCCTGTTTTAGTACCGCAATCAACTGCCGCTTAGAGTAACGGCACGATCATCAACGCAACGATATTGATGATTTTGATGAGCGGATTGACCGCCGGACCTGCCGTATCTTTGTAAGGATCACCGACGGTATCGCCAGTTACGGCTGCTTTGTGGGCTTCCGATCCTTTGCCGCCAAAGTTGCCTTCTTCGATATATTTCTTCGCGTTATCCCATGCGCCGCCGCCCGTAGTCATGGAAATCGCCACGAAAATTCCCGTGATAATCGTGCCGACCAATACGCCACCGAGAGCTTGGGCACCGAGCGTGAGTCCGACGATGACAGGAATCGCTATCGGCAACAACGAAGGAACAATCATTTCCTTGATCGCGGCTTTGGTCAGCATATCGACGCATGTGCCATATTGAGGTTTGCCAGTGCCTTCCATGATGCCGGGGATTTCTTTGAACTGACGACGCACTTCAACCACCACCGAACCCGCCGCACGTCCCACCGCTTCCATACCCATCGCGGCGAACAGATAAGGCACCATTCCACCGATGAATAATCCGATGATGACCATGTGGTTAGACAAATCAAAAGTGGTCACGTCACCCACTTTGGCTTGCAGCGCATGCGTGTAATCGGCGAACAATACCAATGAGGCTAGCCCAGCAGAGCCAATCGCATAGCCCTTGGTGACTGCCTTGGTGGTATTACCCACCGCGTCCAGCGCGTCGGTTATGGTGCGTACATCTTCCGGCAAGTCCGCCATTTGTGCGATGCCGCCTGCGTTATCGGTGATGGGCCCATAGGCATCCAGTGCGACGATGATGCCTGCCATGGACAGCATGGAAGTCGCGGCGATGGCAATACCATACAATCCCGCCAAATCGTATGCACCCCAAATCGCAATACACACAGCGATAACGGGAGCGGCAGTGGATTTCATCGAAACACCCAAGCCTGCAATAACATTCGTTCCATGCCCGGTGGTGGAAGCTTCGGCGATGTGGCGCACGGGTTTGAACTCAGTCGCGGTGTAGTACTCGGTGATCCATACCATCGCAGCTGTGAGTGCCAGACCGATCAGTGTGGCGAAGTAGATGTTCATTGCCGTAACGTGCGTGCCGTCTATCATTACACCATCACCAAGCATGGTAGTGGTAATCGGATAGAAAGCAATCGCCGCCAATATGCCGGATACCGCCAGTCCGCGATACAGCGCGTTCATGATTTTCCCGCCCGGATAGGCTTTTACGAAGAAGCAGCCGATGATGGAGGCGATGATGGAAAAGCCGCCCAGTACCAAGGGATAAATCACCGCATTCGCGCCTGCATCCGCCATCAACAAGCCACCCAGCAGCATGGTAGCGATGATGGTGACAGCGTATGTTTCAAATAGATCGGCAGCCATGCCCGCACAGTCGCCGACGTTATCACCGACGTTATCCGCAATTACTGCCGGGTTACGCGGATCATCCTCAGGGATTCCCGCTTCAACTTTACCGACCAGGTCCGCACCCACGTCCGCGCCCTTGGTAAAAATGCCACCCCCCAGCCGTGCAAAAATGGAAATCAGGGATCCCCCGAAAGCCAAACCGACCAAAGCGTGCGTTGCCTCTGCCGAACTGCTGCCCATCATCAAAGTGAGAAAGGCGTAGTAGCCAGCAACACCGAGCAGGCCCAAACCCACGACCAAGATACCTGTGATTGCACCACCTCGGAAGGACACATTCAACGCAGCATTCAGACTTTCTCTAGCAGCTTCGGCGGTGCGCACATTGGCGCGTACCGACACATTCATACCGATGTAACCCGTCAAGCCTGAGAGTATCGCGCCAATGGCAAAGCCAATGGCAGTTTGCCATTTCAGCGCGACCAGAATGACGACAAAGAGGATAAAGCCGACGATGCCGATGGTGATGTATTGACGATTGAGGTAAGCGGATGCCCCCTCCTGAATGGCAGCGGCAATGCCGCGCATCCGCTCGCTGCCATCAGACTTGCCCAGAATCCACTTGATGGAAAAAATCCCGTACAGAATTGCCGCGACAGCACACACTAACGCAAAGCCCAGATCGCCCGACATAGTCATCCCCCTGAAAGATACACAAGTCAATTGCTCTGACATTACCCAAGCATGCAGAGCATCCAAAAGCAACTTCAACTGCACGACTAGCATACTGGGATTTTTAGAAATTGGCAGATATTTTTGCGGGTGTTTTTAAGGGGTCACCTGTTAAATTCCACTTGGCAGTACATCCGGATTTGCGGGGTGAAATGCAAAACCGCTAGAGCTTCCCAAGAATTACATGTGGCATTCTCTTGACACTCTGTTTTGCAGAGTTTTATACTCTGCAAAACAGAGTTATGACTCAGGAGAGTAATAATATGCGCGAAGTATCACAACATCTGGATGCGATTCACACTATGCTGTCGGCAGGGCAGCGCAATCTGCGTATTGAGCGGCACACGCTGATTTTGTGGGGCTTGGCGGGTGGTGTGATAAGCCTGATTAGCGACAATATCCTCACGCCTGAACAATTTCCCGATAACACGCAACGCGCGTTGGCCTGGTTATTTTTTCTGGGAGTGACTTTTGGAAGTGTAGCGGCATTGGATTGGTATTTGACCAAATGCACCAAGCAAACACGTGATGAAGCGTGGTCGTTTATTCATAGGCAAATTCTCAAAGTTTTTTGGTTACTCACCATTGCGGGAATTTTGTTCACGTTCGCCATGTTCTTCTTTGGCGGGGGCTACATGACCTTCGGCGTGTGGATCATCTTGCTGGGATTAGGATTATACATACACGGACTATTCTCCGAAGAAATGCTGGAATGGGCGGGCGCGTTGATGATGTTAATCGGTCTGACCAGCATTGCCACGCAATTACCCTACCAGACCACCAAATGGATTGCCGCCTCTACCTTTGGAGTCGGCTTGCCAATGTTGGGCATCATGCTGGATCAAGGCCGCGCACTCCCTGCGTGGAAACGTTTATCTCAATCCACGCTGTGGGTCGTCGTCGTGTTGGCATTGCCGTTTCTGGCACATCGCTATGCCACCACCAATACGTTACCTGATGTGCCGGCTATTTCACTCGCGTCATATCGTAAGTTAAAAGATGTGACTGGGGTTCATGTTGTGTCGATTGCCGCAGGGACAGAGATACCGGTTAAGTTTGAAATCGCTGGCGATATTTTCGATCACACCGGCAATCCCACCTTTCCATTAAAAATTGCCACGCCCATAGATGTCGCCCTGCGTGACGGCACGCTCACCGGCGACGCACGCCTCTCCGGTGGCGCATGGCTTCCCAAAGAATCGTTGATCGTACGCATACCGTGGATCAAAGCGGAACTCACGCCTGAACTCGGCGCTGTGGTTCGCAGCAGTTTGTTGGTCGATTTCAAAAACAAAACATCACCATAATTTTTAACAACTCAAGGAGAATTATCATGAAACTCACCACCACTTCCACACTCATATTTTTTGTTATTTCACTCGCGGGCTGTAGCAGCATGATGCCGCCCCGTGCGAAGGATATGGCTCAGCTACCCGTGGTTCGATTTGGCGATAACGCACTCGAAGGCAAAGAATTTATCCTGCTTTACCCGGCGGGAATGTCTTTGCCGGTTAACGCATCGGTGAGCGGAACGCTGCTGGTGCAAGGTGATAGCACAACGCTACACGTCGCTACCAAGCAAGATGTTTATGCCTATAAACAGTGGGTGAGCTTTGATGGAAAAACCTGGCAACGTAGCGACAAAGTAATTGCTGGAAAATACGAGATACATGTACCAGGAATGCCAGACGGCAAAACTCTGGGCAGATTGAGTGCGGAATTTAATTTGAAATGAGGTAGCCAAACATGAATGAATTAGATGTATTACTGCATCAACCCCTGCGCACCCAGCTGGTGGCTTTTTTGGCGGGCGCGGATGAGGTGACTTTTTCCGACCTCAAGCGACAGCTGGATATTTCGGATGGCAATCTCGATTCACATCTGAAAAAATTGATTTCCGCCGATTACGTTACCACCCGCAAAGAAACAGGCAGCGGTCGCCCTCAGTCTTATTACGCGCTGACTCCAACGGGGCTGAATGCGCTACGCGGTTATGTAAAAGCATTACAAGCGTTGTTGCCTATTGATAAGCCTCAATCAAATGGCAAACAATCTGCGTTACTGCGCACCACTTAGCAAAATTTTATGTTACACATCCGCAGCAACATTAGAAATGCTTTGGACATGTCACCGACTGCGTGGGCAATAGCGTTTTCTTGTTTGTTACACGCAACCTTGTTGTTACTGGTTAAATGGCCTGCTGCATTTACACCGCCAAATCCTCAACATCGGTTGACTGTCAGTTTACCCCCCAGACATTTAACACCTCCTAAAGTGACACAGGCATTGTCCAAACAAGTCGGAAATAAAGTTCTGCATAAGGATAAACACCTTGCTGAGACTATTTTCTCGTCAGAAATAACAATAAGAAATACGGTAGCTATACCTTAAACGAACCGAGCACTTGATATGGATCAACTGCTCGGCCAAGCCCGCGACTACGCAAAAGAATTTCAGAACGCCACACCTAAGCTAGAGGTATTTGGTGACTATTACGGAACATACAACGGCAGTGACAACGGCACATTTTATGTTCATTTAGATCGGTCTTTACATGCCACCGGATCAGGGCAGTCGAATCAGTATGGTGTCAACTTTATCATTGCAGGCAGTGCATCCAGTGATGGAATAATACAAATGACTGGGACAGGAATAGCTGGAGAGGCCAAATTCACGGGTCGCCTCAATCTTCAAACCCGACAAGTTTCCGGAGAATGGCAATTGGCAGGTCTCGGCAGAGGGCTATTTTTCGGTAAACATGAATAATCAACAACTCACTTTAGAATCACACCCAACTAAATTTCAAAAAATAAACGCCATGAAAAAAACCTTATCGACTTTGGCTTCGTCATTTTTTATTTTAGGTATTTGTCTGTACTCAACCCTCTACGCTCAGGACTTCGCTATCAACGGCTTGGTGTTTGAAAAAGGCACGAAGACACCGCTACAAGGCGTGACGATCTCAGTGCAAGATAATGGAACGCCCTCCGCACTTTCAGACGAAAGCGGAGAATTCATTTTATCTTTACCCAAGGCTGGCAGTTACATTTTGACGGCGACATCGGCAACAAATGACACCGCCTCGCTTGAGGTGCATGTTGCCGATGACACAACACCACCCTCCCCCGCGTTTTATCTATTGCCAACCACAGTGTTAGCTGAAGTGTTAGTACGCGGCGAACGCAGCCCGGACAAGGTGAGCAAAAACATCCTCAACGGACGGGAATTGCGGCAAGTGGCAGGCTCTAGCGGCGATCCGTTAAACGCGCTGCAAAGCTTACCGGGCGTGGCTTCTGATGGCAGCAGCTCCGCGCCTGCGGTACGCGGGACAGGACCCGGCGACAACTTCTTTTATGTGGATGGACTGCCTTCCGGAAAGATTTTCCACTTGGGTGCAATCAGTGTTTTCAACGCCGATTTAATCAGCGATTTCAGTTTGTATGCTGCGGCGTTTAGTCCGCACTATGCCAACATGACAGGCGCGGTGATTGATGTTGCGTTGCGCAATCCGCGCACAGATCGTTTCGGTGCGAAGCTCAATGCTAATTGGCTGGGTGCGGATTTTTTGGTTGAAGGCCCCGTGAAAGCCAATCAATCTTTCTTTTTTGCGGCGCGGCGCAGCTACTTGGATTTGCTGATTAGCCCAAGAACCAGTGAGGGCATAACCCTGCAAATCCCCAACTATCACGACTATCAAGGCAAATACTTGTGGCAAGTGAACGATAACCATCGCCTCTCGTTCCATCTGCATGGTGCGGCGGACAATCTCGAACTCAAGATCGACGGCAGTTCTGAAGCGGGGCAACAACAGCCTATCTTGGTGGGTGATATTACATTTTCTGATGGCTATGCCATGCAAGCGGCGGTGTTGGATAGCGTCTTGGCCAACGGGAAAGCGATTAACAAACTTGCGTTTCAACATATCGGAAGTCATTTCACCAACAGCGTGGGTACGGCGGGCAACATTTATCTTGAGC
>CAZSPN010000012.1:47926-50431 GCA_964608835.1 uncultured Gallionella sp.
AACTTGACGATGCTGCGCGAACAAGTCAACTTGCCTTTCAGCGACAATCACGAACTTTCATTGGCAGCCAATTTAAATCACCAAGTGACCAACGTTGAGGCGGATACCATTAACGCCACGTGTACACAATTCAACCCGGACTGCGACATCAGCACCGCGCCACGTATGCAATTAACCGATCAAATTATTGCCAACGGCTGGGATATTTCCGCGCAAGACCGCAAAAAACTCACTCCGCAATTCACCTTGGTCACCGGCTTGCGTCATAGCGGCGAAGATTATTTGCATCGCCAATTTACCGAACCGCGTATCGGCCTAGAATGGCAGCGCACCGAGAACACGCTGCTCACCGCAGGCTGGGGACTTCACAATCAATTGCCGACAGGTCAGCAGATTGCAAAAAACTTTGGCAACCCCAACCTTGATCACTTGCGCGCGCAACACAGCGTGATTGGCATCGCACAAAAGTTGCCGAACAGTTGGTCGTGGAAAGCTGAAACCTACTACAAGAAACTGACCAACATCATTATCAATGACCCAATAGTCAATTACACCAACCATGCCAGCGGCAAGGCTTATGGCGCGGAGCTGCTCGTCAAAAAGGCGGCAACCGAAAAACTGTCCGGCTGGCTATCCGTATCATTATCAAAATCTCAACGAAGAAATGACATCACGGGTGAATCTTTTCGCTTTGAGTATGACCAACCTATCAACGCCACTTTAGTCACCACCTATCAATCAGACTTGGCAGGCATCCTGTTCAGCGCGAAATGGAATTGCCACTCTGGCGCGCCCTATACGCCCATCTATGGCACGAACGGCACATTCCCCGATGGTCGCCCCAAACCTGTTTACGGCGCGGTGAACTCAGGCACGTTACCCGCCTACCATCGCCTGGACTTGCGGCTGGATCGAAAATTTGTGTACAACACGTGGAAGCTCAACACCTACTTTGAACTGAACAACGTCTATCAACGGCAGAACGTGGTGGACTACAGCTACGACCCCAGCTACACAAAAAGGACTGACGTTACACCGTTTGTCATTCCGTTTAACTTTGGCGTGCAGGCGGAGTTTTAAGGAAGGGCCGATCACCCCCACAATTTTATTGATAAACTTGTCGTCAAACGGTAGTTGACTGCGTTTTATGTATCAAGCACCCATGATTTTTGGATGCTTACCCACTACACATTTAAGGAGCATCACCATGAAAAAAGCACTCTCTATCGCAGGCTCGCTGTTAATTTTATCGACTGCCGCTTTTGCCGATCCAACGCCTGAACAACTGGACAAGCGGGGTGATCGTATCGAACAGCGTCTCGATAATAAAGGTGACCGCATTGAAGACCGCTTGGACAAACGCGGTGACCGCATTGAAGCCCGCCTTGATGCCAAAGCAGATAAGGCGCGCGCGGCGGGACACGAAAAAAGAGCCGATCAGCTCGAAAGAAAAGGGGATCGCATTGATCGTCACCTCGACAGAAAAGGTGAACGCATCGACCGCCATCTGGACAGGAAAGGCAAGCGCATCAATCGCCACCTAGATCGTCGCGCCAAGCACGCCAACTAGAATCCGGGCGCAATTTGCCGATGCAGACAGAGCAAGAGCGGGAAAACCAGCAGGGTATGCAGCAGTTTCTTGCGGGCATCGAGGGTCGCGCTTTCCGCATCGCGCAAATTGCCACGGGCAACCGTGAGGACGCGCTGGACTTAATTCAAGAGACGATGATGAAGCTCGTCAGAAACTATTCTGGGCGAAGCAGCGAAGAGTGGACTCCCTTGTTTTACAGCATTTTACAAAGCCGTATTCGGGATTGGCATCGCCACCAAAGTGTCCGCAATCGCTTCCGATCCTGGTTGCCTTGGCATGAAGAGGATGAGGAAGATGCGCTGGAGCAGTTTCCAGCCGACCGAACCAGTGAACCCGTTCCACAACTGGAAGGCCATCAGTTCATGGCGAATCTTGATTGTGAACTTCGCGCCCTACCCTATCGGCAACAGCAAGCATTCCTGTTGCGGGTGTGGGAGGGAATGGACATCACGCAAACTGCCGCCGCGATGCAATGTTCCGAAAGCAGTGTGAAAACCCACCATGCCCGCGCATTGCAAAAGTTACGGTCACAGCTGGAGGATTTCAGATGAAACACGACGAAGAACTGTTTGAGCAAAAAGTCAAAGACACTTTGGACTCCAGTATCACCCAACTCGACGGGGAAACGCGCAGTCGCTTGTCCGCCATGCGTCATGCCGCCTTTGAGCAACAACCGTCGCTGTCGCGCTGGCTGACTTTTGACAATTGGCTTCCGGTCACCAGCTTTGCCGCTGTTGGCATACTGGCAGTAACTTTAGTCCTCAATATCCAGCATCAGGGGGCTTCCGAAAAGCTGGGGCTGCAAGATACCGATATCGCGCTGGAATTGCTCTTGAACGAAAACGATGAACTCGAACTAAGTGACCCTGATTTTTATGTGTGGCTGGATGAAGCACTGTTGGACGAGGACATGG
>CAZSPN010000012.1:50441-57652 GCA_964608835.1 uncultured Gallionella sp.
TGCGGGCTAGTTACTGTGTTGCCATCGCCTTGTGCTGCACTCTGGCAGTTGCGCAAGCCGAGGAAGCGGACGCTCCTCCGCTGGAGCTTATCGAGCTGCTGGGTGAAACAAATGACGATGAAGAGGCTGACCTCGATATTGCGATGTCAAACATTTCCGAAAATGTGACTAAGCAAACCGATCTCTCGATTAAAGAGGTGAAAAATGATGACTAAATTTCTATCTAGATTAACCCGATACTGGTTTGTATCGGCCTTCTCCCTGATCGCCGCATTCGCCCCCCATTATGCAATGGCGGATGGCATTACTTGGGATGAGATGAACCCGCAACAACAGCAAGTCCTTTCTTCGATGAAAGAAACCTGGCACAGCCTACCCGCAGAACGACAACTGCGGCTCAGCAAGGGGGCTGCCAAGTGGGCAACCATGAATCCTGAACAACGGGGAAAAGCGCGCAACCGGATGGCTCGCTTTAACAAACTTACTCCCGAAGAAAAGAAATTTGTCAGACAACGCCTGATCGAGTTTCGTGATCTCCCGCCCGCACAGCGTCGCGCGTTACGCGAACGCTGGAAAAATATGTCGCCGGAACAACGTGAAAGATTCCGAAAACGGGTGCACAACATGACACCCGAACAGCGCGATAAAATCAGGCAGCGCAGAATCAACAGAATGCAAAACAGGCGGTAACGATATGCTCGCCTCTCGTTCATCTGTTTTGAATTTGCTTGCCAAGCTTCCTATTGCGGCATTGCTCCTATCATGCTCCACGCTTGCCCATGCCGATGTTTATGGGGCATTAAAATCCGGCTTTGGTTCGGACGAATACCGATCACACGCACTGGAACTTGAGGCCGATATAACAAGTGCCACACAACTCAACTTTGATTACCTGCTTGTCCAATCTGCAAACGTGGATGACCTGCGCCAGTCAGGCATCGGTTTGGATTGGGATGTAAATCCAACACTATCCGCAAGCTACCACCATACCAAAATCGGCGACGACAGAGTTGATGTAAGCGGAAACGAAATAGGATTGTCTCTGGAATTAAATACACTGTGGGAAAGTGATTTGCGAACAACGATTGGCGTGGGGTACGGCGATAACAAATTTACCACGCACCGCACGAACATAGTCAATCCGCAAGGTTTGACGCAAAGCCAAAGCATGTTGAACATCAGCCAAAACATCACACCAACTTTTGCTGTCTATGGCTCGCATGCCCAATACAGATACGACCGGAATGTGGCCGGACTCGCCCTGCTGCTTCTCCGCCGCACCAGCAACACTTCCAAAATTGGACTCACGTTATTGGAATTTCCGCAGAAAACAAATACCGCAGGGATTTCGTGGAAACCGTCTGAATCGTTGAATCTCGACCTCTCCTTCGGCAAAACTGTCACCTTGCTGGAACAACGACAGAGCAATACCCTGCTTGGTCTGGATTATCAACTCAATGAAAAACTGAACTTGCTTGCCAATGTGTCCCAATCCCGTTCGACCGCGATCATCAGACCAAATGGAACGACTGCCCAAGCCGAGACGCAAGACACCTTCACAGAGTTGGGTGCGGGATGGGCGTTTTGATGAGGCATCAGCCAAGTCACCTTCTATTCTAAAAGGCCATCTGCTCCAAACAAAAAACCCGCTTTCGCGGGTTTTATGTTAACGCTGCATTAAATACATTTTTCGCAGGAAAAGTTCGACAACTTCAGTTGTAAGGTCAGGGGGCATGGAAGTTCGTGCTTTTTCTGCTACTTGCAGGCGTTCTTGGCCTACCAGTTCAACAGCAGGATTCCAACCTGTGTCCAATATCTCGTCGTCATACTCCACGTCCATCGAAGGCTCTTCGATTTTGTCGTAGTTCATATTCATCTCGATACTCATATCACACCTCCTTCTGCTCACCACAACGGCTATTGAAGCCTGCCGAAAAATTCCCCTTCTTGCAGTATCAAGCAGCATATTGTGTGCCAATAAAACAGGCCGTTCTGTGAAGGATCGTGGCTATTGGCTTGCAGGAGCATGAGGAAAGCAAGTGGGGTCTATACAACGAGGCGTGTGACGAAAACTCAATGTTTTTATCTCAGGAATGAGAACTACACTCATAAAAATTGTAAAAAAAGATCGGGGGTTTTCTGGAAATGGTTGGCCAAGCCCAGTATTGCTGGGTGCTTCCCAATTTTGGTAACTAAACCTGCATAGAATTAATTCAAGGAGCCAAGTACTACAAAAGCTCTGAATCACGTGGTTGATACATCCTAGATGTCTCTTAATTGCACCTATCGAACCCGATCAAACAGCCGACGATGATTTATTTCCCCTTCTCAAAAGCCACATCACCGGACCGGACAGCGCGTAGCACATGAACAATGCAAACAACACACCGGGTGGATAGCTGGAGATTAAGATGAAGAATAACGCGATCAAAAAAATCACGATAAAGGGTACGCTTTTGCGCATGTTGAAATCTTTGAAGCTGTAAAAAGGCAAGTTACTGACCATGTTCAGTCCCGCGAATATAGTGAGCGCGCAGGCATACCAACGCACCTCTTCACCGGTGATTTCATAGTCGTGCATAACCCAGACAAACCCCGCAATCAGAGCAGCAGCGGCTGGGCTGGGCAAGCCCTGAAAGTAGCGTTTATCGACCACCTCGATATTGGTGTTGAAACGAGCAAGGCGCAACGCAGTAGCGGCACAATAAATGAAAGCGGCGAACCAACCCCACTTGCCCATCCCTTTTAACGCCCATTCATAAACCACCAGGGACGGCGCAACGCCAAATGACACCATGTCGGACAGGCTGTCGTATTGCGCGCCAAATTCACTTTCGGTATGCGTCAGTCGTGCCACGCGACCATCCAGCGCGTCCAACACCATCGCAATAAAAACGGCGATGGCGGCAAACTCAAACTTGCCATTCATCGCTTGGACGATTGCGTAAAATCCCGCAAACAGCGCACCGGTGGTGAATAGATTGGGTAGCAAATAAATACTGCGCCTGCGCAGATTCATGGTTTTACGTGAATTGAATTCATCCATATTTTTTCCAATTCAATTTGTGAATTTTCAGAGTATCAGGTTTGCGCCAGTGCTGCCAAATGACAGTGATGACTTATTTATAAACCCTCGAATGAAATAGGGTGGACATGCCACCCTATTTCATTCGATGAGTCGATGAAGCTTAGTTCTTGCTTTGATCGACCAATTTGTTCTTGGTAATCCAAGGCATCATTCCGCGCAATTGCGCGCCAACTGTTTCTATCGGGTGCTCGGCATTCAAACGACGACGTGCGGTCATTTCCGGATAGTTGGTGCGACCTTCCAAAATAAAGCGTTTTGCGTAATCACCATTCTGAATGTTTTTCAAACACTCTTTCATTGCGGCACGGGCTTGGTCAGCAATCACTTTATGGCCCGTTACATATTCGCCGTATTCCGCGTTGTTAGAAATTGAGTAATTCATGTTGGCAATGCCGCCTTCGTACATCAAATCCACAATTAGTTTCAACTCATGCAAGCACTCAAAGTACGCCATTTCTGGTGCATAGCCTGCCTCGGTCAGCGTTTCAAAACCTGCCTTCACCAATTCCACCGCACCGCCACACAACACGGCTTGCTCGCCAAACAAGTCTGTTTCAGTTTCTTCACGGAAATTGGTTTCGATCACGCCGCCTTTTGTACCGCCGTTTGCCGCAGCGTAGGACAATGCGATGTCACGCGCCTTGCCTGATTTGTCCTGAAACACCGCGATCAAACTGGGTACACCGCCACCCTTGAGGTACTCGGAACGCACAGTGTGACCTGGACCTTTGGGCGCAATCATAATCACATCAATGTCGGCGCGCGGCACAACCTGGTTGTAATGAACGTTAAATCCATGCGCAAACGCCAACGCAGCACCCGCTTTCATATACGGCGCGACCTCTTTGTTGTACACATCGGGAATGTTTTCATCCGGCAGCAGTATCATCACCACATCCGCCGCTTTCACCGCAGCAGCGACTTCCATCACCTTTAAACCAGCACCTTCAGCTTTGCTCCAAGACGCGCCGCCTTTGCGTAAACCAACGGTGACATTCACGCCTGAGTCACGCAGATTTTGCGCGTGCGCATGGCCTTGTGAACCATAGCCCACGATGGTGATTTGCTTGCCTTTGATCAGGGACAGGTCTGCATCTTTGTCGTAAAAAACTTTCATGTTGCTCTCTTTCGTTTAATAAAATTACAGTTTCAAAATTCGTTCGCCACTACCAATCCCCAGCGCACCAGTGCGCACCGTTTCCAGTATCTGCTCGCGTCCTATAGTCTTCAAAAAGCTATCCAGCTTAATGCAGGTGTCACTCAGCTCTATCGTGCAGGTCGTTTCGGATTCGTTGATGACACGTCCCTGAACGCTTGCCACAGCGCGCTTCAAGGCCTCACGTTCCGCTCCGCTAGCGCGCACTTTAACCAGCATCAATTCACGTTCCAGATGCTCGCCCTCACTCAAGTCCATGACTGCGGCGACATCGATCAGCTTGTTCAATTGTTTATTGATCTGCTCGATAACCGCATCCGAGCCGCTTGTCACAATGGTCATGCGTGACAATGTTGGGTCTTCAGTCGGCGCGACATTCAAGGACTCAATGTTGTAACCCCGCGCGGAAAACAAACCCGCCACACGCGACAACGCACCTGCTTCATTTTCCATTAGCAAAGAAATAATATGTCGCATTACAAATCCTCCGACAAAATCACTTCAGACAAACCCTTGCCGCCCGGCACCATCGGGAACACGTTCTCGGTTGGATCCGTACGGAAATCCATAAATACCAGATCATCTTTGCGCACGAAAGCTTCTTTCAGCGCGGGTTCAACATCCGAGGGTTTATCCACGCGGATACCAACATGCCCGTAGGCTTCTGCCAACTTCACGAAATCCGGCAATGCATCCATGTAGGATTCAGAGTAACGATTGCCGTGGAAGAACTCCTGCCATTGACGAACCATTCCCAGATAACGATTATTGAGTGAGATCACCTTGATCGGCAGATGGAACTGCTTGCAGGTAGATAACTCCTGAATGTTCATCTGGATACTGCCTTCACCCGTCACACACGCCACCGTCGCACCTGGGTTAATCAGCTGCACGCCCATCGCCGCAGGCAAGCCAAAACCCATCGTACCCAAGCCACCGGAATTGATCCAGCGGCGCGGCATGTTGAATTTGTAATACTGTGCCGCCCACATCTGGTGCTGCCCCACGTCAGAAGTCACAAACGCGTTGCCACCCGTAATTTCGCAAAGTTTTTCAATCACGTATTGCGGCTTGATAATTTCGCTGGAATTTTTATAGCGCAATCCACCACCCTTGACACGCCATTCATCCACCTGTTTCCACCATGCTGACATGTCGGCAGCATTGGGCTTTTGCGAACCGCCGCGCAATACTTCCAGCAACTGTTCTAACACTAGCTTCAGATCGCCCACAACCGGCACATCTACCTTGACCCGCTTGGCGATAGAAGATGGGTCAATGTCGATGTGAATAATTTTGCGCGGGATCTGCGCGAAATGTTCGACATTCCCAACAACGCGGTCATCAAAACGCGCACCGATGGCAATCAGCACGTCACAATACTGCATCGCCATACAGGCTTCATACGTACCGTGCATTCCCGGCATACCCAAGAATTGCTTGTCATTGGCAGGATACGCGCCCAAACCCATCAGGGTATTGGTGATTGGGCATTCCAACCAACGCGCCAGCGCAGTTAACTGAGCCGAAGCATCGGCCAGCACCACACCGCCCCCGCTGTAAATCATGGGGCGCTTGGCTTCCAGCAACAATTTTGCAGCCCGCTTGATCTGTTCGACATCGCCCTTCCCTACCGGATTATAGGAACGAATCGATACATTCTCCGGGTAGGAAAATTCGGCTTTTTGGTTGGAAATATCCTTGGGGATATCCACCAGCACAGGGCCCGGACGACCGGACTTGGCGAGATAAAACGCCTTTTTGATGGTAGGCGCAATATCCTTCACATGCTTGATCAGGAAATTGTGCTTAACACAGGGGCGCGTAATGCCCACCGCATCCACTTCCTGAAAAGCATCCTCGCCTATTGCGTAGCTCGGCACTTGCCCACTGATTACCACCATCGGAATCGAGTCCATGTACGCCGTGGCGATACCCGTGACCGCGTTGGTCAGCCCGGGACCGGAAGTCACCAGCGCAACACCCACCTTCTCAGAAGAACGCGCATAACCATCGGCTGCATGAATCGCAGCCTGCTCATGGCGTACCAGAATGTGTTTAACTTTGTCCTGCTGAAACAGGGCATCATAAATATGCAGCACCGCCCCACCGGGATAGCCAAATATGTATTCGACACCCTCTTCCTGCAAACATCGGATAGCGATTTCTGCGCCCGTCAATTCCATTACAAACACCTTAAAAATTTGGCTAAATAGAACCGCATAGGATAATGTTCAGCAGCGTTTTGGTCAACTTTACTTCACTCCGCAATCAAGCCGCGCCCATGCCTCGCCATGAAATTGATTTTTTCGGCGTGGTAAATTCCGCCGCGAACACCAGATCACCTTCATTTTCGCGGCCTTCGTCATCAATCAACACCATCATGCGCCGCCGATTATAGAGCGCGATTACCATTTCACCTTTGGGCGGATTGGGCTAAATCGCACCGTGCAATGATGGCAAACAAGCTTACCGGGAAATTAAATATCGCGTCTAATCCAGCCATACTTATCTATTCATCATAAAAACTGCAATCCATGCGCGTGGTCGACATCGCTCAATTCGAAAACTCAGTTGTCATTCATTTCGACACTGATGACACTCGCATAAATGCGTACACTTTCGCATCAACCCTGGTCGCACTAGCTGACGCTGCAAAGGCTGCAAATACAACGCTTAACGTTGGCTGTGAAATTGAAATTGAAATTGTAGTCGAAGCTATTGGGCCGGGAAGTTTTCGTGCACTTATCCGTGCCTTGTATTCGAGTTCACGCAATCTTTTTGCAAATCAGGTCGTTGTGGGGCTTGTACTTGGCGTTTTGGGTAACTACATCTATGAACGAACCTTAGCAGTAGATGATAAGGTCGTAGTTGAAATAAAAACTGATGAGGTAATCATACAAAAGGGAAATTGGACTTCACCCGCTTTTGTAGACATTCCTCAGCTTCCAGTTTGTAGATTTTCGA
>CAZSPN010000013.1:0-5810 GCA_964608835.1 uncultured Gallionella sp.
GCGACTTGCCAGCTTGCTGGCTTAGTCGAATGGCTAGTTTGTTTCATCAGTGCCGCGCCCAGCGCGGTGTATCGAAGGAGCGAACAGAAAACACTGAGCGTGTGCTGTTGGGGCTTCAGCCCCGTACAGCCACGGCCTACCCCTTGCGGGTGCACCACGAACTGACTTAATCAGCGTTTCATTAAATCCATACTCAGGCAAAACTAGCTCTTCGGGAAATTAATGCTCACGGTTTTAGTTATCAACTCCAAAGGCGGTTCGGGAAAAACCACCCTGAGTACCAACCTCGCCAGTTATTACGCCAGCAAGAAATATAAAACCGCGCTCATGGATTACGACCCACAAGGTTCCAGTTTGCAATGGCTCAAGTTACGCCCCATCCACGTGGGGAAAATTCACAGTGCCAACGGCGCACCGCCCAAAGGAGGCTTGATACAGCGTAGCGGGCAATCCTGGATTCCCAGCGATACCGAAGTGTTGATTATCGATGCCCCCGCCGGAACGAAAGGTTTGTTGTTACAAGAATTGGTGCGCAAATCCAACTTCATCATTATCCCCGTTGCACCCTCCCCGATTGATATCCACGCCACTGCCGATTTCATCAAAGACCTATTCCTCACGGGTGGCGTGCGCAGCTCCGCCGCAAAAATTGCGGTCGTGGCCAACCGCGTGCGCAGCTCTTCCACTGCCATGTACGCCTCGTTGGAGAATTTTCTCAGCGCATTAAAGCTGCCTATTCTCACCAGCATCGGCGATTCGGATCATTATTTGCATGCCGCCGCAAAAGGTCTGGGCGTGTTTGAAATGGATGAAATTGTCACGGCAAAAGAACGCCGCGACTTGTTGCCTATTATGAAATGGCTGGATGGTCACCTACCCAACAAGCATGGGGTTCGCGCCGAGAATAAAATCATCAATCTGGAAGACTCAAGGAAATGGCAAGCGTATCGCGCGGGTGGCTCAGCTCCTCCCAGTCCAACAGGAAAATTCAATCGCTACAACTGATGTTGGCGCAATGCCACACGTTTAAGATACGCCTCACGCGCGATCTGCACATCTTCCAAAAAATACGGTAGTTCTTTTAACAACATCGCCTGCGGACCATCAACTAAAGCTTTAGGTGGAGCGGGATGAAAATCCACCAGCACCATATTTGCCCCTGCGACGATGCCCTGTGCAGTGACGTGCATCATGTCGAGGATGCCGTCCGGCGCGGCGGCGCGCGAGCCAACCGAGTGAGACGGGTCGATGCACACCGGCATTCTGGTCAAACGTTTCACCACTGGTACATGTGAAAAATCGACAAAATTGCGGTGCGGGTCGCCCATGTTGGTTTTCATACCACGCAGTCCAAACACCACGTTGCGGTTGCCTTCAGAAGCCAGATATTCAGCTGCATTCAGCGATTCGTCCAGCGTAATGCCGAAGCCGCGCTTGAGCAGGATGGGCATCTCGGTTTGTCGGCCAACGATTTTCAGCAGCTCAAAATTCTGCGTGTTGCGCGTACCGATTTGCAGCATTACGCCGGTCGGATTGCCCGTTTGATGCAACGCTTCTTTGATTTCGTTGAGGTGTGATTCGTGGGTGATTTCCATCGCTATCACTTTGATGTCGTATTTTCCCGCCAACTCAAAAACGTAAGGTAAACAATTTTTGCCGTGCCCTTGAAACGCATAAGGGCTGGTGCGCGGCTTGTATGCTCCCATGCGGGTACACAATTGCCCGTTATCACGCACCGCTTTCATCATAATCTCGACATGCTCGCGGTTATCCACCGCGCATAATCCGGCAAATACATTCAGCGTGTTCTGACCGAAACGCACGCCGTTGTATTCAAAATGCGTGGGACGCTGGTCGTCTTTATGTCTCCCCAAAATGCGGTACTCCTCGGAAACCCGCACCACACGTTCCACGCCGGGAAGATTGCGCATATCCTCAAGTTCTAGTTGCTTGGTATTACCAATCAGGTAGATTTCTGTCAGATTGGTTTCGCTGCCTTGCTCAACATGCACGCGGGTTTGAATGCCCTGCATGGTGGTCAAATGTGCCAATAGCTGCTGGTATTCCGGCGTGTGTTGATTGACTTGTGGGTTGAGAATCAAAATCATTTTTTATTACCTTTGTTTTCAGATGCCGTCATTCCCACGAAAGCGGGAGTCCAGTTAATTAAAAAATTCCACCTCATCGTGCAGGACGAAACCAAGGAAGCATCGGTTAAGTCCAAATTATGGTTCGATAAATTTTCCGTTCATCCCGAATGCCGCGCCTAGCGCAGTGTATCGAAGGAGCGAACGGAAAACACTGAGCGTGTGCTGTTGGGGCTTCAGCCCCGTATGCCACGGCCTACCCCTTGCGGGTACAACACAAACGGACTTAATCGGTGCTTCTTTAAAAGCCTTTTTGAATAAAACCGCTGGATTCCCGCTTTCGCGGGAATGACAGATGCTAATTTTTTCGTTCCAATAAAATCGCACGCTGTGCCGACCACTGCATCAGTGGCTCACGCGTGAAGCCGCTCTTGGCAAACTGTTGCCAGCGACCCATCACAAAACACACCAGCACATTGGCATACGCACCAACATCCACCGCCTCGCCCATCTCACCTTGTGTCGCCGCCATGCGCAGCGATTGCTTGAGTGTGGCCTCAATGCGATCCAGCAGTTGGTTGATGCGCTGTTGCAAACGTTCGTCTTCGTTGACCAGCGCGTCGCCGATCAGAACACGCGCCATTCCGCGATTTTGCTGGGCAAACCCCAGCAGCATGGCGATGATGGCCTCCAACTGTTTACTGCCGCTTTTTTCTTCCTGGGTGATTTTGTTTATCAATCCAAAAATTGTCTGCTCGATAAATTCAATCAGCCCTTCAAACATCTGCGCCTTACTGGCGAAATGCCGGTACAAAGCTGCCTCGGAAAGATCAAGTCGAGCAGCCAGTGCCGCCGTGGTAATTTTTTCCACCTTGGCCTGCTCCAGCATCTGCGCCACGGTTTGCAGGATTTGTAACTTACGTTCGCCAGGTTTACTCGCCATATTAATCCTCAGTTCAAATGATTTAACATTTTCGGCAACTGCATCACATTACGAATTTTCACATCCACACACGCTTCATTTTGTTGCCCCGCATTCACCCACACGGTGCGCATACCCAGTTTTTTTGCGGTGCGCAAATTAGCCAAGCTGTCTTCCACCATCACGCATTGCGCCGCTTTAACTTTGTGTTTTTTCAACAACTTCAAAAATCCGAAATTGTCCGGCTTGGGACGATAGCCGCTATGTTCTATCGCAATCACATCATCGAACAAACCATCAATTTTCAGTAGCTTCAACACCGCATTGGCGTAGTGTTGTGGCGCATTGGAAAACACGATTTTTTTACCCGGCAAGGCCTTCAATATGTGGCTCAAACGCGGTTCACGCAATACCATTTTTTCCAACTCTGGAAATTGATGCGTCTGCTGCAAAAAATGATTGGGGTCGGTTGCATGATGGCGCATCATGCCCGTCAACGTCGCACCATACCGCTGCCAATAATCTATACGCAAAGTATTCGCAGCCACTTCATCCAGCTGCAAATGTTGCTGCAAATACGCCGTCATGCTGTGATTGATGTGAGGAAAGATATGCGGGCTAGCATCATGCAATGTGTTGTCTAAGTCGAAAATCCAAAATTTCATCGTCATGCGTTGCTGCTCTCAAAAATCTTGCTTACATTTAAACCATATGCTGCGCTGCAATTTTTTTTGAGCAGCCTTTGCAAGGCTTGCCTGCGTACCCCGTTGCGCGCGACTAGCATGACTTAGAAATTCAGGGGGTTTCTTGCCCTGGAAATCTCGTCCGATCATTTGCTCTTAATGAGTGTCCCCACCCCTTCATCGGTCAAAATTTCCAACAACAATGCGTGCCGCACCCGACCATCAATGATATGCACCGAACGCACCCCGCCTCTTGCCGCGTCCAGCGCGGAGCCAATTTTGGGCAACATGCCACCGGACAGCGTCCCGTCTGCCACTAGGTCTTCGATTTGTTTCGGTGTTAAGCCAGTGAGCAGATTGCCCGCTTTATCCAGAACGCCGGGGGTGTTGGTCAGCAATACCAATTTCTCCGCGCCCAGTATTTCCGCCAGCTTGCCAGACACCACGTCGGCATTGATGTTCAACGTCTCGCCATCCGGCCCCACGCCGATGGGTGCGATGACGGGAATAAAATCACCGGAATCCAGGAAGGCAATAATCGCCGGGTCGATTTTATCGATGTCGCCCACAAGCCCAATGTCGAGCATCTTGCCCGGCTCATCTGTGCTTTCCAGCAGCAACTTTCTCGCGCGGATAAAGGAACTGTCCTGCCCGGTTAAACCGACGGCTTTACCTCCATATCGATTGATCAAATTTACTATGTCTTTGTTGACTTTGCCCAACACCATCTCGACCACGTCCATGGTCTCTTCATCTGTAACGCGCATCCCTTGAATGAACTCGCCCTGTTTTCCGACACGCTTGAGCATGTCATTGATCTGCGGGCCACCACCATGCACCACCACCGGGTTCATGCCCACCAGCTTGAGCAGCACCACATCGCGCGCAAATCCTTCCTGTAAAGCAGGATCAGTCATCGCATTGCCGCCATATTTGATAACGATAGTCTTGTCGAAAAAACGCTGGATATAAGGCAATGCCTCGGCTAGTACGCGAGCTTTAAGATCGGCAGATGCGGCGGAAAGTGGCATGATTTTCCCTCAAGAAATTTGCGGCGAATTCTACACCAGAAAAATCCGGGGAATGACCGCATTTAGCGATGCTGATACGGCTGGCTTAACCTAAATACTGCCAAAAACGTGACAAGGATGCGATTAAGGCTTCAAAATTCAGGTTGAACAATCCCGATTCCTTCGGTAGAATCCGCGCTCTTTTGAAATCGGCTGGAGTAGAACCATGGCACGTGTATGTCAAGTAACGGGCAAAGGCCCAATGACTGGGAACAACATTTCCCATGCAAACAACAAAACCAAGCGTCGTTTTTTGCCTAACCTGCAACGTCGCCGCTTCTGGGTTGAAGCTGAAAATCGCTGGGTGAGCTTGCGCTTGACTAATGCGGCACTGCGTACCATTGATAAGAATGGCATCGAAGCTGTATTGGCCGATATGCGCGCTCGTGGCGTAACCATTTAAGGATTATAGAAATGCGCGAAAAAATCAAACTCGAATCCAGTGCAGGCACTGGACACTTTTACACCACGACCAAAAACAAGCGCACCACGCCGGAAAAGATCGAAATGAAAAAATACGATCCCAAGGCTCGCAAACATGTCATGTACAAAGAAACCAAGCTGAAATAAAGTCGGTCGTCTATGGACTCGTTGTAAAAAACCCGCGAAAGCGGGTTTTTTTTGGGCTTTATGTATCTGTTATCGAATATCTGCAAGAATTGATACACTGTCGACAACAAACACATTACCACTTTCGAATTACGATATTCACATGAGCCAACTCAACGACATCCCGCTTCATGCTCTGCAATTTTATTTAACAGCCGCCTATCCGTGCAGTTATCTGCCCGATTTGCAGGCGCGTTCGCAAGTTGCCACGCCCTCCATGTTAATCGATACCCCAGTATATTCTGAGTTGGTTAAGCATGGATTTCGTCGCAGCGGTACTTATACCTATCGTCCGCATTGTGATGGTTGCTCCGCTTGCGTTCCGCTACGTATCGTGGCAAAGGAATTTGCCCCCAATCGCTCGCAAAAGCGTGCATGGAAGCAACATCAACAACTTGAAGTAGCGGTACTTCCATTGGAAGATAACAGTGAGCATTAC
>CAZSPN010000013.1:5820-16492 GCA_964608835.1 uncultured Gallionella sp.
CTTTATCAACGCTATCAAACCAGTCGCCACAAAGATGGTGGTATGGATAACGATGACCGCGAGTCGTATCGGAATTTTTTGCTGCGCAGTCATGTGGATTCACTGCTGATCGAATTTCGTCAAGCCGACCAATTGCGTATGGTAAGTTTGATTGACTTGCTCAACGATGGCCTATCTTCGGTCTACACCTTTTACGACCCCGATGTGCCGCAAGCGCGCTTTGGTGTGTATAACGTGTTATGGCAAATTGATCTGTGCCGCAAACTGAATCTGGATTTTGTTTATCTTGGTTATTGGATAGAAAAAAGCCGCAAAATGTCCTACAAAACCGACTACCAGCCCGCACTGGGACTGATTGAAGGCGTTTGGCAAACCATCAACAAATCCGACCAGGAAACATGATGATTCGCCTCGGTATATTTGTTGTTTCGTTGGTGCTATTACCTCTGATCGGGTTATGGCTGAGCGACTCTGAATGGAGCACGCTAACAGTCGATCAGCCCAGCCCGGAAGTAAACATCCCAGCAACCTTACTTACCTCTGTTATGTTGTTGGGCTATATTTTTCTGGCAAACCATCTCGTCAAGCTCTATACAGGCAACAACCCATTGAGTGCGCAACGAAAATTTAATCTGGCTGTTGCTGTCGCCAGTGCGGTGCTGGGTTGGCTATTGGCTTACCTGAACCACTATGTCATCAACTGGATTCCTGTCAGCGGGAATCTCGTGTTGCAAGCATTACTCTACACGCCATTATTCGCACTGCTCGCGCCAGCCATTCTCAGCACTCGTGCCTTATTCGGCGTGTTCGGCGAGTTGCTCAAATCTTTATCTAACCTTGTTGTTATACCCAGCCCAAACGAGGAAAAAACCGCCTTCACTTTGGTGGCATTTTCCGCATTGGGATTGCTGGGAGGCGCAGCACTACCCGAATTTCTTACCGCTTTATTGTGGCTCGCGCCCCTGCTGTTGTTGGTCGCGTTGCAACTGCTTTGGGGTGAAAGCACGATTTTTTCCGGCATCAAGTGGGGAGATTGGGGACGCGTCGTTTGCGCCGCCTTTGCGGGTATCATCGTTTGCAATATCACCCTTATCACTTATCAAAGCAATGGTGGCAGCGTACTGGTCAATTCGCCCAGCCCCTTCTATATGCAATTCGGTTTTGTGATATTCGGCCTGTTATGCTTGCAGCTTGGCGATGTGATCGCGGAAAACTGGCGCGGCAAAACACGCACCGGACATTTCAAACAAAAGAAAAAATTTCCTATCCCCGTGGTCGTAAAAAAGAATTGAATCTATACCCACTCTTTCGCCCCGCGCTGTTTCAACTCGCTCCGGAAACCGCGCACCACCTCACCATCGTCGGCCTGAATGTCGCGTATTCATTGGGATTAAGCAATGTGTTTACGCCAAAAATACCGGGCAATTCACGTACCGTGATGGGCTTAAATTTTCCCAACCCCGTTGGACTCGCTGCCGGTCTGGATAAAAATGGCGACTGCATCAATGGCCTCGCCGCACTGGGCTTTGGTTTTATCGAAATTGGCACGGTTACTCCCCTGCCTCAAGCTGGCAACCCCAAGCCGCGCTTGTTTCGTTTGCCGCAAGCTCGCGCCATTATTAACCGCATGGGCTTTAATAACGACGGCGTGGATAAGTTAATTGAGAATGTGCGGCGAGCAAACCACAAGGGCATCCTGGGTATCAACATCGGCAAAAACGCGCTCACGCCCATTGAAAATGCAGCGGATGATTATTTGATCTGCCTGCGCAAAGTCTATCCCCATGCCAGCTACGTCACGGTAAATATCTCTTCACCCAACACCAAAAATTTGCGCCGCTTACAGGATAGCGACGCGCTCGATAATTTGCTCACACGACTCAAAAACGAACAACAAAGGCTTGCAGATACACACGGCAAATATGTTCCCATCGCATTAAAAATTGCACCCGACATGGAAGCTGAACAAGTCTCGCAAATCGCACAATTGCTGATGACGCATCATATCGACGGCGTAATCGCCACCAACACAACTCTTTCACGCACAGGTGTGGCGAGTTTTAAGCACGGTGAAGAGTCAGGTGGGTTAAGCGGTGCGCCTGTGCGTGACCCATCCACTACTGTGATACGCCAGCTTGCCGCAGAATTGCAAGGCACCCTGCCAATTATCGGTGTAGGGGGTATTTTGAGCGGTGCGGACGCAGCAGAAAAAATCCGGGCAGGCGCGAGCTTGGTGCAACTTTACAGCGGGCTCATTTATCGTGGCCCGACGCTGATCAGTGAGGCTTGTGCGGCGATTCATGCTTTATAATTGTGCCAAATCAGGTGTTAGAATTTCAGCATTATCAACCGTGCATCGCAATCGGGAAAATTCATGAGTCGTCTAGGAGGAGAACAAATGTCTCGTTTAACCGTAGGACTTTTTGCCTTAGCCTTAACCGGTGGCGGAGCGGCCTTCTTCAGCGGACTGCTTGACCCCTATTTTGCCGATAATCAGCCCGCCACACTGCCCACACCTGCGGCAATGCCTTTTGCCAAACTCAATCCGGCCAGCACGCCAAGCTCAACACCAGCTGCAACAGTTGCTTCTGCAGTACTTTCGACTTCGTCCATCGAAATCATATCAACCGAGTCAACCACACCACCTGCCCTCGTCCAAACCGATACAGTATTGCCCGAAATTCCACAACCCCCTGTTTCAACTTTGGATGAACGGATTCCTTTCACAACGCCCGAAGCCACTCTCCCAAAAGCCGCCATAACCAATCCCGCCCGTAAGCTTGACTTGGATCTGAGAAGCTGCCTGGATCTACCGACAGAAATGGAAATAGCGCAGTGCGCTTATAAATTGCCTTAGCTCTATATTTTGAGGAGACACTAATTTATTCGGTGCTTCCTTAACGCATCACCATTTTTTGCTAGAAAAATGGATGACTGCAATAGCAGAAACCCTCCAAGCCCGCGATAATTCAGTACAAACCGGTTGACTGAACTTCCATTCTAAGAAAGAATCGGAGCTAAGTCCTAATTGACAGTGCAGGTATTTCATATGTTTTACCCTATTAAGAAAATCAGCTTGGCTGTCTTTTCGCTTGCTGCTTTGCTCAATATCTCCGCGTCATTTGCAGGTGATGATCCGATAGAAATCAACCAGCGTATCAGCATCGGTGACCCCATTGCGGGCAGAGAAAAGTCGGCTCTATGCCAAGGCTGTCACGGTGAAACAGGAATGAGTATTATGCCCAACATTCCCAATCTTGCAGGACAGTATGCCGCGTACACTAATCGTCAACTCAGGTTTTTCGGAATGGGTTCACGAAGTGACCCGATTATGACTGACATGGCGGCAACCGTAACGAGCAAAGTAGATGTTTTCGATATCTCGGCCTATTTCGCCAGTCAAAAACAGATGTTTTTTGACCCTATAGAGCGCGAAAATGAGGAAGGCAGGAGGCTTTACATCATTTATCAGTGCGTCAGTTGTCATGGTGAAGAGGGGCGGGGCAGACCTCAAAATAACCCCATTTTTCCTATTATCGGCGGTCAACACAAAGAATACTTGGTTAAACAGTTGGATGACTTTCGGACAGGCCTCCGAGATACCGATTTGTCAGGCACGATGACCATCTTGGCCAAACGGTTGAGTGCAGCCGAAACGGATGCCATCGCGGAATATTTGTGCTGTAGAGCAAAACCAGTTGAAGAAGTGGCTATACCTGTCGTTATGCCTACGGTCATAGCGGCAACTACTTTGTTTTCTGACAAACCCATTATCATTGAGGGGACTAATTTTATTAGTAACTCTGCCAAGCTGAAGTCCATTGCTTTCAAGCAACTCACCGGAGTCATCGAATTTGCGAAAAAGTATCCTGACCCGATCATCAATGTGACCGGTCATACTGACAGTATGGGAACGGACAAAATAAACATCCCTCTCTCGTTGGCGCGTGCAGAATCTGTCAAGGCATATATGATTAAACAAGGAGTTGCGGCCGAGCGGATTACAACAAAAGGCGAGGCTGCCACCATGCCCATTGCGGATAACAAAACCATTGCCGGTCGCGCAAAAAACCGTCGCGTGGAAATTCGTACTTCAATCAAAGAAGAGATCAAAGTACCGCTAACGGAATAAACCCAGTCTTCTTTTGCGGCTTTAACTGGCGCGTGCTATGCTCCGCGCCAGTTATCTATTTCCATTTTCCCATGTCCGTTTCCATCAAAACTCCTCAAGAAGTTGAAAAAATGCGCATTGCCGGACGTTTGACCAGTGAGGTGCTGGATTACATCGGGCCTTTTGTTAGAGCGGGAGTCACTACCAACGAGTTGGATAAACTCTGCCATGATTTGATTGTGAATGTGCAGTTAGGTATCCCTGCCCCACTCAACTATGCACCATCAGGTCATAACCCCTATCCTAAGTCCATCTGCACGTCGATCAATCATCAGATTTGTCATGGCGTACCGAGTGACAAGGCACTCAAGAATGGTGACATTGTCAATCTCGACATCACTGTCATCAAAGACGGTTATCACGGTGATAGCAGTCGCATGTTCTATGTGGGCGAACCCTCCATTCAGGCAAGGCGCTTATGCGAAGTAACTTACCAATCGCTATGGCGTGGCATTCGTGCCGTCAAAGCTGGCGCGTATTTGGGGGACATAGGTCATGCCATCCAAAGCTATGTTGAGCCACTTGGCTACAGTGTAGTTCGCGAATTTTGCGGGCATGGTATTGGTGCGCGCTTCCATGAAGAGCCTCAGGTACTGCACTATGGCAAACCCAAAACCGGAATACGTCTCGAATCAGGCATGGTGTTCACAATCGAACCCATGATTAATGCGGGTAAAAAAGACATCAAGCAATTGGGTGATGGCTGGACCATCGTCACCAAAGACCACAGCCTTTCCGCACAATATGAACACACCTTGCTCGTCACCGATACCGGCTTCGAAGTACTGACCGTTTCCGATGGCTGCCCTCCTCCGCCCAACATCTGACGGCACAATTGCCGCACTGCGTATCGCTTTACACAGTGACCGCCTTGCTCTGGAACAAAGTTTCCTGCAGCATCGCAATGCGGGGCGTTTGCTCAAAGCACATAGTCATCTGGTCGATCAATATCTGCACCGGGTTTGGCTGCAACTCGCCATGCCCGACCAAATCACGCTGGTCGCGGTTGGCGGCTATGGTCGCAGTGAGTTGTATCCGAAGTCGGATATCGATTTACTGATATTGCTGAATGCCGAGCCTACCCTGGCCTTACAGCAAAAACTGACTAATTTAATAAGCACATTGTGGGACATTGGCATGGAAGTCGGCCATAGCATACGCACCGTCACGCAATGTTTGTGCGAATCATCAGACATCACTGTTCAGACCAATTTACTTGAAGCACGCCTGATTTGCGGCAATCAAAATTTGTTCGGCGAATTGTGTGACGCAATGCTGCAACGCTTGAATGCCCGTGAATTCTTTCTTGCCAAACAACACGAACAGCAGCAGCGTCATGCGCGATTCCTTGATGCGGATTTCAACCTCGAGCCCAATCTCAAGGAAAGCCCCGGTGGTTTGCGTGATTTGCAAACCATCACTTGGATCAGTCAGGCGGCGGGGTTGGGTACACGTTGGCCAGAGATTGCCAAGGCAGGCCTGATCAGCCATGCCGAGGCGCGTGAAATCGCGCGTCACAACACTCTACTGCAGACCTTACGCATCCGCCTGCATTACCTGGCCAAACGTCGTGAAGATAAACTGATCTTTGAATTCCAAACACCCCTTGCAGAGCAAATGCACATTATGGCCTCGGCGAATCGGCGTGCCAGCGAACACCTGATGCAGCGTTATTACCAGACAAGGCGTGTGGTGAGTCAATTCAACGTCATCCTCCTGCAAACCTTGCGCAATTACCTGTTTAAGGAATCTCTATCGCAACGCCCCTTGAATGAGCATTTCAAAGTGACCGGCACACTTCTGGAAATCCGTGACGACAATTTGTTTGAGAAAAATCCCGCAACAATCTTTGAATTGTTTTTGCTCATGGAACAGCATCCGGAACTCAGCGATTTCAGCGCGAAAACCCTGCGCTCGTTACGTCGTGCGCAAACAAAAATCAATTCCGAGTTTCGTGGCGACCCACACCATCGCGCCCGATTTATGGAAATATTACGACAACCACAAGGTGTACTTCACACGCTACGACGCATGAACCAATATGGAATATTGGGTCGCTATATTCCGGCTTTTGGACGCATAGTCGGACAGATGCAGCACGATCTGTTTCATGTTTATACCGTCGATGAACACATCCTCATGGTAGTACGCAACCTGCGCCGCTTCGCCGTGTCTGAGTTCGCCCACGAGATGCCCTTATGTAGCGCGCTGATAAACGAATTTGCGCGTCCCGAAGTGTTGTATATCGCTGGGTTATTCCACGACATTGCCAAAGGACGCGGGGGTGATCATTCGCAACTGGGTAAAAATGATGCGCGTAATTTCTGCAAACAGCATCAACTCAATAGTGACGATAGCGAACTGGTGGTGTGGCTGGTTGGGCAACACCTCAGCATGTCTGCCACCGCACAAAAACAGGATTTGTCCGACCCGGATGTGATCGCAGCATTCGCGGATAAAATCAAGAATGAGCGTTATCTGACAGCCTTGTATCTGCTGACTGTGGCGGATATACGCGGCACCAGCCCCAAAGTGTGGAATGCCTGGAAAGCCAAGCTGATCGAAGATTTATTTCACTCCACCCGTCGCTATCTGAAAGATGGCAAAACTATTGACCACCTAAATGAAGTTCGACTACAGGCCGCACATATCTTGAACCTGTACGCAATGGCAGCGGATTCGTATCAATTGCTATGGGCGCAACTCGATGACAATTATTTTCTGGATCACGAAGCTCAGGAAATCGCCTGGCACACGCGCCTGCTGGCATTCAAGGTGAATACTTCCACACCTATCGTAAAAACCCGTCTAAGCCGCGTGGGTGAAGGCTTGCAGGTGCTGGCATATTGCCCAGATCAGCGCGGTTTATTTGCCCGTATCTGCGATTTTTTTTCGCGCATGAATTACACCATCGTCGAAGCTAAGATACATACCTCGCAACACGGCTACGCGCTGAACAGCTTCCAGATTCTCGAAATGGCACGCGGAAAAATTGCTTATCGCGACAGCATGAATTACATCGAACATGAGCTAACACAACAACTCATATTGGCCGCCCCCGTCCCGCTTACCACAACTGGCCGAGTCAATCGCCAACTCAGGCACTTCCCAATCGACACCGAAGTCAACATTCAACCGGATGGCAAAGGCATGTATCTGCTCTCGCTGGTTGCGGGGGACCGTCCTGGCCTGCTGGCGCGCATTGCACAGCTCTTCGATCAGCATGAAATCCGCTTGCATCGCGCCAAAATCAACACGTTGGGCAGTCGCGTTGAAGACGTGTTCTGGGTAAGCGGGACTTTGCTCGCCAACACCGGGCAAAGTAACCAGTTCATCAGAAAACTACAAAGCAATCTGGCGATTACCGTCTAGCTGGACGACTTTCCCAAGAACCTCGCCATATCGGGGGTGTGCTACCATCTTCATAACAAATCATCGAACTTCCATAAAATATTTTTTCAAATGACTAACGCCAGCCTTCGCACCTCTCTAGCCATTGCTCATGACGCCATTGCGACCGTTCTGGCCTGGAGTTTTGCCTACCTGTTGCGTTTCAACTTCGACATTCCAGACAACTTTTCCACTGAAATGTGGCAAACCCTGAGCTGGGTTGTCCCACTGGAAATCATTATCTTTTGGCGATTCAAGTTGTACCAGGGTATTTGGCGATACGCCAGCACGGCAGACTTGCGCCGTATTTTTTTGGCGGTAATGTTGTCCGCAACAGCTATTCCACTGCTGTTTATGATGCTGCAATTTGATTTTGTCATACCCAGAACCGTGGTTGTGCTCAACCCTATGTTGCTCATGCTCATGATGGGTGGCAGCCGTTTTATTTACCGATTATGGAAAGAACATGGCCTGTACGACAGCATCCACCTGAACAGTGAACCTGTATTGGTGCTGGGTGCGGGCGATGCGGCAGCCAGCCTTTCCAAAGAACTCACCAAAAGCAGTGACTGGAAGCTGGTTGGGTTTCTTGATGACATTGAAAATCAAGGCAGGACATTGAACGGCATTCGCGTACTGGGCGATTTGGCAAGCTTGTCAAAATGGGTAGAGCGACTCTCCATCAAGCAAGTCATTATCGCTATGCCATCCAGTTCACATCAACAACGCAGGCGCGCTATCCAGCTATGCAACGATGCCAAGGTAAAAGTGCTCACCGTGCCCTCATTCGATGATTTGATGAGTGGCAAAGTTGCGGTCTCTCAGCTACGCGCCATTGAATTGGATGACTTGCTGGGGCGCGATCCGGTGGTGCTGGACACCGCCGGCTTGCATGGCTTGCTCGCCGACAAGGTGGTGATGGTAACAGGTGCGGGCGGATCAATTGGTTCGGAATTATGTCGCCAGATTGCGCGTTTTTCCCCTGCCAAGTTGATGCTGTTTGAGCAAAGTGAGTTCGCGCTTTACACCATCGAGCAAGAGTTAAAATCCACTTTTCCAAACTTGAATTTTGTGTGTCTGGTGGGTGATGTGCGTGACTCCGCACGTGTTACCGAAGTGTTACAACTGCATCAACCGGCCGCATTATTCCACGCAGCGGCGTACAAACATGTGCCAATGATGGAACAGCACAATGCCTGGCAGGCCATCCGCAACAACGTACTCGGCACTTGGACCATCGCGCGCGCCGCGCAACAACATGGCGTGGCGAAATTTGTAATGATCTCTACAGACAAAGCCGTAAACCCAACCAACGTCATGGGAGCAAGCAAACGGCTTGCGGAGCTGGTCTGCCAAACACTGCAACCTGCCGGCAACACACGCTTTGTGATGGTGCGCTTCGGCAACGTACTAGGCAGCACGGGTAGCGTCATTCCCAAGTTCCGGGAACAAATTGCACAAGGCGGCCCAATCACCGTCACCCATCCCGACATCACCCGTTACTTCATGTCGATTCCGGAAGCGGCACAACTGGTATTACAAGCGGGGTTGATGGGGCAAGGCGGTGAAATTTTCGTATTAGACATGGGACAGCCCGTCAAAATCGTCGATCTAGCCAAAGACTTAATCCGTTTATCTGGCTTAACTGAAGACGACATCAAAATTGAATTCAGCGGGCTGCGCCCGGGCGAAAAATTGTATGAAGAATTACTGGCTGATAACGAACATACGCTTCCGACACCCCACCCAAAACTGCGCATCGCGCAAGCTCAACTGGCTAATGGAGCGTGGCTGGAAGAGCTGTTGGCGTGGGCAGCAACAACCTCGATGCCCGATGAAGCAGTGCGAACCGCACTGAAGAAATGGGTGCCGGAGTATCAGCCGAACTCCTAAGGGAACGCTGAGTAAGTTCAACCGTGCGTGTGTTTACACCTGCCGAATTTGGTAACTCGCGCTTCGCCCCGCCCCGCTTGCCGATAAACAATTCTTTTCAACCAAATCTGCCAATTCTCGGTACGCTGTTGCCCGGCTGGTTTTGGTCAGACTCACGTATTTGCGGGTATTCATTCCACCCTCAAAGCCATCGACCCCGGCATCCAGTAATTTGTTCAAGACCTTACGTTGCCGCTCATTTAAGTTAAGGTGTTGGTGACTCAGCCAAAATTTCGCTTTATCCAGTACCTTGCCAACAGTTGCTTCTGCGTTATCACACGCGCCGCTCACTTGCTCTAGGAACCATGCCAGCCAAGGCGTGACATCCAAGCCACCACGCTGCGTTTTTTCAAGCGCATCGTAGTAGGCGTTCCGTTCCCGCATAATTTGCGCAGAGAGGCTAAATAATCGAACGGGGCGTTGCTCATCCTGGCAGATCGCCAAGTCGGTAAGCGCACGTGCAATGCGTCCATTGCCATCCTCAAACGGATGTAAAGTTACAAACCACAGGTGTGCCACGCCTGCGCGTATCAAGCCATCAAGCTGTTGCGAATGCGCATTAAACCAAATGATAAAATGATCGATTTGTTGTTCCAAAACATCTCGTGGAGGTGCTTCAAAATGAATTTTTTCGCGCCCTGCCGCACCGGAAATAACGCGCATCGGCTCCTCGCCGCGCAATGCCCCCGTGCGAACAGGAAACAAGCCCGATTGCCCTGTTGGGAAAAGTGCCGCTTGCCACCGATTCAAACGATCAACCGATAGCGGTATTTCATATTGACGCGTTGCATCCAGCAGTACCTCTATCAAACCATCCACTGAGCGTGAAGGACGAGGCAAGCCAACATTGGGCAACCCCAAATGACGAGCAACAGAAGAACGAATGGAGTCCAAATCCAATTGCTCACCCTCAATGGCACTGGTGTTAAAACCATCCTCAACCAGAATCTGTGCCTGCGCTTCCAAAGAGAGTTTGTTATCCAATAAGCGTGCAGCCCCAAGCAAATGACCTTGCTGCTTGCGTGCGCGACTCAGTAGCGGCGATAACTTCGCCTCATCCCAAGTCAGAGCTGGCCAATTCGGTTGCTGCCAAATCCACTGATACATTTGCTGCTCTCAATCGAATCACAAAATGAGGCGATTATCCAGCCAAAACGCTTCACGGACAAGCCGCAACTT
>CAZSPN010000013.1:16502-56984 GCA_964608835.1 uncultured Gallionella sp.
AAATCAATAAGCGTTTACTCCCTTCCATCCGGCATAAACTGTCATCAAAATAATTTTTTCAAATCCAACCATAGCAACCATCCTTGGGATAGATGCGGGAGCTTTCCCAAATTGCTACAAACGTTTTCGGTGACGCATACTCTTATAATAAACGGCGAATAACACAACAAATCCGCCCAGAACAACACTCGTTGGAGTGTGCAACAAATAAAAAGCAACGCCTATCGTGACCAGCACCGTTTGTGCCAAGGCGGCAACCAAGACCGCACGTCCCGCCGTTAATCCCCGTATTTCCAATATATGGTGGAAGTGAGTACGGTCTGCCTTGAACGGCGATTTTTTCGAGCGCATCCGCCGAAACATCACCGCTAGCGTATCAATTAACGGCAAACCAAACAGCCAAAAAATTACACTGGGATCGCTATGCTGCTGGCAGATTTTTGCCATGAACCAACCCAATACCAAACCCAACCACATACTGCCCGCATCGCCCATAAACACCCATGCGCGTTTGACAAAAATTCGTGAATTAAAAATCAAGAATGCGGACAGAGCTCCCAGCAAGGCCAACGGAAGGGTCATGGACACCCCGAACGGCGCAACACCACACAAAATCGCCACACCAATCATCGTGATCAATGCCATGCTACCCGCCATGCCATCCGCACCATCTATCATATTCATCGCGTTAATTCCGCCGACAAATGCAATCAAACTCAGTGGCAAAGCCAGCAAACCCAGATTAACAGGCACGCCGAACAACGTACCCAAATAAGTAACGCTACCCTGTGCGCCCACAATCACAATAAGTGCCAGCGTAACTTGTATCATCAATCGCAAGCCGACCGGCAGGTTATGTTTGTCATCGAACATCCCCAACGCAACCAACGCTGTGGAACACGCCAACAAAACATTATTTTGATAACTCAGATCAAGACCAAATTTAACAGCAAGCAACACTGCAGCAAACATCGCAACCCCCCCCACCGTCGGAGTGGGCTGCCCATGTCGTTTGCGCGCATCAGGGTGATCCAGCATCCCCCAGCCACGTGCCAATTTTCTCAATATAAAAATCAACACCACACAAACAACAAACGAAACAAAAAATACCTGCATCCAATCCTCTTTTCCAACCGCGCATATATTTTCTTCTCACCCTGATCCTATCCGCACAGCAAAACTGTGGGGTATTGCGACCCAGAAAAACAACATCGGCAAGCCTAAATCTCAGCTCGCTGTTTCTGGAATGTCGGTCAACTATATCTAAGCCCACTTCTGAAACACTTCTGGCTCAATGCCCTCCGCCTTTAACAATTACCATAATGCCTCGCCAGATAACCCACAAATCAAGCATGAGCAGACCAAATGACGAACGCTTTAGATATTGATCAACATACTCATACTCATAGACTGGATTACCCATCTCCGGTGTACCTTTGTTCACATGACCCAAACCCAGCAACCCACCACGTAGTAAAAATCGTGTGACATTGCCCTGCGCACGGTCACGCTCATAATGCAACACAGATAAAGGACGCGGACCGACAATACTCATATCACCAACTAGCACACTATAAAACTGCGGCAATTCATCCAAATAAAATTTCTTCGCAAATTGCCCCACATAAGTCCGACTATCTGGTGTCCATTCTGCAGAAAATGCAATCCAATCGTGCCGACTCGCACCTTCCGGATCAATGTATTTCGTCTTTATGAGCCGAATTTTATACTTGGGAATTATCTTACCCGCGCTCACCGCGTTGTAATAGAAAAACATTGGTCCTTTGTTTTCTGGAATCAGCCATCCCTCGATAATAAATGCCAGTTTAAGTAACAGCAAAATCGGTGCGGAAAGTAACAGCAACACGGCCGCAACCAACTTATCAAACAGCACTTTGAAAAAGCGCGGCTGCAATGGGGCTGTCAGCTCAAAGATATGCCGATACTTTTGGCGAATTTCATCAGTTGGTGGTTTATAAGGAAAAGCCTCTTTAGGCTCAATTGGGTTAGCCATACTCATCATTTCTTTCGTCAGCAATGCATTAACTGCTATTCAAAATTAGTTGTCAACGCATCGCTAGGCAGTAACAAGGCCCTTAAAGTGTCGGAGACTATCTTAATATTCTGGTGAGCTCCGACATAAACTCAGACAAGATAGTTTCCTGATTAAAGTTTTTTTCAGCATAAGTGCGACCTGCACTGCCCAGCTGGGTGCGCAGTCCAGCATCTCTTTCTAACACTCTAATTGCATCGGAGAAAGTTTCAGGTTGTGCGGGTGGAACGACCAATCCACACTTGGCAACGATGTCAGCCAGCTCCGTATTTTGATGAGCTGTTGCTACCACGGGACGGCCACTGGCCAGCATCCCAGTTAATTTGGAAGGCATCACCACATCTGCCACATCTGCACGTTGAGGCAACAAATGAATATCCGCCATAGAAAGTAACTCCTCCAAATGCTCCGGCGGTTGCAAATCCAAAAACCTCACATTTGGTAAACCAGTACACTGTGTTATCAGCTCGGCTCGCCCTGCACCATTACCGCAAAATACAAACACAATATTTGACACATTGCATAACAGCGATGCCGCTTGTGCCAATATTTCCAAGCCTTGCTTGCCTCCCATGTTCCCTGAATATAGAGCTACGATCGCATCCGAAGAGATTTTCAATTCATCTCGATAACGATTAGCTTCTGACTTTATGGTTCGTATCGCTGATAAATCTACCCAATTGGGGAGTAGCACTGCACATTCCGGAGCAACACCCTTGGTCAGAAGACGATTTAACATGTAGTGAGAAATGGTTGAAACTCTATCAAAGCTTCGCATTATCAATCGCTCGCAGATCATAACCAAGCGACGTAACGCAGCTCCTTTTAACAGCCTCAAATTAAAAGCCGCGTCAACCTCATAGTCTTGGATATGCAACCATGATTTACCTCCTGAAAGCCAAGCCACCAGCTTGGCCTGTGGCGCACAAAATAATGGAGGCTCAATTACAAACACCACATCAGGCCTCCAGAAAATTTGTTGCAACATGACTGGAAAGCTGGATAACGCAAAGCTCGCCAAGTGGAATATCCTCTTCAGACCAGAAGGAACGGAAGGTATCCATAATGGACAACGATACACAACCAAACTCCCTCCGCAAGTGCAGGAAGCAGATTTCCCTCCTCCTTCTTTTTGCCAACCATTAGCAAAACCGTCGGCAATTTTCCATTGCGGATAATACGGCGGCGCAGTTACCACACGCACCTCATACCCGTGAGAAACGAGCCAATCCACCATCTCACTTGTGTATTTTCCAACACCGATTGTTTCAGGAGAAAAGTTGATACTGTGAATCAATAACCGCATGTTCAGCTTTTGATCTGTTCAAACAGCAAGTCTGCTTGGATACAACTCCCGTCACGATTATATGAAGGATTATAGATACCCGAAAGAACAAAGCCCAATGAGCAAAGGTAATTTACTACCTCACCTGCCAACTTTTGATGTTTATACAGTTCAACAAAGGAACATTCGCAGTAAATATAATCAAAATTCCCGATCAAGCTCCTACAACCCATCAAAGACTGCATTTCATAACCTTGCACATCCAGTTTAAGCATAGCAGGACTAACAAGTTCGTCCTTGGTGATAAATTCATCCAAAGTCCCCACCTTGATTTCCAATGTGCCAACTTCATGCGTACCCGGATAAAAATCAGACTGAGCATTACCGATTTCAAGCAACGAGGATGAGTCATCCCGCGCGGACAAGTGGATTAATTTCCTCTCAGATTTTTCGCCAATTGCGGCCACATGTAATGTAACTGCGGAATCATCAGCAAATACTTTGCGATAGATGGCAGCCACTTCAGGCAACGGCTCAAACGAGATAACCTTGGCATCAGTAATCGCTCTGGCTGCCAACGCGAACTGTCCACGATTAGCGCCAATATCAACTATAGTCGCTAACGGGCGATTTAACACAGGCTTATGCTCAACACCAGCCATAACCAGATGTCGGAAGAATGATCTGCGCAACATGGGTTGCAACAATATGATTCTCAGCTTTCTTAGCCGCAACACCAATAATAAGAACAACCTCAAACATGCCACCCTAAAATTAATTTTCTAATAAAAGCTACTTAACCAACCTAGTCTCAACCACCTTTATTTTTCTTATCAAAAAAAGACTGCGACAACAACACAAAACCAACCGTTGAAACAAGTCTTTTCACCACACTTGCCAATCGATAGTGAAAAGGCATACCAAGCACATCTCTTTGAATAAGGTAAGGTTCAATAAAAAGTTGACTACGATTTTTGTACGACTGCCCACCCACCTCAAATGTCGCTAAGGGTTCATTCAGGTAAATAGCTTGCGCACCGTTTCGCATCAGCGTTGCCGCCAAGTAATAATCACCACACAACCGATACCGCAAATCGTATGGGGTTATATCCAGCAATTTTTTCCTGTAAAAAGTTGCCTGATGATTCGCGGGTAAACCATGCCACAATGAACCTTCTGCCAACCGAGGTGGCCGATAGCGCGACCTTCCGCTGCCAGAAAAACTCAACGTAGCACCACCAAACAACATATCCGCAGCGTAATTGTTAGCTGACAAAATTTTGGCAACCTTGGCGAGCGTCCCGCTATCGTGAAATGTATCGCCCGCATTCATAAACACAACATAATCACCGGTACACATGGAAATACCGCGATTCATAGCATCATAAATACCATGGTCAGGTTCACTCACCCAGCGAACCTGATTGCCCAGCGAATCCAAGAAATTAATTGTGCTTAGATCGGAGCCTCCATCGCAAACCAGCCACTCATAATCGACATTCACTTGTTTCGAAATATTTAGCTGTGTTTGCTTAAGCCCATCCAAGTCATTAAGCACAACTGTAACCACAGAAAAACGGACTGTCACTTTGTATCAACCATGCACTTCACCTCATCACTTACCATTTGATTCAAATGGTTGAGCAAACCAGTTATTTTTCAAATGTACTATCCTGCGATATTGCATCGTAATCAACAATAAAGGGAAAATATACTCTGGCAGTAGCACCCCTCCAGAGAACTGCAAACTGAACAGTATAAACCACCAGTAAGTTACACCAGTAACATCCCCACGAAACATGGACTGTAGAAATTTGTATAGTAAGCCGGCTACAAACGGCACTACAAACCAGCCAAAATAAAATGCGAGATAATAAACCCCATTATCTATAGAAGTACCAGTGTTAGTACCATGTTGTAGACCGAGTGGTAGGAGAAACGCCTCAATTTGTCCGAAGGGAACACCAAGAGGGTATTCTGCGAATACTTTGGTCAAAATAATCAGCGGTGCAACTAACCTCCAATAACCCGAAGAACCCTCAACGGCGATCTCCTCAACTCTGTGAGACAAAAATATCTCACCAAATATAACAATCAAAACTGGTGTTACAAAAACCAATATAAGTTTTAGTAACTTACTCTTTAGGATGGCAATGGCACGCACAATTATCAGAGAGGGAATAGCTATCATTCCTGAAGCAGACCCAGTAATTACGACAGACAACAAACTAAAAGCTAACAACCAATTAAAAGCTCTATTTTTATCGTTACTAATTAAAATTGCGGCTGTCAAAAAAAATATCACGAAAGCGCAGAAGGATGGCTCTAGGTAAAAACCAGGAGCACGAGAATATTCATCACCCGAAAATCTTTCTATTTGATACTCACCCATATAGGTGTACGCGCCAAATGGGTTATATAGCAGCGTTGAGCCAAGCAACTTAAAAAATAAAATCTGAGCTAATGAAAACACTGTGATTACAACTAAAGCTATTAGAAATTCGAACGAATAATTGATAGTCCTTTTTAGCGGAGCGAATGAAATTAATATAATTGCTGAAATTGCATATACCCAAAGTAAATAGGTTTTACTAAACTCTGTTAGGTCTGCACTGCCACCTAACATTTCGTACATAACATATACACAAATCGGCCATATTAAAAGTGCGCCCCCTAAAAGTAGTCCGCGAGGCTTTATTGCCGTTTTTACATGAAAATAAAGAAATATAGAAATGGCAAATGGAACAATAGTCAAAGGGAATCCAGCCATCCGCACAATCATAAAATGCAGAAAAATTATGGATAAAACAAGCGGCCAACTGATATTTTTTTGAGCCACGATTATTCTATTTTCAGTGCAACTGAGTCATACAAAGCTACATACCTTGCAACCGCAACAGTTTTTCCAAAGCTTCGAATCACCTTATCTTGTAACTCAACCTTACTCAACCCTAAATAGTAGCTTGGTAGTTCCGCATTAAGCAGCATGTTAACAATCAGTTCTTTATTTTTAATGGGCTGAATATCCATTGCTGATAAAACCTCTTTAGCAGCCAAGCTATCGACGGCAAAAACTGGAATCCCGCAGGCCAGTGCCTCAATCATTACTAAACCAAACGTATCCTTCTCCGAAGTAAACAATGCCATATCTGTAGCTGAAATAATTTCAACCATACGTTTTCTTTGTGCAATTCGCCCGTGATTCACAACGCGAATCCCAGAAAATGGAGAGTTATGCCCTACGGTATGAAGCTCAACGTGGCGAATTTCCAACAATCTGTTAATTAACTCTTGATCTACTTTAGTGGCATCAGAAAGATCGTTTGCGACGACAATCACTTTTATCTTCTCTGTGGTAGGACTCAGTGGTGCGGTACTCAATTGCATTTCACTCAATGCGGCTTCAAATTCGCTATCTATCCAATTGGGGATCACACTCACCCGCATATTCGGCAAACCTGCCCTTATCGCTTGCGCTACGAATTCCGAGGGAGCTACCACATGAAGTAGCGAACCAAGTTCATCAAGCAATTCCCGTTTAGCTTTGAACTGTGCAGCGGAGAAATCCAAATATGCAGGAGGGTAATTCTTTTGGGTTAGGCATGTGCCACAACCCTTGCGCCAAGCTTCACATCCCTCGGTACACGCGCACCGCCCCGTCAGCAGCCAATAATCATGCGCAGTCCAAACCACTGGCTTAGCTGCACGCACCAATGCCTTAACCAACCAATTAAACGGCACGAAGTAACTGTGTACGACGTGTAGATGCACAACATCTGCCCAGAGGATCGCTTCTAAGAAACGCTTACGGCTAACACCAAAAGGCTGCACACAATCAATACCCGCCACTTTATGTAGCAACATATTGCTCGCAACCTGAGCCTGCTGCCCAACTTGAAAGCTATGCGGCACACAAGCTTCAGCAGAAGACTTGCCACCTTTTTCACCCCAACCGTATGCAAATTGACTTTCAACACCTGCATTCAATAGCTGTCGGTGCAGATCAAGCGCGATTCTTGCCGCCCCTCCTTCTTGAAGGCGAACATTGACTTGTAACACTTTCATAGGTAATACAACGCTAACCGCAAAAAGCAACTCAACTTTTTCTCCATAAATTGAACCGATGACGTAGCTGATAATATGTGTGCCAAGCTTCAATCATGAAGCGATTTTCCACACTATTTTTTATTTGTGCCGCTCTAAACTCAAGTAAAGTGCTACTAATCAAGCGGGAGCTTACACCCTCCCCCCCCATTACACAGACACCCCGATCCACAAAGCTCGCCGTAAGAGATTTTTTTCTCAAGAACAATTCATAGTCGGCAGCAATCTTGAAGGTCTCGTCAAATTTCCCAACTTCCTCAAAAAATGTTCGCCGCTGAAATGTTGCCGTGTGCGCTATCACCATCCTTCTTTTCAGTACCCTTAAATCACTGACACCACCCATTATCAATCCGTGTGATGTCCCGCCATCAATCACAATTTTCCCGCTCACAACGTCACTAAGCGTATCGCGACCCAAAACATCCGCCATATCAGATAATACGCATTCATCTTGAAAATAATCATCTGCGCCCAAAAAAATAACCCAATCACCTATAACATGCTCAAGTGACTTATTCCATGCATGGGCAATGCCACGATCTTTTTGTGACTCCCAGTATTTAACATAAGGGGCGTTTCTTTCTAAAATAGACACAGTTGCATCCGAAGATGCACCGTCCATAATGATCAACTCCTTATGTGGATAAGTTTGATGGGCAATGCTATCAATGCATTGCTGAAGGGTTCTTGCACCGTTATAAACGGCAACAACTATGGAAATCAATGGTGGATTACTCATCTGAGCTAAGTATCCTAAACACTAGTCAGTTACAACGAGTGGAAAAATAGTGACTCTATTTCCCACATCACTTATCAGCCAATATGTACCCAACGGGGTACTTGTAGGAACTTCAATTTGTTTCTTGTTTACTATACGTAGCGGTTTCGGAATATATACATTTTGCAAAATTTCGCTGCTAACCAAATCGCCTCTTCTAACAATCTGCATGCTTAATACTTTCGGTACATCATTAAGCCCGACTTTAGGTACAAAATAAAGTGGACTCTCCTCAACCTTGAATGTTTCTGTAACATCAAGCGATCTACCCATCATATCCACGACACTTTTGGCAAACTCTCCCGAAACAAACACACCACGATCTGAGTCGGGTTTCCATGCAACTATAACGGCTTCAAATTTATTTTTTGAGCGCAATTGAAACAGCCTTGATCCATCATCACCCTCAATCAAACTAGATATTCCGTCGCGTCCAATCATCCTCGATGCAGTAGCAAAAGCAACGTAAGCTGGTTTCGGCGTTCCATCCGCACGTGTTACAGAAAATCCTTCCTCACCCACATTTCTTGTGGTGTAGCGTAAACAAAAATAGATTGCCGCATTGACCTCTTCATTACGCAACAATGCCAATGAACGCGCTACATAGCGTGCTTGAGTCAACTCATCCACGGGTTGCTGCCAAGTACCAGATGACGATGTCCAACCATATTCAGTGATATAAATTGGCATGTTAGTGCGTCCAACTTCTGCAAGCAGACTTTTTAAGTCCAGAACCCGCCTGATAAACTCCCCTTCCGGCTTGCCTACTTCTGAATAAGCATTTGTCGCAACGCCATCCAAATAATCAAATAAGCCCAATTTTGCCAAATTACGCAGACGAGCAATTTTTATTGTCGCCAAGCCCGGACCTAATACTTTCGTTTCCGGATGTACCCTCTTAACTGCCCACGCAATAGTTCCTAAAAACTTGACTAGTTCTTGATCACTACCCTGCCAAGTATTTTCAGGTTCGTTATAAACTGAAAAATATTCCGGGACGTAAGGAATATCTTTTAAAAGCTGCTCAATCAATTTCTCAAAAACCTGCCAATCTTTTGGTGGGTAAAGATTTTGGCTCGACTTCTCCTCGTTATTTTTTAGGAAATCCGGCAAACCATAAGCAAGAGTATCGATAAAGACATAACCAGGAAATGCAGGCACTGCAATTGTCTTAGCCTTCGGATTCGACAAAATTTCTCCACTTGCATCCAACTTGTAGGCATTAAGTGTGCGTAGCAATCTTGTCCAATGAGCACCCGCTTTGAGTCCCGTATCTGGATCACCATGCACGTGCCACAAACCAAATGGATTGTTGGTATCACCTACTATAGGGGGGAGCACTGCAACGGAGGTTCTTCCCAAAACTTTGTGGATATCCGACGTGGCTTTTGCTTCAAGCACTTCAATTGTGTAGTACCCTGGATCGCTCATGTCTAAAGCTGGATGATCTGATTGGAAATCCATGCTCAATCTGCTCACCAGATTGCCTTGTTCATCTCTTATTTCGACTATTCCTATCTTGGTCTCTGACAAGCTCAATGGATCAAATTTAATCTCCAATCGTGCCTTATCACCCACAAAAATATTACCGGGCTGTGATGACAGAAACTTGATCACTTGAGCCTCTGCGAATGCAATTCCGGGGCAAAGCATGAAAATACTTCCAACCAAAATGGCATGGATAGTTTTAAGAATCACTCGCGGATTCAAGTTGAAGTACTCCGGCTTATGAAAGGTGCTTGTTAACAGACCACTTCATCTCTTCGGAAAGAAAAAAATTCAGCCTAAGGCGAAGTATCAAAACAGATCGGCAGTAATGGCAATAATCTTTTAGGGGCGTTATGCGACCAACCTTAATACCATCTATCTCTTCAACAATGAGCTTTTTATCGTAACCCTGTATTGTCAAAGTATCTCGGGGTAAGCCGAGAATATATTTTTTAATCAATTTCTTTCGAAATCGATTATCGAAAACGTTCTTCCACTTTTCCAAACTTCCCGTATCAATACTATCGTAAGCCTTTACCCCGGTCGGGTCGCCCATCGCACCTTTGAGTTGCTGATCAGCAAAATTTATCAGCATAGATTCTTCA
This sequence comes from uncultured Gallionella sp., assembly GCA_964608835.1. Classification (GTDB taxonomy): domain Bacteria; phylum Pseudomonadota; class Gammaproteobacteria; order Burkholderiales; family Gallionellaceae; genus Gallionella. The sequence goes on from CAZSPN010000013.1 coordinate 26,816, forward strand.
TACTCCAACCCTAAGTAATCAAGAAGTAATTTCAAATGAATTTTTGGATTCTGCACAAATTCTTCGTAGCGCAAGGCATAGGCTTTGTCCATAATTGAACTATATCCATTCGAAAGAAAAATCGGGCCTTCCTCCAAGTCTTCAACATAACGAAACAAATGCCTGAGCGTACCTTCTCCCCATGTCGTCAATATTGAGGCATAGACATGAACGGGATTTCTAAATAAGAAAATAAATTTTGCATCTGGGAAAAGCTCCACTATTTCAGGAATAATCATGTAATACCGTGGTGTTTTGTCAAGAAAATAAACACAACCATTTTTGCTGGTGGCTGCGTAAATTGATTCGACAAATTCCTTGAGAAGGCGGTTGTACTCTGGTTTCCCACCTCGCATATTGCTAATCACGTCCATCATTGCCCTCTGGCTGTTCTGGTGTGAATAGGTGGTTGCCGCACCTTCTTTTCTCAGCATCTGTAAAAGGGGCAAAAGCAACCAAGGTTCGGCTACGCTTGATATTTTGCTGTGCGACATCAAAACTCTTTGCAACAAAGTCGACCCTGAGCGTGGTAATGAAAATATAAATAATGGCTTCAATTACATTCCTAAAACTATTGTAGTTCGTATCCCCGTCAACTTTTTTGCTTGCCACATTAGGTAAGCGTTCCACACAACCAAGCCGGATGATGCGGCAATTGCCGCACCAACAATGTTCCAATAGGGAATAAGCAATAGGCACAGCGCAAAGTTAACAATTAATGCCAAGGCCACACCATACAACACTTCCCGCTGATGCCCTGTCATTGATAGCACGATGCCACACGAACCTGCCGCCGCGTTGAAAAACTGCCCAATCACTAAAATCCTTAACGCCAATGCCGCATCTTTATAAGCATTGCCAAACAATGCCAGACATTCTTCGGCAAACCACAGCAACATACCGCCACACATTAGCGCGACCAGTAAACTTAAGCGGGCTGCCTCGGTCACCAGCTTTTGCGCAAGCTGTTTGTCGCCGGCCGACCATGCGGCAGCTAGCTTTGATTGTAACGCCATGTTTACCGCCATCAAGCCAAAAATGATTGGCGTGACCAACTGAAATGCGGCCTGATAAAGCCCAGCATATCTTGCCCCAGCCATTGAGCCTAGCAACAATAACGCAACTTGTCCCTCGGCAGCACTCACTAATGCCACGCCAAGGAATGTTACCCCTGCCGCCAGCCAAATTTTATTTTCAAATTTGGCAACCACACCCACCAGATGTCGCGGTACACGCTGCTTAAGCAACCATGCTCCGATTAAAAACGATAAAAATGTTGCAATGAGTTGGATGCCAATTGCCCATTGACCACTATGCTCTGTTTTAGCCAAAAATAGAGAGATGCCTATCATTATCAGCACCAGCAAAGGGCGGAACAATAGCTCTGGCACGTCAGCCAAAACCACCCAATGTAGGCCGCGCAGGATAGCTGCCCTGACCTGGTTAAGCGCAAGGAATGGCAACATGATCAGACCCAATACTGAAACAGTCTGCCAAACTGGCGGTATAAACACCAAGGTAACCGTGCCCAGCACTATGACCATCAAGACAGCAGTTAAAGCTGGCCATTGATAACTACGGTAAATGATACCCTTGAGCAATCCCCATTGTTTGTTTTCCGAGTAAATAGCAACTTGACGTACTACCAGCATGGGCAACCCAAGCGTAACCACTGTGGAAAGTAGGCCGATTGCCGACATAGCCATAGCATAGACACCAAAATCTTCCGGCCCCAATTGCCTGGCAAATAAAACACTAATCAAAAATGCCATGCCAGCCGCAACCACTTTGGTAATAAAGCCCATGGCGGCTTGTCCAAGCAAAGGGGAAGAAGAGATACTCATTATCGTTCTGGTTTTTCCGGGCACTTCAAGGATTCTGGCGTGTATTCAAAATAGGCGGGTTCAAGTTTGAAGGAATACGTTTTTCGGGAACAAGGGCAACCAGCAGTAACAATGCTTATTGATCCGGCACGGCGAAGTATTAACTCCGTTCGGCCTGAGCCTGTCGAAAGCTGCTAATCCATTCACATTTCGACAAGCTCAATGCGAACGGACTTCAAACATAATCTGGCCGGATCAATAATCAAGATCAACCACTGCGATTTTCATTTTTTCGATTTCCATGTTTTACTATTTTTGACTTAAGGAAACGCTGATTAAGTCCAATTTATGGTTCGATACATTTTCCGTTCGTCCTGAGTGCCGCGCCCAGCGCAGTGTATCGAAGGAGCGAACAGAAAACACTGGTATAAAAATTAGCCATTCGACTGATGAAACTACTAGCCATCCTACTAAGCAACCCCAAGACGGTTGCTAAGTGGTTGGTTATAAGCCAACAAGTTGGCAAGTCGCTGGTTATCACCACGAACGGACTTAATCTGCGTTTCCTTAATCTTTCCCAAACAAATCGCGGCTATATATCTTGTCTGCCACATCGCGGATGTCATCAGTAATACGGTTAGCGACGATTACATCTGCTTCTCGCTTAAATTGCGCGAGGTCATTCACGACTCTGGAATGAAAGAACTCAGCTTCTTTAAGTGCGGGTTCATACACAATCACTTCGATACCTTTTGCTTTGATGCGTTTCATAATGCCCTGAATGCTTGAGGCACGAAAGTTATCCGAACCTGCTTTCATAATAAGGCGGTGAATGCCAACAATTTTGGGGTTGCGCTTGACGATACTTGCGGCAATAAAATCTTTGCGCGTAGTGTTGGAGGCAACAATGGCGTTGATGAGGTTTTGCGGCACATCGCTGTAGTTCGCCAACAGTTGCTTAGTGTCTTTGGGCAGACAGTAACCACCATAGCCAAACGATGGGTTGTTGTAGTGATCACCTATGCGCGGATCGAGGCTGACACCTTGAATAATCTGTTTGGTATCCAGGCCGTGTGTCGCGGCATAAGTATCCAGTTCGTTGAAATAGGCAACGCGCATGGCAAGATAGGTATTGGCAAAAAGTTTAATCGCTTCTGCTTCGGTTGAATCCGTAAACAACGTCTCAATGTTTTTCTTTATTGCACCCTGCTTGAGCAAGTCCGCAAAAACTTCGGCCCGCTTTGAGCGTTCGCCCAGCACGATGCGCGAGGGGTAAAGATTGTCATGCAATGCGCGGCCTTCGCGCAAAAATTCCGGTGAGAAAATAATGTTGTCGCAGTTGAACTGCGTACGAGCTTTAACAGTGTAGCCCACCGGGACGGTGGATTTGATCACCATCACCGCCTGTGGGTTGATGCTCAACACATCTTGAATCACCGACTCAATTGAGCGCGTGTTGAAGTAGTTAGTTTCGGGATCGTAATCGGTTGGTGTGGCTATAATCACATAATGCGCACCCGCATAAGCTTCACGTTTATCCAGCGTGGCTTTGAAGTTCAGAGCCGTATTGGTGAGATAGTCTTCAATCTCGACATCTTCGATAGGCGACTGTTTACGATTCAGCATCGCCACCTTTTCGGCGAGGATGTCGATTGCAATCACTTGATTGTGCTGCGCAAGCAGGATGGCGTTTGAGAGACCGACATAGCCGGTTCCAGCGATGGCTATTTTCATATTAATTTCGATTCGTTGTATGACGACGATCCAGAACAAAAGCCACCAGCACGGCAGCCAAACCTGCCAAAACCGATGACAGCAAGACAATAAAGGCTCGCTTAGGTTTGATTTTTTTATCGGGGACAATGGCCGGATCAAGAACACGAAAAGCAAATTCTCGCTGTGCATTTGCCAACATGGCTTGTTTTTGTTCTTGCCCGATTAAGTCGAATAATACTTTGCGCATTTCCTCAAACTGAGTATGCGTAAGCTCTTCATTCAGGTATTTGAGATTGTTTTCACTGCGGGCAATGGCTTCCTGTCTGGTATATCGATTGAGTTGCGCAACCATTTTATTAGCCCATTCGGTCGCCAATTGAGCATCATTCCACTCTATTGCAACCGTCACCAAGCTGGTCTTTTTTTCGGTAACGATATCCAGAACGCCCCCTTTGTTAAATAAGCGAAACACATCCATTTGACCCGGCTGTTTTTTCAAGTCGGTTTTTTTCCACTTTTTTTGCGATTCATCCCATTCATCCTCGAATAAGATTGGCATGAGCTTATTGTCCTGTACAAATTTCCACAGGAATTCGCGCGACTTGAGAATTGACAGATTCTCTTCTGTGCTTCCGCCGCCACCCAAAGAAATTCCGGCCATCGAAGCCAGCCCTCCCAATCCTCCCAGTGCCGCTGCCATACTGCCACCCTTGGCATCGTCTCCTGTGACGGGAGTGAGCAGCACTTCGGCACGATAGATATTAGGTAACATCAAGGAAATTCCCCCTGCGATGATAGCGACACCGAATGTCACCGACATGATCATGCGTTTGTAATTGACCAGCATCCGCCAAATCTCGCGCAGGTCGATTTCATCTTCATCAATCTGGTTGGGTGAATTGCTCAGTTGCTGACTCATTGGAATTTTCCGATGGTTTTCATGGAAGCCAGGCTCACACCCACTTGCATCAGCACGCGGGACCAATCCAAAACAATGTCAGAAAAAGGGGTGCGCAATAATTGTTGGGTGCTAATTCTCATAGTGATCCTGATTCTGCATATACGATGTCATGTGTTAGTAGGTGCATGATGATAGCCGCTACTTTCCCACTAAATGTCGCTGCAATTCTTGGTAAGCGGGAAACACAGAGTCCAAACTTGCGAGCCTTGCCCCATGCACCAAGGCGGTTGCGATGATGATGCGATGCCGGATCCCGATGTATTTGGGAAAGCAACACAGCGCGATTTGCGATTTCACAGGTCATAGGTAACGACGCAACCCCTGATTCTGCAAGTGCCTCAGTCAACCACTCATCAATTGGCAACGGCAACTCAAGTTTGCCCCTGCTGGCTAGCAGCGATACTTCAAAACAGGAGATAGCAGATACAGCCAAATGACTTTCATTTTGCATAGCATCAACGATTGCAGGGCTGAGGGCTGTGTCTCCCCCCAATATCCAGTTCACCCAAATATGGGTATCCAGAACAATCATTTCGTGCAATTCCAATCTTCAATGTTCGCCGCAGGGGAAATGATGTCACCCATAATTTTTCCTTTCCCCGCAATGCGCATTGAAGGCTGGTGCTTTAACGCAGTTGTGACGCTGCCCAACCCTGACAAGATAGTCACAATTACTCGCGCTTCTTCAATCTGAGGTCTATCCCCCAACCACTTCATTTGCCCATGGTCGTATATAGCTTCATAGCTTTGTAGTGGCATGACTTCCCCTCCATTCATTTTGGCACTTAATATCCGAATCGCGTAGCTCGCTCATTTGAACACTCCAATGGTTTTCATCGAAGCCAAGCTCACGCCCACTTGCATCAGCACACGCGACCAATCCAAAGTTGAATCCACGAAGTTAAATTGCTCAACTTCTTGCGGTACAACAATGGCATCACCCGGCTCAATTTTGGCCGATTTGATGCCAAACCAGCCCGCATTTATTACCTCTAACATGCCGTTAACCCGAACCACATAAATGCGTTGTGTATCGCCGCTGCGCGTTGCGCCACCGGCCATGGCAAGGTATTCATCGCTGCTCAAATTGTCGCGGTAAACAAAGGCACTCTGGTTATACACCTCGCCCAGTACTTGCACTTCGTCGGGACGCTTGGGTATGTAGATCCTGTCTCCATCGCGCATAGCAAGGTCGAATGACGTGCCTTTCAACTTCTCAATATCGGCAAGTTCTATCACGATACGTCCCGTTGCGCGTACCGATTTCATTTGCTCGGCAACGCGCTTGGCCGCTTCCAACTGACCCAGTTGACGCGTGCGCAACATTTCATCTTTTAGTGAACACGCCGTAGTTTCCAACTTGGCCACATCGACCTCGGTGCGTTTGGCCAATTCATCAATTTGTTTTTGCTGATCGGCTCGCACCGATTCGCGGGTAAACACCGCCGCGCGCAAATAGGCATCGTCGGTATAGCCGCCTGTTCTGGTCAGAACACTGGAAAGGCGTTCACCCTCTTCAACCGGATAGATTCCCGGATATTTAACTTCACCCTGCACTTCCACGCGAGTCACTTTCCGCCAGTTTGAAATCGCCCTGATCAGCAACTCATCATGGGGCAATAACAACAGGTTCGCATCGGCATTGCCCGCTATGGCATCATCCAAATTCACCTCGGTATGACTACTCTGACGGCGTTCGCCGTCTATCACTTCGTAACGTGTCAGCTCGGCGATTTTCAAATAGGCTTGCTCGTTCGGCCCACCTGCGGCCAACACCAAATCAGCCAGACGCATTTGCTCGGCATAAGGGTATTGTCCAGGTTTAATAACTTGTCCAGAAACAGAAACCATTTTTTTCACGGGGGGCGCACTCTGCCAATTGGGGATGGCTCTGATAAACAACTCATCATGCGGCAATAACAACACGTTTGCTTCAGCATTGCCGGCAAAAGCTTCGCTTAAATTCACCTCCATACGGCTGCTCTGGCGATAGTTGCCCTCTATCACCTCATAGCGCGTCAACTCGGCAACTTTCAAATAAGATTGCTCGGTAGGTCCGCCCGCCGCCAATATCAAGTCAATCAACCGCATTTGTTCCGTATAAGGATACTGCCCAGCGTTGACGATTTGTCCTGAAACTGAAACAACGTTGAGCGGGTCAATCGTAGCCTTGGAAAATACATACACTTGGTCGTCTGCCTGCAAGGCAACATCAGCCTGTTTACTTTGCTTGACCAATAGTTGATCCAAAGATACGCGCACGGTTGTGACGCTGCGCAAAATCGGATCGGTACGCTGAATCAGCGCGTAATCCAAAAACGCGCCAGGCAGCAAATCATCCACCGAGCTAATCAAATCGGACAGCTTCATGTCTTTGGACAGACCGTATTGCCCCGGACGTTTAACGTGACCCAACAAGCTCACCGTATCGACACGCATCCCCGGAACGGAAAACAGCATGAGAATGTCGCCATTCTGAATTTTGATTGTCTGCTTCAAATCAAAATCCAAAATATTGCGATCTCCGGCTTGACCGAGCCTATCGATTTGAAGGTGCTTTACATCCGCATCCACCAACACACCACCCGCCATTTGCGCCACCTCCTGTGCGGTCTTTTCGGCACGCAATTCGTAGATGGCAGGACGGTTCACTTGCCCCGCCACACCGATCACCGCACCAATAGGTGGAATGAAAATCACATCGCCCGGCATCAAGCGTTCGTCAGCACGACTGTTACCCTTCAACAAAAAGTCATACAGATCGAGTTCTTTGATGACTTTGCCATTGCGTTTGAGTTGGATGTGGCGTAACGAGCCTTTTTTGCTCACCCCCCCCGCCGAAAACAGGGCGTGCGAGATGGTGGAAAGTCCGCTGATCAAATAGGAACCGGGATGCTCCGCATCACCCAACACAAACACGCGTATCGAGCGCAGTCTACCCATGGTGACTGAGGTGGTCACGCCTATCATTTTTTGCCGAACTTGCTCGGCAATCAGTGCCTTGGCCTGCACAAAACTCAGCCCCACCAAAGTGAGCGCGCCAACCTTGGGAAGTTCAATCACACCTTCACGGTCGATGACCATATTCATGCTGTCATCACGGCTGCCATAAAATTGCATCTGTAATTCGTCACCCGGTCCCAGAACATATTCGGGTGGGACAGGAATGTCCGCTGCGGGTGCAAAAGTGTTGGGTGTACCCGCAAACAATTGGTAACCAAACTGCGAAAGATTGCTATCCACGCCGCGCACTTTTTGGTTTTCGAGGAAACGTTCCCAAGACGAACGCAGTCCCAAATCTTCTTTTCTGGAATCCGCCATCTCGCGCTTCTCTGATCTGTCTGCCTTGACCAAATCGGAGTTTTTTAAGTTAGCGGGAGTGTCTTCCTTTACGCTTTCATTCAAATTCGAGGCCAGCCGCGCCCGAAAAGAACGCTCGATGGCACTCGGTTTAACATCCGCCGAAGCAAATCGTGGTTGCGGTTGTGCCAATTGTTGCTGCTCGGCAATCTCGCTTGCCTGCTTGCCATCCGCCGCATCGCCCTGCCCGGTTGCCGACCCCATATACTGCTGCTTCAATACAAGCAGCTGCTGATCGCTCAATTTCACAGTTTCCGCATACAAGCTTTGGGCAAACAAAAACATTGCCACAGCAATCGCCAAAAACCACACCTGTTCAAAGTTTCTTTTCAAAACTCGCTCCTCAACTATTTATTCCCACTCGATTGTATACGGCGCATTCATCCAATTGATTATAATGGTTTTTAGCGTTTTTCACTTTACCAATACCCCGATTTATACCCTAACTAAAAAACCAGCTTAGGGTGGGAAGCTGAGGTGCTGGACATTGTACACCGCCGTCCGCAGGTTCTCTGTCTGTATCAAATTCCGCACACCGATGTCCCATTACACTCAGGAGGCAACAACATGAAACCGAATGAGGGGTGTGCGTTGGAAAAGCTGGTGGACAGCCATTGGCGGCCGGTGGCGTTAAGGTATCAGCGGTTCACAACATGAAGAGCGGCGCGCAATGGATCGAGGCGCGGAAGTCAGGCGGGATGGCGCAGCGTGGCGGCGGTGGGATTGGGCTGAGCGCCAAGCCCTAGCGTACTGCGCCCTTCCCAAATATTGACACAACGTTCGTCCCCTCGAATTCCTTGTGAGATGCGGTCATTTCGACTGAGCGCTTGATCAGATCACCAAACGAGCCGGGAATCTGCTCCCCTTCCACCAGGCTGGCGATATCGTCCCTGACGTACTTCGGGGACTGTCCGATGACGTTTGCTAATCGCTCTGGCCGCATCAAGCCATCCACTACCTCTTGCTGGTCTTCCATGTTCGCTGCGCTCTGTTAATTGAGATGCGCAAATTGTATTTCAGAACGCGACATTGCAGATGCTTGAATTTGCAGGCGTATTGAGGCGTTTGGGGAGGCGGTTTGTTTTACCTGCCGCCTTGTCCGTGAAAAGTGCCATTCCTGATAATAGGAGTTATCAGGAATGACGATTGGTTATAAATCGGGAAATTTGGTCGACATGAGCCTTCGGTAGTAATTAAAGGCTTCTGTTTCTGGTGGTGTAGTAGCTACAGATTTGAGCTGACATATTTATGATTCACTCCCAGCCCCACATTCTATTGCTCCGCTCAAGAGAGCCACCCTCATCTGAATCTCTGCATCCATCTGTGTTGCGAAGTATTCGTTTCTCGGCTAGCCTGTGCTGCATTCGAACCGAATGACACAACTCTGAACTTGAAAAGATTCGGACTAGAACTAGGCCACAGGAGAATGCATGGTACGAATCCGCCGAATCGAAATATCCAACTTTCGATCAATTAGAGGCTTAGACTGGGTGCCATCAGCTGGTGTCAACTGCCTCATCGGACCTGGTGACAGCGGCAAATCCACAATCCTAGATGCTATCGACTTGTGCTTAGGTGCACGTCGGAGTGCGCCATTCAGCGATACTGACTTCTTCCAGCTGGATGTCACTCGGCCCATTGTTATCTCCTTGACGGTGGGTTCCCTGCCCGACACGCTAAAGAATCTGGATGCCTACGGTGACTTCTTGCGCGGCTTCGATGCATCCACTAAGACGTTCGAGGACGAGCCACGAGCATCCATCGAAACGGTGCTCACCTTGCGTCTCACAGTAGTGAGCGACCTAGAGCCTGTCTGGACTTTATTTTCCGAGCGAGCGGCGGCGGCTGGGCTCGAACGGGGTCTTGTCTGGAAGGATCGTGCCGCACTCTCACCTGCGCGCATTGGAGACTACGCAAATACAAATCTCTCTTGGACACGCGGTTCAGTCCTAAATCGGCTGACTGAGGAAAGGGCAAGTCTTGGCGCAGAACTCGCCAAAGCAGCTCGTGAGGCCAGAGCAAACTTCGGCACTCAGGCCGCCACCCAACTTGGTGCTTCGTTGAAGGTCGTCACTGACACAGCCAATGGGCTTGGCGTCCAAGTTGGAGCCTGTGCTCAGGCTTTGCTCGATGCACACTCGATATCCATTGGTGACGGAGCTATCGCGTTGCACAGTGAGTCAGGCATACCACTTCGGTCACTTGGCACCGGCTCATCACGTCTGCTCATCGCAGGCCTTCAACGAGCCGCAGCTGAAGCTGCGACGATTGCCTTGGTGGACGAGGTCGAATACGGCCTTGAGCCTCATCGCCTTATCCGCCTCCTTCACTCTCTCGGTGCAAAAGACTCGACGGTTCCGCTGCAGGTTTTTATGACCACGCATTCACCCGTAGCAGTGCGCGAACTCACTGGCAACCAAGTCTATGCTGTTCGAACAGTACCCAACCAGCACCAGGTGCTCGAAGTCGGCATGGACGATGATGTGCAAAGCACTCTCAGGGCAGCCCCTGAAGCATTCCTCGCCAAGTCCGTATTGGTTTGCGAAGGAGCGAGCGAGGTTGGATTTGCACGTGGGCTGGACCAATACTGGGTCGGGCTAAAGCAGCAGTCATTCTTTGCTCTTGGTGGGGCCTTTGTTGACGTAGGCGGCGGCGACCCTGATAGATGCTACACGCGTGGAACCGCGCTACTACGGCTTGGCTACCGCGTCCTTGTACTGGTCGATGCCGACAAAGATCCAAAACCGGAGACCGTTGCGGCGTTCGCGGCTGCGGGCGGGGAAGCCATCACCTGGCGCATGGGCCGAGCGCTGGAGGACGAGCTCTTCCTGAGTCTCGACGACGGTGCAATCCACTTGCTTCTTCAACGGGCAGTCGAATTGGCCGAGGAGGACCTTGTCAACTCGCACATTCAGTCTCAGAGCAACGGCAAACTGAACCTGAATAGCGTATTGAGCGAGGGCTTAACAGAAGGCTACTCAATTCCGACGAGATCGCTTCTCGGCCTTGCTTCCCGCAAGGGGAAGAACAGCTGGTTCAAGTCAGTAACCAAATTCGAAGATATTGCCAAGGATATCGTCGGTCCAAGCTTGGCTTCCGCAGACAAAGACTTCGTTACATTGGTCGAGCGGTTGTACAGGTGGACACATGCAGCCTGAGCTTGATCTATTCTCAGTCCAACGGGGTATGGTCACAGCCCCAGCAGGGTGCGGCAAGACCCAACTGATTGCGGACACGCTGAAGTTTCATGTGAGCGACAAACCTATCCTTGTTCTTACCCATACCAACGCAGGCAAGGGGGCTTTGGAGAATCGCCTCACCAAGGCTAAGGTTCCCCAAAGGGTATACCGCGTCTCCACCATTGATAGCTGGGCCATTCGGCTGATTTCAAAGTTTCCCGCTCGCAGTGGCCATAAGCCGGAAGTTCTCAGGTTGGAGAACCCTAGCAGCGACTATGAGGCTATACGCAGAGCCGCTTGGAATTTGCTCAGCAAAGGAGACATCAGCGACGCACTCCGTGCCACTTACAGCCGGCTCATTGTTGATGAGTACCAAGATTGCACACTTCCTCAACACCACATCATAGGCTGGGCGGCTAATGTGCTGCCAACCTATGTTCTTGGGGATCCACTACAGGCAATTTTCGGATTTCGCGAGCCGACAGTGCACTGGGAAAAGGATGTTCAGCAATTCTTTCCACCAATTGGCGAACTGGAAACTCCCTGGCGTTGGTGCAATGCCGGTGCCGAATCCCTTGGACGCTGGCTTCTTGATGCGCGCCAGCACCTCCTTGCTGGCCGGTCTCTTGATCTTCGAGGTGCCCCATCCGAGGTTTCATGGATCCAACTTCCCGTGGACCCCAATGCTGCGCACATTCAGCGCCTAGAAGCATCTAAGACCATGAGCCCTGTATCCGACGGTACGATACTTATCATTGGGGACAGCACCAATCCTCAAGGGCAGCGCCAACTTGCCTCCCAGACACCTGGCGCGACCACTGTAGAAGCAGTTGACCTTAGAGACCTGACAGCGTTCGGCCGGACTTTTAACCCCAGTGCTACTGGAGCTCTCAAAACGCTAATCGACTTCGCCTCTGAAATGATGACTAACCTTGGAGCTGCCGAATTGCAGCGCCGCGTCGAGACTTTAGCAAAGGGAACCGCCCGCAAGGAAGCCACGACGGCGGAGGCTGCAGCTCTAGTCTTTATGTCGGCACCATCGTTCCACACTTCTCTGGAGGCACTTCGAGCTTTCGCGGACACCTCTGGCGTCCGTGTTTATCGACCGGAAGTGCTGCATGTCTGCAAATCTGCAATGCAAACTGCGGCTACTGGGGAGTGTTCGTTCTACGAGGCGGTAGTCCGCGCACGAGAGAGAAATCGTCACCTTGGCCGGCCGATGACCCGTCGTGCTGTTGGAAGCACCCTCTTGTTGAAAGGGCTTGAGGCGGATGTCGCAGTCGTACTAAATCCTTCCGCCATGAATGCGTCACACCTCTACGTGGCGCTTACCCGTGGTGCCAAGAGACTAGTCGTGTGCTCCCAAACGCCTGTCCTTACGCCGTCACGATAAACAAACAGGCTGTGTTAAGTATGCCGCTCAATGTAATCACCTTGTGAATTGGCCGCGAGCGAGAGCCGACCACATACCGCTACGCCTATGCTATATCTTCAAGGTGGCTTTCACTGCTTCCCATTCTTCAGACAACTTCGGGTTCAAGTCATCGAAAATATCCGACGATAGCGTGATTGCCGCGTTGGCCTTGGCCGTCTCGTACATAGTCACGGCATCCAAAGCGTGCGCATTGAACTGTGTGATAGATGCGCGAGACTGGAACAGTCTGAACACATCGTCAAACGTTTTTTCAAAACGCATTCGAAGCCACTCCAATCGAAACCACCTCGACAGAATTTGCTCGCTAAAGATTGCTTGCGAAGCCGCAACAATCCAACTAATGTCTGTGCTGCGGTAGTGCAGTAGGACGAGCCAGATAAGAGCATAAATGGTGACCTTAGCACGTTCACGTCGAGCCATGCGGAGGGTGATTTCTTTGCTGAACAGGCTATTCTCAAGTACCTGTGCTGCCATCCGCTTGATTGGATCCTTTAGGTCGTTGTTGTAGTACCCCTCTGTTTGCTGATGTATAAGACTGACGTTGCAGGCGCTGCTGAAAAAGTCCTGTCGGCGCTTGTCTTCAGCCCGTGGTTTCAGGTACAGGCGTAAGCTAATTCCGAGAGCAAACATTGAGACAACCGAAACGCTAAATATGTACATCACAACATCGTAGATGTCGGGGTGAGTTTTTTGATCAACGAGTAGCGTGCAAAACGATAATAGCGCGTTCAGATAGAACAGCCAGTCGGAGACCTGTTCTGCTTGCTGAACGGTGTCAAAATAGTTGGTTCGAATTGGGTCGGAGCGTGACATGCGATCATCCATAGGAGGGAAATTTGTCGCCAAAGACTTGTTTCCAAATCTCGATGGCACCCTTGTGGTCGATTTTGTCGCCATAGGTCTTGCTCCAAGCTGATCGACTCTTATCGATTGCGGTGTCGAACCTCTTCAGTACTTCTTGTCGATCAGACCAGCTCAAGTAATCGTCGGCGAATCCAAGGTCGTGCCATAAACTGCTTCCAAGTAACGGGCGAGCCTTGTCAAAAAACTGGAAAACGTTCCACGGAGTGTCGTCTATGTTTGAATCGAAGATATTAAGCGCTAGGACTTCGATGTGGTAACTCTGTAGATAGTCGCTGTGAATCATGTTCCAGTGTTTGATCATCTTAATGATCCTCCTGAAGTTGTAGCCACAGTCCGATGACTTCTTTTCAATGTCGGCGGCATGCGATTTCGGCTTAGACCTGATCCAGGTATTGGTGTTTGAATCTGGAACGTTGTAGTGAAGTACGGCTCCATTGTCATTTGTTGCCCTGCTTACGGGAACAATGTCAACGTTTGGCCATGTCTTATAGTACAGGGTGACCGCTTGGCCGTTCTTCCTTACCCCTGTTCGCCAATCAGCCAAAACATCCCGCACGTCCTGCAAGACCTGGGTTGGAGTCTTACCTTCAATGTGCTTACCGAAGTGTAGCGCCACCATCACATCTAGGTCTGCATTGCCTTTGAGTGCCGTGTACTTCGGAATTGACCCCGTACTAAACGCTTCCACGATGGAGAAAGTCTTACCAAGTGTATTAACGATGTCATCACGTCGCTTGTTCGCGGTTTCTCGGTGATCACCTCCCATATTGATACTCTCGTAGAACGCGTCGAATGAGGCCTCGACGGTGTATGGCATGATGCCCCCTTGGAAAAAATGTACCTGAAACCAATGGCCCCAATTACTCAGGTATCAGTTTCTTGAGTTCGAGTTCGGCTTTTGCAATTAGTCCTTGCCGCTCAAATTCCATAACATTTGTAATGTTAGTTTTAGCATGCGAAATTGCGTCTTTTCGCCATTGCACAGAATCATTTTCAACACTTAGATTGTCAATCGCGAAATAAAAATACCCCTTCAGGTTCTTGCATCCTCTGAATGACAAATCAACTATTCGTTTTTCGAGTAAGAAGGAGTCGAACACAAAATCATTCACTGCGTTCCAATATTTTACTAAGCGAATCGTTGGTTTAATAAGATTGGAATGCTCCCTGTTCGTCAGGTTTAGTTTGTCGTTAAAATCATTCGGGTTTGTCCCTCTCCACCCCCCATTGCCATCAGGTATCTTGAAATCGTTCCAGAATGCAGTTCTAGCTGGGACAAGATCAAACTTAATGTGATTCAACTCAAGTACGATGGTCGGACTGGACTGGTATATTTCAGACTTGCTGTAGTAGATCTCCGCAAAGCGTTTTAGGCGATCCAAATAGGTCTGTGGAACGCTGTCATCATCGTTAAAGACAATCAGGTAATCAATGTCTGAATGTTCATTCATTGATCGCGGCAATATGGTCCCACGAGTCGACGATCCAAACTGGAAGTGGTCTTTTAGTCTTCCCTCGAAATTAGTGTTGAGTCGTGCTTTCAATGTTGCAATGGATTTCTTAATGGAGTCTTTCTCCTGAACATCCATCAGGGTGTCACTCGCTCTACTCGTGAGATAGCTCAACACCGACATATCAACTCGCCATATCAGTCATGTAAACGCTCGCCATTGGAAAAGCCCCCTTTTGTACGCATGAAGGCTTTGCGCAAATTATTCAAGTCAGTCATATTCTTTTACCTATTGAGTCACTAAGTCCTCAAACTTGGTGGCAACAAAATACTTGGCCGGATTTTCACCAATCGCCAGCGCGTCGAAATGCGCTCTGCCACATTCTATTTTCGCGCTTTCCTTGTCGCGCAGGTCTTCAGTGAAAAGACTGCTCTTCGTTTCAACAACAAAGTACAGGCGCTCTCCACCATCCTGCTCTACCAACACAGCCCAGTCTGGGTTATAGCTCCCAAGAGGTGTGGGCACCTTGAACCAACCTGGCAACTTGGCATATACCTTGATGGCATTGTTCATCTCCAACTGGCTGGCAAAATCGTGCTCAGTTCCTGAGTCATAAACAACCTGCTCGTACACCGACTTTTCGGCATCGAGCAAATTCTTCAGGTAGCCAGTTAGTTCTTCATTTGCGAATAGCTCTTGAGCGTAGAACTGTTCTTCGCCTAATCGCTGGTACTTAATACCATCCACTAGCGCCATACGTTTCTGACGGTTGATGATCTCACCTGTTAGTTCGATGAATTGCTGCGGGTTGCGTTTGAAGTCATTCAGCCGCCCGCTTTCAGTCAGGATGCGCGTGATGGTCTTGCGGGTAAGCTGGGTGCGGTCTTGCAGGTCGGTCAGCAAGTCCGGCAACTCGATGTCGCCTTCATTCAATGTCACTATGTCAGCGCCCTTCTTCTCTTTGGCATCAACCCCTCCCTTACCGATGGAAATATCCGCCTTGCGCCATTGCAGGCGTGTCTTCGCAATCTGGAACTGGTCGCTGCGCAGGACATCCACGCAATTCTGGATAAGCTTCTCGTTGTCGAATTGCACGCGATAGGTGGTTTTGTGCTTGATTCGATCCCACAGCGCCTTGAACTCAGGGCTGTTCAATACGGCTTGACGGGTACGTATCTGTTTGCGCTCGTCCGCATTTTTGATCTCCAGCTTGCCTGAGAGCTTACGCAGCATCTCTGAAATCTGTGCCCGTTGCGCTTCAAACTCGGCTGGCACTATCAGCGCGCCATTCTTTAGCGCCACCTTGAGCGAATCTTGTACCTTGCCCTTGGTGTCGATGTAGCCCTGAGCCTTCAGATGCGCCCATAACACTTTGGATTTATCGAAACCCAATGGTGCTTCTTTGCCATCCTCTCCCTTGACTACCACCGCTGCAAACTGGTGGTCTTGCACAATGCCGAACCGGATGCCGGTATCTGCCTCGATCTCTTTTTGCAGGTTGTCGGCAAACTGCTCATAGCTTTCTGTGGCGATCACCGTCAGCGTATTGATGTCAAAGCCACGTAAGCGCTGCCCTTCCTGATTCACACACAGGCGCAAGCCGCGCCCGATGGTCTGGCGGCGCTCACGTTCGCTCTGAATGTCGCGAAGTGTGCATATCTGGAACACATTGGGGTTGTCCCACCCCTCGCGCAAAGCTGAGTGCGAGAAGATGAATTTCAGCGGTGTCTCAAAGCCTAGAAGCTTTTCCTTGTCGCGCATAATCAGGTTGTAGGTGTCGTCATCTGCTTTGGTATCACCGCGCGTGTCTTTGAAAACCTCAACCGATTTATTGCCCACCTTTTTCTTGTCGATGGAAAAGTAGCCGTTATGCACTTCTTCGGCAGCAGTTGCCAAATCAACCTCGGTGAACAAACTTTGGTAACCCGGTTGCTTGGCAATACGCCGATACTCTTCCTCAAATATCCGGGCATAGTCACCTTTGACTATGTTGCCGTCAGCGTCGTACTGGCGATACTTGTCCACTGCGTCAATGAAAAACAGCGACAGCACCTTGATGCCTTGTGGACGTAAGCGTTTTTCCTTATCCAAGTGTTCCTTGATGGTGCGGCGGATCATCTCGCGCTGCATCGCCAATGGCTCCACATCGCCATGCGCCTCACCGATGTTCAAGTACTTCTCTCCGCCGGGATAGCGCAACTCTACAAACGCCTCTCCCTTCCCTGCTTTGATTTCGCCGATTCGGTAGTCTGCATAGATTGCGCGATTGGTTGTCTGCTCCAGGTCATCCCCATCTTCAACTGGGACTTCCTGCCTTTGCACGCCAGCTAGCGTTTCAACATCCAACTCAACTCTGGCAACAGGGACGCCTTTCTTATTGCTTATAGACACGACTCGCACGTAAGGCTTGTTGTTTCCGCCCTGCACAGTCGCCGCTGCCACCTCAATCTGCTTAACCAGCTTGCGCTCGTAGGCATCCACCGCATCGAGGCGATAGATCATGTGATGCTTGTCCACATGGGTAGCCGAATAGCGCAAGGTACAGAGCGGCTTCAACTGCTGCATGGCCTTCTTGCCTTTGCCATCCAAGCCGCCATCCACTGATTGCGGTTCGTCCACGATGACGATTGGACTGGTTGCCCGAATCAAGTCGATAGGGCGCTCGCCGCCTGTCTTCTCACTGTGCCGGTACATCACGTTCTGCGACTTCTGGCGTGCCTTGGTCTCGTCGGACTCTTCCGCCTTGGCCTCGGCCTCGTCACCAAACTTGTTGATCGCGCCTACCGTCACCACCATGATCTGGATATTCGAGCTGGTGGCAAAGTTGCGCACCTGCCCCAACTTGGCGGAATCGTAAATGAAGTAATCCAACGGCACGCCCGCATACAGCCCCTTGAAATGCTCTTCGGTGATTTGCAGTGACTTATAGACGCCCTCTTTGATCGCCACCGAGGGCACCACAATGACGAACTTGGTGAAACCGTAGCGCTTGTTCAGCTCAAAGATACTGCGCAGATAGACATAGGTCTTGCCTGTGCCAGTCTCCATCTCCACGGTGAAGTCACCAGAAGCCAGCATCCCAGAAGGTGGCAAGCCGCCACGCAACTGAATGGCGTGCAGGTTTTCAGCTATCTCATCATCCAGCAGAGTGAGCTTATTGCCGATACCCAGATCGGACTCCGCCACCCCCAGACTCATTTGCTGTGGCGTTGTGCCGGGGAATAAATCATCCGCCGCCTGAGTGGATGGAGAATGCATAGTCACAGTGAATTCTGAGCGGCAGATTTCCTGCCCGCGAAACAGATCGCATACCGCTTCGATAGCGGCCAATTGGTAATCAAGGTTGGATTCAAAGTGAAGCTTCATGGTGTTTGCCCTGAGATAGCATCCAGTATTTTTAGTTTGAGCGATTCGTTGTCTTCCTCTTCCATCAGGTGCGCCGTGATGATCTCTAACAGCAACTCCTTGTCGATGTTTCCGGCAGCGACGTGGTAGCTGATATTTTCCATCTCCCTCAGAAAGCTGCTGGCGCAGTACATGTACCCGTTGAACAGCAGCATCTGTGCGCTGAGGGTAATGGCGATCCGCTTATTGCCATCCTGAAAACAATGAAACTTGCACGCGCTAAAAAACAGGTGTGTCAGCTTTTCTTCAAATGTCGGGTAGTAGTCATCGTTCTGGATATTCTGTAGCACGCTATCCAACTTGCCCAGTTCAAGGTGACCCAATGCCCCACCGCCACTGACCTCTACCGTCTTGGCGTGAATGTCGATAGCCTGATCAAGGGTGAGGTAGGTCAACGCCACTATTCGCGCTCCTTGAGCCGCTTCATCACGTCCTTGGCTTCTTCCAAGCGTTCGGACAACTCGCGGCTCTTCTCACCCAAGAAACGCTCATAGTCCTCTCGCTGCACGGGAGCAACGTATTCCTTGAGCTGGAGGTGAAGTGCATCTCGAAACGCCAAATCACGGCTGGCCATTTTCAAACGCGCTTTTTCAATCAGAGGCTTCCAATGAGCCTGCGCTTCAAATGTTTTGAACAGTGCATCAACTTCCAAAGGAGTAAGTTGGCCATCTAGCTCATCAGATTTCCGCTGAAGCATCTCCCCGAAACCGCACTCGTAAGCGGCGATCAAGTCGAGCACTTCGGCATAAAAGGTCTCGCGCACGTTTTCCTTGCTTTCGAGCTTCAGTATTTTCCGGTATTCGTGCGACTTTTCACGGAAAATGCTGACGTAAATCTTGTCCGTGTAAACGGCATATTTGAAATTACCCATCGCCACGCAGTCACGTAGGGCATCGGTAAACTGCTTGCGGTAGTTTTCCCCGGCAAAGGCGGAATGCAGGAAGTCCTCGTCGCGTTGATTGATATACTTCGTTCCTCCACCAGTGCGGCTGTTTATCGTGTCGATCACAATGTCGAGAATCGCTTGGCGCAACAGTTTTGCCCGTTCGCTTTCTGACACCAGCATGGCCAGATTGAGGAAAGCCCGGAAGTCAAAAACACCAAGTTGTGGGGTCTTTGCGATGTTCCCGAAATCGGTTTCGGGAACATCCAGCCCCTGAATGACTTCCTTGAACAATTTCAGCCGGTTACCCTTCAGTACCTCATAGCCGTTTTTGGACAATTCCTCAGCATTCTGCTCAAGATAGTTCTCAATGGTACGGGTCGTCACCTCAAAAAACGCCGCCACCTGCTCCTTGAGTACTACCGTCTTACCCTCAAAGGGAATGCCCTGTACCCCCGCCGCCTTCTCAATCTCGGCCAGAGCGTAGGGGTTGTTGAGGATGTTTTGTCGATCAATGGCGGAATTGGTTAAGTCTTTGCTCATCTCGTCTCCTTACAAACTCCGCACGTTGGCGATGCCGTACTGCTCCAGAATCGCGGCGAGGTTGCTCTTAGCGATGTCGTTCTCAAAGGCACTGTCGCGGAACACGCAAGTGGTATCGCCAGCCGGGGCGAGTTCCTTTCGCCAAGCGACAATACCTTGCGCCAAGTCTTCTACATCTTTGATGGTGATGCGTTCGGAAAGACAGGCGAGCAACACGCCACCACCGATGGCCCCCACTGTCTTGCCTGCGATGGTGCGCGACTCAATCGGCACGCACAAATCCACCCCCAGCTTGAGCAACAACTCGTACACAATGTCCGCTTCCGTCCTGCCAGGCAGGATATGCTCTTCGTGGTCGAGCAGCGTTTTTTCTAGATTGTCGCGATCAGGGTTCCATGCGCGAATATTGGAAGTGTCCAGCTTGAAGACGCGAAAACCAGTATCACCGGCGAACATCGGATTGTCCATTTTGATCTTGGTGCCAGCGCGTCGTAAACGTTCCTTAGTGAGTTCAGCAATCGTTCTAGGTTTGCAGAGATCGTCACAGAATTCGGCAGGCAATTTCTGTTCCTTATTTTCTGAATCTAACGGCTCAGGAAGTTGGACAAGAATATACCTTAGACTACCTCCAGCAGCAGCGTTTTGCGCCAAAACTGCATGGCCAGACGTACCTGAGCCCGCAAAAAAGTCAATTACGACGTCGTTCGCTCTTGCTCCAGAGAGACTAATCAGGTGTTGAATCAACCCTACCGGCTTAGGGGTGTCAAATGGAACGCTTCCATCAAACAGGTCCTTAATTTCACTCGCCGCATCTCTCGTTGTGCCTACATCTTTACCAAATAAAATAGTTTCCGGGGTTCGACCATCAAGCGTGTTGAGATAGATTTTTCGAATGATTCTTGATTCATCTGATGAAAAAACAATCTCACCAGTTTGGATTTTTGAGGCTACTGTTTCCTTACTCCAACGCCAACCCTTTTCGGGAGGATCTATTGTTTTACCCGATGGTGTTGTTATCTTGTAAATCAGATTAGGACGATATAGCGCATTCCGCACATCACCCGCCCGCCAAGGACCGTTCGGATCATTGTCTGGGTTGGCATAATTCTTATTATGCTCGTCCGTACGATCCATGTTAGCAAGCTCAAAGAATTCGCTTTTTTGATAGCAAAGAACATAGTTGTGATGGACTGAAAAGGTACCGGAATAGCCTTTGGGTTGAAGGCTATGTTGCCAAATAAGAATTCCTTTACAATTTTCTTCGCCAAATATTTCGTCGCAAAGGCTGCGGACGTTTGCCACTTCATGATCGTCAATGGTGATAAACATCACGCCATCAGTTTTAAGCAGATTTCTCGCTAGTTTTAACCTTGGATACATCATGTTCAGCCAGTCGGTGTGAAACCTTCCGCTAGCTTCCGTATTGCTGCTGATTTTCTTACCCCCCTCAACCTGTCCAGTCAGTTCCAGATAGTTCTTGATGTTATCCTGAAAATTATCTGGGTATACAAAGTCGGAGCCCGTGTTGTACGGCGGGTCAATAAATATGAGTTGCACCTTGTCCGCATAGCTCTTTTGCAGCAGCTTCAACACTTCAAGGTTATCGCCCTCGATCATCAGGTTTTGCGTAGTGTCCCAGTCCACACTCTCGTCCGGGCTAGGGCGCAATGTGCCGGTGCTGGGTGTCAGCGCGATTTGGCGGGCGCGGCGCTTGCCATACCAGTTGAGGCCGTATTTTTCTTCCGTATCAATGGCGGTCGCATCCCCCACCAGTTGCTTGAGCACGTCCACATTGAGAGCGATGCCATTGGTGCTTTCGGTCAGAAGCTCGGGAAACAGCGCTTTGAGCTGTGCAATGTTCTCTGCCTTGATATTGGTAGACTGGGCTTCTGCATCTTGTGCTGTGAGTTTCTGCATCATGTCTGGATCCTTACTGTTTATAGCAACGCACTTGCTTGGCGATGCCTGTCCTGCAACTGTTTAATTTCGAGATTCAACTCCACTTGGCGGGCCAGTTGTTTTTCCTTCGATGCCGCCGATCTCAGAATGGCAATCTGTTGGTCAATATCCCTACATTCTCGCAGGCTTGCGCGCCTAGCTGCTGCCTGCTCGTCGTTCCGACTCTGAGTAAATGCACCAGTGATCAGCGCGGCCTGAAAAGCCGCCAGTGTATCCAACCAGCCTTGATAGAGCACCATCAAGTTTTCACGTGGCTGACGTGCAATTGACAAAGCACGAAGGAAATCCGAGGTCAATTCTCTCGCGGGAGATGGTTCGCTCAAGTTCGCAGTTAGCACTTCACCGTCCAGTACCACCTTGCCTGCTTCATTTTGCGCCCAACGAATATGTGCCATTGATACGGTCAACTGGCTTCCCGACGTCATTAGCAACAGTAGTGGATAAGGCACTGCTCGGTGCGTAAGTTCCGCGATGCGCCCTGCTTTGGCATCCTGCCGCAATACAATGTGAAGCACGGTAATTTCGAGATACTCGCGTGCTTCATCGCGGTATTCTGGCACGCCAATGGACGAGGCTTTTAGCGAAGCAACCCACTGGATTTCTTCGATGCCTTCATTGATGTTGCGCTTGTCGGCGGCAGTAGGCGCTCCATTCTCTACCAGTAACTTCTTGGGTATGCGCTGATCGACGCGACAACTGGCAGGCAGTTCCAGTGCGGCAATCAAGTCTTGCAGACTCATGCAACGACCTCTGGTAGCACAATCATAAACGCCACCACCTCAAAATCATTACTCCCTGCGAACTCACCTTTCATGGCGTGTGTTCCACCCGGAGAGAACAAACTAGCAACAGCGCGCTCTTCGCTCTTGCCGACAACTGAGGCAACGGCCGCTGCAAGCAACTGCTGAGCATGATGCATAACTTCACCTTGTTTGGTTTCTTTATCTTGTCGCGCACAAGCACTAGCGTCTGGCAGGTCTCGCCCCAAGCTCAAGCGCTTGAGACGATCCAGAATGAGCTTAGCTTGGGTGAAGGGCAATAGAACGCTACCATCCTCACCGACATGCACCAGATAGTGAGGTGCGAGTGGGTAGCCAGAATCAGCGATCTTTCCTGCTGCCGCGCCCTCGGCCCGTAGGCAAAACACGATACCAGGAGCGATATCCGCATCTTGGCTAGTTGTGACCGCACATGCACCTAATGGCATATTTTCCAGCTTCCCAGGATGAGCCTTGAAATACTGGGCAAGGTCGATGCGGAAGTCGGTGAGCGTAAGGTCGGTAATCGAAACACCGGTTGAGAGGTCTTCAAGATCAATGACGGTGTCTTGCAGCTTGAGCAGTTGTTTGCGGCGGTATTCCAGATCGTTCATCTGGTTGCCTGATTGCTGCTCGATGAGGTTTTCTTCGCCCGTAGCCGAAATATCTAGCAGCACCATGCGCCCGCTTACGCGTTGCTCTAGGTTGATGTATTCCTCCAGCTCCATATTCGGCCAGAAGTTGACAAGCTGGATGCTCTGGTTGGGCGAACCAATTCGGTCTATTCGGCCAAAGCGCTGGATGATGCGCACCGGATTCCAGTGGATGTCATAGTTGATGAGCCAGTCGCAATCCTGAAGGTTTTGACCTTCGGAGATGCAATCGGTGGCAATCAGCAGGTCCAGCGTGCCTTCGTGCGCAAGATCTTCCGGGCGTTCTTTGGAGCGCGGTGAGAAGGCTGTGAGTATGGTGGCCAAATCTTTGCGCATTCCGGGAATGGTGGTTTGATTGCGCCCTGAGCCAGTCACCAACGCCGCCTCGATGCCTAAGTCTTTTTTGGCCCACCCTGCGATTTGTTCGTAAAGATATTGCGCCGTATCGCTGAAAGCGGTGAAGACAATCATCTTACGGTTGCCATCGTTGATGGGATTGCGACATTTGTTCTTTATCATTTCCCGCAACTCATGCAACTTGGCGTCCCTGTCAGGATCAACCTGCATGGCTGCGGCAAGCAAGGTGGCGAGGCGGTTGCGGTCTTCGATGAGATCTTGCTTCCAGCGGATTAGGTCAACGTCCCCCAACAGCACTTTCACTTTTCTTCCTACTAGCAAGCTCTCGAATGTCGGATCCTCGATGTCCACATCAGTGATGTCCAACTCTTCGAGTTCTATGGTCTGGGATTCGATGCGTTCCAGCACCGCCTCCACATCTTTCAGTTGCCGTTCAACCGTAAGCCGAAACGATGAGACCGCGCTTTCCATACGCTTGAGTACGTTGACGCGTAGCAAATGAATCAAGCTTTCTTCGCGGTCAACTTGGCGGAAGAAGCTCTCGCCGCCACGAACCTGCGTGCTGTATTTAGCATCGTAAGCTGCCTGCTTGTGCGGCAGTACGTAGCGCAATGGGGCGTAGCTGGCTAGGTTCAGGCGGCGGATTTCCATGTTGATGTCACGAATGGAGCGGAATTCCCCTGCCCTGTCCACGTCAGCCTTAATGTTGATAGGCGGCAGGCGATCTGGGAAACGGCCTGTTTCGGTGATGCCGTAGTATTTCTCGATGTGCCTGCGTGAGCGTGCAATGGTGAGATGGTCAAGCAAAGTGAAGTAATCGAAGCCCAGCATCTCGATCAACTTCGCTGGCGTTTTCTCAGCCTCATCCATTTCTAACCAGCGGTTGAACTGCCTTTGCGCCAACCGTGTGGTGCTATCAATACTATCTATGCCATGCTCGGACAACGCCGCATCATCGCCTTCGGTCACGAATGCAATCTGGTTCTTCAGATCAGCCAGCCGGTTGTTGACCGGTGTTGCCGAGAGCATGAGTACGCGCGTCTTTACGCCTTCCTTGATGATGCGGCGCATTAGTCGGTCGTAGCGCGATTCCTTGTCTTTGTGCGTCGCCTTATTACGGAAGTTGTGAGATTCGTCGATAACAACCAGATCGTAATTACCCCAATTTACATGGGATAAGTCGATGTCACCGGAGCTTCCCCCGTCACGCGAAAGGTCGGTGTGATTCAACACGTCGTAATTAAGGCGGTCAGCAGCCAATACATTGCGCTTATCGTTTGTCGTGTAGAGCGTCCAGTTTTCTCGCAGACGCTTTGGACACAGCACCAACACACGGTCATTACGAAGCTCGTGGTATTTGATGACCGCTAGCGCCTCGAAAGTTTTCCCCAGACCGACACTGTCCGCAATGATGCAACCACCAAATCGGTTGAGTTTATCAATCGCACCTACAACGCCATCGCGCTGAAACTTGTACAGTTTCTTCCACACCAAGGTGTTGCGGATGCCTGTGGCGGATTTAACGATGCGCTCTTCGTCCATTTCATCACCACTGCTCTGAAACAGGTGATGCAACATCAGCACATAAATGCTGTACGGATCGCGCTGGTCAGTGATTGACTTGAGTTTTGCCAGTAAAGCGGCCTTTGCTTCAGGTTGTTCCTTCAGGCTATTCCATTGGACATCGAACCACTCATTGAGCCGCCTGCTCTCATCCTCAGTTTCTGATGACTGAATTAGATTAAGCGGATTGCCAGGTGTGATGCCGAGACCGTCAGTGCTTAAAGAAAATGACCCCATGATGCCGAGTTGAGGTGCCGAGTCTGCGTTGCGCAATACAGCCGCCCCCTGAGGCACAGCACCACTGACTCGCCGCAACTCAGATTTTTCTTGTATCCACTGAGCAAGCCGCAGTGCTAACCAACGCACTTGAAGCCGATTGCGTGCACCTCGGTCATGCTCTGTGCCGAACAACTTCAGATCGTGATCTTCACTGGGAAGTAATAGGCGTGTCTTTTGTATCGACGATAGTTCATTGAGTAGTTCGGCAAAGGCGAACAACGACAATGAAGAAGTCGCCATATCCATGCTGCCGCCCTGTTTCAATAGAGGCTTGATTAAATCAAGTGTTCGCTCAGTTCCAGCGTTGCGTAGGAATTTCATGCTAATTTTTGTGAATTCACATGCAAAACGACAACATAAAGCCAATTTAGAGTCATTTTCAACACATCCACCTTAATTTATGTGCCGAATAATACCCTTGAGAGAATGGTCGGTATATAAAAAGTGGCTAGATTTTCAAAACAGTATGAAATCTAGCTCCTGCAGCCATGTTTCTATTGCATCCACACCTCGTACCATATTTCCAGTGCCGCAATTTAGCTCCGCGCTCTTCAATCAGTCCTTTCCCCGATCGTAGCCCCGTACCGCTTGGCGATCACCAGATTCACCCGCTCTACCAAGTCGGCACGCTTGAACTTCAGGTGCAGGTTGCCGTTTTTGAATGCCTTGGCTGCAAAGTAGTCATCCTCATAGCGTCCGCCATCCTGGATCGCTGTGTTCATGGCACAAGATAGAGAGCGCTCTATATGCCGCTTGCCGTCGAATGTCTTGAATACGCGGTCGATGTCATTGATCTCGTCTTGGCCTTGACCGTGACGTAGCTGCAAACCGCGCCTAAAACTTGGCTCAACCATCCAAGTCATCACCACCTTGTCGCCAATGCGGAAGCCATCATTGGTCATGTATCTATTGGACAGCCGACGAAACACGTTGACCACGCCATCCTCAAACATCTTTTCGGCGTTTTGGGATAGATCGATGAAGCTCGATTGCACGTTCTCGATGGTGAACTCGGGTGGATTCTCTTGAAGATCCCGGTCGAACTTCTTTTTCGATTGAGCGTCCAGCAGCTGCATCAGGCCGGTGTGATCAAAGGATTGTCGCCAATACATGCGGTCCAGTTCTTTGATCGATTCTTCAAGCCGACCAAGAGGCTCAGAGCTTCTGGGCATCCCGTACTGGTAGAACTTTTTCATTTCAGCTTGGATCAACTGAAAGTGAGCATCATGCTCAGTGAGCAGCTTCACGATGCCGGCGCGGTGGTTGCAGAAATCCACCAACGTCTGGCGCTTGGCCACGAAGGTGTCGAACACGCTCACTTTTTTTCCTTCAGGCCGTCGATGCGACCGCGCAATTCGGCGGCCTCTTCCCGTGCTGCGGATGCGGCCTTGCGCTCGATGGCTAGTTCGTTTTGCACTTTTTCAATTTCGGCCTCGATGCGCGGTACCGCCTCAAGACGCAACTCGGCCTTGGCTTGCTGGATTCTGGCCTGCTCAGCAGCTTGGCGCTCGTTTTCCAACTCAGTAATAGCTCGTGCCAAATCGGCAGATAGTTGTTGAATCTGCCCTGCCAGCTTGGCACCTTCCTCTTTGTGGTAGGCGGCCTCTACAGTCAGATCGCTGATTTCATTGGCTTGGCGCTCGTTCTCCAAAATGACGGTAGCCAATTCTCCCTGCATGTCGGCCAAGCGCGATGTTGACTCACTGGTGGCCGCTTGAATCTTTGCGGTGATGTGTGCATTCAGTGCGCGCGCCACGGATGGATCAATGGCGTCATCCGTCACTTGGCTTTGTTTGGCTTGGCCAGACTTCCACTGTTCCAAGTGCTTTAACACCGTCGCCATACCGCCAGTGCCCAGGACATCCCGCACTGCCCGACTGGTCGGCTTTACACCCTTTGCCTTGAGTTCTTCAGCGGTCGTAGCTACTTGCTCATAAGTGATGGTTGACTCTCTTGCCATGTCGATCTCCTAGTTGGGCTGAATTTCGTTATGTTACGTTATGTTACGTTACGATATGTTATGTTATGTTACGAAATGGAGCAAGGAATTTTGGACAAGAAAAAAGCCAGCACACGAATGTGCTGGCTTCTCTTACTACCTACTGCTTAACGGCCTTCCTGCGCCGCTTTTGTTTTGCATTCTCATCGTAGCCAAAGCGCTTCCACGCCTCGGGGTCGATGCTCAAGGGGGTTACTCTCCCCGACTTGATGTTGACGAACTGGCCATGATGCGTGAGCCGTCCATAACGGAACAACTCCCACAACAGATTGCATGCCGCATTCGCCATCGTGTCGTTGATGAACAGAGACTGCTTCTCCAACGCTTCAGCCAAACTACAGCTGGGCGCATCGTCTGTCGCATCCTTCGACCCGTCGATGATGTCTGGGTAGAGGTCGGCAACGTGAGGCAAGCGATGTTCCCGCTTGTAGCTCTCGCCGAAGATCTCGCCTAGCACCACTTGGCCATCATGTTCACGATTGCCAATATCCAAGTAGTAGCTGGATGAACGGTACACACTGCGCTTTAGCGCCTTGAGTATCGAACCTCTACCCTTCCTGTTATCGACGCATCC
Source organism: uncultured Gallionella sp. (assembly GCA_964608835.1). GTDB lineage: Bacteria > Pseudomonadota > Gammaproteobacteria > Burkholderiales > Gallionellaceae > Gallionella. Next base: position 54,617 of record CAZSPN010000013.1, read on the forward strand.
GATCACGATATCCGGCTGATTGAACCGCGAATCGTCAGTGACTTTCGCAACTTCTGCATTCCAGCTCGTTTGCATCATCATATTGCAGCGGTTGACCAGTATTTCGGCCTTGGGCTGCCCAACATCGGATGGCCAGAAATTCTGCCGACCGACATTCGTTTTTGAAACGGTGTCAGGATCGATCACCAAGACATCCAAGCCTTCAGGATGTCCCAGCTCGACCATTGCTAGGTGCATGTTGGCCAAGCGTCGTAAGACGTGTGACCCCGTACCCCCTGCGCCGACCAACACCACTTTCACCGCCCGCGTGAGCAGGTCGGATTCGATGTTATGGATCATTTGCTTCCTTCCTGCCCAATCGGGCTTTGAAGAGGAACAAACACCCCATTCGCACAGAGGCGAAAAGATGCTGTCACCTCTGGTTGGTCTAAGTTACCAATGACTCCAGCGATTTTTACTTCGCCTCGGCCATCGTCGTAGTTGTCGGTACCGGAAAAGAACGCGTCCAGCAGCCCGTGTGAGTGCAAATCCAAGACCATGTGTTCGTCTTCCCCCAATGTTGGCCGGTCGACTTCGACATGCGCTGGACCTACCGAACGCTCTTCGAGCATCAATAGCTTCCACTCGTTCGTCCGCTGATTCCAGACGACCCAAGCTGCACACTCGTTTGGACTGCGAATTCTGGCCACCTCGATAAATTGAGTGACCATCGCTGTCGGTAATTTGCCAAAACCAAATCGCAACTCCTTGCGCACCAGCCCGTAAGGAACCGGAATGCGCGGAGGTAATGCGACCTGCTCGCGCACATACAGCCATGCGCGGCAAACTTCCAGCCAGACACCGTTTGAGGCCATCAGAAGTCGATTGCCCGGTGTGTCCAACTCTTCCAGTTCGGAGTAACTTGGCACCATCACCGTGGGCATCACGAATTGATTCGCAACGTCACGGCTGTCCATGTTTCACCGTCCTTTCAAACGCCTTACCCAGCGTCTCACCGGCGCGCACCAATGATTCAGTCGGAAATGCTCGACCTTTCTTCAGGGAACGCCACAGAGAGAAAATCCCGCCGCGATACTTTGTCAGCGCACCTTTTCCATGCTGGTTCGGATGAGTGAAGTAGCTCCTGAAAAAAGCCTCTTCCCACGCTTCTGTACTGAATTTCAATCCCCCTTTCGGAGTCTCGATGTTGCCAGTACAAATGCGTCCACCTGCCCATACGTTGAGGTACGGAGCTACATACAGTGGCGTGCTCGATGTTGGACGCTTGTTGCCTTTGACGGCGAACACATGCCAATCTTCCTTGCTGGTGATGAACACCAATCCAGGTTGATGGCAATTTGCGCTTACCTCGTTTCCGATCTCATCGTTTTTGAACCACACATGACGCTTCTGGGGTTTGCAGTACCACACGAGGTAGTCGCTCCCTTTGGCGAGAATGTGATTCCCCAACAACTCTGCCGGCGCGTAATCCTCCGGCACGAGGGATTGCATCATCTTCACGAGGCCAGTCTTGGAGACTGGAGTTCCCGCTTCGATGGTTGCTACACCCTCTTTGCTTGTTTGAATGTCATGCACCGAAGCAAATACAGTCTGTCCGCCGCGTTCGCTATACAACAGGATCGCTTGAGACATTCCGTACACCTTCTGCGCGCCAGACACGCATGCTGCTTGAACTTGCATGATGCCTCCTTTATTGAACATCGCCGATGCAACGCATCAGGCGATCAAGTTGTGTGTAGAGCGCGAAGCCTTTCTCCATGTCGGACTTCCATTTCAGGAAAGCCTTCTTGTTGAATGCGACCTCGGCCACTCCATACATGTCGGTGTACTCACCGCCATCGCTCGTGCTCTGATAAAAGTCATCAATCACACGACCCAGCATGTCGTCACCTGTCCCCATGTAGCAGGAAAAGTAGACCGGCTCCCCATAGAAATCGTGGAGGTAGGGCAACTTGGCATCCTGATCAATCAAGTCCAAGATGGAAATGATGACCCGCGCCGTTTCGCCTGCCGGTTCCGTGCTGGTTGCGATACGTTGAATCACGTCACGTTCAAGCTGTTCGCCGCTGACTAGATAGCGTGGGAATGAGGCTAAGAACTGGCTTGGCAACAATGTATCGTCGTCAAGCTCGCCCTCTTCACCAATACAGCCCATCTCTTCTTTGTAATCCTCATCGTTATCCATCCCACACCAATACAGGTATGAGGCGTGATGAAGAGCCACTTGCGGCGTGAATGCTGTGAACGTCCGGTAGCTGGCCAATTCCGCGATAGTGACTGCGGTTCGACCGAGACCGGGATGCACCGACTCCAACATCTCGACTTTCGCCTTGACGTTGATGTATGGCGTTGTTTGCTGTGATTGAAA
>CAZSPN010000014.1:0-14839 GCA_964608835.1 uncultured Gallionella sp.
TAACATCCTCAATCTGACAAAAAGGTGAATTCGTCAGCAATTTTTAGAGGTGCCCATAAGGCATATTGAAAGTGGCCGATGTACCCGTGCCATCGGCAAATCCTTGCGTGCCAACCGCACCCGCCAATGTGGCGACTTCCTTTGTAGCGATCACAATCTTGCGGATAGTGTGGTTACCATTGTCCGACACGTACAAATTCGTGCCATCGGTGGTAATGCCATAAGGGGTATCGAAAGTGGCCGATGTACCCGTGCCATCGGCAAATCCTTGCGTGCCAACCGTACCCGCCAATGTGGTGACTTCCTCCGTGGCGATCACAATCTTGCGGATGGTGTGGTTGCCGGTATCCAATACGTACAAGTTTGAGCCATCCGTGGTCAGGCTGGTGGGATGATTAAATGTAGCCAATGTGCCAAAATCATTTGTTGCGCCGGGCATACCCGCTGTACCCGCCAATGTAGTGGTCTCGCCTGTGGCGATTACAATTTTGCGTATCGTGTGATTGAGGCGGTCCGATACGTATAAATTGGTGTTGTCGGTAGTGATGCCCTCAGGAGAGTTAAATTGAGCCGTTGCACCCGTGCCATCTGTCGAATCGCTTTCGCCAGGCATTTCTGCAAGGCCGGCCAAGGTGGTGACTGCGCCCGTGGCGATCACCACTTGGCGTATGGTGTGATTGTCCGTGTCTGCCACATACAAGTTTTCACCGTCGGTGGTCAACCCTTGGGGGCGGTAGAATCGGGCGGTTGCGCCCGTGCCGTCAGTCGAATTGTCTGAGCCAAAAGTTCCTGCCTTGCCTGCCAAGGTGGTGACTGCACCCGTGGCTATTACGATCTTGCGTATTGTGTGGTTATAGGTGTCTGCCACATACAAATTGACACCGTCCGTAGTCAAGCCTTGTGGGCGAAAAAAGCTGGCCTTGCTGCCTATGTCATTCACATCTCCACCTACGCCACCCGCAGTCCCCGCAAAAGTGCTGACTGCATTGGTCAGGCTGAGGGGGATACCCTGCCTTGCACCACCCATCTGCAAGGTGACCGGGTTGCCACTGCCACCACCGCTTCCACCGCCACACCCGGAAAGTGCCAAGACAGCCAAAGCGAAAAAGAATGGTCGAAATTTAAGGCCAGAGAGAGATTTGTTGTATGCCTGCATTAATGCTCCTCAGCGTTCAAGATAGTGCCACTGATTTAAGTTTTACTTTAACGCTCTGATGTATCCAAATCAAGCCCTTAGGGCAAGGCGATTTTATTATCGACGCTGAATTGATAGTCGTGAAAAATATGTTCGGCACTCAAAATTTGATAAGTGCCATCTTCATTACGGTGCGTGGTGTCTTTCAAGCGGTAAGTGTAGTGACCGCATGTCCAGCAATCATAGTTACGCATGTGGGTACACAGACAAGTTTTCTCCTTGACGGAGATTTTCTTTACGTCGGGGTGTTTTGCCACTTCGGCATTGTAAGCATCGATGTATGCGCATCTTCCATTCGCGTCCAGCAAGTAACCATAAGCCTCGCAGTTCGGCCGGATACCCGCGCCGATAGACGGACTGGTGCTAATCATGCGCATTGGGTAACCCGTTGGTGAGGTGGTATTTACCTGCATTTGATCTTCGGTGGCCTTGTAGTATTCCTGCTGGATTTTTTCGGGAATGCCGCATTCTTTGGCAACCGTAAAACGTGTCGCAACTTGCACGGCGGCACAACCCGCTTCCAAAAAATTTACCGCATCCGTCCCGGTAAAAATACCACCGGCTGCGATGACCGGAATATCCAAGTGTTCAGCCTTCAGATGATCGAGAATTTCTTTGACAATGGTGAGCAAGTCGTATTCCGCCCAATCCAAGCCAAAGCCCAAATGACCTCCTGCCAAAGGGCCTTCAACCACAATAAAGTCCGGCAACCGATCCAGCCGTGAAGTTTTGCGCAAAAATAATTGCAGGGCGCGCAACGAAGAAACGATGATACCTAACTTGGCATCGCGGAAGCGCGCGTTATCTTTCATCAATTCAAACGAGCCCAGATGCAGGCCCGCGCTCAAGGTGATGCCGTCAATCCCCGCATCCAATGCGCCATTCAGCCGCACTTGCAAGGTTTCTCGCGGCGAATTCATAGTCAGCTTTTCCATGCAGTTGACGAAAATCATGCCTTCGCCGCACTTCGCCTCCATCGTTTTGCCCACATGCAGGCGCGTGGATTCGGCCACTTGCGCCAAGTCAAATTTGACAATGGATTTGTCGGCAATCTCGATATTTAGTTTGTACTGCTTTTGTTTTTCGCTGACGAATTTGGTTTTGTAACGGCGATCCGACACCGTCGGCAACATCGCATCCGAGATATGACCGATCCCACCCAGTCTTGATACTTCCAGTGCCAACTGGGCGGTGGAAATATCCACACCCATCCCGCCGATGACTATTGGCACAATTTCCTTTTTACCAAAACGCAAGCGAAAATCATCAACACATTTCATTACTGTTCTTTCTTGAACTCTATAGTTGTGGCGCGAAGGATGCCACAGTTGCCGCCAGCCTCAAAGCCAAAGTTGACCCCGGCGCGAGGTGCGTAAAAATTACGCCACCCCGCACTTGTCCCCAGGTGGTTGGGATATTGAGTGGCTGGAGAGCCGGAATTTTTCCTGTATTAAAGTGCTGAGGATGAATGTGGGTTGTCAGAACGACAACCTAACGCCAATGTGTACGCCCTCTTCCAGCTTGGCTTCACCCGCATTTTTCAAACCCACATTGATTTTGCGGTAACCAATGTATGCAGTGGCCTGTGGAATCACTTCATATTCCAAACGCGCGCCCGTTTCGACAGTGCGATCCGCATCGCCAAATGTCAGAATATTCGGCGACCAATAGGCCATCCCAACAAACCCGATGCGTGGTAACGCGGGGGCGGCGTATCGCACCTGGCCGCCCAGCGCAAGTGCCGAGGATGTGCTGGTGTTCACTTTTGCCAGCAAGCCTTTAATGCCGACACCCACGGTGAGGCCGGGTGCATTGGGGCTGACTTCGTCTTTGACCAGAATGCCAAAGTCCGCATAAGAGTTGGTCTTGCTGGTATAGAGGTAGCCGAGGTGCATTTCGTTTTTACCCAGCGTGGTGCTGCCCAGCGCGGCACTGTATTGCAACTGCGCGCTGGTATCGCGCAAATTGATGTCGAAAGCATCGGCGAAAGTGGTGCTGCTTGCAGCGGTTAAAGTGAGCGCAACCAAGTGACGTAACAACATAACAATCTCCTTAGAAAAATATACAAAACAATAAAAATAATGTGCATTAGGGAAACACTGATTTAATCGGTGAGCGGAATGAAGCGCACGGCGCACGGAACACAGAAACCGCAGTGTATGTGCTTATACACGAGGATTTCGTGTACCGCGCAACACAGCGATTCGCCCGCGTAAACATTAAATCAGCGTTTCCTTAGGATAACACAGGCGATTTGCCCTGTTACCCCGAACCTATTCGGCCATATCGAATACGATGTCGCCTTCCGCGACCTTCTGCCCCAGCTTGAGATGCTTGAAATCGAACAAGGTTTCATCCAGCAGATGCGAGGGTGAAACGCTTTGCATTGCGGTAAAAATCGTTTGGGTGCGCCCTGGATATTGACGCTCCCACTCCGCCAACATCACTTTCACGTTTTGCCTTTGCAGGTTTTCCTGCGAACCGCACAAATTGCACGGGATGATGGGAAACTCCATTGCACGTGCAAAACGCGCAATATCTTTTTCCGCGCAAAATGCCAGCGGACGAATAACAATGTGGTCGCCCTTGTCCGTCACCAGCTTGGGAGGCATGGCCTTGAGCTTGCCGCCAAAGAACATGTTCAGGAACAACGTCTCAATCATATCGTCGCGATGATGCCCCAGTGCGATTTTATTGGCTCCCAGCTCGCCAGCCACTTTGTAAATGATGCCCCGGCGCAGTCTGGAACACAGCGAACAGGTGGTTTTTCCTTCGGGGATTTTTTCCTTGACGATGGAATAGGTATCCTGCGTTTCAATGTGATATTCCACCCCGATTTTTTTCAGATAAGTCGGCAACACATCGGCGGGAAAGCCCGGCTGCTTTTGGTCGAGATTCATCGCCACGATGCGGAAATCAATCGGTGCACGTTTGCGCAAAGCCAGCAAAATATCCAGCAAGGTGTATGAATCTTTGCCGCCGCTCAAACACACCATCACACTGTCGCCATTTTCAATCATGTTGTAGTCGGCAATAGCTTGCCCGACATGGTGTTCCAGCCGTCCGCGCAGACGATTGAAGTTGCTCGAGTGGCGTTCGTCAGCGTGTTCGATAGGTTCGGGCTGGACAATGTCGTTCATTTTATAAATCTCTTTCCAATTTATTAAAGCTGGGCGAGCGATGACAGAACGAGGCGCGAAAGAAAGAAAAAGCGGAGTTTACAAAAACGTAAATGAGCATTTTGAATTCTTGAGCAACGATGTTATGTCGAGCGCAGTCGCTTTAAAAATTGATGCTGCGTCCGCCATCAACGGCGATAACCTGACCCGTAATGTAAGGTGCGCCTTGAATCAAGAAAACCACGGTCTTGGCAATATCTTCCGGCTCACCGGATCGCTTCAGCAGCGTGTGTGCGATGATTTTGCGGCGTTGTTCTTCATCCGACCATGCTTCAGCTTCAGGCCAAAGTATTGGCCCGGGCGAGACTGCGTTAACTCGTACCTGTGGTGACATTTCAACCGCCAGCCCGCGTGTGAGCGCAACCAACCCCGCTTTGGCAACGTTGTACAGCAAATATCCGTGCAACGGGCGTTCCGCATGAATATCGGCGATGTTCACAATACAGCCATGCCGATGGCGTAATTCATCTGCCGCAGCCTGCGCCAGAAATAATGGGGCTTTCAAGTTGCTGCCCATCAAATCATCCCAATCCTGTTGGTTCGCCTGCGTTAAGGGTGTCGGGTAAAAGCTCGATGCGTTGTTTACCAATGCATCGAGCCGACCCATTTTTTCGATAACCGCATTCACCAGTTTTGGCAACGCATTCATGCTGAGCAAATCTGCCTGAAACACCGCCGCACTGTCCGGACGTAGACTATTCAATTCGTTTTGCAACACCAGTGCGTCGCTTTCGGCATGGCGGTAATGCACAGCAACGCTTGCGCCAGCCGCATGCAGACCGCGACAGATCGCCGCACCCACACGCTTTGCGCCACCCGTTACCAGCACCACTTTGTCTCGCATGTCCATCAAGCCCTTTGATTGCGGCGAACTGTTAAAATTGCCAGCCCGCGAATTATACCCGACCATGACCAACAGACTGCCGACACCCAGCCCCGAAGCCGCACAACACAGCGCAAAGCTGTGCGAATGGATACGCAATGACATCGCCGAAAAGGGCGGATGGATTTCGTTTGCGCGCTACATGGAACTGGCACTTTACGCACCCGGTTTGGGCTATTACACGGCGGGGGCTCACAAATTTGGCGAGGCGGGCGACTTCATCACCGCCCCGGAACTTTCTCCACTATTCGGGCGTACCATGGCACGACAAACGGCGGAAATCATGGCGCACAGTGCACCGCACATTCTGGAGTTGGGGGCGGGCAGCGGCAAGTTGGCGGCGGACATGCTGGCAGAACTAAAGCAGCTTGGCAGCTTGCCGGACAGTTATTTGATTCTGGAAGTCAGTGCCGATTTGCGCGAACGCCAGCAGGCACTCCTGCGCGAACGCTTGCCAAATTTGTTTGATCGCGTGTATTGGCTGGATACATTACCGGAGAAATTTAGCGGTGCAATCATTGCCAATGAAGTACTCGATGCCTTGCCCGTGCATCTGGTGCATTGGCAGGATAGCTCCATCCGTGAGCGTGGCGTGGAATTGAACGGTAACAATTTTGTCTGGCAAGAACGCGCCATCAGCGATGCAGATTTATTGGAGGCCGCACAAAAAATCTCCGTACCCGACGGATATGTCAGCGAAATTTGCCCCGACGCGCGCGGCTTGATCAACAGCCTTGCGCAACGACTGGATCGGGGCGCAATGCTGCTTATTGATTACGGTTTCGGTGCGCGCGAGTTTTATCATCCGCAGCGCGGCTGCGGCACGCTGATGTGCCACTATCGGCATCATGCTCACGATGATCCCTTTTTTTTGCCAGGCTTGCAGGACATCACCTCCCATGTGAATTTTACCGACATCGCCGAAGCGGGCATTGATGCGGGGCTGGAACTGATGGGCTACACCTCGCAGGCGTTCTTCCTGATTAATTGCGGCATCACCGAATTACTGAATGAGGCCTCACCGGAAAACTTGCGCGACTACTTGCCACTCTCCGCACAACTGCAAAAACTCACCAATCCTTCTGAAATGGGCGAGTTATTCAAGGTGATTGCACTGGGGAAAAACATCCCCAAGTCTTTGTGCGGATTTGCGCGCGGAGATTTGTCGCGCTTGTTGTGACAATTTCGGTCTGCGACATTTGACAAGCGCGTCGAAATTTGGCGTACCGTATAAGCCCCGTTACGGTAAAATTCCCCTTTAAATTAGAGAACTGGCACCATTAAGCATGGCAATTTTGAAAATCCTGCAATACCCCGATCCACGGCTTCACACTATCGCCCAGCCAGTCACACAGGTAAATGAAGCGGTTCGCCAATTGGTGCGCGATATGGCGGAAACCATGTACGCCGCGCAGGGTGTTGGGTTGGCAGCAACACAGGTGGATGTGCATCAACGGGTGGTGGTGATCGATTTGTCCGAAGAACACAATCAGTTGAGAGTATTCATCAACCCGGAGCTTGTCAGCAGCGACGGTGAGGAGGAAAGCGAGGAAGGCTGCCTGTCCGTTCCGGGAATTTACGAAAAGGTGGAGCGCGCGGAAAAGGTGACGGTTCAAGCACTGGATGAAAAAGGTAAATCCTTCACGCTTGATGCGGATGGATTGTTGGCGGTGTGCATACAGCACGAGATGGATCATCTGGTGGGCAAGGTATTTGTCCAGTATCTTTCGCAACTCAAGCAAACGCGCATACGTACCAAACTGAAAAAACAGCAACGCGAAACACTTTAAGGAAACATCAATAATTGGTGCTTCTTTAAGTGCCGACTAAAAATTTACGTCCTCGAGTTTCGATAATGCATGAGAGACTGCCAGATAAAAATGACTATTTCTGTTCTTGGGGCAGGGGGGTGTGGCCGGTCATTCGTCATCAAAACGAATTGTCTTTAACCGCAGACATACAGCGCATCGGCGGACGGATATTTGCGATGCAGGGCGAAAAAATAGGCGAGATATTGAATGCGACGGGCGCGATTGAAAATGCAACGTTGCGCGCGGTCGAAGAGCATCACCGCACCAAAAAAATCAACAGCAAGCGCATTGGTCAGCTGCTGGTGCAAATGGGGATTATCAGAAACGAAGAGCTTACCCGCGCATTGTGTATTCAAACGGGCATACCGATGATCGATTTGAAACTCATCAAAATTTCCCGCCAAACTCTCAACCTGATTCCGAACGAGACGGCAATGGAGAAGAAGGTGATTCCCGTGGGTATGTATCACAAAACTTTGTATCTGGCGGTCGCCAACCCCATCAACTTTTCCGAACAAAGTTACTATGCACTGATGACCCAATTCAACATCAAACCTGTTTCTTCGCCGCCGTATGAAATTGAAAATTTCCTCTACAAACGAACCTACATTGACCCAAATTGGTCAGGGACAACGGCAGGGATAGGCGCGGGTGAAAGCGCGCATCGCTGGAAAGATTGAAATAATGAAAATAATTTTTGCCGGAACACCGCACTTTGCCGCACACGCGCTGGAAGCATTGCTTGGTGAGCATCAAATTGTGGCGGTATTAACCCAGCCTGACAGACCGTCCGGGCGCGGAATGCAGCTCACCGCCAGCCCCGTAAAACAGCTGGCTATGAAACATGGCATCCCCGTATTACAGCCAGCCACCCTGAAAACCGAAGCCGCGCAGCAGGAAATTGCCGCGCTGAATGCCGACGTGATGGTAGTGGCGGCATATGGCTTGATCTTACCCAAAGCCGTGCTGGATATTCCGCGTTATGGTTGCCTCAACATACATGCCTCGCTGTTGCCGCGTTGGCGCGGTGCTGCGCCGATTCAGCGGGCGATTCAGGCGGGTGACGCAGAAACAGGGATCACCATTATGCAGATGGATGTGGGGCTGGATACGGGCGATATGTTGCTGATGCAAACCTGCCCGATCACCGCAACCGATAACGCCGCCACCTTGCACGACAAACTTGCCGAACAGGGTGCGGGCAGTATTGTTGAGGCACTGCGTTTATTGCAGGCACAGCAATTACAGCCCATTAAGCAAGTTGATGCGGAAGCGAGTTACGCCACCAAGCTACTCAAAACGGAAGCGCAAATAGATTGGCGACAGGATGCGAAAATTATCGAAAGGGCCGTGCGCGCTTTCAACCCCTTTCCCGTTTGCCAGAGCAGTTTGCACGGCATGATTGTCAAGGTTTGGCAAGCGCGTTTGATTGATGCGCAAGGCGCACCGGGTACAGTATTGGCGGTGAACAAACAGGGTATCACTGTTGCCTGCGGCAAAGGCGCGCTGTGCCTCGAAGTGTTGCAACGTCCCGGCAGCAAGGCGCAATCTGCCGCGCAGTTTTTGCAAGCCATGCCGATTGTTCTCGGCGAGTGCTTTCCCTAAAGTGGATCACGCCTCATTCCCAAAGGGATTGTCACATTGAAACACTTGGCGCGCCCATTGACGCTGGCTTTAATTATTATCGCTGCGGGTGCGGCGGCGTACAAAGTTTCACACCGCCCTGCCCCCGCCCTTCTTCAAGTGCCTGTCGTTGCGCAGTCGAATAGTGCGGCTACTCTGCAAACGCACTTTGTTTCCACACAACACAATATCTCCACTCATGCTGCCTCGTTAATCGAGTTGAACGATGGACGTATCCGTGCGTTCTGGTTTGCGGGCAGTCGGGAAGGTGCGCAGGATGTTGATATACAAAGCGCGGTATTTGACGGCAAACAATGGAGCGCGGCACAAAGCGTCATCAACCGCGAGCAGACGCAACAAGCCTTGTCGCGCTATGTGAAAAAGCTCGGCAACCCTCTTCCCGCAAGGGCTGCGGACGGGTCGTTGTGGCTGTATTACGTCACAGTCTCGTTGGGCGGCTGGGCGGGTAGCTCCATCACCGCGATGAATTCTCACGATAAAGGCGCAACATGGAGCTCGCCGCGCCGCCTGATTACCTCACCGTTCATCAACATCAGCACCTTGATTAAAGGCACGCCGTTTGCCTACGACGATGGCACGACAGGCTTGCCGATTTACCACGAATTTCTCGGCAAGTTTGGCGAATTACTGCATCTCTCGCCGAGCGGTGAGGTACTCGACAAACAACGATTGAGTTCAGGCAAGCTTGGCATCCAACCAATAATCTTGGTGCAAAACAACAAACAAGCGACAGTATTGATGCGCCATGTTGGCGCACCACCGAAGCGAGTCATCGCCACTCACACCGTTGATGGTGGGCAACATTGGAGCCCGCCAAGCAAAATAACTTTAGCCAATCCCGATGCGGCGATAGCAGGGGTGACATTACCCGACGGGCGAATTCTGGTTGCGTTAAACAATCTGGAGACAGGCCGCAATGCCCTGTCTTTATTGATTTCAGCCGATAGCGGTGCAACATGGCAAAGCATAGACCAACTAGAAGACCAGCAAAAAAATCAGGCTGTTTCACCCGACAGCTTCGCACAAACCAACCAACAACTTGCCAAGCAAACCGAAGCAACCATCGTGGATGCCAGTGGCTATACGCAGTCTGCACAACGCAACAAATGTGTGGCGCAACAATGTGACTTCGAGTTTTCATATCCGTATTTAATACAAACGCGCAGCGGCGACTTTCATCTGGTTTACACCTGGAATCGCAGCTTTATTAAACACGTGCAATTCAGCCGCGCTTGGTTGGATCAACAGATGAACCAAGCCAAAGTTGCCGCTGATAAACCTTCCGTTCGTGGTGAGCTAGTCGAACCATGAGCGGAGGAGAATTAACAATGAATGTGTTAGCTGACCAACCCTTCGACAAGCTCAGGGCGAACGGATTTAATAATGCTGAATTTCACTGACATCACAGGCTTAATCGGCTCGGCAAGCATCATCGCATCAGCCGCCCTACTCTTGCCCAGCGTTAAGAGACAAACCAAGCCGCGCTTGGCGATGCTGCTCGGTGCGATTTTTGTTTATGCGATGCTGCCCATCAACGGCATGTCGCTCGCGGCCTATCTGCGTGGTGGCATCGGCGATGTCAGCATCACCACACTGTTGCTGTTGTGCAGCGTGCTGGCAAAGCCGTGGTTAAGCTGCGCCACACCGGATAATAAAAACCGCTTTGCCTTGTTTGGGTTGATTGCGCTTGCTGCTCTGGCTTTGTACCCGATGGCTTTGGGTGTTGGTGCGTATGATCCATACCGCTTGGGTTACGGCAATACGCCATTCATAACTACTGTGTTGTTGATCGCGCTGGCAGCGTGGTATTGGAAAATTTATTGGGTCACGCTGTGCCTTGCGTGTGCAGTGCTTGCTTGGGCTTTTGGTTGGTATGAATCGAACAATCTTTGGGATTATTTACTTGATCCGTTTGTGGCGGGCTATACACTGATAGTTTTATCGCGTCTTGTTAAGGCTAAATCATGTATTAGCAATTGATAGAGCCGTAATAAGCGTCGTGCTTTTTTACCCGAATGAAATGGAAGGGTGCAAGAGTAAGCGAATGACCATTCAGAGATATTGCTTCGGGAGCAAAAATTACGGTAACGCTATCAGCATATCCAGAGGGATCCGGATAAAAAATACTGAACGATTGCGTTTGATGAAGAAGGTGTAAATTGCTTTCAATTGTTGAGCCTTCAAGAGACGAATTTACATTAGGAATTTCTATACGGATCAATGATGGATTAACAACCACAGCATCAGAAGCGGAGCTGATATAAGTTGTTAAATGTAGATTAGGCTTGCGATCTTCGGGTTCTTCTACGCTACCTAAATAGAGAGTAATTCTTACACCTTCAACGGTTCTTTCTATGGAGTCGTGCGTACTCATGTACCCACAACTGGAACGGTTATGTAACTCCCCGTCCTTTGAGTTGGGTTCGTAAAATGTGCGAGTTGTTGGGAATACTACACAACCTGCCTGTTGCAGGCAGGTTAAGAGCAAAAGAGGCGTAAGAATTTTGTAGGTCATTTTTGGTTGCCCGCTTTTGTTGCCGCAAAGCAATTTAGCAACCCTTCAACGCAGCCAACGCAGCATCGTAATTGGGTTCTTGCTCTATCGTTGGCACGAGTTCGGTATAGCGCACCACGTTGTTACTATCCAACACAATGACCGCACGCGCTGTCAGCCCCGCCAATACGCCATCGGCAATCTTCACACCGTAGTTGCGCATGAAGTCACGGCCGCGCATGACGGATAAATTCACCACGTTGTCCAAGCCTTCGCTGGCACAAAAACGCGCCATCGCAAACGGTAGGTCGGCAGAGATGTTGATGACCACGGCGTTGTCCAGGCTGCTGGCAGATTGGTTGAAGTGACGCGCGGAAGCCTGACAGGTTGGTGTGTCCAGGCTGGGTACGATGTTCAGCACTTTGCGTTTGCCCGCAAAATCATTCAGCGAAATATCTTTCAGGTCTTTGTTCACCAGCAAGAACGCAGGGGCGGTTTGTCCGACGGTTGGGAATGTGCCGAACAGGGTGACGGGCGCGCCGCCTAGGGTGGTGGCGGTGTTGGTGGAGGTTTCTTTGGTCATGGTGTTCTCCTTGTGAGTGTTAAACATACTAGACCGTTCGCCCTGAGCTTGTCGAAGGGTATTGCCGCAGTTATGTGGTTCGACAAGCTCACCACGAACGGTGATTCGTTTATTCAACAATGCCATTGGCATTGTCCCCGCAAAGCGGGAGCATTTCTTGATTGACTGGATTCCCGTCTACGCGGGATAACCAGCGACTTGCCCACTTGTGGGCTTAGTCGAATGGCTAGTAGCTATACCAATGACGGATGTTGAATTACATATAACTTTCAATCGGCGGACAGGCGCAAATCAGATTTTTGTCGCCATACACATTATCCACCCGCGCCACACTTGGCCAGAATTTATTTTCGCGCACGTAAGGCAAAGGATACACAGCCTGTTCGCGGGTATAAGGGCGCGTCCAATCACTGCTCACCACTGCTTTTGCAGTGTGTGGTGCGTGTTTGATGACGTTGTCTTTTTTGTCCACTTTGCCCGTGATGACTTCTTCAATCTCGCCACGAATCGCAATCATCGCCGCGCAAAATCTATCCAGCTCGGCTTTGGACTCACTCTCGGTCGGCTCGACCATCAGCGTATCCACCACCGGAAATGAAGTGGTCGGTGCGTGGAAGCCAAAGTCCATCAGGCGTTTGGCAATGTCGGCAACTTCGACTCCTTCTGGCTTGAACGGGCGGCAATCCAGAATCATTTCGTGCGCGCAGCGACCATGTGTGCCAACGTACAGAGTGGGGTAGTGATCTTTGAGCGAGTCCTTGATGTAGTTGGCGTTCAAAATCGCCATGCGGGTGGCTTCTCGCAAGCCTGAGCCGCCGAGCATTTTGATATAGCCATACGAGATCAGCAGAATCAACGCGCTGCCGTAAGGCGCAGCCGATACAGCGTGGATGCCTTGCGCGCCGCCTGTTTTGACCACGGGATGCGAAGGCAAAAATGGCGCGAGATGCGCGGCGACACCAATCGGCCCCATGCCCGGTCCGCCGCCACCGTGAGGAATGGCAAACGTTTTGTGCAGGTTGAGGTGGCACACGTCCGCGCCGATATTGCCGGGACTAGTGAGTCCAACTTGCGCATTCATGTTCGCGCCGTCCATATAAACTTGTCCGCTGTGATCGTGAATGATCTGCGTGATGTCCTTGATGCCTTCCTCATACACGCCATGCGTACTGGGGTAGGTGACCATCAGGCAAGACAAATCGTCTTGATGCTGGATAGCTTTTTCGAGCAAATCGTTAATGTCGATGTTGCCTTTGCTGTCGCATTTCACCACCACGATTTTCATGCCGCACATCGCGGCACTGGCGGGGTTGGTGCCGTGTGCCGAGGCGGGAATCAGCGCGACATTACGCTGCCCTTCGCCGCGCGAACGGTGATACGCCTGAATAACGAGCAACCCTGCGTATTCGCCTTGTGCGCCGCTGTTGGGTTGAAAACTCATCTTGGCGAAGCCGGTGATTTCGGACAAATCCGCATCCAATCCCGCAATGATTTCTTGATAACCCTCGGCTTGCTCAACCGGTACGAAGGGATGCAGGTTGGCGAATTCAGGCCAAGTCAGCGGAATCAGCTCCGATGCTGCATTGAGTTTCATAGTGCAAGAACCGAGCGAAATCATCGAATGCGTAAGCGACAAATCTTTGTTTTCCAGCCGCTTGATGTAACGCATCATCTCCAATTCAGAATGGTAAGTATTGAATACCGGATGGCTCAAGATGTCCGACTGGCGCGGCTTAACGCGAACCGCTTCGGCAGAAATTTGCGCCTGGGTGACACGCGGCGCGGACTTGCCTGCCGCTTGCGCCAACACACTGAGCATCGCGTTGAGCGCGGCGGCATCGGTGGTTTGGTCGATGGCGATGGTCAAGCCTTCATCGGTGTAACGGAAATTGATGCGCGCCGATTCTGCCAGCGCGTGAATTTTTACGTTGTCAGTGTGCGTGAGCTTGATGGTGTCGAAGAACACCGCATCGCTTACTTGGTAGCCAAGTTTTTTTAATTCATCCGCCAAAATCACAGCTGACAAATGCACTTGCTGTGCGATGCCGCGCAAGCCTTCCACACCGTGATACACCGCGTACATACTCGCCATAATTGCCAGCAACGCTTGTGCCGTGCAAATGTTGGATGTGGCTTTTTCGCGGCGGATATGTTGCTCACGAGTTTGTAATGCCATGCGTAACGCGGGGTTGCCATCGGCATCTTTTGACACACCGATAATGCGCCCCGGCATCGAACGTTTGTAAGCGTCGCGGCAAGCAAAATAAGCCGCGTGCGGGCCGCCATAGCCCATCGGCACACCAAAGCGTTGCGTCGAACCAAGCACCACATCCGCACCCCATTCACCGGGCGGCGTGAGCAACACCAGACTCAGAATGTCTGCCGCCACGGCGACGGTCATGCCGTGTGACTTGGCACGCGACACAAAATCCGCGTAGTCATGTACCGCACCATCCACGGTTGGATATTGCAGCAGCGCGGCATACAGCTTGTCGTTGAAGGTCACGGTTTTGAAATCGCCGATCACCAGTTCGATGCCCAGCGGCTTGGCGCGCGTCTTAAGCAGCTCAATCGTTTGCGGAAAACATTCGTGCGATACGAAGAAGCTATTCTTGCCTTGCTCAACCGTTTCTCGCGTACGCAGGCCATGCAACATCACCATTGCTTCTGCCGCCGCCGTCGCTTCGTCCAGCAACGATGCGTTGGCGATTTCCATACCGGTTAAATCCATCACCATGGTTTGGAAATTCAACAAGGCTTCCAAACGACCCTGCGCGATCTCGGCTTGGTAAGGCGTGTATGCGGTGTACCAACCTGGGTTTTCCAGAATGTTGCGCTGGATAACGGGCGGCACAATGGTGTCGTAATAACCCAGCCCGATATAACTTTTGTACAACTTGTTCTTCGCCGCAATGCCGCGCAAATGCTGGTGGTAGGCGTATTCACTCAAGCCTTCCGGCAAGTTTAATGGCTGCTTCAAACGAATCGCAGCAGGGATGGTTTGGTCGATCAACTCATCCACGGAGCGCGCATTGATTTTGCCCAACATG
>CAZSPN010000014.1:14849-55613 GCA_964608835.1 uncultured Gallionella sp.
GCTTGAATGTCTGATTCGGAAGGGCCGTTGTGACGATTTACAAATTGGTCGGTGTGCATAGGATTGGGGAATTGGGAGTTAGGATTGAGTAGCGCGGCGAGGACTCGAAATTAGTTTTACTAAATCCTAATTCCTGAATCCTCCATCCTGCCTTTAATGAGCTTCGCTATCCACATGCGCCTGATACGCCGCAGCATCCATCAGCGCGGCCACATCCGCTGCGTTGTCAGGCTTCATCTTGAACATCCACGAGCCGTAAGGGTCGCTATTGATGGCTTCAGGCGAGCTATCCAATGCGCTATTCGCAGCGGTGACTTCACCGCTCACGGGCGCGTAAACATCGGATGCGGCTTTAACGGATTCCACCACCGCGCATTCTTCTTTGGCTTTGAGCTTGCGGCCAACAGCGGGGGCCTCAACGAACACCATGTCACCCAATAATTCTTGCGCGTGATGGGTAATGCCAACAGTGATTGTGCCGTCAGCTTCGGTTTTGATCCATTCGTGGGATGCGGTGTATTTCAAGTTGCTGGGGTTGCTCATGGTTTTCTCCTTTAATAATTTTTTAGCCGTTCACCCTGAGCCTGTCGAAGGGCGAATGTTCATGCTTCGACAAGCTCAGCACGAACGGATTTTTAATTGATTTGACTCTTTCCATTTTTGGCAAACGGATACTTCACTACCGTTGCATTCAAAAGCTTGTCACGTATTTCAACTTGCACGCTATCGCCGATTTGCACATCCTTGGGCACGCGCGCCAAGGCGATAGATTTTTCCAGGGTGGGTGAGAATGTGCCGCTGGTGATTTCACCGTCGCCGTGTACCGTAATAACCTTTTGATGTCCGCGTAACACGCCGCGATCCAACAGTACCAGCCCGACCAGTTTATTCGTTGCAGGTTTCGCCAGCAATGCGGCCTTGCCGATAAAATCTCGCTCGCTCTTCAAATCTACTGTCCAAGCCAAGCCGGATTCCAGCGGGTGTTTGCTTTCGTCCATGTCTTGACCGTACAAATTCATCCCCGCTTCGAGACGCAAGGTATCGCGCGCACCCAGCCCAATCGGTTTCACGCCATGCTCTGCCAGTGTCGCCCAAAACATCGGCGCAGCCCTGGCGGGAAGCATGATTTCAAAACCATCCTCACCCGTGTAACCCGTGCGGGCGATAAACATCGAACCCATTTCCACCGCACTAAAAGGAATCAAATTTTCTGTTAACGCCTGACTGCCCGGCAATGCCGTCCAAACTTTCATGCGGGCATTCGGACCTTGCACGGCAATTATCGCCAGTTCGGGGTGGTCAACAATACTCAGGTTGGGCGCACTGCTTGCGGCCAGCTTTTTCATCCACGCGATGTCTTTATCTGCAGTGCCCGCATTGACCACGATGCGAAACCAGTCTTCGCGCATGAAATACACAATCAGATCATCGATCACGCCACCATTTTCCAGCAACATGCACGAATAAAGTGCTTTGCCAGGCAGGATGAGTTTATCCACATTGTTTGCCAACAGTCCGCGCAAAAAATCACGTACGCCGTCACCCTGTAAATCTACTACACGCATGTGGGACACATCAAACATGCCAACATCGTTACGCACCTGATGGTGTTCGTCGATTTGCGAGCCATAATTGACGGGCATGTCCCAGCCGCCGAAATCCACCATTTTCGCGCCCATAGCACGGTGTGCTGCATTCAAAGGAGTTGTTTTAAGCGTCATATTTTCTTTCGGCAATAAAAAAGGCGCAACACGAACATCGTGCTGCGCCCCATCTGTCCTTGATACCTGAGAGATTGCAACGTACGCTGCGTGCCCCTTCGGTGGTTGGTGATCCAACGCTCTCCAGATTTGCCTGTTCCGATTGGTTCCTGAGCCTGAGCGGTTACGGGTGTTGCGCCTTCGGCGGTGCGCCGGTATTGATCGACTGCACACTCTCCCTATCGGTCTAAACGGCAGCGTGAATTATACCCGAAACATGCAAGCTGACGAAATTAGCCCTATTGAGGATACAACAACATTAAGCGATATCCCGATGGCCTGATGTTTTGGGTGTCGAGGTAAAGTTTGATGTTAAGTTCGCGGTTGGAAAGCAGTCCGATTATTTCGTTTTCGTTCGGCGGCAGGTAGTCGACAGGTTTGAAAGTTCGACGCGCCTGGGGTTCATCTTGCGCATCGGTGAGCGTGAGTTCCAGTTCAGGGAAGGCCTGCGCATAGCTTGCATGGTTGCGCAGCAGGGCATTGAGAACAACCTTTTTTTGCGGGATGTCCGCAAGGCTGGATGATTCGATGCTCATCAAATTGGCATTGCGTGGCAAATTCACCTCGCACTCCAGCACTTCACACGTGCTGAACAGTACCGGTTTTACGGCGGGGAAGTGCGCGGCGAGTTCGACCCTGAATTGATAAGCGGCTTGCAGCAACAATACAAGCAGCAACGCCCCCGATGCCGCCGCCCAAGGCCAGAAGTGGTGAGCTTTTTTCTCAAACGCATAGTCTTGTGCTTCTATTTCTTCGAGTTTCACCGCAAAAGCATCTGTGTCCAGCGTGTCGGTATCAAGCTCTTCCGGTTGAGTTTCTTCAAGCGGCGACAACGTTTCAATGTCGTCATGTTCAAGCGGTATCAGGGTTTTGATTTCATCCGTATCATCCGCCAGGAACGGTTCGTGTGCCTGGGTGTCATCGCTCGTGTATGTTTCAGCATCTTCATGGTCGCCAAAAATTTCGCGCTGGCGTGCCGCAGCAAGCACTTCCGTGATCCGATCATCGTCCGTGGCAAAATCTTGATGATGTTCGTCCGAGATGGGCAATTCCAGTTGCGGATCGGGATGATTCGCCACGTAACTGATGCGAAAATCAAACAGCTCCATGCAACGCCCGCAGCGAACCAAGCCTTGCAGCGCGTCCAGTTGCGCATCGGTGATGGTGAAACTGGCATTGCAATTGGGACAAATGGATGTGCCGAGCATTTAGCGTTTACATCCCGACAGGCACGACCAGCCGTCCTCAAAAATCGGCGGGGTCAGATCAAACCAATGTTGATAAATATCCATCACACTTTGTGCCTGCGCTTCGAGTATGCCGGACAAAACGATTTGCCCACCTTGGCGGGTTGCGCCTGCCAGCAAGGGTGCGAGCAGCCGTAACGGATTGGTGAGAATGTTTGCCACAACCAAATCATACTTGTCTTGGGGCGTATCGTCAGGAAGATGAAATTGTACATTGCCGACCCGATTGGCAGTTGCGTTGTCGCGGCTGGCGATGACGGCTTGTTTATCGACATCCACACCCACCGCGCGAGCCGCGCCCAGCTTGAGTGCAGCAATGGCGAGAATGCCCGAACCGCAGCCGTAATCCAGCACGCTTTCACCGCCCCGCAAATTTTGATCCAGCCAACGTAAGCACAAGCGTGTGGTGGGGTGACTACCCGTGCCAAATGCCAAGCCCGGATCCAGCACGATATTGATTGCCTTTGGGTCACTCGCGGTGTGCCAAGTGGGTACTATCCATAAGCGTGGCGAAATGGGAATCGGCTCAAATTGTGATTGGGTAAGGCGCACCCAATCGTTATCCGCCAAAGTTTCGATGCGGTATTCGGGGAGAATGTCGAGGCCGATGACATTGGCAGCCTTTTGCAAAATGGCGGTTACATCCTGATCACTGTCAAACATCGCGCTGACGCGATTGTGTTGCCACACACCTGGAGGTAGTTCACCGGGTTCGCCGAAAATCGCCTGCTCATCGGGGGTGTCGGCATCGGCATCCAGCAAATCCACCGACAACGCGCCGAGGTTCAACAGTGCTTCACTCAAGGCTTCGGCATGAATTGCATCGCTATCGACGATGAGCGTTAACCACGTCATTTTATAACTCGGCACAACACCGCGAGCGCGGCTCAGACGATGCAAAAAATGGCAAGAAGCCGGGGTTTAAAAGCAGGGGTAAATGAGGACTTTGAACCATTTTTTGACAAAGCATCAAAGCGCAGCCGTTGTGCTACTTAACTTTACTACGCTCTGCCAACCGTTCTTCCAGATAGTGAATGCTTGTCCCACCACGCATAAACGCCGCGTCTTGCAACAACTCGCGGTGTAGCGGGATGTTGGTTTCTATTCCTTCCACCGCCATTTCGGAAAGGGCGGTGCGCATTCTCGCCATCGCTTGATCGCGGGTGTCGCCGTAAGAAATGATTTTACCGATCATCGAATCGTAATGGGGCGGCACAAAATAATTGGCATAAACGTGCGAATCAACGCGGATACCAGGCCCGCCGGGCGGATGCCAAGCCGTGATGCGTCCAGGTGACGGTGTGAATTTATAAGGATGCTCGGCATTGATGCGACATTCAATGGCGTGCCCTTTGAACGGAATATCTTTTTGCCTAAACGACAATTTTTCGCCTGCCGCGATTTTGATTTGTTGTTGCACGATGTCGATACCCGTAATCATTTCTGAAACGGGGTGTTCAACTTGTACGCGTGTGTTCATTTCGATGAAGAAAAATTCGCCGTTTTCGTACAGAAACTCAAACGTACCCGCACCGCGGTAACCGATTTTACGGCAGGCTTCGGCGCAACGCTCGCCGATTTTGTTGCGTTGCCTCACGTTCAGCAATGGCGCGGGGGCTTCTTCGATAATTTTTTGGTGACGACGCTGCATTGAGCAATCCCGCTCTCCCAGGTACACTGCGTTGCCGTGTTGATCCGCCAATACCTGAAACTCGATATGGCGCGGATTCTCCAAAAATTTTTCCATATAGACCATGGGATTGTTGAAGGCCGTCTGCGCTTCAGCGCGGGTCATGGTCACGGCGTTCAATAATGCTGCTTCGGTGTGTACCACGCGCATTCCGCGACCGCCGCCGCCGCCGGAGGCCTTGATGATGACCGGATAGCCGATACTGCGTGCGATCTTGATGATCTCCGCCGGCTTATCAGGCAACGCACCTTCAACGCCCGGAACACACGGCACCCCCGCTTTACGCATGGCGATTTTGGCACTGACTTTATCGCCCATCATGCGGATAGTTTCTGCACGCGGTCCGATAAACACGAAGCCGGATTTCTCGCAGCGTTCGGAAAAATCCGCGTTTTCGGAGAGAAAGCCGTAGCCGGGATGAATCGCCTGTGCATCAGTCACTTCGGCGGCACTGATAATAGCGGGAATGCTCAAATAGCTTTGTGCCGAAGCGGCGGGACCAATGCAGACGGATTCATCGGCAAGCTTCACGTATTTGGCATCGGCATCCGCTTCGGAATGCACCACGACCGTTTTAATACCCATTTCTCGACAAGCACGCTGAATGCGCAGCGCAATTTCACCGCGATTGGCAATCAGAATTTTTTCAAACATGATGGGATTCTCCGGCGGAGCTGGGGGTTTCGGTTTGCGTTCAAATACGGCCATGACGGTCACCCGATAATGAACAGCGGTTGTCCAAATTCTACGGGCTGGCCATTTTCAACCAGGATGGCTTTGATCGTGCCGCCCGCGTCCGCCTCGATTTCATTCAGCAGTTTCATGGCCTCGATGATGCATAAGGTGTCGCCATTGTTCACCGATTGACCCACGTCAACGAATGCTTTTGCACCCGGAGAGGCGGAGCGGTAAAACGTGCCGACCATCGGCGATTTCACCACGTGACCCTCGACAGCCGCAGCCACAGGCGCAGGCGCAGGCGCGGTTGCCGCTGCGGCTACTGCCACGGGTGCGGCGGCAATTTGTTGCGGCGCAGGAATGTAAGCGGACTGTTGCGCGGAAGCGACGGTGCGCGTGATGCGCACACGCTCCTCACCCTCGCTGACTTCCAGCTCTGCAATACCCGAGCTTTCGACCAGCTCAATGAGTGTTTTCAATTTGCGTAAATCCATGAAGGCCTCCTTAAGATTTATTTTTGTAGTTGAGTGCAAACTGCACCGCATATTCGTAACCCGATGCACCTAGCCCACTGATAACACCAATCGCCAAATCGGAAAAATAAGATTCCCTGCGAAAAGCTTCGCGGGCAAACACGTTGGAAAGATGAACTTCAACAAACGGAATTGCAACCGCCGCGAGTGCGTCGCGCAAGGCAACACTGGTGTGGGTAAACGCGGCAGGGTTAATGACGATGAATTCTGTGCCATCAGCTTGTGCTTGCTGCACGCGCTCTACCAAAGCAGCTTCGGCATTGTTCTGAAAACTGGTTAAGCTTACGCCTCTCGACCGCGCTAATGTCGTCAAATTAGCGTTAATTTCATCTAACGTGACGCGACCATATACGTCAGGCTCTCGACTGCCAAGCAGGTTCAGGTTCGGTCCGTGCAACACCAAGATGTTTTTCATGTGCACAGTTTGCCGCAAGATAAGTGGTTTTGTCCAGTTTTTTGCGGAAGATACTGGCAAACAATGCTTTCGAGCCCGAATTTAATGCGTTGCGAAGACAAGGCAATCTGAACCAGATTATCCAACTTATTGGATTGGCATACTCACCCATGAGCTTTTCAAGAAATCGAGGGGGATCGCCCCCATCAAGATAAATCGGCTAGAATGCAGCCCTAATTCGTTTCCCCCGCGACCACCATGCGCTTAATCACTTTTCTGCTGCTCGGCAATTTGTCGGCCAGCGTGTTTGCCGCCCAGCCTTTGCCGGATAATCTTGAAGCATTGCCGCCGCCCGCATTCAATCCTAGCGAAGATGCGTTAGATGATGAACCGGCGGTCACGATTACCAAGCAAACGGATTTGACGGTGGAAGAGTTTCGCTCCAACGGCAGGTTATACATGATTAAAGTCACGCCAAAAATCGGGGACCCGTACTATTTGGTTGACGAAAGAGGCGACGGCAAATTCGCTCGCCAAGAAAGTTTGGACTCGGGTTTGCGTCCGCCTCGTTGGATACTTAAAAAGTTCTAATCCATGGCTGTATTCACCACCGTTTCAAGCGAAGAACTTTCCGCATGGCTCAAAGATTACTCTCTCGGACAACTGCAAGAATTGCAGGGCATTTCTTCCGGCATTGAGAACACCAATTATTTTGTTACCACCAGCAATGGCCGGTTTGTCCTCACGCTGTTTGAAAAACTCACCGCCAACGAACTGCCGTTTTACCTGAATCTGATGGCGCATCTTGCGCGGCACGGCATCCCTTGCCCAGCACCAATGGCGAACCGCAACAACCGATTTCTGGGGAGCTTGAACGGCAAGCCAGCTTGTATAGTGAGTCGTTTGAGTGGCAAATCAACTACCGCACCTACACCTGAACAATGCGCTGCGATGGGTGCAATGCTCGGACAAATGCACGTGGCGGGACAAAGTTTTGCGCAGAACATGCCCAACCCTCGCGGCGCAAACTGGCGCGCGGCAACGCTGCCCAAAGTGCGGGAATTTTTAGATGCGGAAAATGCAGCCTTGTTGGATAGTGAATGTGAGCTGCACGCTCAACACATTTTATTGTATTTACCGCAGGGCATCATCCACGCCGATTTATTCCGCGACAATGTGCTGCTTGAAGACAACCGCGTCGGCGGGTTGATTGATTTTTATTTCGCGTGCAGCGATGCGCTGTTGTACGACGTGGCGATCACCGTAAACGATTGGTGCATGAATATCGACTGCAAGTTCGATGCGGCGCGCGCGCGGAAATTCCTGCGCGCATACCATGCCGTGCGTCCCCTGCAAGACATTGAACGCGATGTCTGGCCGCAAGTGCTGCGCTTGGCCGCATTGCGCTTTTGGCTGTCGCGCTTGTTCGACAAGCACTTGCCGCGCGACGGCGAGTTGGTGAATGCACACGACCCCGCGCACTTTGAACGCGTGTTAAAAAATCATATCGCCACCCCCCATCAAATGGAGCTATAAACATGGAAGCACAACGACTACAAGCCGGAAGAGGTTGGGAATGGATTAAACAAGGCTACGCGCTGTTTATGAAAGCCCCGCTGCTGTGGATAGTTTTTATGCTGATCTGCCTCGTCGCCATTATTGCCGTCGTCGCGATCCCGTTTATTGGCGAGCCACTCGTTACCCTGCTAATGCCTGTGCTGGTAGTGGGCTGGATGGCAGGTTGCCGGGCTCTCCATAACGGTGAAGAACTGGAATTGCCACACCTATTCAGCGGCATCCAGAAACATCTCTCACCGCTGGTCACACTGGGCGGCATCACGCTCATTTCGCAGTATTTGATACTGGGTGTGATGATGCTAGTTGGCGGCAGCGCTCTGGTTGGCATTTTAATGAACAACGAAGTTGCCGACCCCAGCATCATCACCACCGCGATTGCGGGTGCGGGGCTGGCAGTACTGATTGGACTCGTGTTGTTCAGCGTCTTACTTATGGCAACGCAATTCGCGCCAATGCTGATTTATTTCAACAACGCCCCCGTCGTTCCGGCGATGAAACTCAGTCTCCGGGCATTCACCCACAATATCAGGGCGATGTTTGTGTACGGCATTACTTTTACATTTCTCGCCATCCTTGCCAGCTTGCCGATGTTGTTGGGTTGGCTAGTTTTATTGCCTGTTATGCTCACTTCGCTCTACGCCGCTTTCATCGACATCTTTCCGCCGATTAAAGATGCAACGTCCGCTTCTGTGGCGAATGACATATTCAGCCGCGACGAAGTGCACTTCTAAACGCACTTTGGTTTTATTGTTAGAAGCGAGCCATGCTCGCGATTGTATTTTTGTTCGCGAGCATGGCTCGCTTCTACACTGCCGTCAGCTTCGCGTACTCTAGTGCCAACCACTTCACACCCGCCCTGCGGAAGTTCACCTGCACACGGGCATCCGCACCGTCGCCTTCAAGGTTCACAATTACGCCCTCGCCAAATTTGGCGTGCGTGACCGACTGCCCGCTGCGCCAGCCGTTGGAGCTCGCAGCGGGACGAAGGGCAGGGATATTGAACTGCACCGAACCCGCAGAAAATGGGGCAGCTTGTTTGGGTGCGGCATAACCAAAAGACGCAAAAGCATTTCGTTTGGCAATCTTCGGCGACAGCCAATGCAATAGATTTTCCGGCAACTCATTTAAAAAACTCGATGCCATGCCGTAGCTTACTTGCCCGTGCATCATGCGGCTTTGCGCAAAGCTCAGGTACAGTCTGCGCCGCGCACGGGTAATCGCCACATACATCAGCCGCCGTTCTTCGTCCATACCACCATCTTCGCGCTGACTGTTTTGATGCGGGAATAACCCCTCTTCCAAGCCCGTGATAAACACGGTGTGGAACTCCAGCCCCTTGGCGGCGTGTACGGTCATCAAATGCAGCGCGTCATCCTGATCGCCCGCCTGATGTTCGCCCGCCTCCAGCGAAGCGTGGGTAAGGAATGAAGTCAAACTGTCATCCTCGTTTTCATGGACGAACAACGTGGCAGCGGTCACCAATTCATTCAAGTTCGCCAGTCGATCTTCCGCCTCATGCTTCTTCGCGCCCGTCTCGTTTTGGTACAGTGCAATCATGCCGCTATGCTCCAGCACATGGTCGATAATTTCTGGGAGCGTGAGGGTGGAGCCAGAGGCTCCGGGTACCCCACGGCCTACCCCTTGCGAGTGGAGTGGCAACTCGCTGGTCGCACTACGCAATGACTCAATCAAGCCGACAAATGCCGACACCTTACCGCCTGCCCTCGCTGCGGCATCGAACAATGTCGTGTTGTTTATTTTCGCCGATTCTTGTAACTGCTCGATGCTGCGCGCACCGATGCCACGAGTTGGGAAATTGATAATGCGCAACAGCGCATTGTCATCATCGGTGTTCTCCATTAGCCGCAAATAAGCCAGCGCGTGTTTAATTTCCTGCCGCTCAAAAAAACGCAATCCGCCATAGACCCGATATGACAAACCAGCCGAAACCAGCGCGTGTTCCAGCACACGGGATTGCGCATTGGAACGATACAGCAACGCGATTTCCTTGAGGTTGATGCCCTCACGTTTGAGCTGCTGGATTTCTTCAGTGATAAATTTGGCTTCCTCCACGTCTGTCGGTGCTTCATAAATACGCAACGGCTCGCCGCCATTTTCCGAAGTCCACAAATTCTTGCCGAGGCGGTTGCGGTTATTACTGATCAGCGCGTTGGCGGCATCCAGAATATTGCCGTGTGAACGGTAGTTTTGTTCCAGCTTGATGACGGCTTCAATGTGAAAATCGCGCGTCAGCTCCTGCATGTTGCCAACATTCGCCCCGCGAAACGCATAGATGGATTGGTCATCATCACCAACAGCAAAAAGTGCCGCAGGCGCGGCGTTTGTTCCTTCTCCCTTCGGGAGAAGGTTGGGATGAGGGAGCTCTCTGTGTCTTTCCCCAGCACCCGCCAACAACTTCAACCATTGGTATTGCAGCTTGTTGGTGTCCTGAAATTCATCCACCAGAATGTGCTTGAAGCGTTCCTGATAATGCTCTCGGATAGAAGCATTGCGCGACAACAATTCGTAACAGCGCAGCAGCAACTCGGAAAAATCCACCACGCCTTCACGCTGACATTGCGCATCATACTCGGCAAAAACCTTCACTTTTTTGCGCGTGTAAGGATCATAAGCTTCAACCTCATGCGCGCGCAGCCCCTGTTCTTTGCTGCTGCTAATGAAATTTTGCACATCGCGCGGAATAAATTTTTCATCATCCACATTCATCGCTTTCATCAAACGCTTGATCGCGGAAAGCTGATCTCCACTGTCCAGAATCTGAAACGTCTGCGGCAAGTTTGCCTCACGAAAATGCGCGCGCAACATGCGACTGCACAGCCCGTGAAACGTCCCCACCCACATACCACGCGTATTGATTGGCAACATCGCCGACAAGCGCATGAGCATCTCCTTGGACGCTTTGTTGGTGAACGTCACCGCCAACAATCCATGCGGACTCACCGCCCCCGTGCTGATCAAATAAGCAATGCGCGTGGTCAGCACGCGTGTCTTTCCGCTGCCCGCACCCGCCAGAATCAACGCGGACTGGTGCGGTAAAGTGACAGCTTTAAGTTGGGGAGGGTTGAGGCCAGATAGCAAAGAGGAGTTCATAGTGCGATTATCCCACGGGATGAATGTTTGACGTACCAATCACCACCTTGCGGCGATCTAGATTGCCAGCTTGAAGCGATTCGAAGACTCTACGGAATTAGTATCGAATTTTGTAACAATTTGCTGCCATAAGATAGTTGCTGCCCAACAGGATGGTATTCAATTTCAAATCACTCTAGTATGATGACAAAATGTTAAGTAACAATACATTTTAGGAGCAGACCATGAACACAATGACCGAAGTGCAAGACCCGCTGATTTTTACGGACAATGCGGCGAATAAGGTGAAAGCGTTGATCGACGAAGAAGGTAATGCAGATTTGAAGCTGCGCGTGTTTGTGAGCGGCGGCGGCTGTTCGGGTTTTCAATACGGCTTTACTTTTGATGAGGTCATCAACGAGGACGATACCGTGATGAACAAAAACGGTGTGCAGTTGTTGATCGATCCGATGAGCTTTCAGTATCTAGTTGGGGCGGAGATTGATTACCAAGACAATTTGGAGGGTTCACAGTTTGTCATTAAGAACCCGAACGCGACGACAACTTGTGGATGTGGTTCATCGTTCTCAGCATAGCTGCTGGCAATTGATTGGGGCATTAAACGGGCGCAATGCGCCCCGTTTTTATTTTGGAAGACTGTTAAAGAAAATTCTTGTTTAGGCGTGGTGAATCGCGCCCAAAACACGGGCATGCTTTGCCCCTGTGGCTAACGGCAGGCTGGATGGTCGTCCGTTCAGCGTTTGCTGCGCTAACCAGGCAAAGGCTACGGCTTCCAGAAAATCACTATCCACCCCCAGCTCATTTGTTGTTTGTATGTCGCTATCGGGGAGTAATACAACCAGACGATTACACAAAGTCTGATTATGCGCACCACCGCCACACAGGTAAATTTCTTTTGCCCCCGCACAATGCGCCCGAATAGCGTGCGCAATGGTTGCGCAAGTTAGCTCCAAGAGCGTTGCCTGCACATCGGCAAAGGACTCGTTGCCTTGCAGTTTGCTTTTCAGCCAGGAGATATTAAACAAGTCGCGTCCGCTGCTTTTGGGTGGCAGAAGAGCGAAAAATGGCTCCGCTAACATTTTGCTCAACAGGTCAGGAATGACTTTCCCTGTTGCAGCCCATTCACCATTTTTATCGTACGATTTACCGAGGCACTGTGCACACCACGCATCCATCAGCAAGTTGCCCGGGCCACAGTCGAAGCCTGATGTGGGAAGGTTGGGCGCGAGATTGGTGAGGTTACTGATGCCGCCGATATTGACAATGACGCGATGAGTATCCGAATGTCTCAGCACCTTGTCGTGAAAAGCGGGAACGAGCGGTGCACCCTGCCCGCCTGCCGCAATGTCCCGACTGCGAAAATCACTGATGACCGTAACGCTGGTTAATTCCGCCAGAAGTGCGGCATTGCCGATTTGCAGCGTGTAGCCGTGTTCGGGGCAATGACGAATGGTCTGCCCGTGGCAACCTATTGCTTGAATGTCTGCGCTGGTTAAACTTGTCGAGCCGAGTAATTGCTTAATTGCGTCGGCATACAACCTCGCAAGCTGGTTACCAACAAGCTGTGATTGATGGAGTTCGTTGTGGCCGGGCAGATGTAACGCCAGCAAGGATTGCTTCAGTGGGCTATCAAAAGGTAAATAGTGTTGCGCAAGCTGTCGGGGTTTGCCTTGCCCAAAATCAACAAGGACGGCGTCAATGCCGTCCAAGCTAGTTCCTGACATCAGCCCGATGTAAAGCTCGTGCGGCTGCACGGCAGCTTAGTCGAGTTTGGCGAGATTGGTGTTGCGCAACAGGCTCAAGCGAGCCACAAAATCGGTTGCCACGGATCGGAACGCGGTTTTATATGCCCCACCAATAGGTTGCGCGTTGGGTAACGCAACGCTCATCGGATTGCGTTGCTGCCCGTCTATTTTGAACTCATAGTGCAAATGAGGCCCGCTGGTTAATCCGGTCATGCCAACATAGCCAATGACATCGCCCTGCTTGACACGCTGACCCGTACGCAACCCACTGGCAAAACGGGACAGATGGCCATACACGGTACTGTATTTGCTTTGATGATCCATTTTAATCACATTGCCATACCCATTTTCTCTCCCGGCGAAAGCAATCACGCCATCAGCGGTTGCTTTGATTGGAGTACCCACTGGCGCAGCAAAATCAACCCCTTTGTGGGCGCGGATTCTGTTCAACACAGGGTGCATGCGAGAGCCGCTAAAACCTGAGCTGACGCGAGAGTATTCGATCGGTGAGCGCAAGAAAGCTTTCTCCACATTTTTGCCTTCCGGTGTGTAATAACCGCCGGATTTGCCATCTTTGGAGAAATACACCGCACGGTGAGCGCGACCTTGGTTAACAAATTCAGCGGCTTGAATAAGCCCTGTGCTGACCAGCGCACCGTTGTTGTACTCCATCTCGTAAACGACCGTGAATTTGTCGCCCTGCTTAATATCGTGGTGGAAATCAATGTCGCCACTGAATATCTCGGTTAACTGTTTGGCGGCCGATTCGGGCATCCCTGCCGCATCCGTTGCGGCATATACGGATGTTTTGATTTCGCCTGTGCGTACAAACAGACGCTTTTCCAGCTGTGCGGACAAGGTTTTTGTTTGGAATGCGCCATTTTGCTTATCAACCAAAACCTGAGCGTTGTTGTTGTCAAGGTAGCGCAAACTGATGAGTTCGCCACGGGCAGTCGTTTCCGCCTGAGCCTCCCTGCCGACAACCAAGTTGCGGAATGAAGCGGCTTCAGGCGTGCTGACCAAATAATTTACAGCTGCAACGTCTGTCACATTCAGACGGCTCAACAAGGCAGCTACGGTATCCCCACGTTGCACGTGGTCGTTGCGCCAGAAAGTGGTGTCCGCAGTTTCCGTAGTCGCTATCTGAGGCAGGGCAACTTCCTCAATAGTGACATTGGCCTTCGCCAAGCCGAGATCGCTTTCAGATACCAACCCAAACGCCGTCACCACACCCAACAAGGGTAATGTGGAAAGGGTCACAAACCAGCGCAATTTCATTTTGCGTTCTTGGCTGAGCAGATTTTGGGGTAACATTCGCGCCTCCTGATGCTTTAGCTACATTGTTTGGCAAGCTGTTCGTTTCAATTATGGAGCTCACTTTACCAGAATGCGTCCAACCCTCAAAACTGAACTGATGAGCGGCAGCTGCTTGTATCAAGGGACGAAAACACCAGACAAACGGTTTATTATGACGAATGAGCGGGGTTTTCCTTAAATTTCCGTCTTACGAATCGAAGAATATAAAAATGGCTAACACGCTTTCCCCACCATCCCAATATGATGAAACGCTCGCGATATTCAAGCGTGGCGCGGATGAATTGCTGGTTGATAGTGAATTAAAACAAAAACTGGCATTGGGTCGCCCCTTACGAATTAAAGCGGGCTTCGACCCAACCGCACCCGACTTGCATCTTGGGCACACGGTATTGTTGAACAAAATGCGCCAACTACAGGATTTGGGGCATCACGCCTTGTTTCTGATAGGCGACTTTACCGGCATGATAGGCGATCCGACCGGCAAAAATGCAACTCGTCCTCCCTTGTCTCGTGAACAGGTTATTGCCAACGCGGAAAGTTACCGCGCCCAAGTATTTAAAGTACTCGACCCGGCCAGAACGGAGGTGGTGTTTAATTCCACTTGGATGGACCAATTCAATGCGGTGGATTTAATCAGGCTCGCCGCCACGCATACCGTGGCGCGCATGCTGGAGCGCGATGATTTTTCCAAACGCTACAAAGGCAACCAACCCATCGCCATTCACGAATTCCTTTATCCCCTCGTGCAGGGTTATGACTCTGTGGCACTCAAAGCGGATATTGAATTGGGTGGCACAGACCAGAAATTCAACCTGCTGATGGGGCGCGAGTTACAAAAGCACTATGGGCAGCCCGCGCAGTGCATACTCACTATGCCGCTTCTGGAAGGGCTGGACGGCGTAAACAAAATGTCCAAATCATTGGGTAATTACGTCGGCATCACCGACACGCCACAGGATATGTTTGGCAAAATCATGTCGATTTCGGACACGCTAATGTGGCGTTATCTGGAACTGCTTTCTTTCCGTAGCCTTGCCGAAATAGCGGGTTGGCGAACAGAAGTTGCAGAGGGGCGTAATCCCCGTGACATCAAGGTGTTACTGGCTCAGGAAATGATTACGCGTTTCCATAACCAGCAGGCAGCGGTCGATGCGCTGGCAGAATTTGAAGCTCGTTTCCAGAAAGGCATGCTTCCCGATGACATGCCGGAAGTAAGCGTGAACGCACCCAATGGCAGCATTACTGTTCCGCATCTCCTCAAACAAGCCAGCCTGGTGGCGAGTACATCCGAGGCTATCCGCATGATCGAACAAGGCGGCGTAAAACTGGACGGTAAAAAGATTAACGACAAGGCAACCACGGTTGCATTGGGGAAAGTCGTTGTGGCGCAAGTCGGCAAAAGAAAATTTGCGCGCATTACGGTAGCCTGACAAGCCGCACCAAGATAATTTTGGCTCGAACTTGATAAATGCTTGCTAATTTAGCGGACTACATGCAGAATTTAATGTAACGCAGCAACTTGCGTGTCCCCAATAACGCTGACTCTCGGAGTTCACTATGCGCAGAATAATATCGCTGATTTGCTTGCTGTTACCCGCCATTGCTTTTGCCGCAACTCCTGATGTGCCCGCTGAAGTTGCCCTGAACGTGCGCGGGGATGCCCCGGAGCGATACACGGTGGTCAAGGGCGATACGCTGTGGGACATCTCCGGAAAGTTCTTCAAAGACCCTTGGAAATGGCCAAAAATATGGGGTGTAAACAAGGACACCATCAAAGATCCGCATTGGATTTATCCGGGCGATGTGATTGTTTTTGATCCCGTCACAGGCACATTGCGCGTTGCGGGCGCAAATGACTCAAATGATGCCTCCAGCTACTCTAGCTCAAACGGTGTGACCAAAATTTCACCCAAAGCTTACATGGGTACGAGCGATTACGACGCGATCCCGAGTATTCCGGCAACCGTTATCGGGCCTTTTCTAAGCCAGCCTTTGGTGATTGAGAACGAAGACCTGAAAAATGCACCCACGATTGTGGGTGCGCGCGAAGGTCGCGTTATTTTGGCCACCGACGATATTGGTTTTGCCAAAGGCCTGACTGAAGACAAGGGAATAAATTGGCAAATGTACCGTGCGGGCAAAGCGTTTATCGACCCCGACACCAAAGAACAGTTGGGTACCGAGGCGATTTACCTGGGTGATGCCGAAGCGACAAGGTTTGCGGAAATCAGCACGGTCAACATTACCAAGGCAGTACAAGAAGTTCGTGCCGGTGATCGTTTGGCGGTATCTTCCAATGAAACTGCCAGCTTCTACTTGCCTCGCTCACCAGAAACCGCCATCAACGCAAAAGTTATTTCGGTTTATGGTGGCGTATCGCAAGCGGGATCAAATACTGTTATTACACTAAATAAAGGTGAGCGGGATGGTTTGGCGGTAGGCCATGTACTCGCGCTGAACCATAAGGGCGAGGTGATTACCCACGAAGACAAGAAATACACGCTACCCGATGAACGTTATGGTTTGGCGTTTGTGTTCCGCGTGTTCAACAAAGTTTCCTACGCGCTGGTGATGCAAACGTATTTGCCCGTTCAGTTATTGGATAGCGCAAAAACTCCTTAAAATATGGCGGATGATTCGCTGAAAGCGTGGCTGACCCTCAGCCTGATTTCTGGCTTGGGCGGATCAAATGCACGTAAGCTATTAAAAGAATTTGGTTCACCCGAAGCAGTACTTGCTGCCTCTATCAGCTCTCTCAAGACCATAGTCAAAGCGGATGTCGCGACTGAAATCAGCAACGGTATTTCTGACGAGTTGCTCGCACTCACTTTCGCTTGGCTGCAAGACAGCAATAACCATATTGTCACGCTCGCCGATAGCGACTATCCGCAAGCCCTGCTTAACATCACCGACCCACCGTTATTGGTTTACGTGAAAGGGCGGTTGGATTTGCTTAATCACAGCGCGCTGGCGATAGTGGGTAGTCGCCATGCTACGCCGCAGGGCATCAACAATGCCGAGGCATTCGCCAGGTCGCTGAGTGATGCAGGGCTGTGCGTCATCAGCGGCATGGCGCATGGCATTGATGCTGCCGCGCATCGCGGCGCGTTAAAAGGGCAAGACAGTAGCATTGCGATTGTTGGCACAGGCTTGGATAAAGTTTATCCCGCTGCCAATCGCGATTTGGCTCACGCGCTGGCCGAACAGGGTGCAATCATTTCCGAATTCCCTTTGTGTACACCGCCGCTGGCTTCCAATTTTCCGCGTCGCAACCGCATCATCAGCGGCATGAGTATCGGCTGCCTCGTTGTAGAAGCCTCACTACAAAGCGGCTCGCTGATTACCGCGCGACTTGCCTTAGAACAGGGCAGAGATGTATTTGCCATTCCCGGTTCTATACACGCACCACAAAGTAAAGGCTGTCACGCGCTCATCAAGCAAGGCGCAAAGCTCGTGGAAGCCGCACAGGACATTCTTGAAGAATTGAGTGGCTTGATCGTTAAGCCCGACACATCAACTTCACAAGCGGTCACATCCGGCGCAAATGCCGAGCTACTTGACCATCTGGGCTTCGATCCCACCAACATTGACACCTTGGCTGAACGCTGCGGCTTGACGGTAAGCCAGCTATCCGCCATGCTATTAACGCTAGAACTAGAAGGACGCATCAGTGCGTTACCAGGCGGCCTGTACCAACGACTCCACTAATTTACCGCCTACACATATGTTTGAAATTTTAATGTTTCTATTTGAAAGCTACTTCGATGCAGGCAGCTATCCCAAGCCGGACAAACTGTCGCGCAAACTTTCCGCCGCCGGTTTTGAGGAAGAGGAAATTGACGAAGTATTAACCTGGCTCACCGAACTTCAGCAACAAAATCCCGACAGTTATCCAGCCAGCCTAGAGCATGGCGGACAACGGCATTTCGCCGAACTGGAAACCAAGCGCATCAGCTATGAAGCACGCCAATTCTTGCTGTTCGCCGAGCAGCAACACTTAATTTGCGGTGTTGAGCGCGAAATGATTATTGACCGCGCTGTCGCACTGCAACAAGAAAATCTCGCGTTGGATAAATTCAAACTGATTATGTTGATGGTGTTGTGGAATCGCCATACCGACCTCGATCCGTTATTGATTGAAGAGTTGCTCACGCCCTTACATTCCGCACAATTACACTAAAACCCAAACGCACGCATGACAACCAATCTCCTGATCGTCGAATCTCCCGCTAAAGCTAAAACGCTGAAAAAGTATTTAGGCAAAGACTTTGAAGTGCTTGCCTCGTTTGGGCATGTGCGTGACTTAATTCCCAAAACGGGCGCAGTCGATACCGACAACAATTTTGAAATGAAGTACGAAACCATCGCGCGCAACAGCAAACATGTCGATGCCATCGTCAAAGCTGCCGCCGAGGCCGACACCATTCTGCTCGCACCCGATCCCGACCGTGAAGGAGAGGCGATTGCTTGGCACATTTCCGAGATCCTAAAAACCAAACGCGCACTGAAAAATAAAAAAATGCAGCGCGTGGTGTTCTACGAAATTACCCAATCGGCGGTGAAAGAAGCGGTCGCTCACCCTCGCGAAATCGCCATGCCACTGGTCAATGCGCAACAGGCACGCCGCGCCTTGGATTATTTGGTCGGCTTTAACTTGTCTCCGTTGTTGTGGCGCAAAATCCGTCCGGGACTGTCTGCGGGTCGTGTGCAAAGCCCCGCACTGCGCATGATCGTAGAACGCGAACTGGAAATCGAAGCGTTCAAAAGCCAAGAGTATTGGACGGTGCATCTCGACACCCACAAAGATCATCAGCCGTTCACCGCCAAACTGTTTCAGTATCAGGGCGGCAAATTAGAGCAACTCACCATCGGCAACCAAGCCGCTTACGATGCGATTTTTGCCAAGCTTAACGATGCCAAGCTACCGCCTAAAGTGGTGCGTGTGGAAAAAAAAGCCAAGCAGCGTTATGCCGCCGCGCCGTTCACCACTTCCACACTGCAACAAGAGGCGGTACGCAAACTCGGCATGACTTCCGACCGCACCATGCGCACCGCGCAATCACTGTATGAGGGCGTGGATATTGGCGGACAAACCGTCGGTTTGATTTCCTATATGCGTACCGACTCGGTGTCGCTGGCGAATGAAGCGGTGCAGGAAATTCGCGCTTATATCAAAGATAATTTCTCCGGCGAGTATTTACCCAACACGCAACCCAGCTACAAGAGCAAATCGAAAAATGCGCAGGAAGCGCACGAAGCCATTCGCCCGACTTCCATCCTGCGCACACCCGACAGCATCCGCGACAAAATGACCGCCGACCAGGCGCGCCTCTACGAGATGATTTGGAAGCGCACGCTTGCCTGCCAGATGACCCCCGCTCGCTTTGATACCGTGAGCGTGGATATTCGTTTGAGCAGCGACGACACACTGTTTCGCGCCTCCGGTCAAACGCTGGTATTCCCCGGTTTCATCGGCGTTTACATGGAAGACGTGGACGATGCGGAAGAAGAAAACAGTGCGAAACTGCCGCCCTTGGTTGAAGGCGACATCCTGCCCGCCGATAAACTTTACGGCGAGCAACACTTTACCCAGCCACCGCCGCGATTCTCCGAAGCCAGCTTGGTAAAGTCGCTGGAAGAATACGGCATCGGTCGTCCTTCCACTTACGCCACCATCATCTCCACACTGCAAGCCCGTGAATACGCCATTCTCGACAAGAAGCGTTTTATGCCCACCGATGTGGGTCGGGTCGTGACCAAATTTCTCGGTGAGCATTTCACGCGCTATGTCGATTACGATTTCACGGCGAATCTTGAAAATGAATTGGATGAGGTGTCTGAAGGAAAACGCGATTGGATAGGCGTGATGGATGCGTTCTGGAAAGGTTTTTCCACGCTCATCAAAGACAAAGCCAACATCGACCGTCCCGTGGAATTGCTCGATGAAGCTTGCCCTGAATGCGGCAAGCCGCTGGCGAAAAAACTCAGCCGTTACGGCAGCTTTATCAGTTGCACCAACTATCCAGAATGCAAATACAAACGCAGTTTGAACGGCGAATCGCAAGACGATGCAGCCGCGCGCGTGGAGTTGGGCGAATATCCCGACACCAAGCAAGCGGTGTTGTTACTGCGCGGTCCTTACGGACATTATGTGCAACTCGGTGAAGTGATCGAAGGCGAAAAGGTCAAACCCAAACGCGTGTCGTGGCCCAAAGAAATGCCGCTGGATCAGGCCGATTTAGCCAGCGCGCTCAAGCTGCTCGCCCTACCGCGTGAGCTTGGTTTACACCCCGAAACCAACAAAAAAGTCATCGTCAACATCGGTCGCTTCGGCCCTTACATCGGTCACGACGGCAAGTTCAAATCCATCCCGCGCAGCGATAACATTTTTGAGATTGAGTTAACTCGCGCCGTGGAATTGCTCTCTCAAGCACGCGACGGCAACACCGTATTGCGCACCCTCGGCGACCATCCAGACGACAAAGCCAGCGTGGAAATTTGTAGCGGACGCTACGGCCCTTACGCCCGCCACGGCAAAATCAACGCCACTCTGCCCAAAGGCTTATCACCCGATGACATCACGCTGGAAGAAGCACTGGAATTGATAGCCGCCAAAGTCGCGAAAGGACCTGCGCCTAAAAAGGCTGGCGCAAGAAAGCCAGCGGCAAAAGCCAAGGCTGCCCCTAAAACCTCTAAAGCAAAAACCGCAACTACTAAAGCGAAAGCTACTGCTAAAGTAGTCAAGCCTGCTGTCAAAAAAGTGGCAACTGCGACGGTAACTAAACCAGCGGCCAAGAAGGTTGCTGCGAAAAAAACGGTTAAGAGCAAAGTTAGCACTTAGGTGCTGTGACTACTCTCAATGTAGTAGTCACTTATAATTTGACCTGCGACAAAGTTTCTGGCGGAAGACTGGTGAACCCACTATTTAGGGTGGCAATTGCTTTACATCATAACGAGGAGTAAATAATCATGCGATTTGAAAAGCTACATCTTGCCGTACTTACAATAGCTCTCGCTGGGTGCGGCGGCGGAGACAATACGAACCCATATGATGGTACTTGGGATGCGGTTTATCCTGCTCTGAGCAAGGATTCAATTATTTCCGATACTAAAACCGTTATCTGTAGTAACCCACCTACCCCGCTGAACATCCATAATTCTGCTGGCTCAGGAACGCTATCCGCAACCTGCACTACTACAACGTTTGTTATCTCCACTCCTGCATCTGGAGTACCAACAATAATCCCTACTGTTTACCCACCCCAAGTGACCTATGCTAACTTCAGCATCAACATTGAACCGAGTAAAACTAGTGGTGCGAAAGATACATTGAGTGCCATTGTCAACGGCGTTCCATTCACTGGACAATGCATAAGTACAATTGCATGTTCCGCTGCCTCTTCCACAGGAGAGACTCTTAGCTTGACTCGTTAACCCTATTTTGCGGATTCAAAATCAGAATTTCAGTCAGCCAATTACCGTGAGCGCGTTGCCAAAACAGTATTCGCCTCTTCCCAACTTTTGCCTCCATTCCGCCAGCAGCGATATTGGTAGCTGCAGTCTGTAGTAGCGAGAGGTCTCTCGTTCCCATATAATTTGGCGCGCATTACTCAACCTCTCCTTCAATCAATACTCCGAACAAAATGGCCATTTTTCATGTTATGCACTGCATACCGCCCAACAGCCGGAATATGCACGGACTCAATGGTTACAAAGAGGTTATTGATTCCGTTCTATGGGGATTGGCTAAGCTGGGTCACGAAATAGGTTATTCGATAAACGAATTTAATCCGAAAGCCACCAATATTGTTTGGGGGGCGCAGGTGTTACCGATCAGTTTTTTGAAGCAATTGCCGGCAAATAGTATTGCCTACAATTTTGAGCAAATGCGCGGCATTTTGCCCGGTGACATGCCGCCATCCATCGCCCATATTGCCCAACACCTCCAAGTTTGGGATTACAGCACTGCGAACATGGAAGAATGGAGTCGGCTGGGTGTAAACGATGCGAAGCTGGTTCCTGTCGGATACGCGCCCGTCCTTACCCGCATTCATCAATTGGGTGTCAAAAATCAGGATATTGATGTTTTGATTTATGGCTTGTCCGGCAATAAAAGGCTGCGAGTCTTTCATGCGTTATCCCAGGCGGGGGTTAATGTGATGTTTGTTAGTGGCCTGTATGGCGAAGCCCGCGACAGCCTGATAGCCCGATCCAAAATCGTGCTCAACGTAAACTTGTACGACCATGCGCGCATATTCGAGATTGTCAGGGTGTCTTACCTGCTTGCCAATAAAAAAGCCGTTGTGGCTATGTTGGATCCCAATACTTCCGTTGAAGAAGACTTAAAGCGCGCAATAAAATTTTCCACGCTGGAAAGCATCGTCGGGGATTGCATCCAACTTTTGGAGCAAGATAACGAAAGGCTTCAGCTCGA
The DNA here is from genome assembly GCA_964608835.1 of uncultured Gallionella sp. Taxonomy (GTDB): domain Bacteria; phylum Pseudomonadota; class Gammaproteobacteria; order Burkholderiales; family Gallionellaceae; genus Gallionella. The sequence goes on from CAZSPN010000014.1 coordinate 37,337, forward strand.
AACCGCCGGGTTTGAAACCATTATCAAGCGGGACATCAGACCCATACTGGAATCTGCTTTAGCGTGATCCGGTCAGTAAATCCGAGTTAATGCGCCTCATCCCAATTTTTGCCCACACCCAATTCCACCAGCAGCGGCACGTGTAGTTGCGCAACACCGCCCATCAATTTGGGCAGCATATCTTTCACTGTTTGTAATTCTGCACCGGGTACTTCCAACACCAGTTCGTCATGCACTTGCATGATTAAGCGGGTATGCAATTTTTCCGTTTCGATCCACTGTTGCACGGCAATCATCGCAAGTTTGATCAGATCGGCAGCCGTGCCTTGCATCGGGGCGTTGATCGCGGCACGTTCCGAACCCTGACGCTGCATGGCATTGCTGGCATTGATATTCGGCAACCATAACCGTCGCCCGAATACCGTTTCGACATAGCCTTGTTGTTTGGCTTGTTCGCGGGTGCTGTCCATGTAGTTCTTTACGCCGGGATAGCGCGCGAAGTAACGCTCGATGTAGGCGGTGGCGGCACTGCGTTCGATGCCGAGTTGTTTGGCCAAGCCAAATGCGGACATGCCGTAGATCAAACCAAAGTTGATGACCTTGGCGTAGCGGCGTTGCTCGCTGCTGACTTCCTCGCGGGAGATCATAAAAATCTCTGCGGCGGTGGCACGATGCACGTCTTCATTGTTGGCAAAAGCTTGTAGCAAACCTGTGTCGCCCGACAAGTGCGCCATGATGCGCAATTCGATTTGTGAATAGTCCGCCGAAACGATGCTACTGCCCGGAGGTGCGATAAACGCTTCACGGATGCGCCGACCCTCGGCATTTCGGATAGGAATGTTTTGCAGGTTGGGATCGTTCGAGGCCAAGCGCCCCGTCACTGCCACGGCTTGCGAATAGCTAGTATGCACACGTCCTGTAGCGCGATTGACTGACAGCGGCAATTTGTCGGTGTAAGTGGATTTAAGTTTCGCCATGCCGCGATAGTCGAGCAAAATTTTCGGCAGCGGATAATCCAGCGCGAGTTCCTGCAACACCTCCTCGTCGGTGGACGGATCGCCACTCGGCGTTTTTTTCTTTACAGGCAATTGCAGTTTGTCGAACAGGATTTCTCTCAGTTGTTTGGGTGAATTGAGGTTAAATGGTTGCCCGGCAGCCTCGTGTGCCTTGGCTTCCAGCGCAATGAGTTTTTCGCCCAACTCGCGGCTTTGCACTTGCAATAACGTGCTATCCAGCAACACACCGTTGCGTTCCATAATGAACAACACGCGCATACTCGGTAGCTCGATGTCACGATACACAAATTGCAATCCCTTTTGAATTGCGATTTGTGGCTCTAGGCATTGATGCAATTGCAGCGTGATGTCCGCATCCTCAGCGGCATAGCGCGTGGCGATGTCGAGATCGACTTGATCGAAACACAGTTGCTTCGCGCCTTTGCCCACCACTTCGGCATAGTTGATGGCTTTGACATTAAGGTGGCGCAGCGCGAGGTTATCCATGTCGTGCGGTTTGTGCGATTCCAGCACGTAAGATTGCAACAGCGTGTCCTCGGCAATTCCTGCCAGCTTGATGCCGTGATTGGCAAACACATGCGCATCGTATTTGAGATTTTGTCCGAGCTTTTTATGCTGAGAGCTTTCCAGCCACGGCTTTAATTTCTGAAAAGTCGCATCGCGGTTGAGCTGGTCTGGCGCGCCGGGGTAGATGTGTCCCAATGGCAGATAGGCCGCTTCGTGCGGCGTAATGGAGAACGAAATGCCGATGATTTGCGTGTTCATCACATCCAATCCCGTGGTCTCGGTATCGACACAGACCAATTCGGCAACAAGGATTTTTTCCAACCATGTGGTGAGCTGCGATTCTGTCAGGATAGTTTCGTAGTGAGCGTGATCGGTTCTGGCAGGGCTAGTGTCGCCATCTACAGCGGGGGCATCAGTAATGAAATCACGTGATAACGCAGCACTGCTTTGATCACTGGTGGGGGAGGAAGAATGCTCCAGCAAACTTTGCTTCCCAACATTTTCACCACTCAGCTCGCGCAGCCAAGTCTTGAATTCCAATCGCTCAAACAAGCTGCGCATTTGCCCGGTGTCACTCGCGGGTGCAATCAGTTCATCATACCTCTGCGGCAGTTCCACATCACATTTCACGGTTATCAAACGGCGTGCCTGTGGCAACCAGTCAATAGCCTTGCGCAAATTCTCACCGACTACTCCGCCCACTTCATCGGCATGCGCGATGATGTTTTCCAACGTGCCATATTGTGTAAGCCATTTCACTGCGGTTTTCGGGCCGACTTTTTCCACACCCGGCACATTGTCCACGGTGTCACCCGTCAAGGTCAGCAAATCGATAATGCGTTCGGGGGGTACGCCAAATTTTGTGTTCACGCCTGCGATGTCGAGCTTCTCGTTACTCATGGTGTTGATGAGGAACACGTGTTCATTCACCAGTTGTGCGAGGTCTTTATCGCCTGTGGCGATGATGCACTGCACACCATCTTGCGCGGCCTGCTGTGCCAATGTGCCTATTACGTCATCGGCCTCCACACCTTCTATTGCAACCAAGTTCCAGCCCGATGCCGCAATGGCGGCATTGAGTGGTTCAATTTGCAACACCAAGTCTTCTGGCATCCGCGCGCGCGTGGCTTTATATTCGGGATACCAGTCGTCGCGGAATGTTTTGCCTTTTGCGTCAAATACGCACAGGCTATAATCCGCAGGGTAATCTTGGCGCAGCTTGCGCAGCATGTTAAGCACGCCGTAAATTGCACCCGTCGGCTCACCCAGTTTGTTGCGCATGTCCGGCATGGCATGAAACGCCCGATAAAGAAACGACGAGCCGTCAACGAGTAGTAATTTTTTCATTTTATTTTTTAGGGATATATTGCATGAACACCTCGTCCAAACTGCCTGTTTCCGCCCTCCCCGAAGCATGGAACTCCAAAGAAGCGTGGCGCGTGTTCGGCATTATGTCAGAGTTTGTTTCGGCCACCGAACGGCTCAGTCACATCCATCCCGCCGTGAGTATTTTTGGTAGCGCGCGTACCAAATTCGACCAACCCTATTACAAGCTGGCCGAGGTGATTGCGCGACAACTTTCCGATGCGGGCTTTTCCGTCATCTCAGGCGGCGGCCCCGGAATTATGGAGGCAGTCAACAAAGGCGCGTTCTACGGCAAATCCCCCAGCGTGGGACTCAACATCCAGTTGCCATTTGAACAATCGGGCAATGCCTATCAAAACATCAGCCATACCTTTCAACATTTTTTCTCGCGCAAAGTCATGTTCGTCAAATTTGCCAGTGCCTACGTGGTCATGCCGGGTGGCTTCGGCACATTGGATGAACTGATGGAAGCGTTGACGCTGGTGCAAACCGGCAAGACGCGCCGCATGCCCATCATTCTGGTGGGCAGCCAATTCTGGGGAGGCATGATGGAATGGTTTCGCACCACACTGGTGGATGAAAAAGTAATCAGTCCGGAAGACATGGACTTAATACAAGTCATCGACGAACCGGAAGCGGTTATCAGCGCAATCTTCAAGCATTATGAAACTCGCGGCTTTGAGCCGAGCGCGGAAGAACGCGAACGGCAGCTTTACCTGTAACCTTCCTTTCCGATTCACAATCCTCCCGTATCGCAACAAAACATGGTCGCGCCCTGCGGCCATGTTTTTGGCCCTCCAGGTTTTTCACCACCAATTCCAATGCGGAAAAATCACAACCGAGACTTGTTATGTCATAAAAGCATTGCACTCAAGCAGTGCGTAACCCTCCCTCCTCGCCTGCAATTGGTGCGGAGCTGTTTTCCTTAAACCTACAACCACCCCCTAATTAATTGTTTTTACATGATTAATAAATGTGGCATAGATGCTGCTGAATAACTTGCGCGGTAAAACATTCCCTTATTTATTTTTAACTCTAAAAAGGAAATCATTATGAAACGCAATTTGTTGAACTCTTTGATCTTGGCTGCACTGGCTGTTCCTAGTTTGGCGATGGCAGCAGATGAACCTGCCTCACCACATACTGTTACGTCTAACATTGGCTTAGTTAGCAATTATGTATTTCGCGGCATTACACAAAATGTAGAAAAGCCTGCCTTGCAAGGTGGCTTTGATTATTCTCACGCAAGTGGCATTTATGCGGGATTGTGGGGCTCTAATGTAAGCTGGATTACCGCTAGCGGCTCTACGGGAACGGCCAGCTTAGAGCTGGATACCTACGCGGGCTACAGGGGTGGTTTTGCAACTGATTTTAGTTATGACGTTGGTTTGATTCGTTACAACTACCTAGGTGATTACGTTCCGCCAGCAACTTATGTTAAGGCAGACACTAGTGAATTGTATGGCGCAATTGGCTACAAATGGATTTCCGCCAAATACTCTCATAGCTTAGGGGATTTTCTGACCGTACCTTCCGCTCAAGGCACAAGCTACTTGGAAGTTAATGCGAGCTACGCTTTGCCCGATACTGGCGTAACGTTGGGCGCGCATTATGGCAAACAAAAATACAAAGGTTCAGCTGCTGATGCCTTAGTTGCAGCTGGCACTGACCCTTCCTACACTGATTACAAACTGAGCGCATCTAAAGACTTTAGTGGATATGTGCTGGGCTTGGCTTACAGCAACACCAATGCCAAGTCGGGTGGCTTCTACACTTACAACAGTAAAGATTGGGGCAAGAGCGCAGTTGCGGTTTCTGTAACTCACGCTATGTAATTAAACACGGGCGGGATAGCCTTCCACCAAGCCACCAAAAATTGATGGCTAAGTGCCTAGTCAACCCCGCCCTCACAACAGGAGAATGCCATGAAAATGGTCACAGCAATCATCAAGCCTTTCAAGCTCGACGAGGTGCGTGAAGCCCTTTCCGCAATTGGCGTACAGGGCATCACGGTTACCGAAGTTAAAGGCTTTGGACGGCAAAAGGGACACACCGAGTTGTATCGCGGTGCGGAATATGTGGTGGATTTTTTGCCTAAGATTAAATTGGAAGCGGCGATTAAAAGCGACATGCTCGATCAAGTTGTCGAGGCAATCGAAAAGTCGGCGAATACCGGAAAAATCGGCGACGGCAAAATTTTTGTCTCCGCAATCGAACAAGTGATTCGCATCCGTACCGGTGAATCCGGCGCAGAAGCACTATAAGGAGATTGAAATGAGGAAATTATTAAGCTGTTTTGCTTTGCTGGCGATGCTGTGTGGAATCTCCACATCCGTGTTGGCGGAGGAGTCGGTTAGTGTTGCGGTCGAGGCAGCTTCGGCTGTGGCGGCAGTCGTTTCCCCGGCAACCGAGGCGGCAGCACCTGTTGCCGCTGCCGCGCCCGCACCCGTGCCAAACAAGGGTGATACATCATGGATGCTGGTGGCAACATTGCTGGTGATTATGATGGCGATCCCCGGACTGGCGTTGTTCTATGGCGGTTTGGTGCGCAGCAAAAACATGCTGTCAATGTTGATGCAAGTGTTCAGCATCTTCGCCATGATTTGCGTGCTATGGGCAATTTATGGATATTCGCTGGCGTTCACCACTGGCAACGCATTCATCGGCGGTTTCGACAGGTTGTTCCTGCATGGCATCTTCGATCCTGCCACCGGTAGCGTTGCGAATGCGGCAACATTCAGTAAAGGCGTGGTGATTCCTGAATTCGCTTTTGTCGCGTTCCAAGCTACTTTCGCTGCTATCACGGTGGCACTGGTAGTGGGTGCGTTTGCTGAGCGTATGAAGTTCTCAGCTGTGTTGTTGTTCTCGGCACTGTGGTTCACTTTCGCCTACTTGCCGATCGCGCATATGGTGTGGTTCTGGGCGGGTCCTGATGCTTACACCGATCAGGCAGCGGCAGATGCTGCCAATGCCACTGCGGGCTGGCTATTTGCCAAAGGCGCGCTGGACTTTGCAGGCGGCACAGTAGTGCACATCAATGCGGCGATTGCGGGCTTGGTAGGTGCATTCATGGTCGGTAAACGTATCGGCTATGGCAAAGAACCGATGACTCCGCACAGCCTGGTAATGACTATGATCGGCGCGTCATTGCTGTGGGTGGGCTGGTTTGGTTTCAACGCGGGTTCCGCGCTGGAAGCAGGCGGTACTGCAACCTTGGCTTTCGCCAACACCTTGCTTGCAACAGCGGCTGCGGTGATGACCTGGCTGGGCGCGGAATGGATGCTGAAAGGCAAACCTAGCTTGCTGGGTGCGGCCTCCGGCGCAGTGGCGGGTTTGGTTGCAATCACCCCAGCTTGCGGCTGGGGCTTGGCAATAGGTGCATTGGCAGGTGTGGTGTGCTTCTGGGGTGTCACTGGACTCAAGAAATTATTGGGTGCGGATGACGCGCTGGACGTATTCGGCATTCACGGCATCGGCGGCATCTTGGGTGCGTTGCTCACTGGCGTGTTCAACAACTGGAGCATGGGCGGCACGGGTATCGTTGATTACGTCAACAACACCCTCGTTGACACCAGTATCGGCAGCCAAGTGTGGATACAAGCGCAAGCTGTATTGACCACTGTGGTGTGGTCGGCTGTGGTTGCCTTCATCTGCTACAAACTGGTTGATCTGACTGTCGGACTGCGTGTACCGGAAGAAGCGGAACGGGAAGGTTTGGATACGACTTCACACGGTGAACGTGCTTACAACTTATAGAAATCAGCTCCTCCCCTGAAGCCCCGTGCTTCAGTTTTAAGGGCAGCGCAAGCTGCCCTTTTTTTACGTACAATCAGCTCAACAATTGGGTAGTTGCCGATGTGCAATGGGACAACAGAGAATGCCATCCAATTGATGAATCAAAATGAGTCGGTGGATCCGACAAGTAGCAGAAAATAAAATTTTGCAAGCGAAGTTAAGCATGGTAACGCAAGCGGGCTTAATTATTTCGCGACGCTTCAGTACCGCACCGCACCACACTACGCCACGACCGCACTGCATCGGTGCAAAACCCCACCCCCATACTTACCCACAAGCCTTATAAATCAATGGGTACGGCATGGCTTGTTTATTGCTTATTCAAAACAAGGAGGTGCATGATGCTACACAAAGAAGCCTTACATGATCGCTTCGATTTTGCCGAAAATTATTTTATTGGAGATCACAAGATGATTGCCGATGCGCGAATTATGAATGCGCTACACCAAAGTACATTGATAACGGAATTGCGTGATTTTGAAATTCAGATTCTGGTCGGCATGTTAACCATCAAGCGGTATCAAGCGGGTGATTTTATTACTCGTCCGGGCGATGCGCCCTTGGGTGATGCCCTGCTGATTTTGGTGGAAGGCAAAATCGAAGTTAGTGCCACAGTAGATAACGAGCCGATGAGTTTGATGCTCACCAAGCCGGGCGAGTTGGCAAGAATCATCAGCTTTGTCGGTAGCGATATAGCAAAAATAGAAGCGTCCATTCAAGTTATAGAAGAGTCAACCGTGTTGATGTTGGCGCGTACCAAGCTGGAAACGTTGCTGCGTACACAACACCACACCATTGTGTATTACGTGATGCGCGGTCTGGTGCGCCACACGCATTTGTTGGCCAGACACAAGGGGGCTGGGGCTGAAGAAATCGGTAAACACTTCGGGCAACAGCTAACCAAATATGTTCTGGATGTGGGATAGGAGGTTATATGATTCAAGTAAATGAAATGTCCCTTAGTCGATCCTATGCGGGGGTCAATTGTTTTATCGGAACGACCAAGCTGCTTGCCAACGAACGCATTTTGAATGCACTGCATCAAAGCACGCTGATTGAGGAATTGCGCGATGCGGAAATTCAAATTTTGGTTGGGCTGCTTACCATCAAAAGTTACAAGGCCGGGCAATATATTGCAAAGCCGGGTGATCTTTCATTGAACGACGCGCTGCTGATTTTGGTGGAAGGCAAAATCGAAGTCAGTGCCATCGTCAACGATGAGCCCATATTGATGACGCTGAAAGATCCGGGAAATCTGGCGCGGATCATCAGCTTTGTCGGAAGTAATATGGTAAAAATTGATGCCACTATCGAGGTCAAAAAAGATAGCGTCGTTCTGTTTCTGGAACGCTCCAAGCTGGAAACATTACTCGGCACAGCGCATCACGGCATTGTGTATTACGTAATGCGTGGCTTGGTTCGTTACATGCACGGCTTCGCCAGACACAAAAGTGCGGAGACTGAAGTAATGAGCAATTATTTCTATCGGTTGAACGGGCTTTTTTAGTGCATAGACCCGAAGCTGTGGTTTAACGAAACACGCTCTTCCGCGTGAAAACGCAAGCCATGCGACAGCACGGCTTTAATACTGCGCGTCTTTTATTAGTTCGCGGGCGTACAACTATTTGCCAAAAAACTCTTCAAAATAAAAGGTTGCTGATCTAAAAAACTTATCCTCACGCACGAACTTCTCGCAACGCAATTGCAACGCCGCAACCTGCTGGGAATGCTGTTGTGGCACAAAGACCTCGGCATCGACTTTGCCATCCAGATAATGAAGTACCACCCGGCAATCTGACAGACTCGCGTCACCCAAGCACTCCGCGAGGTGAGCCAATAGCTTGGGGCGACTCGGCAAATGCGCGTTGGGTTTGGACTGTAAGTCATCTTCTGGATCAATATGCACCATGACATCCAGCACATGATGATGCTTGAGTACGGCATGCCGGGCGGACTCGGCGATATAGTGACCTTCCGAGACACTGATTTTCGGATCAACAATCACGTGCGCATCAACCAAGGCATTGTCTGCCATTTTGCGGGTACGGAGTTCATGCACATTGCGCACACCATGGGTGTTGAGCAATGTTTGTTTGATCGCCTCCACCTCCTCTTCATCAAGCCCTGTGTCGATCAGCTCAGCCATGGCCTCAATGGCCAACTTACCACCCATATGCGCAATCATCACACCTACCACAGCGGCGGCGACCAAATCCAAAAAGGTATAGCCCAGCAAATTTCCGGCAATTCCGACTATCACCACCAGGGACGAGGCCGCATCGGAACGGGCGTGCCAGGCGTTCGCCACCAGCATTTGCGAACGCACCCGCTTTGCCACCGCCAGCATGTAGCGGAACATACCCTCTTTGGCAATTAACGCGATCACGCCTATGCCCAGCGCGATGGGGTTAACCGCTTGCACCGCACTGGGTTGTTGCAGTCGCATCGCCGCCGCAACCAGCAAACCGATGCCCAACACCGCCAGCAACGCGCCCAAAATCAGCGTCGCAGCAGTCTCAAAGCGAGCGTGTCCGTACGGGTGATTCGCATCCGCATGGGTGTTGCCGTGACGGTTTGCAAACAGCACCAATACATCCGAAAACAAATCCGAAAGCGAATGTAAACCGTCCGCCATTAACGCCTGTGAGTGCGAAAAAAATCCGCCTATGACTTGAAAGAAGGTCAATGCCAAATTGATAAAGATACTCACCCAAGTGCTTTTCTTCGCTGCGGCAAACCGTTCCGGATTGGCAGGCTCAAATACTGCTTTGGATGCATGCGCAGAATGCGAGTGGCTGTGATTTTTCATATTGATTACGCTAAGATGTGGCTCTGTTTCGCAGCATAACATTCTTCGTTAAACCTGCTCAATCGACACTCACCCCAAAGGAAAATATCATGGAAGCCGCCGCCATTTTACAAACCGCACAACAGCGTGCCAAAGAACAGGGTCATTCATACAAAGGTGTGTTAACGCCCAAAGAAGCAAACAACATCCTGCAAGCCAACCCTCAAGCCAAACTGGTTGATGTGCGTTGCCGAGCCGAACTAGACTGGGTGGGTCGCATACCGGAAGCCGTAGAGATTGAATGGGCGACTTATCCAGGCATGATGCCCAATCCAAGTTTCATAGAGCAACTTAACCAATTGGTCGATAAAAAATCAGCCGTGTTATTCATTTGTCGCTCTGGCGCGCGCTCCAGTTCTGCCGCAACACTTGCCACGCAAGCCGGATACGTCAACTGCTACAACGTAATGGAAGGCTTTGAAGGCGATAAAAACACCGATGGGCATCGTAATGAAGTCAATGGCTGGCGTACGGCAAAATTACCTTGGATGCAGAGCTAAGCGTGGTATTCCGAAAATTTGAATAGACTAACGGTTGCGATATACGCCATAGCGCGGCATGATGCGCACATTGTTTTTAGGGAGCTTACGTAATGCCCACCCCACCTGCATCTGCCGATTTCGTTTCTTGGTTTCGCTCTGTCGCGCCTTACATCAATGCGTTTCGCGGACGCACGTTCGTCGTTGCTTTTGGTGGAGAGGTGGTCGCGGACGGAAAATTCGTTGAACTAACGCACGACTTTAATCTGCTTGCCGCACTGGGTATTCGCCTGGTGCTGGTACACGGCGCGCGCCCGCAAATTGAGGCTCATCTGGCAAAAAATAGCTTGGCTGACACTTATCACCACGGCATTCGCCTCACCGATGCCGAAACCATGCAATGCGTGAAGGAGGCGGTGGGTCGTGTGCGGGTTGAGATTGAGGCACTACTCTCGATGGGGCTGGCAAATTCACCGATGGCAAATGCCGACATCCGCGTGGCGGGTGGCAATTTCATTACCGCACAGCCAATCGGGATCATCAACGGGACTGATTTGCAGCACACCGGCAGTGTGCGCAAGGTAGATGTCGCCGCGCTCAATGATCGCATGGAGTTTGGCGAGGTGGTACTCTTGTCGCCGCTTGGTTATTCTCCCACTGGCGAAGTGTTCAACGTCACGTTGGAGGATGTTGCCACTGCCACGGCTATCGCGCTGGATGCCGACAAACTTGTATTTCTAATGAACACCGATGGCGTACAAGACAAGAAAGGTGCATTACTCAAGGAGCTAACCGTCGCCCAAGCTCAAGAAGTGTTGAGCGGCAAACGCAAGTTGTCCGACGACATCAACCTGTTTCTGCCCTGTGCAATACGTGCATGCGAAGCCGGTGTGGCACGCACCCACCTCATCAGCCGCCACACTGACGGAGCTGTGCTGCAGGAATTATTCAGCGATGACGGCATCGGCACCATGGTGGTGGAAAGCACACTCAACACCCTGCGTGATGCCACGATCAAAGATGTCGGCGGTATCCTGAAGTTATTGCGTCCGCTGGAAGAGCAAGGCATTTTGGTGCGCCGCAGCCGCGAATTACTGGAACAGGAAATCGACCGCTTCGTGGTACTGGAACACGACCATCGCATCGTGGGTTGCGCCGCGCTGTACCCCTTCCCCGATGAAGCTGCTGCCGAACTCGCCTGCCTGGCAGTCGAAGCGCAAAGCCGTGATCGTGGATACGGGGAGGCCATCCTCAACCACATGGCCGAACTCGCCAAAACACAAAAGCTGAAAAAATTATTCGTACTCACCACGCGTACAGCACACTGGTTTATTGAACGCGGTTTTATCGAGAGCGATGTTTCCGCGCTCCCCGCGCAAAAGAAATCACTGTACAACTACCAGCGTAAATCCAAAGTATTTATGCGGAAAATATAAGTTGCTTTGTGTTTTGATAAAGAGCAACAAACTACCGCACTCTCCCCCGCTTCTCTTTGCGCCATGTATTCATGAATTCTGGATATAAAAGGCTAATCTGACCTTCGTAACTTAATAAGGATCCATGCGGACGGAAGCCCACCCATCCAATTAACTGTGCGTTATTACAAAGCGTAATCTACGATCAGCCCCACAAACACGAGCACAGCAAACCCGTTGCCATGAAGAAACGCCGTGATGATTCCAATAATGGCTATTCATCATCGAACCGTTTTTGAACATTATTTACAGCATTTTTATATCCACGCTGGAATAATCCGGACGTATGAACTCTGCCCATCCTGAAGCAACTACCACTTTCGTTACTGCATCACGCCAGCCGCGCAGCTTGTTCGCGCGCTTGGCGTGGGCGGTCACGGCGTGCGGTGTGATCACGCTGCTGATGTGGCCGCTGCGGGATGTGCTCGATCCCGCGAATATCGCCATGCTTTTCCTGCTGGCTGTCGCCCTCGTCGCGCTGCGTGCGGGCAAACACGCAGCCATCGCCGCCGCGCTGCTCAGCACCAGCCTGCTCGACTTCTTCTTCATCCATCCGCGTTTATCCTTCACAGTCGGCGATGTCCAATATGTAGTCACGCTTGCTGTCATGCTGGTGGTCGCACTGATCATCGCCAATCTGACTATCAGTCTGCAAAAAAAGACGGCGGCGGCCATCGAACGCGAGCGACAATCGCAGGCCTTGTATCAGCTCGCCAGTCGTCTGGCGGGCACGACTTCTCTAACGCAGGTGGCAAAGGCGACGCGCGATTTCCTGCAACGCTCGCAAGCATGTCGCGGCATGTTGTTGATGCGGAATGACGATGTGTTGCATCCGGTGGAAGAGGCACACCATCTGGATTCCGAGTTGCAATCCGCCGCCGCAACAACTGCGCTGTCACAGGCGCAGACACGGCACATGCGCGAAGCGGAACGCCACTGGTTGTTCTTGCCTTTGTCCGGCTCCACCTATGTTCGCGGCGTGCTGGCCATCGATTTTGGTGTTGTCCTGCCTGCGGATGTGGATGTGCAACAGCCTTTGTTCGAAGCCATCGCCTCGCTGGTCGCCATTTCGGTCGAACGCTTGCACTTCGTCGAAGTGGTGCAACGTAGCCAGTTGCAGATGACCGATGAACGTCTGCGCAGCACCATCCTGTCCGCGCTATCGCACGACATCCGCACACCGCTCACCGTGCTTTACGGTATGAGCGATGCACTCGCACAACAAGCACTGCCAAGCGATGTGCGCGATACAGTACAAGCTATGCGCGAACAGACCTTGCGCTTGAACAGCATGGTCTCCAATCTGCTCGACATGGCGAAGCTGCGCGCCGGTGATTTGCGCCTGAACGCCGAGTGGCAGCCGCTGGAAGAAGTGGTCGGTGCCAGCATTAAACTCTTGGGCACTGCGTTGGCGCGACATACAGTACAAGTCGCATTGCCGCGTGACCTGCCCTTGCTTAAGTTCGATGCCATCCTGATGGAGCGTGTGCTGTGTAACTTGTTGGAGAACGCAGTCAAATATGCACCGTCCGGATCTGTCATCCGTATCAGTGCCAGCAACGATGCGGATCAAGCAACCATCTCGGTATGCAACAGCGGTTCGCATTTTCCACCGGGCAATCTGGACAAGATGTTCGAGTTGTTCGAGCGCGGCGATGCCGAGTCGAACATCCCCGGCATCGGCCTAGGTCTCGTTATCTGTCGCAGCATCGTGAGCGCACACGGCGGCACGATACGCGCCAGCAGTGCTGCAGACTCCGCGTGTGTCACCTTCACCTTGCCGTTGGGAGTGCCGCCCGTGATCGAGGCGGAGAACGAACATGAGTGATACGACCATCCTGCTCGTCGAAGACGAAGTCCAGATACGCCGTTTGGTGCGCACCGCATTGGAGGATGAAGGCCATCACGTTCTGGAATGTGGCACGCTGAAAGAAGGCATGGCACATCTGCACGCCGACACCATCCAGTTGCTCATCCTCGATCTGGGTTTGCCCGACGGTGATGGCATCGTCTTCATCCGCGAGCTGCGCACGCAATTTCTGCTGTCGGTGCTGGTGCTGTCCGCGCGTTCAGCGGAAGGCGAAAAGATCCGTGCGCTGGATGCCGGAGCGAACGACTACCTGACCAAACCTTTCTCCACGGGCGAGTTGCTGGCGCGGGTGCGAGCACAGTTGCGCCATGTGCCACAGGAAGTGGCGACTGCCGAGACACATTTCCATTTCGGTGACATCGAAGTCGATCTGGCGCAACGCAGTGTCACGCGCAGTGGCGAGTTGCTGCGCCTCACCCCCATCGAATACCGCTTGTTATGCGCCATGTTGGCCGCACCTGGCAAGGTGCTGACCTATCGCCATCTGCTGCGCGCGGTGTGGGGGAACGCATTTGTCGAGAGCAACCATTACCTGCGCATCTATGTGAGTCACCTGCGTCAGAAGCTGGAAGACGACCCGGCACAACCCAGATTTTTTGTGACCGAGACCGGCGTGGGCTACCGGCTCGATATTTGATATTTGCCACCGCCAGCCTAAGAATTTTGAATTTTTGAAAGAGAGGATTTTAATGGAACAGAATAACAAGACAGCGACGGGTGCCTTGGCACTCGCCGCACTTGGCGTGGTGTATGGCGACATCGGCACCAGCCCACTGTACGCCTTCAAGGAAGCTTTTGCCGGAGGCCATCTCGCACCTACCGAGCCGAACGTGTTAGCGACGTTGTCTGCTTTGTTCTGGGCGATGATGCTCATCATCTCGCTCAAATATGTGTGGGTGATGCTCAAGTTCGACAATAACGGCGAAGGTGGAGTACTTGCCTTGACCGCACTGGCGAACCGCTCGGCAGGCAGTGCATCGCGTTGGCGATTGGTCATCGCCACGGGTGGCATCTTCGCTGCTGCACTGTTCTATGGCGATGCACTCATCACGCCTGCTATCTCTGTCCTCTCAGCGGTGGAGGGCTTGAGTGTCGCCGCGCCTGCGCTGGAAAGTCTCATCTTGCCAGTCACCATCGGTGTCATCACGGGTCTGTTCCTCATCCAACGTCGCGGTACTGGCAGCATGGGCAAGTTGTTTGGCCCCGTCACTTTGGTGTGGTTCTCCGCGCTGGCGGTGCTGGGCATCATCAACATCGCTGAGACACCGTCCGTGTTGCGCGCATTGAGTCCGATATACGCCATTACTTTTGCCATCGAACATCCGGCCGGTATGTTCCTCCTGTTGTCCGCCGTGTTCCTTGCCCTCACGGGCGGTGAAGCGCTGTATGCCGACATGGGGCACTTCGGTGCCAAGCCGGTACGGTTGGCGTGGTACGGGCTGGTATGTCCGGCACTGCTCATCAATTATTTCGGCCAGGGCGCACTGGTGCTGCGCTCGGCAGATGCGGTACAGAACCCGTTCTATCTGATGTCGCCCGACTGGTTCATGTTGCCGCTGGTCGCATTAGCCACCGCCGCGACGGTAATCGCTTCACAAGCCACCATTTCCGGTGCCTACTCCATCACCTTGCAAGCGATGCGCATGGGTTACCTGCCGCGCCTGTTCATTCTGCACACTTCCGATTCGCAACGCGGGCAGATTTATATCCCCGCTGTGAACTGGATGATGCTGACTGGTGTGATTATTCTGGTATTCGAATTCGGTTCGTCCGGCGCGTTGGCGGCGGCTTACGGAATCGCGGTCTCCGGCACCATGATCATCACCACCCTGCTGACCATGTTCGTTACGCTGATGTTACCCGGTCGAACACGCTTGCCTTTGCTGGCTGCGTTGGCGATGTTTGCGTTGTTGGAATTTCTGTTCTTTGGCTCCAACCTCACCAAGGTGGCGAGTGGTGGTTGGATGCCATTGGCACTTGGGTTGGTGTTATTCGTATTGCTCTCCACTTGGAAAAAAGGCAGTTCGTTGGTTGCCAAGCAACGGCAAAAACTGGATATTCCGATGGATATCTTTATTTCCGGTACACATCCCGATGTGCCGCGTGTCAGCGGTACAGCGATTTACCTGACCTCCGATCCGAAGTTTGTTCCTAGCGCGCTGTTTCACAATCTCAAACACTTCAAGGTGCTGCATGAGCAGACGTTGTTCGTGCATGTGGTGACGGCTGATGTGCCCTACATTTCTGCGGACAAACGACTGGAAATCAGACAACTTGCACCGGGGATGTATGACATCGCGCTAAATTTTGGTTTCCGTCAAGAGATCGACATCCCGCTAGAGCTGGATAACTTGACTAAACACGGCTTGAAATTCGAGGCAATGAGTGCCACTTACTTCATCGCTCGCTCCAATGTGGTTGATGCTCCGGGAGGGTTACCATCGTGGCGTTCCGCGCTGTTCTCCTGGATGACACGCCAATCGGAAGGCGCAGCGAGCTTCTTCAACTTGCCACCCAATCAAGTGGTGGAACTCGGCACCAAAGTGGTGTTGTAGCTCGCGTTGGTGATCGAGCGATGCACGATGCATGAAGTCATCTGAGCAGATAGCCTCCCAGCACTCCCGGAAACACTGTTGCCCCTATCCTCCATCGCGTATTCGGTGTCGTAGGCAAAGGACATCTCTTCGTCCTGCCCATCATGTACGCAGGACGGGCATTGGCAAAGATACTGAATGGCAAAACTGCAAGAGTGAAATTCCACGATATTGCTTTGGTAGTCAATACCCCTGCATACCTCATCGCTATATCACCTGTGACACGTGATGCAATCGGCACGTAGCAATGGCTAGCATCGGCTCAGGGCATGAAAATTGGATTCTTCGACGAACGGAAAAATATGACGGGGTTTGTTCTGACGGGAGAATATGCGAGTGGGCGGAACGAGATGGCAAAGAGGCTTGCGGTTTAGAAAGGGTTGGGCGCACAATTCGAGCCAAGATTGTTTAATCTCTTCGTGTTGAATTCTCCATCCCTTGGGGCGAAAGTTGGCTGAAGGCCAACAGCTTGAAGAGCGGTGTTAATACCCCTCGGTTTGCGGCGGGGGGCTTTATAAAAAGATTGAGGTATTAACATGAATGCCGCACTACATATTGGTGAACCTTGGATGTGGACGGCTTTCGTCGGCTTTGTTTTAGTGATGCTTGCCGTCGATCTGTTTCTGGTCGGTGGCAACAAGGCACACAAAGTCAGCTTCAAAGAAGCTGCAGCTTGGTCGTTCGTTTGGTTTACGCTGGCCATGCTGTTCAACTTCGGGTTGTGGCGCTACCTTAATGGTACTTACGGCAGCGAGGTGGCCGACATCAAAGCGATGGAGTTTCTGACTGGCTACCTAATCGAAAAATCGCTCGCGGTCGACAATATTTTCGTCTTCCTAATGATCTTCACTTTCTTTGCCGTGCCAGCCGAGATTCAGCGGCGCGTGCTGATTTACGGCGTAATCGGTGCAATCATGTTGCGCGCCATCATGATAGTGGCGGGTGCCTGGCTGGTGCAGGAGTTCCACTGGATACTCTATTTGTTTGGTGCTTTCCTCGTCGTCACTGGTATCAAGATGCTGATGTTTGCCGAAGCTGAACCAGATCTGAGCAAGAATCCGCTGCTCAACTGGGTCAAGCGGCACTTGCGGCTGACATCAGACTATCGCGGTGAGAAATTCTGGGTGCGTGAAAATGGTATGCGGATATTCACACCACTGTTTCTGGTGCTCGTCATGATCGAGTTGTCCGACCTGATTTTTGCGGTCGATTCGATTCCGGCGATTTTTGCCATCACCACCGACCCCTTCATTGTTTTTACCTCCAACATCTTCGCTATTCTGGGTTTGCGCGCGATGTATTTCATGCTGGCTGGCATGGCTGACCGCTTCCACCTACTGAAATACGGTTTGGCCACAGTGCTGGTGTTTGTGGGAAGCAAAATGCTAGTCGTCGACTATTACAAAATCCCAGTCGGGCTGTCGTTGGGTATTGTCGGCATCATCATCGCCACCTTTATCTTTGCCAGCCTGCGGGTAACGCGTAACAAGTCATCCCAGTGAATTCTCTACCGATGAAAAGCAAACGTAGTTGAGTTGAACAGCGCGATACCTATCCATAATGATGATCAAGAGCGAAACAAGTAGTCCAAAGCGATGCTCGCGAACACCGCCGCCCCGAACCAGTTATTGTGCAGAAAAGCCGCGAAGCATTCTTCGCGGGTTCTGTCTTTGATGAGGCGGTAGTGGTACAGCGCGATGCCTTCCGCAACCATCAGTCCGGTGAAATACGCGATGCCAAAACCCTCCATCAGTCCCGCTACTGCCAGTAGTAGCAAGGCAAGGGTATAGCAAGTCATCACTGCAGCTACGTCGTATTTACCAAAGAATAACGCCGAAGAGTGAATGCCCAATTTCACGTCATCATCCCTGTCCACCATCGCATATTCGGTGTCGTAGGCAATGCACCAGAGCACATTCGCCAACAATAACACCCACGCGACGGGAGGCACGCTGCCTAGTGTTGCAGCGAATGCCATGGGAATGCCAAAGCCAAATGCGATGCCAAGGTAGGCTTGCGGAATGGCGAAGAAGCGTTTGGTGAACGGGTAACTCGCCGCAAAAAATACGGCGGGAAAAGCCAGCAACCAAGTGAGCGGATTAAGCGGCAAAATCAGTGCGAAAGCGAATATCGCCAATATGATCGCCAACCACACGGTTTCGCGTTCGCTTACCTTGCCGCTGGTGAGCGGACGATCTTTGGTGCGCTTGACGTGCTTGTCGATGTGGCGGTCAGCGTAGTCGTTGATGACGCAACCCGCCGAGCGCATTAACACCGTGCCTAGCGTAAAGATGAATACAATCAGCCAAGAAGGATGACCATCTCCCG
>CAZSPN010000015.1:0-15855 GCA_964608835.1 uncultured Gallionella sp.
CAAATAATTGCGCACCCCATACCACGCGACACTTTGATTCGGAAAGTTGGCAAGATCGTCGATACCGACATCGGCGGGTTCGGATTTCATTAACCAATAGCGCATGCGTGTCTCTTAAGCGTGGGTTAGATATGTTGATGAAGAGGGGAGAGGGTCTTATAACCTGGATTTATTCGGGAAATACACCCGTGGAAAGATAACGATCCCCTCGATCACACACAATAAAAGCAATCACCGCATTTTCCACTTGCAGCGAGATGCGCAGTGCAACGCTTAGCGCGCCACCGGAAGAAATGCCGCAGAAGATGCCTTCTTCGCGTGCCAAACGGCGCGTCATATCCTCGGCATCTTTCTGGCTTACATACTCCAGGCTATCAACATTTTTGCCGCTGTAAATCTTTGGCAAATACGCCTCCGACCATTTGCGAATGCCGGGAATTTGCGCGCCTTCTTCCGGTTGCACACCGATAATTTGAATGTTGGGGTTTTGTTCTTTGAAGAAACGCGAACAACCCATAATCGTGCCAGTCGTTCCCATGCTGCTGATGAAATGGGTGAGATTGCCTTGCGTATCGCGCCAGATTTCCGGCGCAGTACCTTCATAGTGCGCGAGCGGATTATCGGGATTGGCAAACTGATCGAGTATTATTCCTTTGCCTGCATCGCGCAGTTTTTCAGCAGTGTCGCGCGCCAGCTCCATGCTGCCCTCTTTGGATGTCAGTACCAATTCAGCACCAAACGCCCGCATGGTTTGCCTGCGTTCCACACTCTGATTTTCCGGCATCACCAAAATCATTTGGTAGCCGCGCATCGCCGCCGCCATCGCCAGCGCGATTCCCGTGTTGCCGCTGGTCGCTTCTATCAATGTGTCGCCCGGTTTGATTTCCCCGCGCGCTTCGGCACGCATAATCATCGATAACGCCGGGCGGTCTTTCACCGAACCCGCAGGATTATTTCCCTCCAGCTTGGCAAGCAATACATTGCCGGTATTGCCGGGAATGCGCTTCAGCTTAACCAGTGGTGTGTCGCCGACAAAATTTTCTATGGATGGGTACATGGCGTTGTTTAATTGTTCAGGATAGTCAGCGTTTGACTTTTTATTTAGAGGAAAGGATTTTTTATTGCCACACCTGTGCCGCGAAAATCATCAACGTTGCGAGTGACAACAGTTAAATCATGAATGAGCGCAATCGCGGCAATCTGTTTATCTATTACATGTTCGGGGTGCGGTGACATTAACCGCCCCCATATTTGAGCGCATTCCTCGTCGAAGGTTAAAATTTTATCCGCAAAATTTGCCACCACAAGGTCAAGCCACTTTTCTAATTTCTTAATTTGCAGAAGGTCGCCGCGATGGCGTATGTTCTCTAACCCTCGACGTATTTCACCTATTGTTTGCGCGGAAATATACAGTTCATCAGCCTTGGTTTCTTTGAAAAATTTCTTAACTCCAAGGTTGGCCTTAACACCCTTGCGAGCCTCGCTAATGACATTGGTATCAACCAGAAACATCTTTTTTAGACGTTGCGGAAATTGAAGTCCGCATCCACACCCACATTGGGCATACCGGACAAAACCTCTGCCACCGAGCGACGCTTGGGACGCTGAAGCACTGATCGCAAAATTTCACGGTGTTCCGCTTCCGCGCTCCTGCCGTGAGATGCGGCAAGCTGCTTCAATGCAAGCGCAACATCCTCTTCCACATTACGAACGACAAGATTGGTGGCCACAGCAAACTCCTTTTTGTAATCATTGATAGCAATTTACCAAAGAAGTGATTTCGCTGCAATCGGCAATTTATTGGAGATCCGAATGGCCAGAACCAGCACACTTGAAAATTACTCACATTAACCGTGAACTTCAGCTAACGACATATTCTGTTGAAAAACTCGTTTTTATTTTCAGCTATTCGCGTCGCGAAATTTTTATTTGAGAGTGATTTTACAAGCTGGTCTGAATTTTCTTGGGACGAGGCACTTTATCCTCGCTTATGCCCCTAACATTTCTGCTTCCTGTGCTACAGGGGTAAGCCATTTTGCCATTCGCCTTAAATTTTGTGCGGTTGCCGCCAGCAAGAACTCATCTCGCGCACCACTCTGTCCTCGCAATCGAAGTTTGTCCAATTTTAAAATGCGTTTGAGGTGTGCAAATAGCATCTCGATCTTTTTGCGCTCACGTCGTGAGCGCTGATATTCCGGTGTCGTGTAAATACGGCGTGCAACATTACGTGCATCTTCGTGGATGCTGCGGGCGATTTTGCGTTTCGGGGTATTCGGGCAGCAACGATCTTTCTGTGAGCATGACGCACATTCATACTGGTTAGAGGTGTAAAGAACCGTATTGTCTTTTGTGATCCGATTGCGCGGCTTCTTGAACGTACGCCATTCACTGCGTAGCGCATGACCTTCCGGGCAGCGGTACTCGTTGGCTTTTTCATTCCAGATAAAATCGCTGTTGGAATAGGTGCCGTCCTTGCGTTCTGATTTATCGCATACCGGCACATGCGGCTCGATTTGCTTCTCATCCACTAACCAGCTGAGCATGGCAGCAGAACCGTAGTTGGTATCACCAACGAGGCGATCCGGTTTCATGTCGTACTTATCTTCGACCCGCTCAAGCATGGTCTTAGTGGCTTCTACTTCAGCGGACTTATTCACTGCCGAGGGTTCGACATAGACGATGATACCGGCTTGGAGATCGATCAAATAATTGGTGCAATAGGCAAAGAAAGCGGGGCCACCCGTTGCCCCCGTCCAGGTTGCCAATGGATCGCTCAGCGAAACAAACTTTGGTACAAAGGCAGGCGCATTCTCTTGCTCTAGCGCATTGAGGTATTCGCGTACTGGACGTGCGGTTTCGTCGGCACTCTTCCAGTTCATGGCTTCCTCACCCGGTACGCTGTTGGCGCGTTGCGCATCAGCCTTGATGATGCTGGCATCGGTTGCAAACCCTTCGCCACGTACCAGTCCTTCAGCCATGCAACGCTGCAACACGCTCTCGAATAGGTGACGGAAGGTGCCACTGTCGCGAAAGCGGCCATGGCGGTTCTTGGAAAAGGTGGAATGATCCGGCACCGCGTCTTCTAGTCCAAGCCGACAGAACCAGCGGTAGGCCAGATTCAGATGTACTTCTTCGCACAACCGACGTTCTGAACGAATGCCCAAGCAGTAACCGATGATCAGCATGCGTATCATCAATTCAGGGTCTATCGATGGGCGTCCTGTGTGGCTGTAAAACTCGGAAAGGTGTTGGTGAAGGGAGCTAAGGTCTAGGTACGGGTCGATGCCGCGAAGAAGATGGTTTTGGGGGACGTAGGATTCGATGTTAAATGAGTAGAAAAGTCGATCTTGACTATTACTCTTAAACCCCATCATGGCAAGGCTCCCAGCTGTTTTTGATGGTTAATATTTTAACATTTATAACGTCAAATTTCGATCAAAATTTGGAAGAGTTTTTCAACACAATAGACACGAAGCCGACATTCAAAGGCTCTCGACTACTTACTTCGACTGCTTAATTTCATATTTATGCGGACGCTTACGGATAACAAAGGCATCTTTCTGGGTGTAAGGCCTTAAGATGAACGCTCTTTGTTTAGAATTAAAGGTTCTAAGCTAGAAATATTTTTACAAAGCGAACACTTGACTTTCAGTATAATAAATCCGAGTTCTCTGTTTCATATTCAACACTCCTTCTGCTTGAGCAGATTTTAGAGTGTTGCGTCGACCGGTTGAAATCGCAGCACTTTTGAGAACTTCAAATTGGTCGTAAAAGCACTGAACAATCACGCCATCTTAAGCATCTGCCACACATACCTCGCCGTACCTTGTTCAACGGTGAGGAAAGATTCAGCATAACCACTCCCACGCAATGCACCGATGTCCGCTTGGGTGTAGCTCTGGTACTTGCCTTTGAGTGCTTCAGGAAACGGTATGTAGCTGAGTATGCCTTGTTGATGCAATTCAGACAGGCTCAACACGGGTTTATTTTCAGCAGCACGTAAGGTATTGATGGTCGCCACTGCCACGTCGTTAAAGCTTTGCGCTTGCCCTGTGCCGAGATTGAAGATGCCGGATTTGTTTGGGTTATCGAGGAAATACATGTTCACTTTAACCACGTCTTCTATCGAGACAAAATCGCGTAGTTGTCCGCCGTTGGCATAACCGTCGCAACCTTCAAATAATTTTACTTTGCCCTCGGCGCGATACTGGTTGAAGAAATGGTAAGCCACCGAAGCCATTCGCCCTTTGTGTTGCTCGCGTGCGCCATACACATTGAAGTAACGCAAGCCGACGATTTGCGCAGTGCGTTTATTAAAGCGGCGACGCACGATTTGGTCGAATAAGAATTTTGAATAGGCATACACGTTGAGAGGCGATTCAAATTCACGGCTTTCTTTGAACACGCCACCGCCGCCATAAACCGAGGCGGATGAAGCATACAGGAACGGGATTTCTTCGTTCTGGCAGTAATTCAATAATTCCAATGTGTATTGGTAATTGTTTTCCATCATGTAACGACCATCGGATTCCATGGTATCCGAACACGCTCCCTGATGCAGCACCGCCTTTACCAATCCATCGAAAAAACCTTCCTGCAATTTTTGCAGGAAATCTTTTTTATCCAGGTAGTCGGCGATTTCACAATCGACCAGATTTTTGAATTTATCCGACTTGCTCAAATTGTCCACGGCGATGATATTGTTTTCGCCGCGCTCGTTGAGTGCCTTGACCAAGTTGGAACCAATAAATCCGGCTGCGCCGGTGACGATGTAGTACATAAATTCCTCCTAATAGGATTGAGGAGCTGGGAATTAGGACTGAAAAGAGCTACCGCTCTGTTTTTCACTCAATCCTAATTCTTCAATCCTGACTTTTCATATCCTGAATAATTTCTACGCGGCTGACCACTGCCGTTCCCAGCTTGCCCACCACGATGCCTGCCGCACGATTGGCAATGCGCATTGCATCCGACAATGTCGCACCGCTCGCCAGCATCACTGCCAGCGTGGCAATCACAGTATCGCCCGCACCGCTGACATCAAACACTTCGCGCGTGTGCGTGGGTTCGTGCAGCACCTCATTAGCCTGATACAAACTCATGCCGTCTTCACTACGCGTCACCAGCAACGCGTCAAGTTGCAATTCTATGCGTAGCTTTTCTGCCTTGCTGCTCAACTCGGTTTCATTGTGCCAACTTCCCGCTACTTCGCGGAATTCACTGCGGTTTGGAGTGAGCAAAGTTGCACCCGCATATCGCGCGTAATCGTCACCCTTGGGATCGACCAACACGGGCTTGCCCATGCTGCGTGCCAAACGAATCATTTCGGCGATATGCGTTAAGCCACCCTTGCCGTAGTCCGATAAAATCACCACATCCGCCAGCGGCAGTTGTGCGCGAAAATCTTCCAGTGCGGCGTGTAACACTTCGTGGCTGGGCGGTGTTTCAAAATCGATGCGCAGTAACTGTTGATGGCGCGCAATGGCGCGCAGCTTGATGATAGTGGAAACACTGTTGTCACGATGCAACAACGCCTTGAGATTGGCGTTCTCGCACAATAATTTTTCCAGGCAATGTCCCGCCTCATCGTCGCCCACCACGGATAAAAGCGTGGCTTGTGCCCCCAGTGCGGAAATGTTGCGCGCCACATTGGCCGCACCTCCGGGTCGCTCATCCACCCGATCTACTTTTAACACCGCAACAGGTGCTTCGGGTGAAATACGATTCACGTCACCGAACCAGTAACGATCCAACATCACGTCACCCACCACCAATACTTTTGCTGCCGAAAATGTGGGCAATACGCTCATAAAACCACTCCGATTTCTTTGTTGATATTCAGCAAGGCTTGCAACGGGTCTGCAGCTTGAGTAATAGGACGACCTATCACCAGATAACTGGAGCCAGCTTGCAGCGCGGCTTGCGGGGTCATCACGCGTGATTGATCGTCCAGACTGGCTTGCGCGGGACGAATACCCGGTGTGACTAAAATAAACTCAGTGCCGCAATGTTTGCGCAACAGTGCTGCTTCCTGTGCGGAACATACCACGCCATCCAGACCGCAATCACACGCTGACGTGGCGAGACGCAACACCATCTCGGCAGGTGTTGCTTGAATGCCAATGTCGGCGAGGTCTTCCTGTGCCATGCTGGTGAGCATGGTCACAGCGATGAGCTTTGGTGGCTTACTTGTATTGGCAATTGCATCAGCGGCAGCAGTTAGCATCTTGCGTCCGCCTAAGGCATGGACATTGACCATCCACACGCCCAATTCTGCTGCGGCTTTGCAGGCTTGCGCGGTGGTGTTGGGGATGTCGTGAAATTTCAAATCCAGAAAAATCTCGAAGCCGCGCCGCATGAGATTTTCCAATACTGCCGGACCTGCAGCAGTGAATAATTCCTTACCCACTTTCAAGCGGCATAGTTCTGGTTGCAGATGCTCAACCAGCGCCAAAGCAGGTGCGGCGGACGGGTAATCCAGTGCGATGATTATTTTTGGGTCGTTCATAATGGTCGTTTTACAATGTGACGGTCATACCCGTTTCTTCGCTGCGCAGTGGTGAATAGCTATCCCATGCTTGGCAAGCCGGGCAATGCCAATAAAAAATTCGCGCGTTAAAACCGCAATTTGAGCAATGGTGCATCGCCAGATTGCGCGTACGTTTGTGCACCAGATTTTTTACCATTTCAATGTCGGCACGTCTATCCAGCGTCACATCCAGCAATCTGGCTTCTAGCAATTTATCCAGTCCCAGCAAAGTCGGGTTGCGTTCCAATTCATCACGCACCAATTGATAAGCCGCAGCCGAGCCCTCGTCTTTGAGTACGCTGTCAAACACCACATTCATTAAATCAATCGAATGATATTTGCTCAGATAGTCGCGGAGCATTGCCACACCCTCCGCTTCACGATTCATGCCGCGATAGGCATTAAGCATACGCTCCGCAACTAAGGGTAAGTACTGCGGATTTTGTGACTCAATATTTTTCCAGGTATGGATAGCCGCCTCTTGCTGCCCATCCTTGTCGAGCATATCACCCAGCATCATGCTGGCGCGCACGGCTTGTGGATAAACTTTTAATGCTTGTTGCAATTGTTCGCGCGCCGCCACCGGATTGTCCGCTGCAATGTGCTCTGCTGCCAACTCGCAGTAGAAAAATGACTCTTGCTTGCTGTAAGGCTGCCCCGATACGACCTCAAGGCGGTGTGCCACATCAATTGCCTTGAGCCAGTCATGTTCTTTCTGAAATAACTCCAGCAAAAATTCGAGAGACTGCTTGCCGTAAGGTGATTTCTCCAACTCACGAAACAGATTTTCGGCGCGATCCAGAATGCCCGCTTTCAAATAATCCTGAGCCAGTTCAAATATCGCCTGCTGCCGCTTGTCATCTTCCAGATCAGCTCTGTCCACCAAATTGTGGTGCATACGCAGAGCTCTATCCACTTCGCCACGACGGCGAAAAAGGCTGCCCAAAGCAAAGTGCAATTCCACCGTTTGCGGATCAACTTTGACGACTTCGATAAAGGCTTCAATCGCCTTGTCTTGCTGTTCATTCAGCAAGAAGTTCAACCCCTGAAAATACGACTGTGGTACAGCGTTCGATTCCGAAAGCAATTTCTTGGTATCGACGCGAGCAGCCAGCCAGCCCATGCCAAAAAACACGGGGAAAATGATAAGCATCCAAAATTGAAATTCCATATCAGAATGGTCTGTCAGGAAGCTTGCATGGGCGACAATTTGTCGGCAGTACTGCCAACAGGGTTGTTGGTTAATTGCACATTTTTTTGCAAGCGCGTGATCTCTCGACGTTGCTGCAGTATATTGCCGAGCATGGACAGTATGCCAACAGCCGCACCCGCCGCAAAAAATATCAACAGAACCACCACCAGCGAAGTTTGCCACTCGTAACCAAAAAAATAACGCAGCGTCACCGATTGGTCGTTTTTGACCGCAAATCCGAGCAGCACGAGGAACAGAGCTGCACGAAAAACCCAATTAAAATATCGCATCGCTTATACCTGAAAAAACCCGTGCAACGATAACATAAACATCATAAAAAATGGCGGCATACCCCAAAAGGTAGCCGCCATTTTCATTACTACGTTTGCAACTAGGCGATGCTTTCGCTGACCCGATCCCTGAGTTCTTTGCCCGCCTTGAAATGCGGTACATACTTGGCAGGGACTTTGACCTTGTCGCCCGTTTTGGGATTGCGCCCCAAACGAGGCGGACGATAGTTCAGCCCAAAACTGCCAAAGCCGCGAATCTCGACACGCCCGCCTTTGGCCAGCGAACCTGTCATAGCATCCAGTATCACCTTGACGGCAAAGTCGGCATCTTTGGTCAGCAACTGCGGATGTAACACCGCCAGCTTTTCAATTAAATCAGAACGCGTCATTTCAAACCCTTAACTTATGCCTCGGTTTTGCTGCTGCTCATCTTCGCCTTCAACAACGCGCCCAAGTTGGTCGTGCCTGCATTGGCGTTGCTTTCAGAGGCAAATTTTTGCATCGCGGCGGATTCTTCGTTTTTACTCAGTGCCTTGATCGACAGGTTGATACCGCGATTTTTGCGATCTACGTTGATAATCATAGCTGTTACGCTATCGCCTTCCTTGAGGTGATTGCGGATGTCCTCGACACGATCCGTTGATACTTCAGAGGATTTCAGGTAAGCCTCGACATCCCCTTCCAGTGCAATCACCGCACCCTTGGCATCAAGCGATTTAACCGTGCCTGTTATCACGGCACCTTTTTCATGGCTGGTAGCAAAGCCGCCGAATGGATCACCTTCCAGTTGTTTGATGCCCAACGAGATGCGTTCGCGCTCCACATCGATTGCCAATACCACGGCTTCAATTTCGTCGCCTTTCTTGTAGTTACGAACCACCTCTTCTCCGGGTTGACTCCAAGATAGATCCGACAAATGTACCAAACCGTCGATGCCGCCATCCAGGCCAATAAACACCCCGAAATCGGTGATGGATTTGATCGCGCCTCTGACTTTGTCACCTTTCTTGTGGTTGATTTCAAAATCATCCCAAGGGTTAGCCTGGCATTGCTTCATGCCCAAGGAAATACGGCGACGCGCTTCGTCGATTTCCAAAATCATCACTTCAACTTCGTCGCCCAAAGCAACGACTTTAGAAGGATGAACATTCTTGTTTGTCCAGTCCATTTCGGAAACGTGTACCAGACCTTCGATGCCCTGTTCGATTTCCACGAATGAGCCATAGTCGGTCAGATTGGTCACCTTGCCGAACAGGCGTGTGCCTTGCGGGTAGCGGCGTGCCAAACCATTCCAGGGGTCATCACCCATTTGCTTGATGCCCAGCGAAACACGGTTCTTCTCTTGATCGAATTTCAAAATCTTCGCTTCGATTTCGTCGCCAACCGCCAATACCTCAGACGGATGTTTCACGCGCCGCCATGCTAGGTCGGTGATGTGCAACAAACCATCGATGCCACCCAAATCAACAAACGCGCCGTAGTCGGTGATGTTCTTGACTACACCCTTGACAACAGCACCTTCCTGGAGATTTTCCATAACCGCTTCACGATCCGCACCCATGGAGGATTCCAGCACGGCTCGGCGTGACACCACCACGTTGTTGCGTTTGCGATCCAGCTTGATAACCTTCAATTCCATGGTCTTGTTTTCGTAAGGTGTAGTGTCCTTTACGGGACGTACATCCACCAACGAACCCGGCAAGAATGCGCGAATGCCGTTAACCATTGCGGTAAGTCCGCCTTTAACTTTACCGCTGACAAAACCTTCCACGATTTTGCCTTCTTCCATGGCGATCTCCAGATCGTGCCATGCGGCCAAACGCTTGGCTTTTTCGCGGGATAGCTTGGTCTCGCCATAGCCATTTTCGAGCGATTCGATAGCGACGGTTACAAAGTCGCCGGACTTGACTTCGATCTCACCTTTTGCGTCGAGGAATTCCTCAATCGCAATCAAACTTTCGGACTTCAGTCCCGCATTCACGACCACTACATTGTGGTCAACACGCACAACTTGTGCGGTAATCAATTCGCCTGCGCGCATTTCCTTGCGTGAGAGGCTTTCTTCAAACATTGCTGCAAAGCTATCGGGATTCATTACAGCGGCTGCGGTTGCGTTCATTCGGATATACCTTAAAGATAAAAACTGCCCAAAAACTTCTGGTACAGCGGGTTAGTTAAAAAATCCCGATTAACGGAGAGTCAATCAGGGCTTGCGTTTCGACTGATAGGCCACCAACACTTTGTTCACCGCCTGCTCAATGCTAAGAGCCGTGGTGTCAAGCAAAATGGCATCTGTCGCCTGTTGCAGGGGAGCGACACTGCGTTGCGAATCTCGCTCGTCGCGTGCCTGTATCTCATGCAAAAGGGCGGCGATGTTAGCACTCATTCCTTTTTCTTTCAACTGTTTATAACGTCGTTCCGCGCGTGCTTCGGCACTCGCGGTCAAAAAGATTTTCAACGCCGCATCGGGGAATACCACCGATGCCATATCGCGTCCATCCGCCACCAGGCCGGGCGCGCGGCGCAACGCACGTTGTTTGTTCAAAAGCGCGCTACGTACTTTGGGTAGAGCGGCAATCCTGGACGCATTCGCAGCGCATTGTTCGGAACGCAATTCATCCCCCAACAACACGCCATCCAGCCAAATTTGCTCTTTCACAAAACTGATCTCCATGCGCGCAGCCAAGGTGGCCAGTTTGCTTTCATCATCAAATGTAAGACCGTCGCGTTGTGCCGCTACCGCCAACAATCGGTATAGCGCGCCGCTATCGAGGTAGTGATAGCCCAGCTGGGCGGCGACCCGTTGCGCTACCGTACCCTTGCCGGAAGCCGATGGACCATCAATCGCAATGACTGGCACGGCTTGCGTCACTCTGGCAAATTCTCTGAAATAGTCGGGGAAAGTTTTAGCGACACATCCCGGATCGTTAATGCGTATTCCTTCCGTGCCAAACGCCGCAAGCGAAAAGCACATCGCCATACGGTGATCGTCGTAGGTATTGATCCCCGATTGGGGATTGAGGATTGTGGATCGGGAAGCGGGCGGTGTAATGCGAATGTAGTCCACTCCTTCTTCCACTGTCGCGCCAACCTTGCGCAACTCGGCTGCCATCGCCGCGATGCGGTCGGTTTCCTTCACGCGCCAGCTGGCGATATTGCGCAGAGTGGTTGTGCCTTCGGCGAACAAGGATGCCACCGCCAGCGTCATCGCCGCATCGGGAATATGGTTGCAGTCGAGATCGATGGCTTTCAGCTTGCCGTTTGCCGGCCCACGCGCTTCGATCCAATTAACTCCCCAATCGATTTGAGCTCCCATTTTTTGCAATTCTTCGGCGAAACGTATGTCACCTTGTACGCTATTTGTGCCAACCCCTTCCACACGCACAAATCCGCCACCAATCGCCCCGGCAGCGAGAAAATATGAAGCGGAAGAAGCATCGCCCTCAACGTAAATTGTGTCTGGTGAATGATACTGACCTTGAGTACCCACCCCAAAATCGTAAAAATCTCCCAATACTCCCACGCCAAATTGCATCATCATCAATATCGTAATATCGACATAAGGTTGGGATATCAATTCACCCGCCACCTTGACCTTCACCGGGTGATTTAGCAATGGCAATGCCATCAGCAGTCCCGACAGGAATTGGCTCGATACGTCCCCGCGAATTCTGACAGTATCGCCAGCTAGTTTCGCTGGGGAGATTTTCAGTGGGGGGAAGCCTTCGTTGCCCAGATATTTGATATCCGCTCCAAGTTGGCGTAGCGCATCTACCAAGTCACCAATAGGTCTTTCGTGCATGCGCTGCACGCCGGACAGTTCGTAGCTTCCACCCGCTAAAGCCAATGCTGCCGTGAGTGGGCGAAACGCCGTACCCGCATTCCCCAGAAATAGCTTGGCTTCTTTTACCGGAAAGTTTCCGCCACAACCTGTAATGCGATAACCGTTACTTTCCAGTGACTCAATTTCCACTCCCAAGGCACGCAAAGCATCCAGCATGCGTTCCGTGTCATCAGAAAACAGTACATCGTGTACTTCCGTCACACCGTCTGCCAGTGCGGCTAGCAACAACACACGATTGGAAATGCTCTTTGAACCCGGCAAGGTAATCGTGCCTTGCGCACTAAGCAACGGGGGGATGTCGAGAAAATTTTCAGGGGTCATTGCAGTGGTGCTTGATAGTTGATTTTGCGAGGGGCGTGATAATACCGCAAAGCACCATTGAGACCTATTGAGTCTCCTGCGTTTCCTTTAGTTCTACCTTTGCCTTTGCCCGTCCTTTGGCAAAGGTTATTCGCAGCTCCGTACCGATTTCCAAATTTCCCGCATCGGATACCACACGCCCCGACGCATCCTGTACCAAGCTATAGCCGCGCGCCAAAACTTGTTGCGGATTAAGCAAGGTCAAATGTTGCGCGTTATTTTCCAGGCGTGTTGACCTTTGCGCTTGCGAGGCTTGCATTGTTTTGCTGAAGCGTTGTATCAGCGACTGCCACTGCCAGTGATGCTGTTGTATGCGATAAACGTAAGCACGTTGGATGCGTTGTTGCAGTTGTGCCAGTTGCTGAGACTGGCGTAGCAGTTGTTGCGCGGGATGGATCAAGCAGCGCTGTAAATAATCCAGCGATTGCATGGCATTTTGCAAACGGTTGCGCTGCGCACGTTGCAGGTGTTGAGTTTTGTCGCGTAGTCCCCCGAGCAGGGCATGGCGGTCCGGCACAACACGTTGTGCCGCCGCAGTGGGCGTGGGAGCGCGTTCATCGGCAACAAAATCAGCGATAGTAAAATCCGTTTCATGCCCGACTCCGCTCACAACAGGAATAGTACTGTTGGCGATGGCGCGCGCCACGACCTCCTCATTAAACGCCCATAAATCTTCAATACTGCCGCCGCCGCGACACACGATGAGTACGTCACACTCCGTGCGCTGGTTGGCAATTTGAATTGTCAGCGCAATTTTTTCCGCGCTACCGCTACCCTGCACAGGCGTTGGGTAAAGCACAATCGGCACGCTGGGCATACGTGTTTTTAGCGTGGTTAGCACATCGCGCAATGCGGCGGCTTGCGGTGAGGTCACAATGCCTATGCGTTGGGGAAAAGTTGGCAAGGGACGTTTGCGTGCTTCGGCAAATAAACCTTCGCCTTCCAGTAATTTTTTCAGACGCTCAAATTGTTCATACAGTATGCCCAACCCCGCCGGTCGGATTTGTTCTGCCGTGAGTTGAAAATCGCCTCGCTGTTCATACAAGGTGGCAATAGCAAGCACTTCAACCATTTGTCCGTTCGCTAATGACTGTTCGATGAAATGACTTTTATGTCGAAACATTACGCAGCGAACTTGTGCGAGATCGTCTTTGAGCGAAAAATAAAAATGGCCCGAAGTCGCTTTCACCAAGTTGGAAATTTCACCGCTCACCCACAACAAAGGCACGCTACTTTCGAGTAACTGCTTGATTGCTAAATTGAGTTCTGAGACGCGCAGAACGCAACTTTTTTTTGTTAAAATTTTTTCAAAATTCATCTTGACAACCCAAAATAATCCACAATTCAAGCAAACTCGCCATTCATCATTCGGTCGCCCTGTCGCAAAAACATAAACTTACTGCAACATATTGTTTTATAACGATAATGCAATGTTGTAAAAAATGAGCAAGTTAAGTTAGAGTCATATTCAACGCCGCTTAAAACCGCCAAACGCGAATTTACCCACAAAGTTATCCACAGATTTTGTGGGCAAAAATAAAACCCCATTTCAAATGTTCACTTAGCAGAATAATGGTGAGGTAATCTGTGAGACTTGTTGCTCAAGTGGCTGCAACACGCTACAGTTGCTACCTGCTAATTTAAGCACATTCAGGGAGTTCTCGTGATTGCAATTGTAGAAGCGGCAGGCTGGCCGATTTGGTTTTTAATTTTTGCATCCATTATCGCGGTAGGTCTGATTATCGAGCGGCTGCGTTATCTGCGCAGCAGTCACATCGCGCCGCCCAATCTGCTCAACCAAGTGGTGAACGAACTCGGTCAGCGTGAAGTCAACGACATCATGTTGGAGAAGCTGCGCAACAATTCCCCGCTGGGACAAATTTTTGCTGCGGGATTAAAAAACATGAAGAGTTCGCCGCAGGTGACGAAAGAGGCAATTGAAGAAACGGGACGCGCTGTCACGCATGATTTGGAACGATTCCTCACCACCTTGGGTACGATCGCCTCCATCAGCCCATTGCTCGGTTTGTTTGGTACAGTGGTCGGCATGATCGAAATTTTTGGTTCACAAAATGCGGTGGGCAATGCGCCCGCTGTATTGGCACACGGCATCTCGGTGGCGTTATACAACACGGCGTTTGGTCTGATAGTGGCAATTCCAAGCATGATTTTTTATCGTCATTTTCGTTCCAAGGTGGATAGCCTGACCGTCGAGATGGAGCAACAGTCCATTAAGCTGGTTGAAGTTTTGCACGGTCAACGCACTCGTTAATCCAATATGAATTTCCAGCGTGGTCGTAGTCGTGAAGAACCGGAAATCAACCTGATTCCGATGATAGATGTGTTGCTGGTAATCCTGATTTTTATGATGGTGACTACCAGTTATGCGAAATTTTCCGAGTTGCAAATCAATCTGCCACAGGCAGGTGGCGCAGCAGCCGCAGCACAAGACAAACCAATTAGCGTTGCGGTAGATGCTTCAGAACATTATTCCGTTAACAACCAAACCGTGACCAACAACGCTGTGGCAGCACTGGCTGCATCGCTTAAAAGCGCGGCGGGCGATCAAGCCGACCCTACTATCGTGATTAACGCCGATGCCAAGGCCTCACACCAATCGGTTATCAACGTGATGGAAGCGGCGCGGCAGGCGGGGTACGCGAAGATTACGTTTACTACACAGAATCAGCCCAAGTAATTCCATTTTATTTTAGATTGGCGGTAGCCGCGCATAGGGGGAGTCAATAAGCTCTTTTTGCATAACATCAATAAGCTCTTTTTGCATAACAGATGTTCGCGCGCGGGTTTACTCCGTTAAAAATTATTGGTGCGTGGTTTCATAAATTCGGATAATTTACTATCATTATCGGGCGCAACTTTTGAGCATTCACATATCACGTGGTCAGCCAGAATTAGGACATGAACAAAACAACAATTTTTGTCAGGACTAGCAAAGGTGAAGATGAGATGCGCAATAAAACGGCGTATCTTTCGGTGGATATTAAACGTGCTTTGTTGATGGTCGATGGTGTTTCAACCATACGCGAAATTAGTAAACGTATTGCGCCCAGTTTACGCATGGGCATTGGAGATGTGTTCAGAGATCTGTTAAGGGATGGATACATAGTCACAAGACAAACTGCTTTGCAAAGTAATAACTTCCAGACGATGCCAACTAAAATTCCCGCACCTGCATTAAAGACTGGCGATGAGCTCAGTGATCTGGATTTTGCATCAGGATATGCTCCTAGTTTGCCGGATACTTCAAAGAGCGAGCCGAGTGAAGCATCCCCATTGCCCGACGAAGAAAGATTCCGCGCGGAAATTAAAGCGCGTGTTGAAGCGGAATTTAGAGAAGAAATTAAGGCGCGTGTAGAGGCGGAGTTGCGTGCGGAGGCGTTGAAGCGAGAGGAGGCGGAAGCCAAGGCTCGCGCGGAAGCAGAGGCGAAAGCGATTGATGAAGCACGCGCTCTGGCTGAGGAGAGAGCCCGTGCGGAAGCGGAGGCAAAAGCCCGTGCGGAAGCGGAGGCAAAAGCCCGTGCGGAAGCGGAGGCAAAAGCCCGTGCGGAAGCGGAGGCAAAAGCTCGTGCGGAAGCGGAGGCAAAAGCTCGTGCGGAAGCGGAGGCAAAAGCTCGTGCGG
>CAZSPN010000015.1:15955-27515 GCA_964608835.1 uncultured Gallionella sp.
CAAAAGCTCGTGCGGAAGCGGAGGCAAAAGCTCGTGCGGAAGCGGAGGCAAAAGCAATCGCTGAGGAGAAGGCGCGAATTGAGGCTGAAATTCGTGCCGAAGCGAAAGCGCGTGTAGAAGCGGAAACAAAAAAACGAATCGAAGAAGCCAGGCAA
Organism: uncultured Gallionella sp.; assembly: GCA_964608835.1. Lineage (GTDB taxonomy): Bacteria > Pseudomonadota > Gammaproteobacteria > Burkholderiales > Gallionellaceae > Gallionella. The sequence goes on from CAZSPN010000015.1 coordinate 16,111, forward strand.
TTGGCCGAGGCGCAAGCCAAGCAGGAGGCTGAAGTTAAGGCTCTTGCGGCAGCCAAGGCTCGTGCGGAAGCTGAGGCAAAGGCCATTGCTGAGGCAAAGGCGCGCATCGAAAAAGAGATACGCGATGAAGTGCAGGCACGACTGGCTGAAGAAAATAAAATTCGCAAAGAGAGGGAGTTGGCCGGGCTTAAAGAGCGTTTTGCTGCCAGCAAATTACCCGATAGCGATTCGCCAGGGGATATGTTGCCGGATTCTGAGCGTGTGCCTGAAGCCGATCAGAGCAAAGAAGCAGATACATCAAAAGTGGTCGCAACCCCATTGGGGCGATCTACCAGTGCCACAGTGTTATTTTTGGATGTGGTCGGTTATACCAAGTTGTCCGTCAACAAGCAGTTGGAAGTTAAAGGGCAGCTAAATCAATTAGTCTCAAACCGTCTCAAGTCGCTGGGTGCGAGTGAGCGTCTGATCCTGGATACGGGAGACGGCGCGGCGATAGGATTTTTGCAGCATCCGGAAGAGGCGTTGGAAGTTGCCATGCAGATACGCAATGCACTGACGGCCAATCAACACAATGATTACCCTGAGCTAAAGGCTCGAATTGGTATCCATATCGGCCCCGTGACCATAGTGAAAGATATGAACGGTCAGAGCAACTTGGTGGGCGACGGCATCAATGACGCGCAGCGTGTGATGGGCTTTGCGGGTGCGGATCAAATTTTTATTTCGCGCGCATACCACGAATATATTTCGCGCTTGAACGACAAATACGGTGATATTTTTTATTACCAGGGCGCGCAAAAGGACAAGCATCAACGGGAACACCATGTCTATAAATTGGTAGATGTGGTCGCAGCCAGCCAAAGTGATAAAGTGGAAGCAGGCGGGGAAACCACAATCAAATTGGAGCCTTTTAGCTTTAATGTTGAAGAAGAAATAATTAAAGCCGTGGTGGGCAAGCCCGAAGCTAAAAATGTTCAGCAGCAGGCGGACAATAAAACTAACGACGAAGTCCAAATCAACCCGATTTCAACAACTCCTGAAGTGGAAGAGGTAACTGAAGATTCGGCTAAATCAGAGGCGGATATACCGGCTTATTCCCAATCGGAAATCAACAATCTGGAGCAGGAGCAAGCCAGGCTGTGGGCAGCTGCCGAGCAAGAGGCGATTGCGGCTGCCGAGGCAAGCTCATTGCGCATTATCCAGCCTCAGGATGAAATTCATCCCGTGCAAAATTATCATTCCCGTCGCGCAAGGCGACAACCCATTCCTTGGGGAAAGGTGCTTGCTGGATTTTTATTGGTGGTGTTGGCTACTTTGATTATTGCCCCCTACGTGTTTCCAACCAAGGGTCTGGTATCGCAGATAGAACAAAAGCTCACGGAAAAATTACAAAAAACCGTTCAAGTCGGTGCCATAGACGGGAGATTTTTGCCCACCCCACGGTTGGATTTACTGGATGTATCAGTGGGCGAGGCCAATCAAATAACAGTGAAACGTGCGCGAGTTAATTTTTCTGTCGTCACGCTGCTTTCCAAAAATAAAACAATCAGAAGCCTTGATCTGGATGGCGCGCAAATAGACGGGGCTGCTTTGCAGGACGTTTCGGGTTGGCTTAAAAATGCTGCAGCAGATCCAGCCTATCCTATTCTGAAAATTTTGCTTGGCGATAGCAAGCTGGAAGGCAACGGCATTCAACTCCAGTCTGTGGAGGGCGAGTTTAATTTTCATAAATCCGGAGCTTTTAGAGCCGCCAAACTTTATGCCAACGGGCGTAAATTGGAATTGGATTTGGATGCAAGTTCAGACGAGAAAATCAAAGTCGCGTTCTCGGCACATTCGAGTGCATTACCTTTGCTTACCAATTGGGTCTTTGATGATTTCAGTGCCAAGGGTGAATTGACCAGTGGCGGGTTGGAAATTGCAGACATTGAAAGCCATATTGCCAAGGGTCTGTTGCGGGGTAAGGCGCGTATTGATTGGCGTTCTGGCTGGAGTGTTGAAGGATCACTGGCTGCCAGGAACATCGCCTCGCAAAATTTGAGTATGGGGGTGAACGGCGATGTTGAGGGTACTGCGCGCTTTCGCATGAGTTCACCGGAGCTGGCGAAATTAACCCACGCCGCGACGATGGATGGCTCAATAGCGATGAATAAAGGTGTAATTAATGGCATCGATATTGTAGAAACCGCGACACGACGCAGCCAGGAAAACTTGCCGGGCGGACGCACGCATTTTGATGAATTGTGGAGCGACTTCTCGTATGCGAATGACGTTTACAACTTTAGGCAGTTGAAAATTAAAGCGGGTGTTATGACAGCCAAAGGCACGTTGGATGTGAGCAAGCAGCAATTATCGGGGCGCATCACAGCAGATATGGCATTGCGTAGCGATAATATGGGGACGGTCCCGATGCAAATCGGGGGAAGTGTTGATAATCCAACTTTGAAGATGGCGCGCTAAACTCGCAAATGCCAGAATCCTTAGCCAAGAGCTTTTGTGAGTCGTTCCAGGGCCTTTGTCAGATTATCCATCGAAGTTGCAAACGATAAGCGAATGTAACCCTCGCTACCAAATGCTGATCCTGGCACGACCGCCACGCCCGCGCCGGCCAGCAGATATTCCGATAGTGCTATGTCAGTCGCTGCGCTGATTGTGCCGCGTTGATGCAACTTGGCTATGACTGCACGCATGTCGGGAAAAGCATAAAACGCACCGCCTGCCATGACACACTTTACACCCTCGATTTTATTTAATCCATTCACCACAAATGCGTGACGCTCCCGAAACGCTGCAATCATGGGCGCGAGGCAGTTTTGGTCGCCATTCAACGCAGTCTCGGCAGCCACTTGCGATATGGAGGTCGGGTTGGAGGTGCTTTGTGATTGCACATTTTCCATCGCGGTGATGATGACCTCAGATCCCGCCGCATAACCGATGCGCCAGCCGGTCATGGCATAGGCCTTTGACACACCGTTCAGCACCATGGTGCGCGGATATAGATCAGGGCAAGTGTTCAAAATATTGACAAACGGTACATCAGTCAGCGCAATGTGTTCATACATATCATCCGATGCAATGAGGATGTTGGGATGGTTACGCAAAACCTCTCCCAATGCTTTCAGCTCTTCCGGGTTATACACCGCGCCAGACGGATTGCTTGGACTGTTGATTACAACCATTCTGGTTCTGGGGGTGATTGCCGCCGACAATTGCGCGGCGGTCATTTTGAAATTTTGTTCAATCCCCGTTTGGACAATCACGGGTGTGCCTTCGGCAATAATCACAATGTCCGGATACGACACCCAATAAGGTGCGGGAATAATAACCTCGTCGCCGGGATTAATAACAGCAAGCGACAAGTTGAAGAAACTTTGTTTGCCACCACAGGAAACCAAAATTTGTTTTGCCGTGTAGTCCAGCCCATTATCCCGTTTGAATTTTGAGATGATTGCTTGCTTCAAGTTCGGCGTGCCGCCCACGGCGGTGTACTTGGTAAAGCCATTGTTAATCGCGGCAATGGCCGCGTTTTTGATGTGTTGCGGGGTGTCAAAATCAGGTTCTCCCGCACCCAGTCCGATAATATCTTTGCCTTCCGCTTTTAGCTTCGCCGCGCGAGCCGTCACAGCAAGAGTAGGGGAGGGCTTGATAGCCTTTACGCGTTTGGAAAGTTCCAAGATGAGTTCCTTAAGTCTAGGTTAGGTAAGGCTTGCATGCTAAAAGCTGCCGCACTTTTTGAATTATACCCTTGATTAAAACCAGAGTGTTTTCAGAGCGGTGTGTTTGTGAGTGCGGAGGGTAGTGGCATGGAGAGATGATCGTGGCAGCATCGAAGAAACAGCGAGCCTTGCTATAATCGCGCCCCTCGACATTACACGCCGCATGAATCGCATCATGGAACATAAAAAAAATAACGAACTCGCCAAAAGTTTTGAACCAAAAAATGTGGAAGCGCATTGGTATCCCAAGTGGGAAGTATCGGGTTATTTCCAAGCAGGACTCGACGCTAACAAAACCGAAAATTTCTGCATTCAATTACCGCCGCCCAATGTTACCGGCACATTGCATATGGGGCACGGCTTCAACCAGACTTTGATGGACACGCTCACGCGTTACCACCGCATGAAGGGTGATAACACCCTATGGCAACCCGGAACTGACCATGCGGGTATCGCCACGCAGATCGTGGTGGAGCGCCAGTTAAATTCGCAGAACATCACACGTCACGACTTAGGCCGCGAGAAGTTTCTGGAAAAAGTGTGGGAGTGGAAGGAGCAATCCGGTAACACTATCACCCAACAAATGCGCCGCCTCGGCACCTCGCCCGATTGGTCACGCGAACGCTTTACGATGGATCCTGCGTTGAACAAAACCGTCACCGAAACGTTTGTGCGTCTTTATAACGAAGGCCTGATCTATCGCGGCAAACGGCTGGTGAACTGGGATGTAAAACTCGGCACAGCGGTTTCCGATTTAGAAGTGGTGCAGGAAGAAGAAGATGGGTTCATGTGGCACATCCGTTATCCGCTTTGCGAGGTGGATAGCTTGCACGGACTGACTCACCTTACTGTCGCCACCACGCGCCCTGAGACCATACTCGGTGACGTGGCAGTGATGGTGCATCCTGAGGATGAACGCTATAAACACCTCATAGGCAAGGCAGTAAAACTGCCATTGTGCGAGCGTAACATTCCGATTATTGCAGACGAGTATGTCGATAAGGAATTTGGTACCGGCGTAGTGAAAGTTACGCCCGCTCATGACTTTAACGATTATGCCGTCTGGCAACGCCATCATGAAAGCGGGGCATTCCGTGCTATGCCAGAAAATGGACTTATTGGTGTTCTAACTTTAGGCGGTCAAATTAAGTCATCATCAACAGATGACTTCGATCAAAACTTCAAAGCAGCTCAATCGCCCGGTGGTAGTGTTAGGTTAAACAGCAAACCACTCCAAGGAGCCAGCGTTGCATCCATAATCCCCAAAAAATTTCACGGTCTCGACCGCTTTGATGCGCGGAAACGAATCGTCGAAGACCTTGAGAAGGACGCTTTTCTTGTAAAGGTTGAAAAACACAAACTTAAAGTGCCGCGCGGTGATCGTACTGGCGTGGTCATCGAGCCGATGCTCACCGACCAATGGTTTGTTGCTATGAGTAAAGCGGGCGATGGCGGTAAGAGCATCACCGAGCAGGCTTTGGAATGTGTCTCATCTGGCGAGATCAAATTCCACCCTGAAAATTGGGTGAACACTTACAACCAATGGCTGAACAACATTCAGGATTGGTGCATCTCGCGCCAACTGTGGTGGGGACATCAGATTCCCGCCTGGTATAGTGATAACGGCAAGGCGTATGTCGCGCACGACGAAACCGAAGCCAAGCAAATCGCCGCTAAAGATGGCTATGCAGGTAATCTGAAACGCGATGATGACGTGCTGGATACGTGGTTTTCCTCCGCGCTGTGGCCGTTCTCCACGCTCGATTGGGAAATGGACAAACCGTTCGATGCACAGAATGAGTTAGTTAAAAAATATCTACCATCTTCGGTGCTGGTCACAGGCTTCGACATCATCTTCTTCTGGGTGGCACGCATGGTGATGATGACCAAGCACATCTCCGGCAAAATTCCTTTCAAGGATGTGTACGTGCATGGTCTGATCCGCGATGCGGAAGGTCAAAAGATGAGTAAATCCAAGGGCAACGTACTCGACCCGATTGATCTCATTGATGGCATTTCACTTGATGATCTGGTGAGGAAACGTACCACAGGTTTGATGAACCCCAAGCAGGCTGAACAAATTGAGAAGCGCACCCGCAAAGAATTTCCAGAGGGCATCTCTGCGTTCGGCACGGATGCGTTGCGCTTCACTTTTGCATCGCTGGCTTCACCGGGACGCGACATCAAGTTTGACATGCAACGCTGCGAGGGCTATCGCAACTTCTGCAACAAGCTGTGGAATGCCACGCGCTTCGTGCTGATGAATTGTGAAGGGCATGATGTTGGGTTGGATGAATCGTTGCCACTGGAATTTTCTGCTGCCGACCATTGGGTCATCAGCGTACTGCAACAAGCCGAAGCAGAGATGGCGCAACACTTCGCCGATTACCGTTTCGACATGGCAGCACGTACAGTTTATGAACTGGTGTGGAACACTTATTGCGATTGGTATGTGGAACTCGCCAAGGTGCAAATGGCCAATGGTAATCCGGCGCAACAAAGCGCTACACGTCGCACCTTGGTACGCGTACTGGAAACTATTCTGCGTTTGGCACATCCCATCATTCCATTTATCACCGAGGAGTTATGGCAGTCGGTTGCACCAATGGCAAACAAAACAGGCGACAGCATCATGCTACAAACTTACCCAAAATCTGACGCGAACAAAATTGACAGCACGGTCATCGCGCAAGTTGCCTTATTGCAAGAAATCATCACCGCTTGTCGTAGTTTGCGTAGCGAGATGAACTTGTCGCCCGCGCAACGCGTGCCGTTGATTGCGTCAGGTGATGCAATTGTGCTGAACGCACTCGTGCCTTATATCAGCTGCCTGGCTAAACTCAGTGAAGTGAACGTGGTCGCTGAATTGCCAGAAGGTGACGCACCGGTATCCATCGTCGGTAATTTCAAGTTAATGCTGAAAGTGGAAATTGATATTGCCGCCGAACGTGAAAGATTGGATAAAGAAATTGCACGCCTGCAAGGTGAAGTGGCAAAAACACAAACCAAGCTAGGTAATGTCAGTTTCGTTGATCGCGCGCCGGCCGCTGTGGTGGAACAGGAGCGTAAACGAATGGAAGACTTCGGTGCGACGCTGGTTCAGTTGCAGGCACAGCGGAAAAAGATCGGTTAACTCCTTCCCCGTCATTCCCGCGCAGGCGGGAATCCAGCAAGAAAAAATATCCCACGCAGTGGACAAAAATTTGATGTTGTTCCGCTTCGCGGATTCAGTTCAATTAACTGGATTCCCGCCTGCGCGGGAATGACGGTTATCACCGACGGCGAATCATGAATACAAATTCGCCATTTTGTTCTGTTGAGGATAACAGATGATTACCTGTTTTTTCACAGAATACCGCGAAGTCTATCGGTGCGCCTTTGTCGGTGGCAACCAGCTTAAGCACTTCGCCGCTCATCATTGTTGAGAGCGCATTCTTGGCGCGCAGTATCGGCATGGGGCAAGCCAACTGGCGCGCATCGACTTCAACATTAAATTCCATACCCGGCTCCCTATATTGTGGGTAATCCCGCGTTGCGCCATGCCGTGATCCCGCCCTGCACGTTGTAAACGTTGGCGAATCCGTTTGATGCGGCAAAGAATGCGGCCTGAGCTGAACGCCCGCCCATCTGGCAATAGAACACTGTGGCGGCATTTTTATCCAGTTCGTTCAAACGCAGGGGCAACAAATGCAGCGGAATGTGTACGCAGCTTGCAATTTTTCCATTCGCCACCTCTGTTTCAGTGCGTACATCAATCAGCTTGAACCCGCCTTGTTGCAACATCTGGTTCAATTCGGTGACATCGATGATCTTAAAATCTGTCATTGTTTTTCCATTTCTTCCGATTCGTTTTGATATGCCAGCAAATGTGAAATGCGCGTATTGGCGGCGGAAAGCCGTTTCATCAACATCCGCAAAAAAGCATCGCCAAACTGGAATCGGCAATCGGTTGTTGCGTGCATCAGAATATCGGGGTCGATTTCGATCAGCACCCCATCTGTTTTGGCGATCACGTCGGTACTGCGCTTGAAATTACGCTCCAGCAAATGTGCCATTTCGCCGAAACAGTCGCCGCGATGCAATAAATTGAACAGTCGGCCATTCTTGGACACACGCACCGAACCCTGCGCGACAATGTAAAAACAACAGCCTGTTTCTCCGTCACGCAAGATTGGTTGGTTTGCGGACACCTTACTCCAACGGCTGATGCGCAACGCTTCCCACAACTCCACATCGTTAAAGTTCTTGAAGAATGCCAGTCCACGCAGGATGTCGAATTTTTCCGTATCGAGTATCTCACCCTGAGTGGTTTCAATCTGGCTGGAAAAGTTGACCAAGTCTTGCGCAAATTCTTGCCAGGTTTGATAGCGATTGGCGATGTCTTTTTCCATCGCGCGCATCACTATCGCGTCCAGCTCTTCCGGCATTTCCGGGCGGTAGGAACTGGGCGGTGGCGGATCGATGTTGATAATGTGATAAATCATGCTGTGGTTGTTGCTCGCATCAAACGGTAGTTTGCCCGTCAGTAATTTATACATCGTTACACCCAGCGAATAGATATCGGTGTGATGCGATACCTTTTGCTCCTTCACCTGTTCGGGCGACATGTACGCGGGCGAACCAATACCCGACACTTGCGTCGTCTGACTCCCAGCCAGAGTTGCCGCACCGAAGTCTGAAATCTTGATGTTGCTCTCACCGTAATACAGGATGTTGGCCGGTTTGATGTCACGATGAATGACACCCTGGTGTTGCGCATATTCCAGTGCCTTGCAACATTTGTAGGTGATGCCGGCAATGGTGTTTATCGGCAGCAGATTATCCACTTCGGCATACTGTTCCAGCGTGCTGCCTGCCACATATTCCATCACCATGTAATTCAAATCATCTTCCAGCACCGCATCCACAATTTTTACGATATGCGGATGAGTCAGCTTTCCCGCCAACGATGCCTCGGTCATCAACAGTTTGCGAAAAACCTTGGCGGTGTTGGAATGACTCAGATGTTTAAAATCAAATAACTTAATCGCGACTTGTTGACCGCTGAACGGATCGACAGCAAGATACACGGTGCTGGTTGCCCCGACACCCAGCTCACCGACGATTTCATACTTGCCGATCGTTTGCATTTTGGACAATCACTTCGGTTCAATAGACGAGGACGGCGAAACGGGTGGTGTGTTGGCCGCTTGAACAGAGGGGTTTTCAATCACCTGGAAAAAAGTTTCGCCTTGCTTAATCATGTTCAGCTCGCTACGCGCACGTTCTTCTATGGCCTCCGTACCCTGCTTGAGGTCCCGCACTTCGGCATCCAACAAAGCGTTGCGGGCTTGGGTTTGCCGGTTATCGGCTTGCTGTTTTTCCAGTTGCCGGTTCAAATCCCACACGCTGAGCCAGCTGCCTTTGCCCAGCCACAGCGGGTATTGCAAGAGCAACAAGAGAATCAACAGGATGATTGTTATGCCTCGCATGGTCTGAACTCACCGCATCAGTCGATGCGGTGGTGATGAATTAATCCAACTGGTAATACGCTTCACGTCCTGGATAGGAAGCGGTTTCACCCAGGTCTTCTTCGATACGCAATAGCTGGTTGTATTTCGCCATACGATCTGAGCGGGACATCGAACCCGTTTTGATTTGTAACGAGTTTGTAGCCACTGCAATGTCGGCAATCGTGGAATCTTCAGTCTCGCCTGAGCGATGCGAAATCACGGCGGTATAGCCCGCGCGTTTCGCCATCTCGATTGCGGCAAAGGTTTCGGTTAATGTGCCGATCTGGTTAATTTTAATCAGGATGGAATTCGCTAACCCTTGGCGGATGCCTTCGCGGAATATTTTGGTGTTGGTGACAAACACGTCATCACCGACGATTTGGATGGCTTTACCCAAACGATCTGTCAGCAATTTCCAACCGCCCCAATCGTGTTCGCTCATGCCGTCTTCGATGGTCACAATCGGGTAGTTGTTCACCCAGTTGGCGAGATAATCCACAAACTGGGCGGAGGTGAGATGCAAGCCTTCGGCATCGAGATGATACAAACCGTCTTTGTAAAACTCGGAAGCCGCGCAATCAATGCCAATCGCCACATCTGTGCCCGGTACATAGCCTGCTGCCTCGATACCTTCCACAATCAGTTGCAATGCCGCTTCATTGGTAGGCAAGTTAGGCGCGAATCCACCTTCGTCGCCCACTGTCGTGGGCATGCCTTTTTTATCGATCAAATTTTTCAGCGCGTGGAACACTTCCGCACCATAACGAACGGCTTCGCGGAAGGTGGGTGCGCCAACCGGAATAATCATGAATTCCTGCATGTCGATATTGTTGTTGGCATGTGCGCCACCGTTGATGATATTCATCATCGGCACGGGCATCTGCATCTTGCCCGATCCCCCCAGGTAGCGGTATAGCGGCAAGCCGCTTTCTTCCGCTGCCGCACGCGCCACCGCCATCGACACCGCCAGAATGGCATTCGCACCAAGGCGCGATTTGTTTTCTGTGCCATCCAGATCAATCATGGTCTGGTCGATGAAAGATTGTTCCGCAGCATCCAAGCCGATAATTGCTTCGGCGATTTCGGTATTCACATATTCCACCGCCTGTAACACGCCCTTGCCGAGATAGCGTTGCTTGTCGCCATCGCGCAACTCAATCGCCTCCTTTTCACCGGTGGACGCACCGGACGGCACGGCGGCACGTCCCATTACTCCGGACTCCAGCAGCACGTCCGCCTCTACGGTTGGGTTACCACGGGAATCCAGAATCTCGCGGGCGATGACATCTACAATTGCACTCATTACTTTTCCTTCTTCTCTGTACTAAACGTTTTTCAAATCAACTGATTCTTCAATCAAACCTTGCTGCTTAACCGTTGCATCCAGCACTTTAAGTGTTTGCAACAATGTCTTGAGATGCCCTAGTGGGAAGGCATTCGGACCGTCTGATAATGCCTGACTGGGATTGGGATGTGTTTCCATAAATACCCCAGCCACACCCGCTGCGACTGCTGCTCGTGCTAATACGGGAACGAATTCACGCTGCCCGCCCGAAGCTGTGCCCTGACCGCCCGGCAACTGCACCGAATGCGTGGCATCAAATACCACCGGACAGCCTGTGTTGCGCATCACCGCCAACGAACGCATATCCGACACCAGATTGTTATAGCCAAATGATGCGCCGCGTTCGCACACCATGATGTTGTCCGCACCGCTTGCTTCACGCGCTTTATCGACTACATTCTTCATATCCCAAGGCGACAAAAATTGTCCCTTTTTGATATTCACGGGACGACCACATTTCGCCACAGCGTGAATGAAGTCGGTCTGGCGGCAAAGAAACGCAGGGGTTTGAAGCACATCCACCACGGATGCCACTTGCGCAATTTCTTCGATGCTATGCACATCGGTCAAAATATTCAAGCCAAGTTGTGCTTTTACCTCAGAGAGAATTTTTAACCCCGCGTCGATGCCAAAACCGCGAAATGATTTTCCGGAACTGCGATTGGCTTTGTCATACGAAGATTTGTAGATGAACGGAATGGTCAATTCGCGGCAAATCTCTTGCAATCTGCCTGCGGTATCGATCGCCATTTGCTGCGACTCAATCACACACGGCCCTGCGATTAAAAATAGCGGGCGATCTAAACCGACATCGAAATTACAGAGCTTCATCTCAAATTTTCCATTCGCGCA
>CAZSPN010000015.1:27525-27898 GCA_964608835.1 uncultured Gallionella sp.
TGTGTCATTCCCGCGCAGGCGGAAATCCAGATGATTAGATGACACCCCGCGAAGCGGTACAACTCCGAGGTTTTGTCCGCTACGTGGAGCTTTTGTTCTTGCTGGATTCCCGCCTGCGCGGGAATGACAAATCAATGATTTCATGCTGCCACTTTCTGCTTGGAATTTGCCGACTGACGTTGTAACGCGGCTTGCACAAAGGCTGTAAATAAGGGATGCCCGGCACGCGGGGTGGAGGTGAATTCGGGGTGGAACTGCACACCGACAAACCACGGATGCACAGATTGCGGCAGCTCCATCATTTCGGGTAAATCTTCTGACGGTGTGCGCGCCGAAATGACCAAGCCGGCGTTTTCCAGGGCGGGAACATAAT
>CAZSPN010000015.1:27908-53518 GCA_964608835.1 uncultured Gallionella sp.
TCAAGCTGATGAGTCGCCTGCAGGCAGAGCTCGGCCAGCATAGTATCACCTTGACGAACGACATCCTGGAGGGTGAGGTCGCGCTTCACACACTGATCGACGGCATCGACGCGACGCTCATTGACCTCGTCGCCATAAATAGTTTGCGCCATTGTCCCGGCTTTAATCGGACAGCGTTGCGAACCTAAGCGCATTGTACCGCCCACGTCTGAATCCGCGTTGCGTTTGGCAATTTTGCCGTCTCTGTCCAGCCACTCGGTAATCAGCGCCACGACAGGATGTTCCGACTCCATGTTAAATTCGGTGCTGTTTGCATCCTCCATATTCGCCACGTGACGCGCATATTCGATTACCGCAAGCTGCATTCCCAAACAAATACCGAGGTAAGGAATTTTATTTTCGCGCGCATAACGAATCGCGGCGATTTTTCCCTCTGTGCCGCGCACGCCAAACCCGCCAGGAACAAGGATCGCATCGAAGTGCGAGAGACTTTTAACCCCCGATGTTTCCAAGACTTCCGAGTCGATGTATTCGATATTCACTTTGGTGTCGGTATGGATGCCAGCATGGCGTAACGCTTCAATCAGCGATTTGTATGATTCAGTCAGATCGACATATTTGCCCACCATGCCAATGGTGATTAGATGTTTGGGGTTTTGCAGTGCTGCTACCAGCTTCGCCCACACCGACAAATCGGCAGGTGGTAAATCCAGTTTCAATTCTTCGCATACAATGCGATCCAACCCTTGTTCATTGAGCATTTGCGGAATTTTGTAAATACTGTCGGCATCCCACATTGAAATTACGGCATCTTCACGCACGTTGGCAAACAGCGAAATTTTCGCGCGCTCATCATCGGGTATTGGTCTGTCCGCACGACATAACAACGCTGTCGGGAAAATACCGATCTCTCGCAGCTTTTGCACGCTGTGTTGGGTGGGCTTGGTTTTTAATTCGCCCGCCGTGGCGATGTAAGGCACTAATGTCAAATGCACATAAGCGACTTGATTGCGTCCCATGCGCAGCCCCATTTGACGTGCAGCTTCAAGGAAGGGCAGTGACTCGATGTCACCCACAGTACCGCCAATTTCAACGATCGCCACATCGGCTTTATCCCCGTGATATGCCGCTGCACCGCGCTCAACAAAGGCTTGTATTTCATTGGTGATATGCGGAATCACCTGCACGGTCTTGCCCAGATATTCACCGCGACGTTCTTTGCGGATCACGCTTTCGTATATCTGTCCGGTGGTGAAATTGTTGGCTTTGCGCATCTTTGCGGAAATGAAGCGCTCGTAGTGCCCCAAATCCAAATCGGTTTCCGCGCCGTCTTCGGTAACAAATACCTCACCGTGCTGAAACGGACTCATGGTGCCGGGATCGACGTTGATATAGGGATCGAGCTTGAGCATGGTCACGCGCAGCCCGCGCGATTCCAGAATGGCGGCAAGCGAAGCAGCAGCGATGCCTTTCCCCAAAGAAGAAACCACCCCGCCCGTGATAAAAATATACTTGGTCATAGGGGCGCAATGATACCGTAAAGCGGCTTGTGCTCAAAACGATTAGACCGTTACTGTGTGTGAGCAAGTTCTTCGGAAGGCTTGGGGAAATATTAAGCAGTGCGTGGCGAGGTATCCAAAATATCGCAAACTGGTTTTGCCTCAGCCTGCAAGATTTTTTCATTGCTCAGGCCGTCAGTTCTTCTCCTAACCGACTCCGCTCCATCACTTCCGTATATACATTTCGATACGCTGCCGCACTGACTTCCCAACTAAAGTTTTTCGACATGCAATTTCTTTGCAGCATTCGCCACTGCTGTGGTTGATGATATAGATTTACCGCACGTTGAATAGTGGAGAAAAGGTTTTCTGTCGTCATTTCACTGAATGAAAAGCCGCTTGCAGAGCCATTTTTGATTGTGGTTTCGGTGCAATCGACGACGGAGTCCGCCAATCCCCCCGTGAAATGGACAATAGGGGGGGTGCCGTAACGTTGGCTATAGAACTGGTTTAACCCGCATGGCTCAAAGCGTGATGGCATGATGAACATGTCCACACCCGCCTCAATCAGATGTGACAAACCTTCGTTAAAACCCACCTGTACGCCAACGATGCCCGCATAGCGTTTGGATAATGCCTGCGCCGCGCTTTGCATAGCCGCATCACCGCTGCCCAGCATGACCAGTTGTACGGGTAATTCGGTTAATTGAGGGACAATCTCCAGCAGCAAATCCAGGCCCTTTTGATGGGTGAAACGACTGACTACGCCGAGTAGCGGCACAGTTGGGTCAACTTTCAATCTCATGCGGTATTGCAGCAAAGCTTTGTTTTCAGCCTTGCCAGGCAAGTTTTCAGCATCGTAAGCGCGCTTCAGAAATTTATCCGCAGCAGGATTCCATTCATGGGTATCCACACCGTTCAGTATGCCTGTCAGATGGTCGTTGCGCGCCGTCAACAGACCTTGCATACCAAAGCCCAGTTCCGGTTGCTGAATTTCTTTCGCATAAGTTGGGCTGACGGTGGTAATGTGATTCGCGAAAACCAAACCTGCTTTCAAGAACGATAGTTGACCATAAAATTCCGCTCCTTCCATCGCATAACACGCGGGGGGCAACTGCAATTCGGCAACGGCAGTCGGAGGGAAGTTTCCTTGAAAAGCCAAGTTGTGAATTGACATTACACTTGGCACAGCACCTTGTGAAAAATGCAAATATGCTGGTGTAAGTCCGGTTTGCCAGTCGTTGCAATGCACTAGATGGGGATGCCACGACAAGGGTGATTCATCACTGCCCAATACCGCTGCAACTTTGGACAATAAGCCAAACCTGAGTGCGTTATCCGACCAGTCTTGACCGCTTGCATTCTGATAGGGACCACCTTCGCGTTGATACAAACCCGGACAATCCAGCACCAACAACGGCAAATTATTAACCATCGTGGCAGACAATAAGCGCGCGGCAGGAAACTTGCCAAGCGCATCAAACGTGGCGATAGTTTCGCATTCGCCCAATTGAGCCAACACCTGTGTGTAGCCGGGTAACAGAACCCGCACGTCCACACCAGCCGCGCGCAAAGCAAGGGGCAGGGCAGCACTCACATCCGCCAAGCCTCCTGTTTTAATTAACGGTGCGATCTCAGAAGTAGCAAATAAGACTTTTAGTTCCGGCATTTCAAATTCCTGTTTGTTGTATCGATAGTATCCGAGGAGTCATCGATCTCATTTTCCCAGTTAAGAAGCTGAACAAGCTTAACAGTTTATAAAAACTATTTGATCTTGGCGAGTATTTGCGGCTTGGATTCAATTCCGCCACGGGCAATTGTGCTACAACTGCGCGGACAGGTTTGGCTGGGCTATCCATAGCCCGTTGCGTTTGAGTACAAAAATAGTGAAATAACTGGTTGTATAAACACCCTCTTGATCTTCTAACTGACAACCGCTTTCAATTTTTCAAGTTGTCAAAAAAATTGAGACGGTTCCTGTTGTTGCTGTTGTTGAAACGAAAAACGCGCCTTGTGGCGCGTTTTATTATCAGGTTAAAGCGTAACTTAGCCCTTTAGACAGCTGCTCATGAATGCTTTGCGCTCATCGCCCTTCATGCCCTTGGCTTCTTTGTTACAGCCCTTCATTTTTTCTTGCTGCGCGCCGGCAAAGGCGGGTGCGGAAACGATAAAAGCGAAGCCCAAACATACCAATGCAATCAGTGTTTTCATGTAGCTCTCCTTGAGTTGTGAGTTGGAAATTAATAGCAATCGTGGGAGCGTTTCCTTAAAACCTAGAAACTCCAATATTATAGCCATTACTGATATGGTGCAACATCGAATTCAGACTCCTTTTGGGGTAAGGCCCATTTTGCATCGTACTGAATTTTCCGCAGGTACAAACCATCCGGCGAGGAGGTGGGAGCGGCCAGTTTGCGATCCCGGCTGTTCAGTACGTCCGTCAGCCATTCGACGGGGTATTTGCTGTTGCCCACATACATCAGGCATCCGACGATATTGCGCACCATGTGGTGCAGAAAAGCATCCGCGCCGACATCAAAAGTAAGCATGTCTCCCACCCGATGAATGTCGAGTTGATGCAACTGTTTGATGGGAGATTTCGCCTGGCATTGTGATGCACGAAACGCGCTGAAATCATGTGTGCCAAGCAGACTTTGCGCGGCCTGTTGCATGAATTCCACATTAAGCGGAGCGTGATACCAGCCAACCTTGCCTGCTTGTATCGCGGGACGCACGGCGCGATTTAACAACAGATAACGGTAGCTGCGGCCTTGCGCGGAAAATCGCGCATGAAATTCATCCGACACATTATGTGCCCATAGTACGCTGATGCTGTTTGGTAGCAGGGCGTTTGCACCCCGCACCCACGCCTGCAAAGGTCGGTTCGCTTGTGTGTCAAAATGCACCACCTGCTCAATGCCATGTACGCCCGTATCGGTGCGACCTGCGGCAATCACTCCAATCGGCTCGCCCGAAATTTCACCCAATGCGGCCTGCAAAGTGTCTTGCACGGTTATGCCATCTGCTTGGCTTTGCCAGCCGCAATAAGGACTGCCGTCGTATTCAATGCCCAACGCGATTCTCATCGTAATGCCCACCACACCATCGAAACTAATCCGGTTATTAACAGTACGTCGCACATTGAAAACTGATAGGCAGGCAGTTCAAGTTGTCCGGAGGGTTCGTGATGAAATTCAAACATGCTGTTCAGATGATCTTTCCAATTGTTGCTTCGATTCAACATGGCCATCTCTGCATAATGCAACGTCAGTGCGAGCCGTACCGACAGACGCTCGCGTGACAAGCCCAGCCAGCGCAACGGGGTGCACAAGGTATAAAGCCCGGCGATTAATTGTGTTCTGCCCAAACAATGCAACAGGTACGCTAACCCCGCCAATGAAGACAATAATCTGGCAAGTTGCAACAGCCCGTCCAATAATCCTTCACAGCTGGGGCTGAATATCCCCAACGTTGCCCAGATGGGTTGCCCCGGTATGCTGTAGGCATAGATCAACAACAGGGAAACCATCACCCAGCGGGTGCGGCTCAGCAGTTGAAAAAATTGATTTTTGGACAGCACGCATGCAGCCAGCGAAATGAAGGCACTCACAATCAGCAGCGCGTTAATGGGCAATCGCTGCATTATCACAACCAGTACACACCACGTGACAATTTGCGTGGCAGGGTGAAGACTCATAATTCCTCGCTCAAAAATAAAAACGGCGGCTCTGAAAAATGAGCCGCCGTGCGATGCGGGCATGAAAATTACGCGATTTTACGAATCAGGTCTTGAGCGACCTCACGTTGTCCCACATCCCCTTCGCGTAACACTTCTTCCAGTATTTCGCGCGCACCAGCATCATCGCCCATCTCTTGATACGCTTTTGCCAAATCGAGCTTGGTTGCAACTTCTTGCCATTGTGCACCCTGAGTGTCTGGTTGCGCTGGGCTGGTTATAATATTACCGCCCAGGTCCAAAATCTTCGCCCCACTTGTTACAGGACTGATGTCAGGCAGGGGTTGGGTAACGGGTTCGGTGGGTAAATCCAACGTGAACTCCATTTCTTCTACCTTGGCGATTTCCGGTGTCGGTTCGGGAGTATGACCCATTTCCATGGTGGGATGACTGCCCGTGACATCAAAAATCATCTGGTCTAAATTTAGTCCTCCCGAATTTTCATTTTCCGATTCGGTGGGTGGAGTCGCCGCTTTGGGGGGCTCTACCAAAAAGTCCTGTTCTGGCGCGGCAACAAACTTGCCCGTTGGTTCTGCACCCAAGTCAAAATCCACGTCCAACGGCTTTGTTGCTTCCGCTGCAGCGGCAAACGAAGGGGCGCGCATGGTCGCGCTGCTCGCATCTTCCAGTCCTGGCGCACCTCTGTACAAAGGATTGCTTGGATCAATGCCGCGCCCCATGTCTGCTGCCTGGTTAAAAGCGGCTTCATTTCCCAGAGCCTGCAACTGACGGGCAATATTCTCAAACGAATTTAAATCGTTGCGTTTGGCATAAATTTCCAGCAACTTGAGATGAATTTTGTGGTTGCTTGGTGTGTTGATGAGTGCGTCTTTGAGAATATCCTCAGCCTGTGTGTCGCGCCCAAAATTCAAAAATAAATCAGCTTCACTGATCGGATCAACTTCCTCTGGCTTTTGAATCACCGATGTTTGAGCCTGCATCTCTTGAGTAAAATCACCCGTATCAGGAGAAGGGGAAACGGGTGCTGCCATATTGTCCGTTACCGAGCCAAAATCTACTGGCGAATCCGTTTCATCGGTAAAAGCATTCGCTTTTCTACGCCGCGCTGCAAACCATCCCAGCCCCAGTAAGCCTGCCAATCCCGCTCCACCCGCAGCCAAATAAGTCGGCTCAGACAGTACGGTATCGAGCAATGACGGCTCAGGCTCGGCTGTTTTGGTCTTGGGTGTTGGCATTTTTTTTGCGGCTTCTACGGCTGCCACCGCGCTCGCTGCAATGGTCTGCGGTTCGGCCACACTTGGCTCTTGCTTTTTGGCCAGTGCTGCCGCCTCGAGTTTAAGTTGTGCGAGCTTTTCCATATCCTTCAGATTTTTTTCCAGCGCGGCAGCACGAGCTTGCCCTTCTTTCAAAATTTTGGCTTGAGCAATTTCTTCTTCCTTGGCCGCATTTTTCTGTTCTTTTGCGCTCGCGATTTTTCCGCCTGCTGTTGATGAAGCTTTATCTCCGGGTGCTTCACCTTTGGATAATTTTAGAACCTCTTTGGCCGATTCCTTTGCCACGGGTGCTTTGTCTGCAACGGAGCTGTTGATTTTTCCTGTTGCCACTTGCTGGGTTGATTGAGGTTGAGTGCCGGCTGTGGCCGCGCTGGCGAGTTGCTGACGGTAAGCATTCCAGTCTTTTGCCTGTGCGCGAATTTCGGTAATCGCGTCGGCTTGCGTCACCGCGCGGATTTCCTGCTCGGTAGGCAAACGCAATGTTTTGCCGACGCTCAGACGGTTCATGTTTTGACCGTCAAACTGGTTCGCGTTGGCACGATATAACGCCACCAGAGTACGCTCAAGACTGAGCGAGCTGGATACTTCTTCAGACGCAATTTTGGCTAAAGTGTCGCCGCGCTGAGCCTTGTAAGAATCGGTAGTTGCGCTGGTCTTGGCGGGTACTGTTTTTGTTGGGGCAATATCAAATTTACCAACGGGCGTGGCAGATTTCACAGGCGCGGGCTTAACGGGTTCGGCTGCCGGTTTGGCTGCCGCAGGCTCTTCTGCGGGTGGCGCAACGGGTTCTGCTGCAACCTCTTTGATGGGGGCTGCTTCTGCCACAGGTTCCGGCTCAATCGTTGTAATTTCTGGCTCGGCTTGTGCGACAGGTGCAACGGTTGCCACATCCACCGATACGGGCTGTTCAACCACGTAACCGGGAGGGTCAAGCAAGAAAGTATATTCACGAACCAATCTGCCGGAAGCCCAATTGAGTTCCACCAATAACACTACAAAGGGGTCGTTTACTGGCTGCGCACTGCTCACATTAAGATAAGGCTCACCGTTGGCACGGTTAGCAATATCAAATTTGAATTTATTGTTGTAGGGATACTCAAGCCCTGCGTTTTTGTAGGAATCCGGGGAGGCTAATCGGGCGACCAAACTGGTTTTTTCTGCCTTGGTTACCGCAACCAGACCAATGTCCGCTTTGAGCCGCTCGCCCAAACTGGAAGTCACATTGATGCCACCCATTCCAACGGCGAGAGCCAGTCCTGACCAAGCAAAACAAGCGAAAATTGAAAGTGTTTTCAGCGGAAATTTCAACACGCGAGCCCCTTATGTTTTTATGTACGCTATTCAGATTAACATCAAAGGGTTAGTGATGCAAGCTCATATAGCCCTTTATAAGTCAAGGCTAACTTGGGAAGTGTTGGCTAATCGTCATTTCACTCAAGTGTGCTTCGATTTGCCGAGTGCTATTGATTCGGCGCATAGGCAATACTACTGCCGCCATTCTGGATCAGCATGTAATACAGCACAAAAATATTGGTGAGATTTGCACCACTAGATACACACCTTCGCAGGTATGAGGTACTACCTTTATGTTGGATCAATTAGTGCTCTCATAACAAGATTTGCTCGCATCTGTGTGCGATATTTTGGGTGATTTTTCTCAAGGCCTTCTCGCCAACCCAATAAACTAGAGGGTGCGACAATATGTCGCATTCCCAAGCTAATTTTTTGATGCTAGTGTCCGCGCGTTTTACAAATTGTTGAATCATAAAACGTGAGGAGAAGTTGAAATGGCAAAGCGGTTATTAAACAAAAAATTATTTACCCTGAGCTGTGTGTTTATTAGTGTGATGAACGCGACTTATGCGGCAGATGAGAATCAAAACACTGAAGAGGTGCAGTTGGACGAGATGGTGATCAAGGGTGAAAAACCTGCTGTGCCAGCCAATGCACCGAATACATCGGCGGGCGTAACCGCCAAGCAGATTGACGAAACAATCAACACGGTAACTTCGGCAGGTACGCTCCAGTATTTGCCCAGTGTGCATGTGCGTGAACGTTACATTGGTGACGTGAATGGTGTTCTGGTGATGCGTGTAAACAGTTCAACTTCGAGTGCGCAAACCACCGTGTATGCTGATGGTTTATTACTTTCCAATTTCCTCAACAACAGTTTTAGCACTGCACCGCGGTGGGGCATGGTGTCGCCGAATGAAATCGACCGTGTCGATGTGATGTATGGCCCATACTCGGCCTTATATCCCGGTAATTCAGCGGGCGGGGTGGTGAATATCACCACGCACATGCCGAACAAATTAGAAGCACAAGTGAAGCTTGATATGTTTGGTCAGCGATACCAAGAGTACGGCACAAACCAAGACTTCACCGGGGTTCATGGCGCGATGTCTTTAGGCAACAGGGCGGGCAAATGGTCGTGGTGGGTAAATGCGGATCATTTGGATAACTATGGGCATCCGATGACATTTGTTGCCGCTGCCAAAAAAACCGGTACAACAGGTACAGTGGTTACAGGTGCACATAGTGATATTGATACAGGTAATAACCCGCGGGTTATTACTGCCGCATCGGGCGCGGATCATAGCCTGCAAGACAATAGCAAAATCAAAGTGGCTTACGATATTTCACCCACACTACGCGCCAGTTATACTTTGGGGATTTGGCAGAATACTGCTGATAAAACAGGCGACAGCTATTTACGCGATGCCAGTGGAAATACGATTTATGGCACAGGTGGGTCTGTTCCATTTGTTTTGATTGATGGTGTCCAATATACCGTCACCGCCCCGCCCACCAGCCGAGCGGAAAGCGAACATTATATGCACGGCCTTTCAGTTAAGTCAGATACCGGTGGCACTTGGGATTGGGAACTAATTGCCAGTCTATTCAGGCAAAATAAAGAGGAAACTCGCACATCCGGTGCAACTTCTGGCACGACTTCCAGCGCGGATTCTTTGAATGCTGGAACAATCTCGCAAGCCGATGGAACGGGTTGGCGCAACCTTGATGTACGGGGTGATTGGCGACCCAGTGGTAATAATCATGAAGGGATGCACCAAGTCAGTTTTGGCGCACATTCCGATAGCTATAATTTGAAAACAGACACGTTTAATCTTGCTGCGGGAAGCTGGTTGACCAGCGCGATAGTCGGCGCGCCGACGGCGACATCCAGAGGAAAAACTGAAACGCAGGCATTGTATGCGCAGGATGCTATACAACTGAACCCCGCTTTGAAATTGGTGGCAGGGGTTCGTTTGGAAAGCTGGAAAGCCTCTGAAGGAAAAAATAATACGACCACTTATCCAGATAGCTCAAAAAACGCCATCTCTCCCAAGGTGTCTGTTTTATATCAGGCCAGACAAGATGTCGCACTGCGCGGATCTTACGGTTTAGGTACGCGCTTTCCGACCGTGAATGAGTTGTTTGCAAACCTCACCATTAAAAATGCGGGTGGAACAACATTGACCAGTTTTACCACCTTGCCAGCTCCGTATAACACCGTCAGGAACAATGCCAACCTAAAACCGGAGTCAGTTAATTCTTGGGAGTTGGTCGCGGAAAAGTTTTTAGCAAAAGGGGTGTTGCGTACTTCTTTGTTTGGTGAAGAAAAACGTGACGCATTGATTAGTCAGACGGATATTACAACCTTGCCCGGCTTAGACCCGGCCTTGGCGGGCTATACCATTGCCAGCGTACAGAACGTTGATAAGGTACGCACCTATGGCGTAGAGGCGGCAATGGAGTTAAACGATTTGTTGATGCAGGGTTTTGATTTTTCCGGCAGCGTGACTTACACGCGTTCAAAAATTACGGCGAATGCGCAAGCTCCCGGCTTGGTGGGGACGGATCAACCGCGTATTCCAGATTGGCGCGCCACCTTGGTGGGAACGTATCGTCCATCTGATAAGTTGGCATACACGTTGAGTTATCGCTTCAGTGGCCGACAACACAATGGGCTGTTCAACACGACAACCAACCAATACAACGATCCCAATCCGGATGTGTATGGTGCGGTCAGTCATTACAGTGTGTTTGACGTTAAGGCAAACTATAAGGTGTCAAAACATTGGTCGGCTTCACTGGGCATCAACAATCTTGGGGACTTTAAGTATTATGTGAATCCGAATCCGTACCCGCAACGCACCTATTATGCAGGTGTGAAATACGATTATTGATAGCTTAACGGTTACTGTGAGGGTAGTGAATGAACGTGAAAGTTGAAGATGCGAAGCGTGGTTGGCCAGGGTACGGCGCAGTCTGGCGTTGGCATTTTTATGCAGGGTTGTTTTGCATTCCGTTTGTTCTAGTACTTTCCATCACGGGCGCGATATATTTGTTCAAGCCGCAAGTCGAGGCGAGTTTCAATCAGCCGTATAACAACCTCTCCATCACAGGTAATCGAGCAACCGCCGAGGAGCATGTGATGGCCGCGCTTGCCGCCGTGCCGGGATCTAAACTCAATTCTTACGAATTACCCGAATCGCCGCAATCTGCGGTGCATATTTTTGTGGGCAGTGGTGTAGAGAAATTCCGTGTCACTGTGCATCCAGAAACACTGGAGATTTTGCAAAAGGAGGAAGAGGATTGGCGTTTGATGAAGGTCGTGCATCGCATACACGGCGATTTGTTGCTGGGCGATCGAGGCTCTAACCTCGTTGAGTTGGCGGCATCATGGGCAATTGTGATGTTTATAACGGGCTTGTATTTGTGGTGGCCAAGAAATACCAGCAATTTAGCGGGCATTGTTTATCCGCGTTTGGATAGAGGCCAGCGGGTGTTCTGGCGCGATTTGCATGCTGTGACAGGTTTGTGGATTTCGTTCTTTGTATTGTTTTTGCTGATTTCAGGCTTGCCTTGGGCAAAATCCTGGGGCGGATTGTTGAAAGAAGTGCGCCAAATCGGGGCAGTTCAAAAAGTGCAGCAGGATTGGACAACGGGACGCTCTTCCGAATTGGCCGACAGAAAGTTGATGAATACGCCCGTGACTGAAGATAAGGCCGTCGGCGATGAACATGCGGATCACGGCCATTCTCATGCTGATCATAATCATAATCATAATCATATTGGTACGCCTGCTGCATCACCCAAGCCTAAAGTGGATTACAGCACGCTGGATCGTTTGATTGCCACCGTGCAGCCGTTGAATTTGGCACCGCCCATATTGATTTCGCCGCCGTCCAAAAAATTACCGAGTTGGGCGGGCGGTTCAGCAACGGATTGGACGGCACGCTCGGATGCGCAAAATCGACCATTACGCGTTAACCTGACGCTGGATGCCGCCACGGGTGAAATTAAGTCCAGGAAAAATTTCGCGGACAAACCTTTGTTGGATCGCATCATCGGCTACGGTATCGCTATCCATGAAGGGCAGTTGTTTGGCTGGCTCAACCAACTCTTGGGTGTATTCACTGCGTTGGGCTTGCTGTTGATGATAGTCAGCTCTGTGGTGTTGTGGTGGCGGCGACGTTCCCCCGGCACGCTGGGTGCGCCCAGCCCCACTCAGGCTTCGCCAAAGTTGGCTTACGGCTTGATCGGCATCATGGTGGTGCTGGGTGTGCTGTTGCCTTTTTTGGGTATCACGATGATTATCGTCTTATTGACTGAACGCTGGGTATTGAGACGTATTCCATCGGCGAGTAATTTCCTCGGACTGAAGGCATCTTAACCTTGCTGTACCACGAAGTGCCAAAGGACGCTTTGCAGCATTGCTGCCGTCATTCAGGGCTTGCAACAATGTGAGCATTTTCGAAAATCCAAGAAACGATTCGTGAATTGAGCTATTGATTGATGGCTTGATTTACAGGTCGCCGCGCTTCGGTAAAACAAATTCGATAACCCCAGAGTAAGCAAGGAGCTTCTGCCTTCCACTGGAAACACGGTAAAATCCGCACTTCTTACGCGCCGCGCTTGTTTCCTTGAAGGTGTCTTGGCGACTGGATTTCAGGAGGGGTTGTGACTCGAATAAAAATTTGCGGCATCACTCGCGTTGAGGATGTGCGCACCGTTGTGCAACATGGGGCAGATGCGCTGGGGTTGGTTTTTTACGAAGCCAGTCCGCGTAATGTGACGATTCCTCAAGCCGTGCATCTGGCACATGCCGTGCCGCCATTTGTCAACATCGTCGGGCTGTTTGTTAATCCTACCGTTGCAGAGGTGCAAACGGTGTTGCGTCATGTGCCGCTGGACACGCTGCAATTTCACGGCGAGGAAACGCCGGAGTTTTGCGCGCAGTTCAATAAGCCGTATCTCAAAGCGATCCGCGTTAAAGCGGGGGTAGATTTGTTACAATGCGCGTCCGATTTTTCGAGCGCGCAAGGTTTGTTGCTGGATGCGCATGTTGAAGGTATTCAGGGTGGGACAGGCGCGACATTCGATTGGACGCTCATCCCCAAGCACATGCCGATTCCCGTGATTTTGTCCGGTGGCCTGGATACGCAAAATGTCGCTGCGGCAATCAAACAAGTGCAGCCTTACGCGGTGGACGTATCCAGTGGCGTGGAGATCAGCAAGGGAATTAAAGACGCGGCGAAAATTGCCGCGTTTATCAACGAGGTTAAACGAGCAGATGCCAAGTAATCAGATGTACAACTTTCCAGATAGCACCGGCCACTTCGGACAGTTCGGCGGCATTTACATGGCGGAAACGCTCATCCCAGCTGTGGAGGAATTGCGCCAGCAATATTTGCGCTTCCGCGATGATCCCGAATTCAAGGCTGAATTCGCTTACGAACTGAAACACTACGTCGGTCGGCCCAGTCCGATTTATCATGCCAAACGTTTGTCCGATGATTTGGGTGGTGCCCAGATTTACCTGAAGCGCGAAGACCTTAATCACACCGGTGCGCACAAGATCAATAATGCGATTGGTCAGGCATTGCTTGCCAAACGCATGGGCAAAAAGCGCGTCATCGCTGAAACTGGGGCAGGTATGCACGGTGTGGCGACGGCCACGGTGGCGGCGCGCTTTGGCATGGAGTGCATCGTGTATATGGGCGCGGAAGATATTCAGCGTCAAGCACCTAACGTGTTCCGCATGAAGCTGCTGGGCGCGAAAGTTGTTCCCGTGGAGAGCGGTTCTAAGACATTGAAAGATGCGTGCAACGAGGCGATACGCGATTGGGTGACTAACGTCGAGAACACCTTTTACATTTTTGGTACGGCGGCGGGGCCGCATCCGTATCCGATGATGGTACGCGATTTTCAGTGCGTCATCGGCAATGAAGCCAAGGTGCAGATGACCGAAATGATTGGTCGTCAGCCCGATGCTGTGATTGCATGCGTGGGCGGCGGATCGAATGCGATTGGTCTGTTTCATCCTTACATCGAAGTGCCAAGCGTGCAAATTATCGGCGTGGAAGCGGGCGGTCATGGTATTGCTAGCGGGCAACATGCTGCACCGCTGACTGCAAATGCCAAAGTGGGTGTGCTGCATGGTAATCGTGTCAATCTGATGCAGGACGAGAATGGCCAGATCATCGAGACGCACTCCATCTCTGCGGGTCTGGATTACCCTGGCGTGGGCCCGGAACATTGCCTGCTGAAAGAAATTGGTCGTGCGCAATACGTAGCCATTAATGATGACGAAGCACTGGCTGCGTTTGACGCACTATGTTGTTTCGAGGGCATCATCCCTGCACTGGAATCCAGTCACGCCTTGGCACATGCGATCAAAATTGCACCGAGCATGGGCAAAGATAAAGTGCTGCTGGTTAATCTGTCCGGTCGCGGTGACAAGGACATGAATACCGTGGCCCGTATTAAGGGAATTACATTGTGAGTAACCGTATTCAAATCACTTTCGATAAACTCAAACAACAACAGCGCAAAGCACTCATTCCGTTCATTACGGCGGGCGATCCCTCTCAACAATTAACTGTTCCGTTACTACATGCCTTGGTGGCAGCAGGTGCGGATGTTCTCGAATTGGGCGTGCCATTCTCTGACCCGATGGCAGATGGTCCGGTTATCCAGCGCGCTTCAGAGCGTGCCTTGAAACAAGGCATGACGCTGCGAGGAGTGTTGGGTATGGTGGCGGAATTCCGCAAACAGGATGCGACTACGCCGTTGGTGCTGATGGGTTACGGCAATCCCATCGAGGCGATGGGTTGGGAAGTGTTTGCCAAGCGTTGCGAGGAAGTGGGCGTGGATGGCGTGTTGACGGTTGATTTCCCGCCCGAAGAAAGTCACGACGCATTTGAACATCTGCAACGTCACAACATTGCACCAATCTTTTTGCTCGCGCCAACAACGAATGAAGCGCGTATCGAGCAGGTGGCAAAACTGGCGCGCGGCTATGTGTATTACGTTTCGCTCAAAGGTGTGACCGGTGCAGGTAGTATCGATTTATCTGCCATAGAAGAGAAGTTGCCGCAACTGCGTAAACACATCAAGCTACCGATAGGCGTGGGTTTTGGTATCCGTGATGCGGAAACTGCGCTAGCCGTTGCCAAGTTGTGTGATGGCGTGGTGGTGGGTAGCCGCATTGTGCAAGTGATTGAAGTCTCGACAGAACAAAATGTTGTAGCGAATGTAAGCAAGTTTGTTAAAGAATTAAGACTGGCAATCGATAGAGCATAAAAAACTGTCCACGAAAGGCACGAAAGCACGAACCCCCCACTTAAAGTTTTTTGTATTCGTTTACCTTTTGGGCATCAATATGTTTGTTGTTGATTTTTTCGTGGACAAATGTTTTCAATATTTAAGCGTGTGAAAGGAATTTACCATGAGCTGGTTCCAAACATTATTACCCCCAAAAATCAAACGCCGCGAGGGCGATGCAAAGAAGAATGTCCCGGAAGGGTTGTGGCACAAATGCCCATCCTGTCAGGCGGTGTTGTATCACTCTGACTTGGAAAAAAACTTGGGTGTCTGCCCGAAGTGCAGCCATCACCATCGCGTCACAGCGCGTGATCGAATCGATGCATTGCTGGATAGCGAAGGGCGTTTCGAGATTGGCGCGGAGGTGTTGCCCATCGATACGCTTAAATTCCAAGACCAGAAAAAATACTCGGATCGTTTGGCTGCATCGAAAAAAAGTACGAATGAAGACGATGCACTGGTAGTGATGCAAGGCAGCATCCATACCGTTCCTGTGGTGGTGGCGGTGTTCGAGTTTAGCTTCATGGGCGGCTCGATGGGCTCGGTGGTGGGTGAGCGATTTGTGCGTGGCGTGCGCGATGCTATCGAACAAAAATGTCCGTTCATCTGTTTCGCTGCTAGCGGCGGCGCG
Organism: uncultured Gallionella sp.; assembly: GCA_964608835.1. GTDB lineage: Bacteria > Pseudomonadota > Gammaproteobacteria > Burkholderiales > Gallionellaceae > Gallionella. Next base: position 43,623 of record CAZSPN010000015.1, read on the forward strand.
CGTATGCAGGAAGGCCTGTTGTCGTTGATGCAAATGGCAAAAACTTGTGCGGCACTCACACAACTCTCCGAAGAAAAATTACCGTTCATTTCCGTGCTGACCGATCCGACCATGGGCGGCGTATCCGCCAGCTTCGCCTTCATGGGCGATGTGGTCATCGCCGAACCAGGCGCATTGATTGGCTTTGCGGGCGCACGCGTGATTCAGCAAACCGTCCGCGAAACCCTGCCGGAAGGATTTCAACGTGCCGAATTTTTGCTCGATCACGGCGCGGTGGACATGATTATTGATAGACGCGAAATGAAAAAACAGTTGACGACACTGATTACGCTGCTGACCAAACAGTCTGCGGTGGTGGAGATTGAGGCGGTTTAATTGGCCGAGAATATGGCTGTCTTGATTGAGAAATTAGTACAACTTGAACTTCGTAATTCAGATGAGATTAGGAAAGTAAATTTAATAGGTGATTTACTTTACGAACATTTGTGTAGCCCTGAAATAAGCTTTAAATTAAAGGAAGCAAATCAGCCTGGGAACAGCAGCTCGAAAGTTCAGCACTCCTTTCTGGAGTATGCAAAAGAGCTTGGATTTGCCAGTGAGAAAAAGGGGCTTTTTGATAATTATGCAACTAGTGGATTGAGGCCTGATTATTTTCTAAAGATTGGAAAATCCGGTATTTTGCTTGAGGTGGAGCGAGGAAAAACCATAATGAACAATATGGATTTTCTGGATTTGTGGAAATGTCATATATGTTCGCAAGCACATTATTTATTTCTTATGGTTCCAGCACGGTTGGCACACAACAACCAAAGCAATTCTTACAATACGTTCAAAAAAGTGGTTGATAGAATGGCACCCTTCTTTCAGGAAGGTAACTACACTAATGTGCGTGCTTTGTTTGTCTATGGTTATTGAGCTTGCTCCGACCTACAGTTCACATGCTTTCTACACTAGCCGACTGGCTAACCTATCTCGAATCCCTCCACCCCAAAACCATCGCGCTCGGTTTGGAGCGCGTGGCGCAAGTCAAACAGCGGCTCAATCTTCATCCTGATTTTCCGGTCATTGTGGTGGGTGGAACGAATGGTAAAGGCTCGGTGTGTGCGATGCTGGAAAGCATTTTGTACGCGGCGGGTTATCGGGTGGGTTGCTACACTTCACCGCATTTGTTGCGCTATAACGAGCGAGTGCGTATCGCCAAACAGCAGGTGAGTGATGCGGAGTTGTGTGCGTCGTTTGAGGAGATTGAGCGGGCGCGCAAACCGTTGGTGGCAGATAGCCAAGTGAGTTCCCTCATCCCAACCTTCTCCCAGGGGGAGAGGGAGCAGTTACCCCCTCTCCTTTCGGGACAGGCTTGGCCTGTCCTGAGCTTGTCGAAGGAGGATGAGGGAGCTTCAGAAATTTCGCTCACCTATTTTGAATTTGGCACACTCACCGCGATGCACTGTTTCATCGAACATAAAGTCGATGTCGCTATCCTTGAAGTGGGGCTGGGTGGCAGGCTGGATGCGGTGAATGTGTTTGATAACGATTGCGCGATTGTCACCAGTGTGGACATCGATCACGTCGATTACCTGGGTGACACGCGTGAAAAAATTGCGTTCGAGAAGGCGGGTATTTTTCGCCAAGGACGTGTGGCGATTTGCGCGGACGACGATGTGCCGCAAGCGATACGTGAACATGCAAAAAATGTTGGTGCTGAGCTATGGTGTATCGGCAGTGAGTTTGGTTTCGTTCAGGGTGATTCCACGGTTTCACAACCCCCTCTAACTCCCCCTTATCAGGGGGAGAACGTTCGCTCCCTCCCTGATAAGGGAGGGTCGGGGTGGGTTGATGTGACGCAGTGGAACTATCGTGGATTACAAGGTTCCCGCAATGCCTTGCCCATCCCCGCTCTGCGCGGTGCGTTCCAGTTAAATAATGCCAGTGCGGTGTTGGCGGCATTGGATGTACTCAAGGAAAAGTTACCTGTGAGTATGGCGGCGGTGCGGCGCGGTTTGACCGAGGTGCAACTGGCGGGGCGTTTCCAGTTTGTGCCTGGCAAGCCGCAACTGATTTTGGATGTGGCGCATAACCCGCATGCAGCGCGTTCGCTGGCGGAAAATCTTGCTAATTTGCCAGCATGTCCTAATACTTATGCGATATTTGCCATGCTCAAAGATAAAGATATGGCGGGCGTGGTGGCGGCACTCAATCCGCATATCGACACATGGCTGGTGGCAGGCATAGATGTACCGCGCGGCGCGAGCAGCACTGAGCTTGAGCAGGTGGTGCAGCAGGGCTGGGTGAACGGCGCGATAAAAAGCTTCGCTAACATTGCCGAAGCAGTGAGTTTTGCCTATAAAGCAGCGGGCGAAAATGATAGAATCGTCGCCCTCGGATCGTTTTACACAGTGGCGGAAGTGATGCAGGCAAGAGGCCTTGCGGCCATCTAAATAAACACCCATCAAGCGAGATACAACATGGCAAAGCAACTCACCGACGATGAACAAGAGATGAAGCGCAGGGCGCGCCGTCGCTTGGTGGGTGCGGTCGCACTGGCTTTGGTGGTGATTGTGGTGTTGCCGATGATTTTGGATAGCGAACCGAAACCCGCAGGGCAAGATATTGATTTGCGCATTCCCCCTCCCGACCAGGCAGGTGAGTTTGTGCCGAAAGTAGTCGCGCCCAAAGCGGCGGTGGAGTTGCCTGCCAGTAGTGTGGTGGTAACGCCAGTTGTCCAGCCTGAAGCGAAATCGGAAACCAAGCCTGAGCCAAAATCTGCCGAGATAAAAAAAGAACCATTATCCAAGCCACCGGTGAACAAGGCGACACCACCCAAAGAAGAAACGAAGTCAGCTACAAAAGAAACCGTCGCTGCAACCGGCTATGTTGCCCAAGTGGGGGCGTACAGCGATGCCGAGCGCGCGCAAAAAATGCTGGACGATTTGAAAGGCTGGAAATTCAGGGCGTATAGTGAAAAATCCGGTGACAAAATTCGCGTGCGCGTCGGCCCCTATGCCGAGCGTGAAAAGATAGATAAGCTCATTCCCATGCTGGAAAAACACGGTTTGCAACCCACGTTGGTGACATTGCCGTGACCTTGTTTGATTTCGCGGTCTTTGGAATTATCTTGGCCTCACTGGTATTGGGTCTGTTTCGCGGCCTAGTTTACGAAGTGTTGTCTTTTCTGGGTTGGCCGGTCGCCTATTTCTCAAGCAAATTTTTTGCCGGTGCAATCGCGCCGATGATGCCCATTACGCAAGAGTCGATGCGCGTTGCTGTGGCTTACGTGGTGGTGTTTATCGTGGGTTTAATTGCGTGGAGTATCCTGGTTTTTCTGCTGGCCAAGATTATTAAAGCGATAGGGTTGGGCGGCATCGATACATTTTTGGGCGGGTTGTTTGGCGTGTTGCGCGGCGCGATGATTGTGGTTGCGTTGGCGTGTTTGGCAGGGCTGACGGATATCCCCAGGCAGCCATTTTGGCAGCAGGCAAGCATGGGTAAAACAGTGGAGTCATTTGCTATTTTGGCGAAGACGTATTTGCCGGAAAGTGTTGCGCAGCGCGTTCAATTCCCATCTCGCGGTTAAAAAAATTTAGGACAAAGTTATGTGCGGTATTCTCGGCGTTATCTCGCAAACCCCCGTCAATCAACTGTTGTATGACGGCTTGCAAGTGTTGCAACACAGGGGGCAGGACGCGGCGGGCATCGCCACACTGGATGGACAGGCTTTTCATTTGCACAAAGGCAATGGGTTGGTGCGCGATGTGTTCCGCACGCGCAACATGCGTACCTTGACAGGCAATGCGGGCATCGCGCATGTGCGCTATCCGACGGCTGGCTCGGCAGTAGATCACAATGAAGCGCAGCCGTTCTATGTGAATTCGCCGTTCGGCATTGTACTCGGACACAACGGCAATCTGACCAATACCGATGAGCTCAAACAGCAACTGTTCGCCGAAGATTTGCGTCATGTGAACACCAATTCCGATTCGGAAGTGTTGCTCAATGTGTTGGCGCATGAGCTGCAGATTAACGCCAAACAATATCGCCTTGATGCTGCGACGATTTTTGCGGCGGTGACAGGTGTGCATAAACGCTGTCGTGGTGCGTATGCGGTGGTGGCGATGATTGCGGGTTATGGCTTGCTGGCGTTCCGCGACATTTACGGCATCCGTCCTTTAGTGATCGGCGTGAATGAAACACCGCAAGGTAAAGAGTATTTGGTCTCATCCGAAAGCGTTGCGCTGGATACCTTGGGATTCAAATTCTTGCGCGACATTGAACCCGGTGAAGCGGTGTTCATCGATATGCACGGCAATTTTTACAACCAGCAGTGCAGTGATAAAGCCACCCTGAACCCGTGTATTTTTGAATATGTCTATCTGGCACGACCCGATTCAGTGATTGATGGTGTTTCAGTTTACGAGACGCGCTTGTACATGGGCGAATTCCTTGCCGAAAAACTCAAGCGTACGTGGAGCGAAATCGACATCGATGTAGTCATCCCGATCCCCGATTCCAGCCGTCCCAGCGCGCTACAACTGGCGAACCACCTCAATATTCCGTTCCGCGAAGGCTTTGTGAAGAACCGCTATATCGGTCGTACCTTCATCATGCCGGGACAAGCGATGCGCAAGAAGTCGGTGCGGCAGAAACTCAATGCCATCGGCATTGAATTCCAAGGCAAGAATGTATTGCTGGTGGATGATTCGATCGTGCGTGGCACAACCAGCCGTGAGATTGTGCAGATGGCGCGCGATGCGGGTGCGCGCAAGGTTTATTTTGCTTCAGCCGCACCGCCAGTACGTTTTCCCAATGTGTATGGCATCGACATGCCCAGCCCGCGAGAACTGATTGCTACAGGGCGAAATGACGATGAAATTTGTCGTGAAATTGGTGCGGATAAAATCATTTATCAGGATTTGGCTGACCTGAAGGCGGCGGTTGCCAAGGCCAATCCCCGCATCCAGAGTTTTGATGCGTCATGCTTTGATGGACAGTACATCACAGGCGACATTAGCTCGGCATATTTGAATGCGATTGAAGAGCGACGCAGCAATGGCAAGGCAAACCGCAAAGTCGAGCCGCAACTTGCACTGGATATCGATGAGGCGAACGAGTAGCCAATCATGCATTTCGAAAAACCATCTTGAGAGTTTTCCTTATGTATCGGGGGAAGACGGTCTGTTGAGATAGGCGGCCATAGGTGATAGAATGCGCGCCGCTTCGGAATAGTCCGAGGCTAATTTCCCGCTCGCACCAGTTGGGGTGCTCTTCGGAGTCAATCTAGCGAGTGGCAGTTTTAACCCTTAACAAAGTGGAGTAATCATGGCTGTAACTATGCGTCAAATGCTGGAGGCTGGTGTTCATTTTGGTCACCAGACCCGTTTCTGGAATCCCAAGATGGCTCCGTTCATCTTCGGTCATCGCAACAAAATTCATATTATCAATCTGGAAAAAACTGTTTCGCTGTTTGCCGAAGCGGAAAATTTTGTGCGCAAATTGTCCGCGAAAAAAGGCACGATTTTATTCGTGGCAACCAAGCGTCAAGCGCGCGACATTCTGCAAGAAGAGGCGACCCGTGCGGATTCTCCTTTCGTGAATCATCGTTGGTTGGGCGGCATGTTGACCAATCACAAAACTGTACAGCTCTCTATTAAGCGTCTGCGTGAGCTGGAGCAAATGACGGCTGATGGCGCGAGTGAGAAGCTTTCCAAAAAAGAAGCATTGGTGTTGAAGCGCGAATTGGAAAAGTTGGAACGCAGCTTGGGCGGCATCAAGGACATGGCGGGTTTACCATCTGCATTATTTGTGATCGACGTGGGTTACCAAAAAGGTGCAATCGTTGAAGCGCAGAAACTGGGTATCCCGGTTATTGGAATTGTGGATACTAATAACTCACCATTGGGCGTGGATTATGTAATTCCAGGCAACGACGATTCGACACAAGCAATTCGATTGTATGCGCGCGGTATTGCCGATGCTGTGTTGGAAGGTCGTTCACAAGCGATGAATGAGTTGGTTGAACAAATTGCCGAACCCGCAACTGAAGCAGCGGCTTAATTCCAGGTGATCCGCAGAAAGGGGCGCGAGCCCCTTTTTTTGTAAGTATTTTTAGAGGCGACAATCATGGATGCCTCTAAAAATATAGAGTTCGCTCAAATGCAAGGCGCGGCAAAAATTTCGCCACGCCACATATGACTTAATATGTAAGCAAGAAATTTTTTCCACAACACATCAGTTGGGATGAAATCTGAATTTTTAGGGGTGTCCATGTCTGACAACTTGAGAAGTAAAACTGTAACCCAAGGTGTGCAACGCTCACCGAATCGCGCCATGCTGCGTGCGGTGGGATTTGGTGATAAAGATTTTGATAAGCCCATCGTGGGTGTGGCGAACGCACATAGCACTATTACTCCCTGCAACATGGGGATTGGTGCATTGGCTGCCCGCGCGGAATCGGCTTTGAAGGAAGCCGGCGCGATGCCGCAAGTGTTCGGCACAATCACTATTTCCGATGGTATTTCGATGGGTACTGAGGGAATGAAATTCTCCTTGGTATCACGCGAAGTGATTGCCGATTCTATTGAGACGGTATGTAACGGTCAGAGCATGGATGGTGTACTGGCTATCGGCGGCTGCGACAAAAATATGCCGGGTGCGATGATTGCGATTGCCCGCCTGAACATCCCCGCGATATTTGTGTATGGCGGAACGATTAAGCCGGGTCATCACAAGGGGCGTGATTTGACCATCGTGAGTGCTTTTGAGGCGGTCGGGCAGTTTTCGGCGAACAAAATTGACGCTGAAGAACTGTTGGCGATTGAGCGCAGTGCTTGTCCCGGTGCGGGTTCGTGCGGCGGGATGTACACGGCGAATACCATGTCTTCCATCATTGAGGCGATGGGGTTGAGCCTGATGTATTCCTCCACCATGGCTGCGGAAGATGCCGAAAAGGCTGAAAGCACCGCGCAGTCTGCCGAGGTGCTGGTGAACGCGATTAAGAAGCAGATATTGCCGCGCCAGATCATGACGCGCAAAGCCTTTGAGAATGCCATCGCGGTGACAATGGCAACAGGTGGCTCAACCAATGCCGTGTTGCACATGTTGGCGATTGCTCATGCAGCTCAAGTGCCGCTGACAATCGAAGATATTGAAATCATCCGCGCGCGCGTTCCTGTGCTGTGCGATTTGAAGCCTTCCGGCAAGTATGTGGCTACCGATTTGCACCACGCGGGGGGCATTCCGCAAGTGATGAAAATCTTGTTGAACAATGGTGTGCTGCACGGGGATTGTTTGACCATTACAGGTCAGACTATCGCCGAAGTATTGCGTGATGTACCGAACGAGCCACGCAAGGATCAAGATGTGATTCACCCGTGGAGTCAGCCCATTTACGCACAAGGTCATTTGGCAATTTTGAAAGGCAATTTGGCCACCGAGGGTGCAGTAGCAAAAATAACGGGTGTGAAGCTGGCGAAAATTACCGGACCAGCGCGCGTGTTTGATTCTGAAGAAGCCTGCATGGCGGCTATCCTTGCGCGAAAAATTCAAGCGGGTGATGTGGTCATCATTCGCTACGAAGGCCCGAAAGGGGGTCCTGGTATGCGCGAGATGTTGTCGCCTACCTCGGCGATTATTGGCGAGGGCTTGGGTGATTCAGTCGGGCTGATTACGGATGGTCGTTTTTCAGGTGGCACTTACGGCATGGTAGTTGGACACGTTGCGCCAGAAGCGGCAGTGGGAGGCACAATCGCGCTGGTGAATGAAGGTGACTCAGTGACCATTGATGCCGACCAGCGTTTGCTACAATTGAATGTGAGTGATGAAGAAATTGCGCGTCGCCGTGCCGCTTGGCAACGACCTGCTCCGCGTTATGCACGGGGTGTGTTGGCGAAATATGCCAAGTTAGTATCGTCAGCCAGCAAAGGCGCGGTAACAGATTAATCAAGATTTATTTTTAAGAGTTCGAATTATTAGAGGAGTTTGAAATGGCAGAAGTAACGGCAGGTATGGTTAAAGAGTTGCGTGAGCTAACCGGCTTGGGCATGATGGAATGCAAAAAAGCGTTGGTTGAAGCCAACGGCGATATGAAGATTGCGGAAGAACAAATGCGTATTAAGAGCGGTGCAAAGGCAAGTAAGGCTGCCAGCCGTGTAACTGCTGAAGGTGTGGTCAACGCCTTCATTGCGGTAGATGGCAAAACAGGTGCGGTCGTTGAAGTGAATTGCGAAACCGACTTCGTGGCAAAGAATGCTGACTTTGTTGCGTTTGCCAAAAGTGTTGCGGAAACAGTAACCAAAAATAATCCCGCTGATGTGGCAGCGTTGTCCGCAATGGTCATCGTCGGCGGGTCGGCAAGTGTGGAAGATACTCGCCAAGCTTTGCTGATGAAATTGGGTGAAAATCTGACAATTCGTCGCTTCCAGCGTTATGCAACGACTGCGGGTAAACTGACCAGCTATTTGCACGGCAGCAAAATCGGCGTGATGTTGGAGTTCACAGGTGGTGACGAAGCGATGGGTAAAGACATTGCCATGCACATTGCGGCAAGCAAGCCCAAGTCGGTTGATGCATCGGGTGTATTGCAAGCTGATATCGACACCGAGCGTCGTATCGCAATTGAAAAAGCCCGCGAAGCGGGTAAGCCAGCCGAGATGCTGGAAAAAATCGCCGAAGGTACGGTGCAAAAATTTCTAAAAGAAGTGACGCTGCTGGGGCAGGTGTTTGTTAAAGCTGAAGATGGCAAGCAAACTATTGAGCAATTTTTGAAAAGCAAAGCTGCATCGGTCACTGCCTTCCAAATGTTCATTGTTGGTGAGGGTATTGAGAAGAAAGTTGAAGATTACGCGGCAGAAGTTGCCAAAACCGTGGCCGCACTGCAAGGATAATTCCCGATGAGCACACCTGCCTACAAACGTATCCTGCTCAAACTCAGCGGCGAAGCCCTGATGGGGGAGGACAGCTACGGTATCAATCGTGTCGTGATTGAACGAATTGTCGCGGAGATTGCGGAAGTTGTCGGGTTGGGTGTGCAAGTGGCGATTGTGATTGGCGGCGGCAATATTTTCCGTGGTGTCGCGCCGGCAGCGGCAGGGATGGATAGAGCCACCGCCGATTACATGGGCATGCTGGCGACGGTGATGAATTCCATGGCGTTGCAGGATGCGATGACGCGTGCGGGGCTGGACTGCCGCGTGCAATCGGCTTTGAATTTGGAACAAGTTGCCGAACCTTTCATTCGCGGCAAAGCCTTGCGTTATCTGGAAGACGGCAAGGTGGTAATTTTTGCTGCGGGTATTGGTAGCCCATTCTTCACAACCGACACGGCTGCCGCGTTGCGGGGTGTTGAGATGTGTGCTGAAGTGGTGATTAAAGCCACCAAGGTGGATGGAATCTATACTGCTGATCCCAAGAAGGATCCCAATGCGATTCGCTATCAAAGCCTGAGTTTTGATGAGGCAATCAGCAAGAATTTGCAGGTGATGGACGCGACCGCACTGACCTTGTGTCGTGATCAAAAATTACCGATCATAGTGTTCAGTATTTTCAAGCCTGGTGCGCTGAAACGCGTGGTGATGGGTGAGGGTGAAGGCACGCTGGTCAGGGTAAACTGATTAAGGATGTTGGGGTAAACCATGATTACTGAAATCAAAAAAACAACCGAGCAAAAAATGAGCAAGTCGCTGGATTCCCTGAAGGCTGATTTGGGCAAGGTGCGTACCGGTCGCGCCCACACAGGTTTGCTGGATCATGTGATGGTCGATTATTACGGTAGCCCAACGCAAATCAGCCAAGTTGCCAATATCACCTTGGTTGATGCGCGCACTATCGGTGTTCAGCCTTGGGAAAAAAATATGGTTGGGCCGGTAGAACGTGCAATCCGTGACGCGGATTTGGGTTTGAATCCC
>CAZSPN010000016.1:0-50491 GCA_964608835.1 uncultured Gallionella sp.
GTTCCCGGTTCTATTCGGTGGTGGCGAGGCGCGCTTGGTGCTGACCGGCGAAGAGATTCTGGATAGCGGTGTGCAAGTGATGGCTCAGCCGCCCGGCAAAAAAAATAGTTCAATCCATCTGATGTCGGGCGGAGAAAAAGCCCTTACTGCGATCGCGCTGGTGTTCTCGTTATTCCAGTTGAATCCTGCGCCGTTCTGTTTGCTCGACGAGGTGGATGCACCGCTGGATGACACCAACACCGAACGTCTGTGCGCGCTGATTAAAAAAATGGCACAGCAAACCCAGTTTATTTTTATCAGTCACAACAAGCTGACGATGGAATTGGCTGAACAACTGGTAGGCGTGACCATGCAGGAAAAAGGCGTATCCAAGGTGGTGGCAGTGGATATTGAGGAAGCGTTGCGGATGCGCGACGAACAGCTGGTTGCCTGAATCGGGTCTAAATTTATCAAGCAGAGCGCATAACTGACCGGGAAAATTTTATCGCTACGCCTACTTTGCCCTCGCGTGTTTCCACCCGGATTATTTTGCCGATGCAATTCAGGATGAAACTAGTTCCTTGCCGACTAAACTCAATGGCAAAGTCAATCATCTCGCCCACCACAAAAGTCGCATCGATAAACAAAAAAACGCCAGACGCACTAATGTCCCGCGTCGCACCTTTGACGCTTCTGACCTCTGCTGCATGAGCAACTAGCACGCGCTCTTCCCTGCGTTTTTCATGTATGGCCGGGTTTGTGTTTTGCATAAAGTCTTTCGCTCTATTTTTTGATTGAGTTGGGTAACGTGGGTACATCCTAAGTAATCTATTAAAGTTCAACAAAGGAGGAAAATCTAAATTTGTCTGGGTGCTGGCAACTAAACTTGCCTGGCTAAAATAGGAGCTTAGTACTATTGATTTGGACGGGTGAATCGGGCATGGCTGAATTTTCTGGTCGCTCAATCAAGGGGAAATAGCTTGTTCCGGGTACGCTTGGGTTAAAATTCCCCCCTACGCTTTTGTAGGCCGCGCTATTCCACTCTTGGTGCGATATGTGCTGACGGAGGGTTTCACAATGACACAAGAAATCAGTACTGAAGTCCTATTGGAAAAATACGCGGAGGCGGATGAAACATCGGTGCAGGATGTGCGCCGCCGTGTGGCGCGCGGTTTGGCACAGGCTGAAAATCCGGAACAACGCACGCAATGGGAAGAGGTGTTTTTCCAGGCACAGGAAAATGGGTTTGTTCCCGCCGGGCGCATCAACTCGGCAGCCGGATTGAAGAATCAGGCGACCCTGATCAACTGCTTTGTGCAGCCGGTGGGCGATGCGATCTCCGGCATCAGCAACGGCAAGCCGGGTATTTACGATGCCCTGCAACAAGCCGCCGAAACCATGCGGCGCGGCGGTGGAGTGGGTTACGATTTCTCCACCATTCGCCCTGAAGGTGCGCATGTCAATGGCACTAATTCGCGTGCCAGCGGGCCGATCTCATACATGCGCGTGTTTGATCGCTCCTGTGAAACTGTGGAATCGGCTGGTGCGCGGCGCGGTGCGCAAATGGGAGTGTTGCGTTGTGATCATCCCGACATCGAAAAATTTATCCGCGCCAAAGACCAGGGAGATTTGCGCAACTTCAACATCTCCGTTGGCGTGACCGATGCGTTGATGCAGGCAGTGGAAACCGATCAAGACTTTGAATTGGTGCATATCGCCAAACCATCCGACACACTGATAGAACAAGGCGCAGCGCAGCGCGCCGACGGCAAATGGGTATATCGCACCATCCGTGCTGCTGATTTATGGAAGCAGATTATTGCCAGTACTTACGACCATGCCGAGCCTGGCGTATTGTTCATTGACCTGATGAACCGTGATAACAACCTATCGTATTGCGAAGTAATCGAAGCCACCAATCCCTGTGTTACGGACGATACTTGGGTGCTGACTGAGCAAGGCGCGCGGCAAGTAAGTTATCTGATCGGCAAGCCCTTCTACGCAATGATTGACGGAAAAGCCTATCCGACAGAGTCCCAAGGATTCTTCTTTACGGGTGTTAAGCCTGTGCTGCGCCTGAAAACTGTCGAAGGACATTCGTTACGATTGACTGCGAACCATCGGGTGTTGCGCGTTTCAAGAATAAACCGTCACACGCGGGATACAGAATGGGTGAAAGCAGAAAACTTAAAAGCTCACGACCAAATCGTGTTGCACGATCACCGCGCTATGCCGGCTTGGGGTGGCGTACACACTGAAAGTGAGGGCTATTTGATCGGCTTGTTGATTGGTGATGGCACGCTCAAAGCTGATAAAGCTGTGCTGAGCATTTGGGATAGCACTGTGCTGAAAATAGCCAATGGTGGCGAAGTAACGCCTTGTGCGGGTATCGCAGGAGTGATGTTTGCCGCCGAACAAGCGGCACGCTCGTTACCGCATCGTGCGGACTTCAAAGGTTGGCAAAAATCCATTCAAGGTCGCGGGGAGTTTCGTTTGGTGACGGGCGCATTGCGCAAGTTAGCACTTGAGCTTGGGATGTCTGTTAGTAACAAGCGTTTTACGGAGACGATGGAAAAGTGTTCATCAGATTTTTATCGCGGCGTATTACGCGGTATGTTCGATGCGGACGGATCCGTGCAAGCCTCGCAAGTAAAGGGTATCAGTATCCGATTGAAGCAAATCGATTTGGGTAACTTGGAGGCTGTACAGCGCATGTTACTGCGCCTCGGAATTATTGCCACCATTTACCAAAATCGTCGTGCGGCAAGTTTGAAACCGTTGTCAGATGGCAGGGGTGGCACTAAAGAATATGTCTGCCAAGCCCTGCATGAACTTATTATCAGTGGGGAAAATATCGGAAGATATGCGGATTTAATCGGGTTCTCAGACAGCGACAAGATGGACAAGCTAAATAGCTCTTTGGCAAATTATCAGCGCAAGCCCAATACAGAACGTTTCGTCGCAACGGTACTGTCGTTGGAAGAGGAGGGTGAGGCGGCGGTGTATGACGTGACCGTAGCAGACGTTCACGCCTTTGATGCCAATGGTTTGTACGTCCACAACTGCGCGGAACAACCCCTGCCGCCTTATGGCTGCTGCTGCCTCGGCTCGATTGATTTGACACGTATGGTGAAAAATCCATTCTCAAATCACGCTGGCTTTGACTACGAGCCTTTCAAACAGTTGGTGCGTACTGCGGTGCGCATGCTAGACAACGTGCTGGATGTCACCGCATGGCCGCTGCCAGAGCAGCAACAAGAGGCACAGAACAAACGCCGCATCGGGCTGGGCTTCACAGGATTGGGTGATGCGCTGGTCATGCTGGGTAAGCGTTACGACACCGATGAAGCGCGCACTTTTGCCGCTGACATCACGCGCATCATGCGAGACGAGGCGTATCTTGCCTCGGTGGATTTGGCCATTGAGCGCGGTGCATTCCCGCTCTTGGATGCCAATCAATATCTTGCTGAACCACGCTTCGCGTCACGCCTGCCGGACGACATCAAAAACAAAATCCGTCAACACGGCGTACGCAACAGCCATTTGCTCTCCATCGCACCAACTGGGACGATTTCATTGGCCTTCGCTGACAATGCTTCGAACGGAATTGAGCCGGCATTCTCGTGGTTTTATACGCGCAAAAAGCGCATGGCCGAGGGAGGCACTAAAGATTATTCGGTTGAAGATCACGCGTGGCGCGAATACAAAAAACTAGGTGGTGATATGGATAAGCTACCATCCGCTTTCGTCACCGCACTGGAAATTTCCGCTATCGATCACATGAAGATGGTTGCCGCTGTCGCACCATTCATTGACACGTCGATCAGCAAGACTGTAAATGTTCCTGCCGACTATCCTTATGAAGATTTTCAACATCTCTACACTGAAGCATGGAAGGCCGGATTGAAAGGCTTGGCAACTTACCGTCCGAACAGTGTGCTGGGTTCAGTGTTGTCCGTTGCACCTGAAACCCAAGCCGAACAGCCGCAGGATTTCATTTTTGATCAGGATCGCCGCATTGTGCTGGAAGCTACGCCGAAGCCCGCACTTGCCTCATTGCGTTGGCCCGGTCGTCCAAAATTAACGAGTGGTAGCGAAGGCTGGGTGTCGCAAGTGGTGAAACATCCGCTTGGTAGCTTTGTCGCATTTGTATCGCATACCACCAATAGCGAAAACAACAATGCCCTTCATCATCCATTCGAAGTGTGGGTGAATGGTTCGGAACAACCGCGCGGTCTCGGTGCGCTAGCGAAATCCCTGTCGATGGACATGCGCACCCGTGATCCCGTATGGGTCCGCATGAAGTTAGAGATGCTAATGAAGACCGCAGGCGATGATGCCTTCGACATGCCCATGCCGCCCGATGGTGAGGTGAAGCGGATGCCCAGCTTAGTTGCAGCGTTCGCTCATTTACTAAAATTCCGTATCGAGCAACTCGGCGCGCTGGAAGCAGGGGAGGGTATCACCACGCCGATGATGGACGCGCTCTTCGCCAAAAAAGAACCCAAGACAGGCACGGATGGCACGATGAGCTGGACGGTGGACATCGCCAACGTTGGTAGCGGTGATGACTTCGTGCTGGGTTTGAAAGAATTGGTACTGCCCGACGGGCAACGCCGTCCTTACTCGATGTGGCTGGCAGGTGTGTACCCACGCGCACTCGATGGGCTGTGCAAAGTGTTGAGTCTGGATATGCGTGTTATTGACCCGGCATGGATAGGCATGAAGTTGCGCAAGCTGCTTAACTTTGGTGAACCCTTGGGCGACTTCATGGCGCGCGTACCGGGTGATAGCAAAATGGAAAGTTATCCTTCCACCGTTTCTTACGTTGCGCGGCTCATCATCCACCGCTACGCCATGCTTGGTATTCTCGATGCAAATGGCTATCCCACGCAACAAATGGGCGTACTCGAAATCCCCGAAAAGCAAAGCCGCTCAACTGTGTACAAACCCGTCACAGGCAAGCACTGCCAAGAATGTGGCAATGCCACGCTGATCAAAAAAGACGGCTGCGAATTTTGCACCAGCTGCGGTGTGATAGGGGCGTGCGGGTAATGGCATTTAGAAACGCGAGTCTCCTTCAATCAGGTTTCGAGTCAACCCGCTGGAATAAAGCAATTATTTTTGTTGCCTTCGCGGTACTGTTCCTGTTCCACATCTATCCGATTGGTTTAAGTGATGCGTTATGGCACCTCAATACGGGACGCTGGATTTGGGAGCAGGGCGCATTGCCGGGCAGTGATCCATTTACTTATTCCTCCGCTGCGCATTCTGGTGGGGGTTTGCAAAGTTACTGGCAAAAATTGGTGTTGCAAGGCTATTGGTTGGCTCAATTATTGTTCTTTGCGATTTACGCCGCCTTCGGCATGTGGGGCTTGGTGATACTGAAGAGTTTGCTGTTTCTTGCAATATACTGGCTGGTTTGGCGCGCCTTGCTCAACGCGGGTGTGAACCATTTGTTGAGCCTGCTGGCAATACTGATTTTGCCGTGGTTGTTGTATCGCTACGACGAACTGCGGCCGCAAATTTTTTCCTTCATGGGTGTGGTGCTGGTATTCATGTGCATGTGCCACGCACTCATCAAACTTCGGGATGACGATATTCGTCCGGCTGGATTGGTCGCGCTTCCTTTCATCATGCTGCTTTGGGCCAATTCGCACCCCGGATTTATGTTGGGTTGGGTCATCATCATCGTGATGTTGGCGGGCGTGATTTTTGATCAGTGGCGGGGTATCCGCAAGCTGAGCCGCCGGGCAATGCGGCATTTGTTTGCATGGGCGGGCATCGCGCTTTGTGCTTCGATGGTCAACCCGCTGGGCTATACCTTCATCACCAATATGCTGGTGATGAAGGGGCAGTACTCGCTTGGGGTAGATGAATTTCTTCCCTTGGCTGCTTACGCCAAAATGTATCAGCAACCCGTGTTGTTTTATGGCTTGGCGGTACTCGTGCTGGGTGTTGCGGGGGTGTTGATTCGACGTTGGCGACAACTTTCTATTGCAGAGGTCATCCTGTTTATTGGATTTTCTGCCGCAGGATTTTCCGCGTTCCGCTACATGATTTTTGCCGTGTTGATCGCATTGATGATAGGGATGCCGCATCTTGCAGCATTGCTCAACCTGCAAGTGGCGCGGGTGCAGACATTGTTGTGGTCATTGGTGGTCGCGGGAATTTTTGGGGTGAGCTTTCTGGTTTTTCAGCACGGCGCGTGGAAGCAGGGCGCGATGGAAACGGTTTACGTGCCGGAACGTGCGGTGGATTTCATTCTTGCACAACGCCCGCCAGCACCGCTGTTTAATGCGTATGAATACGGTGGTTATTTGGGCTGGAGGCTTGCGCCGGAATACCAAGTATTCATAGATCCACGCTGTCTGGATTTTGAAGTTTTTGATGATTACCAAACAGCACGCGGCGGACACTACCAAAAGGCTTTTGAAAAATATGGGGTGAACACCGTTGCGTTTTATCTTTTCACGCCCGTGGTCAACAGTATTCCTGAAATTTCGCTTTACTTGTTGATGGATGGGCAATGGGATTTGGTCTATGCCGATAGGATTTCCGTGGTAATGGTGCGACACAGTCAAAACACCCTGCCTGTTGTGGACAAAGCACCTCTGGTGGCTCATCTGCAACGGGTGCTGGAAAATACCCTGGCAAGAACGCCCGACGATACCCAAGCTATCGTTCAATACGGGCGCGTGCTGTATTTTCGCGGTGATACGGAGGGTGCAAAACAACATTTCATGAAGGCGCTTCAGATCAACCCTAAACTCCGCGCACCCCGATTTTATCTGGGGGCGATTAACCGCCAGACAGACTAGGGGGTAAATCTGAAATTCATTGACAACAGAACGGACGTTCTTTACTATGCAATGAACGTTCGTTCTGTATAGGTGATGCCATGACTGATTTTGATAATGCTCCTTCCGATGCCAATCCCAAAGACACTGAATATCTGGCGAAGCTGCAAGACTATTACGCCGACTGGAAAAGCATTCCGTCTTATGCCGCACTGTGCGAGGTGTTCGGTATCGCTTCCAAATCCTGGGTAAAAGCCATTCTGGACAGATTGGGCAGAGCGGATTTTCTTGAACGCACACCGGACGGGATGTGGATTCCAACACGCCAGTTTTTTGCACGTCCCTTCGCCGAATCATCCGTGCAGGCAGGAATGCCGCAGTCGATATCCGCGACGCAGGGGGATTATTACGTCATTGACGATATGCTGATCGACAGGCCATCAATGACCACTATGATTCCCGTCAAAGGCGATTCGATGATAGATGCGGGTATCCATGATGGTGATGTGGCCGTGGTGGAAAAGCGCAATCTCGCCAATGTCGGTGACATTGTGGTGGCGATAGTCGATGACAATTTCACCCTAAAGACATTGGGCAAAGAAGGCAGTAAATATATTTTGATTCCAGCCAATCCTGCTTTTCCCGTGATTCGACCGAAGGGAACGCTGGAAATATTTGGTGTGCTGGTAGGGTTGATTCGCAAGTACAAAAGTTAGGTCATACCAGCCAACGTATTCGATCTTAGTGTTTCCCGGTGCTGCCAAATCCGCCCGCACCGCGCTCGCTGAGTGGGAACTCATTGACGATATTAAACTGCGCCTGCATCACCGGCACGATCACCAATTGTGCCATGCGCTCCATCGGGGTAAGGGTGAAAGGAATCTGGCTGCGATTCCACAGCGAGACAAAAATCTGTCCCTGATAATCCGAATCAATCAACCCGACCAAATTGCCCAGCACGATGCCATGCTTATGTCCCAATCCTGAGCGCGGCAAAATCATCGCGGCATAGCCAGGGTTGGCAAGGTGAATCGCGATGCCGCTGGGGATAAGCTCGCATTGCTTGGGCTGGATCACCGTACTCTTGTCGATACAGGCGCGCAGGTCAATTCCCGCAGAACCTGCTGTCCCATAAGAAGGCATGTTTTCGTGCAAACGCGGGTCAAGGATTTTTACATCAACCGCAATGTGCTTCATGTTTTTTCTCCCTTAAATTGTTGTGCAATGTGCTGAACGAGTTGTCGCGCCAGCGTCAGCTTGTCTGCGCGTGGCAAAGTACGGCTGCCGCTGTTGTCAAACAAGGTCAATTCGTTATCGTCGCTGCCGATGGCTTGTTGCGCAAGGTTGCCCACCAGCAGTGGCAATTTTTTCACGCGGCGTTTAGCTTCAGCATACTCCATCAGATTTTCGCTTTCTGCCGCAAAGCCCACGCAGAACGGCGGCTGTGGCAGGTTCGCCACATAAGCCAGAATGTCGGGGTTGGACACAAGTTCCAGCGTAAACGCAGCATCGCTCTTCTTTATCTTTTGTTCGCTGGGTTGCGCCACGCGGTAATCGGCCACTGCCGCCACGCCGATAAAAATATCGCAATCCGCCACGTGATTTTTCACCGCATCAAACATTTGCGCGGCACTCTGCACACGGATGGTTTGCGCACCGTTGGGTGGGGTAAGTGCAGTCGGACCGGACACCAGCACCACCTCCGCACCTTGCTCTAATGCGGCTTGCGTAACGGCATAACCCATCTTGCCGCTGCTGCGGTTGGTGATGCCGCGCACCGTATCTATCGCCTCGTAAGTTGGCCCGGCGGTGATGAGGATTTTTTTGCCACTCAACAACCCCCTCTCCCTCTGGGGGATAACCAGCGACTTGGCTGCCGTTTCTTGGCGGCCTAGTCGAGTGGCTAGTGGCTTGTTCAGGGCTAGGGTGGGGAAACTACCATTTAGTGAGCGCAGGTAAGCCAACACATCCCCCGCCAACCCCTCCGCCTCCAACATCCTTCCCATGCCCTCTTCACCACAAGCCTGCATTCCACTCTCCGGCCCCAACACCTGAACGCCATCGTCTATCAGTTGCGCGATATTGCGTTGCGTCGCGGCGTTCAGCCACATTTCGCGGTTCATCGCGGGGGCAATTATCAACGGGCAATTGCGCGCCAAACACAAAGTCGAAAGCAAATCATCCGCCAATCCATGCGCCAGCTTGGCAATAAAATCGGCACTCGCGGGCGCAATCACAATCGCATCCGCCGCGCGGCTCAAATTGATATGTGCCATGCTGTTCGGCACACTCGTATCCCATTGGTCGGTAAACACCGGCTTGCCGGATAGCCCCTGCATCGTGGTCGGCGTGATGAAATGCGTCGCCGCCTCCGTCATCACTACCTGTACCGCGATACCCTGCTTCATCAGCAGACGCAACAACTCTGCTACCTTATAGGCCGCGATGCCGCCGGTAATACCGAGCACAATGTGCTTTGTTTGGGTTTGTTCCATAATGCTGCGCATCTTATCAAGAAAAAACTTGGTGAAAAAACATATTGCAGATTATTTTCGCGCTCCGGATATTTATTCGAGTCGAATTTTAGATATGGTTCATCTGATTCGATACAATGAGCTGCTTGTATAATCAGCGGTGATAGTTGAGGAGAAAAAATGCGTATTATTGGTCACCGCAAAGAACGCCCAATTACCTTCTCGGCATCCGCTGAGATGCTGCTAGAGGGAGCGCGCTTTAACGATCAGATTCATCTACTGCCGTCCGGTAGCAGCACTTTTATTCCAAAGGGGGTATTTCGGTTTAAGTCGCATGAGGCTGCGAATGCACATCAACAAAATTGCTTGGTTGAGAATATGGTGCAAGTCGCTTTGGAGCGTACGTGATGCAAGAATACAGTCGCCCTGCCACACTGGAAGATTTGAAGAACTTGATTATTTCTTTGAACGCACAGCGAGCCGAATACCTGCTCATCGGCGGTTATGCCATGTTTGCGCACGGCTACCACCGTGCCACGACAGACATTGATGTGTTAGTCCCGGCGAGTAAAGATGCAGGTGAGCGAGTGAGAGCGGCACTGATGGTGTTGCCCGATCAAGCTGCCAAAGATATTGATCCCGCGTGGTTTGAAGAGGGTGAAAACATTCGTGTAGCAGATGCGTTTGTGATCGATATTATGCTGAACGCGTGTGGCGAAACTTTTGAAACCTTGCAACAATATGCCGAGACGGTTGATCTGGACGGCATTCCTGTGCGCACCATCAATCTCGAAGGATTGTTGCTCACGAAACAGACGACGCGCGATAAGGATGTGTCTGATCGTATTATTCTTGAACGTGCGCTTAAAGTTTTGCGTGAGCGTGAGTAAGCGCAATGGCAATCACAGACTGGCCTGAAGGCGAACGACCCAGAGAGAATCTTTTACAAAAAGGTGCGGCGGCGTTATCCGATGCGGAGTTGTTGGCGATCTTTTTACGCACGGGGGTAACGGGTAAAAGCGCGGTGGATTTGGCGCGTGAGTTGCTCACGCGCTTTGATAACCTGACGCAGCTATTCGCTGCCAGCGAAGCGGATTTTTGCGCGATACACGGTATGGGGCAAGCGAAGTTTGTGCAGTTGCAAGCGGTGCTGGAAATGTCGCGGCGTGCCTTGAACGAGGAGATGCAACGCGGCGATGCCCTGAACTCGCCCCGCGCGGTGCGCGACTATTTGCAACTGTTACTGGGCAGTCGCCCGCAGGAAGTTTTTGTGGTGCTGTTTCTCGATACGCAGCATCGGGTAATAGCCACCGAAGAGCTATTTCACGGCACACTCAATCAAACCAGTGTGTATCCGCGTGAAGTGGTAAAGCGCGCGCTGGCGCACAACGCCGCTGCGGTGATCCTCGCGCACAACCATCCATCAGGTGTGGCCGAGCCCAGCCAAGCCGACCAACACCTCACGCAAGCACTGAAGCAGGCCTTGGCATTGGTGGATGTGCGCGTACTGGATCACTTTATTGTGGCGGGAGGGCGGATGCACTCGTTTGCCGAGACGGGGTTGCTGTAAGGAGTACACGCGCTTACCCCGATGCGATCTGCAAAAATGATGCGGCATGTCTTGTAAAATCCAGCATCGCTTTCACCCTGCCAAGCTCAATGTTATTCTCACCTGACTATCGCGGACGCTTCGCTCCCTCACCCACTGGCCCGCTGCACTTCGGTTCGCTTGCCGCTGCCGTGGGCAGTTATCTTGATGCAAAACATCATCGCGGTACGTGGCTGGTACGCATGGAAGACCTTGATATGCCGCGCTGTGTGTGTGGTGCGGCAGACGATATTTTGCGCACGCTGGCGGCATTCGGACTGCATAGCGATGAGTCGGTGTTGTTTCAAAGCCAGCGCACTGTCGCTTATGAGGCGGCGTTGCATCAATTGAAGGCCTTGCACGCTGTGTATCCGTGTTGCTGTACGCGTAAGGAAATTGCAGATTCGGCACTGCATGGGATTGATGGGCAAATATATATTGGCACTTGCCGCCATGGCATTTCAGAAGGACGTGAAGGACGAGCTTGGCGAGTGCGAACTGACCTCAACCGTCATTTCCGCATAGGCGGTAATGACGGAAATCCAAATGCAGTTGGAATTGTTAAATTCGACGATATTTTGCAAGGTCACATTACACAACACCTCGAGAACGAAATCGGTGATTTTGTCGTCAAGCGTGCCGATGGCTTCTTCGCCTATCAGCTTGCAGTGGTTGTGGATGATGCGTTTCAAGGTATCACGCATATTGTACGCGGGGCAGATTTGCTGCATTCCACACCGCGCCAAATTCATTTGCAGTTACTACTGGGCTTGCCCACGCCACGCTACATGCATCTGCCAGTCGCGTTGAATACGCAGGGCGAGAAACTCAGCAAGCAAACACTTGCCGCTCCGATTGGAACAGACAATGTTGTTGCCACGCTGATGAGTGTGTTGAGGTTTTTACAGCAGCAACCGCCGGTTGAATTGCAAGGCGGCAGTGTGGAAGAGGTATTGAGTTGGGCGGTGGAGAATTGGAAACCGGATCAACTAAGAAACAAACTACAGTCTGAAATTATGGGTTGATTGTGTGGGAGCGTGTCCTTCACGCGACCAAGCAATTCGCGTGCAGGACACGCTCCTACAGTTTTCTTATAGGTAGCCGCTAAAAATTCAAGCTGCCGCCAACCTACGCACCACATCCGAAATGCGTTGCGCGGATTGCTCTACCAACTGCTTGTCTTCGCCTTCCACCATCACACGCAACAAGGGTTCTGTACCCGATGGGCGCAACAATACGCGACCTTTGCCATTGAGTGCTTGCTCAACATCCGACACTGCCGATTTAACCTGATCGTGTCCGAGACAGTCCACGCCTTTGCCGACGCGTACATTGATGAGCACTTGCGGATACATCTGCAATCCAATCGCTGCCTGTGCAAGGCTTTGTTGCGTTGCGCGTAAGGCATGCAACATTTGCAATGCAGAAACGATGCCGTCGCCCGTGCTGTGTTTATCCAGGCAGATGATGTGACCGGAATTTTCACCGCCGAGTTGCCAATTGTGTTGCTGCAATAATTCCATCACATAACGGTCGCCCACTTTGGCGCGCATGAATGGAATGCTCAGTTTTTTCATGGCGTGTTCAAAAGCCAAATTGGTCATCAGCGTCCCGACTACACCGCCATGCAATTTGCCCAGTAACTGGCGATGTTTGGCAATGATGTAAAGCAACTGATCGCCATCGTAGAGCTGCCCTGTCGCATCCACCATCACTAAGCGATCACCGTCGCCATCAAGCGCAATGCCAATATCCGCCTGATGTTCAACCACGGCTTTACGCAAATTCGCTGGGGCAGTTGCGCCATAACCATCATTGATATTTTTGCCGTCCGGTTGCGCACCAATGGCAATGACATCTGCGCCGAGTTCGTGAAACACGTGGCGAGCGATGTGATACGTCGCACCGTGCGCGCTATCCACCACGATTTTCACGCCCCGTAGATCCAGCTCAAATGGGAAGGTACTTTTGCAAAATTCAATGTAGCGGCCTACTGCGTCATCAATACGCTTGGCTTTACCCAAGCCTTCCGACGCATTGGTTTGCATGGGTTCGTCGAGTGCCGCTTCAATGGCGTGTTCGGTTTCGTCGGGCAGCTTTGTGCCGCTTGCCGAGAAAAATTTAATGCCGTTATCTTCAAACGGATTGTGCGATGCCGAGATCACCACGCCCGCCTGCAAGCGCAAAGCACGTGTCAAATAAGCCACGGCAGGGGTTGGCACGGGTCCCGCCAGATACACATCCACGCCTGCCGCGATCAAGCCCGCTTCCAGAGCCGATTCCAGCATGTAGCCGGAAATGCGCGTGTCTTTGCCGATCAACACACCGGGGCGTTCCCCGCCCGTATGCTTGCGGCTGGTCAACACTTTGCCTGCCGCATAACCCAGGTGCATGACAAACTGCGGCGTGATGGGATGCTCTCCGACCCGACCGCGTACCCCATCTGTTCCAAAATATTTTCTGCTCATGCTTTGCTTTCGTTCATTGCATTCAAAATTTTCAGCGCATCCACCGTGGCCTTCACATCATGCACACGCACGACAGCCGCACCATTCTGCACTGCAATCAGCGCGGCGGCCACACTTGCCGCAAGCCGTTCTGTGATGGGCTGTCCCGTCAATGTCCCCAACATGGATTTACGTGATAATCCTGCCAATATCGGCACGCCCAATCCGTTTAATTTATTCAGTTCGCGCAATAGGGCGAGATTATGCGCCAAAGCTTTTCCAAAGCCAAAACCCGGATCAATCACGATACGATTACGGGGTATGCCTGCAGCCTCGGTAGCGGTAATCCGGTCACGCAAAAATTCGCTCACTTCACTCACTACATCCTGATACTGCGGCTGCACCTGCATGGTCTGCGTGTTGCCTTGCTTGTGCATCAGGCA
Organism: uncultured Gallionella sp.; assembly: GCA_964608835.1. Classification (GTDB taxonomy): domain Bacteria; phylum Pseudomonadota; class Gammaproteobacteria; order Burkholderiales; family Gallionellaceae; genus Gallionella. The sequence goes on from CAZSPN010000016.1 coordinate 13,732, forward strand.
TACCGCGACATCGCTTTCCGTTACCGCGCGCATCGCTTCGGCATCTTGCAAGGCGTTGATGTCGTTCACTATCTGCACACCTGTGGCGATGGCGGCGCGCATAACGGCGGGTTTGGACGTATCAATTGAAATGGGAACGGGTGAGCCGCGCAGACCTTTGATAATGGGTAACACGCGATTTAGCTCTTCCCGCTCACTGACAGGTTGTGCGCCGGGACGTGTGGATTCCCCCCCAATGTCGATGATGTCTGCCCCTTCGTCTATTAACTGTCGGGCGTGTGCGAGAGCGGCATCGTGTTGCAGGTGTTGTCCACCATCGGAAAAAGAATCGGGCGTGACATTGACGATGCCCATGACTAAAGGGCGAGATAAATCGAATTGGAACTTGCCGCAATGAAACATCAGGATTGAGAAATTAAGGATTGAGGATTGAAGAAAAGCTGCTGCTATTAACTCAATCCTCGCTCCTCAATTTTGTTTTCAGGTTTCTTGTGCGGGCTGCGTGGGCGTTGTTGCGGTCGCAGTCGGTGCGGCATCTTGTGGTGGTTTGGGAGCTTGGCTGCTGGTGTTGGGCTTAGGCGCACGTACGGGAATACCCGCCATGATGTCGGCGATTTGATCCGCATCAATGGTTTCATATTCCATCAATGCCGCCGTCATCGCCTCTACTTTATCGCGGCCTTCGGTCAGAATTTTTTTCGCTACCGCGTATTGCTCATCAAGAATACGACGAATCTCGGCATCGACTTTTTGCATGGTCGCTTCCGAAATGTTTTTGTGTGTGGTCACCGAGCGACCCAAAAATATTTCACCCTCGTTTTCGCCATACACCATCGGACCCAACGCTTCTGTCATGCCATAACGCGTGACCATATCACGTGCTGTTTGTGTGGCACGCTCAAAATCATTCGATGCGCCTGTTGAAATGTTGCCGACAAAAATTTCTTCGGCAACCCGTCCGCCAAATAGCATGGAAATGTTGTCCAGCATCTGGTCGCGGTACATGCTGAATTGATCGACTTCCGGCAATGACCATGTCACACCCAGCGCGCGGCCACGCGGAATTACCGATACCTTGTGTACCGGATCGCAACCTTTAAGCGTCATGCCGATAATCGCATGACCAGACTCATGGTAAGCCGTTTTCTTTTTATCCTCTGGTGTAATTACCATGGAGCGACGTTCCGCACCCATAAAAATTTTATCTTTGGCGGCTTCAAAATCATCCATTTCAACGAAACGCTTACCGCGCCGCGCCGCAAATAAGGCAGCCTCATTTACCAAGTTAGCTAAATCCGCACCTGACATGCCTGGTGTGCCACGCGCCAAAACGCTGGCCTGCACGTCAGCCGCAATCGGCACTTTACGCATGTGTACCATCAAAATTTGTTCGCGGCCACGAATGTCCGGCAATGCCACCACCACTTGGCGATCAAAACGACCGGGGCGCAAAAGTGCGGAATCCAGCACGTCGGGACGGTTGGTCGCGGCGATCACAATCACGCCGCTCGCACCTTCAAAACCATCCATTTCCACCAATAACGCATTCAGCGTTTGTTCACGCTCATCGTTTCCGCCGCCCATGCCCGCGCCACGCTGCCGACCCACCGCGTCAATTTCATCAATGAAAACGATACAGGGAGCATGTTTTTTGGCTTGTTCGAACATATCTCGCACTCGTGCTGCACCCACACCGACGAACATTTCAACGAAATCAGAACCGGAAATGGAAAAGAACGGGACTTTGGCTTCGCCTGCAATGGCCTTTGCCAATAAGGTTTTACCTGTACCCGGATTACCCACCAGCAGTACCCCGCGTGGAATCCGTCCACCAAGATTTTGAAACTTGGATGGATCTTTGAGGAAGTCCACCAGTTCGGCCACTTCTTCTTTGGCTTCATCACAGCCCGCCACATCGGCAAAGGTGTAACGCTCTTTGTTTTCATCCATCATGCGCGCACGCGATTTACCAAACGAAAACGCGCCGCCCTTGCCACCGCCCTGCATTTGGCGCATGAAAAAGATCCACACGCCTATCAGCAGGATCATCGGAAACCATGACACGAAAATGCTCATCAGGAACGATTGTTCCTCTTCGGGCTTTGCTTCAACGGATACGCCATTTTTCAGAAAATCGGAAACCATCCACAAGTCATTTGGGGCGAAGCTGGTAATCCGTTTGCCGTCCGAAGTGGTAGCCTTGAGCGTACGACCCTCGATCAATACCTTGGTTACTTGACCTTGTCTGACTAGATTCAGAAATTCAGAATAATCCAGCGTTGCCTGTGAAGCCTGCTGTTGATGGGAATTAAATTGGTTGAATACCGTCATCAGCACCAATGCGACGACCATCCAAATTGCAATACTCTTAAAATTATTCACGATTACTCCTTAAAACAGCTTGATTACCCATACTGTACATGGTCATTAGACTATGATTCACCCAATTGCTCAAGGGCATTTCTCAAAACCCATGCTTCATCTCAACTGCTGCGTTGTGGAAAAATTTCTTGTCACATATAACCACTATATGCAGCGCGGTGAAATTTCTCCCCTGTCTTGTATTTGGGTGAATTCTGGTTTTTTAGAAACACCCTAACGTTTCGCCGTTGCTAACAGATACAACTCGCTGCTGCGATCTCGTGAGGCCTTGGGTTTTCGCGTGACCACCTTGGCAAAGCGGCTCTTCATTAACTTGAGAAACGCTTCGAACCCAACTCCCTGAAACACTTTAACGAGAAAGCTACCTTCCGGTTTCAGATGTTCGAGCGCAAACTCCATCGCCAGTTCCGCAAGGTATATCGCACGTGCCAAGTCGGCACTCTGCACGCCGCTTATATTGGGTGCCATGTCTGAAATTACAAGTCCCACCGGACGGCCGGCCAACAATAGTTCCAGCTGTTTCAACACATTTTCCTCGCGGAAGTCGCCCTGAATAAAATCCACACCTGCCAAAGGCTCCAGCGGCAACAGATCTAAAGCAATGACCTTGCCATTTCGACCCACCTGACTTGCAGCCACCTGTGACCAACCGCCAGGCGTAGCACCCAGATCAACCACAACCATGCCGGGCTTGAGCAAATGATCTTTGACATCAATCTCAAGCAGCTTGTAGGCGGCGCGCGAGCGATACCCTTCTTTTTGGGCAAGTTGCACAAAAGGATCGTTTACATGCTCGCGCATCCATTGTTTGCTGGTTTTTGAGGGTTTCATTTGACCGGGGTGCTTATGCGGCGAATGTAGAGCTTCTGCTGCACGGTAGTAAAGTGGAATCAGTTATAATTCCTGCGATTTTAGCAGCAAGCTGCTAGAATTCGCGCCTTATTTCAAAGGCTAATTATGTTATCTCTTACCGTTGCTGAACGTCTCGCCCTCAAAGGTCAAGCACATGCGCTTAAACCCGTTGTCATGATTGGCAATGCGGGTTTGACTGAGTCTGTAATGAAAGAAATTGCGGATAGTTTGAAGCGTCACGAGCTGATAAAAATTCGTGTATTGAGCGATGACCGTGATGCGCGTACCGCCATGCTGGAGCAAATTTGCACCGCGTTAAATGCCGCACCTGTGCAACGTATCGGTAAAATTCTGGTTGTCTATCAACCTAATCCCGAAGCGCATCTGGTCGAGATCAAGAAAATGCCGCGCCACAAAGGCAAGAAGCCACTGACCAAAAAACAGCTGGGCAGCCGGTAAATCTGACCAGCAATTGGATTCTGAATTGAACGCACCGCTCGATTAAAGGTACTCAACATCCACTTCACTGCCGCAGTGATTTTGCAATTCTTTTAACAATGCCGAGAAGCCCTTTTTGGTTGGTTTGCTGGCGAGTACTTTTTGCAGTAGCGTAATCATCTTGCTGGCTTTGATTTCTTCAATGCGTGCCAGCATTGCAGGCTGATGTTCGGAGGGGATTTTTTTCAGGAACACTGCCCAGCTGGTTTCAAAATTAGTTTGATTTTCATGGATTGCATCAATCAGTGCCTGGAATTTTTTTTGCCCCGCTCTAGCAACAATCTGATTGTTGCCTTGCGTGGCAAAAATGACGGCGACAGCTAACACGCCATCTGCATCCATGTCTTCTTCCTTGATTGCACCGTCGCAGTGATGCTTGCGTAACCATTGCGCGCATTGAATGACACTGAGGATTATTTTGCGCCTATCCAGCTCGCGTTGAAAATTGCTCTGACCCATCCAGTAAGCGTTAGGGTCAGCGTTACAGAACCTCAAAAAAGCATTCTTCAATTGTCGTTCTTGCTCGAGGGGAGTGTGATCAAACGCACTAACCATAGTTACTTCCGGCAGCGTGGCAAGCTCGCGTATCAGGCGAAAGCCCTTCTGGAATATATGTTCCGCACCATGTTCGACCAGCAGATTGATGGCTGCCGCATTGTCATCATGCAAGTGCGCATGATGCAATGACAGTGAGATGCAGCCTACCGTTAAGCGCAAGGCTTCCTGAATGCCTTCCGCAGTGCGGTCGTTGGTGAATTTCTCCGCCACCATTGCGGTGATGCCGCTGAGATCGTTGAGCAGTTGCGTCGCATCGCTTTGGCAGTTGCCATGCTGTGCGAGTTGCCTGATGGCACGCATCAGATAAGGCTGTTGCTCGGCGAGCGAGATAACCGGCCTATGGGGAGGGGCTGCTTGCTTGGTCGTGTGTTCGTGCATTCGGGTTGCTATGAAAAAATATCGCCACCCAAACGTTTGTGTTTGCTTGGAGTGGTAATTGCATTTTTGCGCGTCGGGACTAACTTGCGCAGTTGACGGAGTAATTCCTGGGTTGAGCGATGCGATGTGCGCTCGCCTTCCTCTTCTTCCAATTCAAATTTTTCCCTGACGGAATCGGGGTCGTGCAAATAGTTGGGGTACAGTTCATAAAGCGCGCGTTCCCATCCGTCATGGCTTGCCTTGGCGAGTTCTATAGCCAGCGGCACAACATCGTGGTCGTTTTCGGTTGAGCCTGTGACATATGATCGCATCGTTTGAATTTTGTCAGCCACTTCGAGGATGTCTTCCGGCGCAAGCGAGAATAAAACTGTCAGCGCGATGATGCCGCTATCTGTGGCGGCAGCGGCAGCGAGTAGTTCGCTGCGACGCACGGGGTCTTCAGTCGAAAAAATCACGCCGTGTACATGTGCCAATAAAGCTTCAGCAAGTATTTCCGGATCATTTTCGATGTCGTCTTCACGCCATTTTGCGGCGAAGAACGCGAGACTTTCCGCCCATGCTTGTGGCGGCACAAGCAGTGTGGCGAGCGACAGTTTCCCACCGTCGAATGCGGATAAATGCAGCGAAGTGATTTGCGGTTCTATCGTACCCAATACTTCGACGACTGCGAGATCGCCAAACTCTTCAACCGCTTCGCTAAAGGCTTCCTCGGCGCGTTCGGTCGAACCCGCGATGACGAGCTCGGTGAATTGTTTTCTGAGCGCGGGAAGATTCATTTCTTCTGACACACTAGTCTCCTACCTCGTCAAACAGACCAATGATATCTGCACTAGGCCCGTCATTACCCCCATCAACATCGTCGTCGTTTTCATCCGCCTTCTCCTTCTCTTCCTCAGGGGGGGCGGCGTGATCTTCATGCAGCCACAGTTTCGGATTTTTGTGCAGAAAAGCAACGATGATGGCTTGACGAGTCAGGTCAGGATGCGTTTTGGAAATGGTGGCGAGCATGTTGGCACAAGCACTGTTATCGCAGGATGTCATGGAAAGGGTTTCGGCAACATTGCCCGATTCATAATATTTTGCCGAAGCCAACAGACCTTGTGGGTCATCGAATTTCAGTTGGTCAACCAATGCAAGACTTAAAAAATTTACGTCTTCGACAAATACCCCTTTGCCGTATTCCAATAACAGGGCATCCACCACCATGCGGTAATTTTTGCGGTTAGGTGGATCGCCCAGCGTGTCCTCAATTTGTGCTGCCAACTCGCGTGCCTGAAATGCAAATTCTGAATCAATACGTTTCATATTACTTCCTGAGGATTGTTTCTTGGGGTATTCACAGCACCACCAAGTGATCACGATGTATCACTTCGTTATCACCGCCATAACCGAGTAGTGAGTCAATTTCTTTGCTCGGATGTCCCGCGATGCGTCGTGCCTGGTCTGCATTGTAGTTGGTCAGCCCACGTGCGATGTCTGCACCACTCTCGCTTACACAGGCGACCACTGCACCGCGCTGGAATTCGCCGAATACATTTTTCACGCCGATAGGTAATAAGCTTTTGCCATCATCACGTAAGGCTTTAATTGCGCCTTCATCCAGCACCAGCTTACCAGTTACTTGCAGATGATCTGCAAGCCATTGTTTACGGGCTGCTAGGGGCAGGGTAGGGGCGGTGAGCAACGTGCCGATGGATTCGCCTTGTAGCAAGCGCAGCAGCACATCGCGTTCATGTCCAGAGGCAATGGCAGTATGCGCGCCGCTGCGTGCAGCACGTTTTGCCGCGAGTATTTTGGTCAACATGCCGCCGCGCCCAATGGCACTGCCTGCACCGCCAGCCATATTCTCCAGTTGCGCGTCACCCGCCTGCGCAAAATTTACCAAAGTCGCAGCAGGGTCTTTGCGCGGGTCAGCGGTATAAAGTCCGCTTTGATCGGTGAGGATGATGAGCGCGTCTGCTTCGATCAAATTGGTGACCAGTGCACCCAGCGTATCGTTGTCACCAAATTTAATTTCATCGGTGACGACTGTGTCATTTTCATTGATGATAGGGATGACGCGTAAACCAAGCAAGGTGGTCAAAGTAGCGCGAGCATTCAAGTATCGTTCACGATCCACCAAGTCGGCGTGGGTAAGCAGCACTTGTGCAGCATGTAAGTCATGTTTGCGGAAGCAGCTTTCGTAGGCTTGCACCAAGCCCATCTGACCAACTGCGGCAGCAGCCTGTAACTCGTGTATCGAGACTGGGCGAGTGTTCCAACCCAAGCGTTGCATTCCTTCTGCAATCGCGCCAGACGAAACCAATATGACTTCATGCCCGCTTGCGGTTAACGTAGCAATTTGCCGGGCCCAATTACTCAATGCGTCGAGGTCAAGCCCCGCACCTTGATTGGTCACCAAGCTGCTGCCTACTTTAACGACGATGCGTTTGGATGTTGATAGAGCGGTTTTCATATACTCAACTTAAAGCGTGGCTAAGTCAGCGTCAGGGGTATTTTTTTCAGCTTCTTCTTGCTCTTGTTCTCGCATGGTGACGAGGTGTTCCATGATGGCGTAGGTCAATTCCTTGCAGCCTGTACCGCTGATTGCCGAGATGGCGAAGTATCTATCGTAGTCGGTAAATACTTTAAGGAAAGCAGCGATTTTCTCTTCACTATTTTCGACTAAATCTAATTTGTTTAGAATCAGCCAACGCGGCTTGTCATACAAAGTTTGGTCGTATTTTTTCAGTTCGTTCAGGATAGCGTAGGCATCATGTACGGGATCAACACCTTCGTACATTGGTGCAACATCCACCAGATGCAACAGCACGCGAGTACGCGCCAAGTGGCGCAGGAATTGGTGCCCCAACCCAGCACCCTCTGCCGCACCTTCAATCAATCCGGGAATGTCGGCGATGACAAAACTTTTTTCATCAGACACGCGTACCACACCAAGATTGGGGTGCAACGTGGTGAAAGGGTAATCGGCCACTTTGGGTTTGGCGGCGGACACCGCTCGGATGAATGTGGATTTTCCAGCGTTCGGCATCCCCAGCAAACCCACATCAGCCAGCACTTTTAATTCCAATTGCAACTCGCGGGCTTCACCCTCAGTGCCGGGCGTGCATTGGCGCGGAGCGCGGTTGGTGCTGGATTTGAAATGGATATTGCCCAAGCCGCCTATGCCGCCCTGCGCGAGCAAGGTTTTTTGGCCATCGTTGGCAAGGTCGGCAATCACCTCACCGCTATTGATGTCGGTGATGACTGTGCCGACGGGCATGCGCAGAATGATGTCATCCGCACCTTTGCCATAACAATCCGAACCGCGTCCCGATTCGCCATTTTTGGCGCGATGGATGCGTTGAAAGCGATAGTCCACCAAGGTGTTGATATTGCAGTCTGCCATGGCATACACGCTGCCACCGCGTCCGCCATCGCCGCCATCAGGACCACCTTTATCGATGTATTTTTCACGGCGAAAGCTGGCGATACCATTGCCGCCCTTGCCTGCGAATACTTCGATTTTTGATTCGTCGATGAACTTCATGTTGTTTTTGAATAGCTGTTAATTGCAGGGTGTCTCTAAAAATTCAATTTTCTAAGCTAGGCAAGGCGCGAACAAAAAATTACGACGACGCATATACTGAATATGTTAGGAGTAATTTTTTGTGAGCAACGCAGCATAGCGACGGAAATTGGGTTTTTAGAGATGCCCTAAATAAAAAAGCCCTATCGTCTGATAGGGCTAATTTGCTTCAATCGAAATCGCTTAAGCAGCTACGATGGAAACTGTTCTACGCTGTTGCGCGCCTTTGATGGCGAACACTACTTTACCGGTGATCTTGGCAAACAGCGTGTGGTCTTTGCCCATGCCGACGTTGTCACCAGGATGAAATTCAGTTCCGCGTTGACGCACGATGATGCTGCCCGCACTAATCAATTCGCCGCCGTAGCTCTTGATACCCAGTCGTTTTGAGTGCGAGTCGCGTCCGTTACTGGTACTACCGCCGCCTTTTTTTGATGCCATGTTATATGCTCCTTAAAATCTAAATTATGCGGAAATTCCGTCGATGCGGATTTCTGTATAGTTCTGACGGTGTCCTTGATTCTTCTGGTAGTGTTTGCGGCGACGCATCTTGAAGATGCGAACTTTGTCGCCGCGACCATGCGCAACAATGGTTGCTTTCACGGTAGCTCCTGTCAGCAAAGGCTTACCTACTGATAGTTTATCGCCGTTGGCAACCATTAACACTTTGTCCAGTACGATGGCAGAGCCAACCTCACCGGCAAGAATTTCAACTTTTAATGTTTCACCGTTGGTGACGCGGTACTGCTTACCGCCGGTTTTAATAACTGCGTACATAACAACCCCGATTGCTAAATTATGATTTCTTGGCGAGTTTTCGCGAAGGCGCGGATTATACATAAATACACACAAGCGTCAAAATTCTTTTTGCGCGCTCGGTTGGGTTCAATTTAAATGGTGCGGGTGAAATTGCTGGGCTGGTGAAATTTGGGTTGCGTCCGTACCCTGCCCCATAACCTTTGTACTAAATATCTCTATGCCACCTGATTGAAATTGTTTGTTTAAGGGGGTTGAAATCAATCAGGCTTTCTTTGGATTCAATGCGAAGCCGGGGCGAGAGAGATGAGCGGATACCATCATCGGTATAGTTCCAGCGAATGCTGGTAGTCCAGAAAATGTCTTTTTTAAGTTTGGGTGAGTTTGGCAGTTGTGCCGATTTGTTAAATATGAAGCTGCTGGCTGTGGTATTGGCTATTTTCGTTTCCAAGTGTAGCTCTTCGGATGAGTGGAGCCCATTGAAAGATTGCATATCTTGCTGAGTGAGTTGAATTGAAAGCAGGTCAAGCTGTAATTCATGGGGTTGCACGGCTTGTGCCGTCAGGAAGTGTCCGCATAGCACAATACCCGAACACCACCGCGCGGCAAGAAACAAAGTCGTGTGTGATTTCGAAGCCGGATTAGACATAATTATCTCCACTTGCTGACTACAAATTCCGTAAGGGCAGATGGCGAGAAATACAAACGAATGTCCGTATTGCAGTCCCGCTGCCATAGCTTCCCTTAGGTCGGTGACTTTGCGTCCTTACATTTCGGTAAGTTTGCCAAGTGGATACACGTTAATGAATTGTTTTTTAGGAGTCAAAGCTTGCGTGATGAATGGCGTACCAAATAGATGAGAGGCAATTCGCTGGGGATGAAAGGTGGCATTTAGCGGATGAGCGGTAGTTTGCGGTTCGTGGAAATTTCGATCACGCTTATCGGAAGAGTCAGCTATTTATACCGTAACTCAGGCATTCAGCCGTTCCCCTGTTGTAAAATGGTCGCATGAGCAAAGCATTTACCCGCGAGAACGATACTGCCGATGAAGAGTCATTGCCTGCACTTCAGCTGCCTGCAGACGCTAAAAATTACATCACACCGAATGGTTACCGCAAACTTCAAGAAGAGCTGGAGCGGCTTTGGAAGATTGAGCGGCCTGAGTTGGTTAAAACCATCACTTGGGCGGCTTCCAACGGTGATCGTTCTGAAAATGGCGATTACATTTACGGTAAAAAACGGTTGCGCGAGATTGACCGGCGTGTGCGCTTTTTGCGCAAGCGTATCGAATTGGCAGAGGTGGTCGATCCGGCGCAACGGGGAGCGTGCCATCAGATTTATTTTGGTGCGACAGTCACGGTTAGCGATGAGAATGGAGTTGAGGCGGTTTACAGCATCGTCGGTGTGGACGAAGCCGAAGTGGGACGCGGGCACATCAGTTGGGTGTCGCCATTAGCCAAAGCATTATTCAAGTTGCGCGAGGGTGAAGTGGCAGCGTTGCGCACACCAATAGGATTAAGCGAGCTTGAAGTGGTTGAGGTAGCCTATCGTGAAATCAAATAAACTGACTCACCTCGAATCTTCCATCTGACATTATTTTGAAGAGCTAAGCATTATGGAAGCAAAGTTGTTGCGCATACTCAATAACCGTGAACAAAATTATCCATATCAATTGGAGAAGCAATATCCGCGCGTGCTGAAAAATATTCTGGCGAATTGGGATACGCCGGAAGCAGAGTCTATCTTTATGGACTTGCTAGTGACGCGCCGTGCGGATCGCCAAGGTTTTCCGTCCGATGTGGCCGCCGATATCATGTACTTGAGTATGGTGCATGCGCGCCAGTTTGCAAAAAAAGAAACAGGTGACCCTTGGGAGCATGTTTCTGAAGTGTTCAAGCAGGAAATTGAATTGCATGGTGTGGCGTTTTCGCTGGCGGGATTTATCAATGCCGTTGAGGCGGGCAGGCATGACCTGGTTGCTTTGTTCCTGAGCTCCGGTGCGGACATTGATTCTTGCGATGAACGCCTTTGGACACCGCTGATGATAGCCGCGTTTAATGGCAATGAAAAACTTACCCGCTTATTGGTTAAAATTGGAGCGAGCATCCATCACAAGGACAATGCGGGTTATACCTCGCTACATTGGGCCGCGTTTAACGGTTTTGCCAAGATAGTCAATTTGTTGTTGACGGATGATGCGATAGTTGATGTGCGCAGTAATTTTGGTTGGACTCCTTTGCTGCAAGCCGCCACGCGCGGACATTTATCGGTGAGCTATATGTTGATCGAACGGGGGGCGGATGTGAATGCGGTCTCCAATGACGGCTGGACACCTTTGCAAAAAGCCGCCGCAAACGGTCATCTGCCAGAAGTGATGTTGCTGCTCAGCAAAGGTGCGAACATTAACGCGAAGCACAGTGACGGGACAACCGCGCTCGATATGGCGATTAAAAACAAACATGAGGGTATCATTGCGGCGTTGTCCGCTTGACACGTAATAATAATCAACGCACTTAAAATGGAGCCGGAACATGAAAAAAATTGAAGCAATCATCAAACCATTCAAGCTGGACGAAGTACGCGAAGCCTTGTCGGAATTGGGTGTGAGCGGATTGACCGTCACCGAGGTAAAGGGCTTTGGCCGGCAAAAGGGCCATACCGAGCTGTATCGCGGTGCGGAATACGTGGTCGATTTCTTGCCCAAGATCAAGGTTGAGGTGGTGATTGCCTCCACGATGCTGGACACCGCAGTTGAGGCAATCATCAAGGCTGCGCATACCGGCAAGATTGGTGACGGCAAGATATTCATCACTACCGTCGAGCAAGTAATTCGCATTCGCACCGGCGAAACCAACGAAACCGCGCTGTAATCTTGAAGATCAGCCCACGCGCAGTGGGCTGGAGATTTACCCGCCACACAATGATGCGTATAATCCGCGTTTTGCCGAGGTTGTTAGCATGCGTATCATTCAAAAAGCACTCACCTTTGACGACGTTCTGCTCGTTCCCGCTTACTCCAATGTGTTGCCGCGCGACGTTTCCCTGCGCACTCAGTTCACCCGCAACATCAGCCTGAACATTCCCGTGTTGTCTGCGGCGATGGATACCGTGACGGAAGCGCGCTTGGCAATTGCTTTGGCGCAAGAGGGTGGAATCGGCATCATCCATAAAAACATGTCCGCGCAAGCACAAGCTGCCAAAGTGGCGAAGGTGAAGCGTTTCGAGAGCGGGGTGGTGAAAGATCCCATCACGATTACGCCGGACATGACGGTGCGTGATGTATTGAGCTTGACACGCCAACATAAAATTTCCGGCCTGCCAGTGGTACAGGGTAAGCAGGTGGTGGGTATCGTTACCAACCGTGATTTACGCTTTGAAAGCAACCTCGATCAGCCCATCAAAAACATTATGACCCCGCGTGAGCGGCTGATTACTGTCAAAGAAAACGCCAGTTTGGAAGAGGCGCGTGCTTTGATGCACAAGCATCGTATTGAGCGCGTGTTGGTAGTCAACGATGCGTTTGAATTGCGCGGGTTGATGACGGTTAAGGATATTCTGAAGTCGAATGAACATCCGCTTGCTTCCAAGGACAAACTCGGTCACTTGCGTGTGGGTGCGGCAGTAGGCGTTGGTGAAGGCACGGAAGAACGCGTGACGCTGCTGGCTGAAGCTGGCGTGGATGCGATTGTAGTGGACACGGCACACGGTCATTCACAAGGTGTGCTGGATCGTGTGCAGTGGGTGAAGAAAAATTTCCCGCATGTTGAAGTGATTGGTGGCAACATTGCCACGGGTGATGCGGCATTGGCTTTGGTCAAGCATGGCGCGGACGGCGTAAAAGTGGGCATCGGCCCAGGCTCAATTTGCACCACGCGTATTGTCGCGGGTGTGGGCGTGCCGCAAATTGCCGCGATACAAAATGTGGCGAAAGCTTTGCATGGGACAGGAGTGCCGCTGATTGCTGATGGCGGCATACGTTTTTCGGGCGACATTGCCAAAGCGATAGCGTCCGGCGCGCATACCGTGATGTTGGGCGGCTTGTTTGCGGGTACGGAAGAAGCTCCCGGAGAGATCGAATTGTTTCAGGGGCGTTCGTATAAATCGTATCGCGGCATGGGTAGTCTGGGGGCGATGCAGCAGGGTTCGAGCGACCGCTATTTTCAGGATAACGAAGTCAATCAGGATAAGCTGGTTCCCGAAGGGGTGGAAGGCCGTGTGCCTTACAAAGGCAGTGTGATTGCGGTCATACACCAGTTGATGGGTGGCTTGCGCGCCAGCATGGGTTACTTGGGTTGCGCCGACATTTCTGCTGTGCATGCCAATGCGGAATTTGTTGAAATTACATCTTCGGGGATACGTGAATCCCATGTACACGATGTGCAGATCACCAAGGAAGCACCGAATTACCATATAGACTAAATGCAGGATTGGGGAGCGAGGATTGAGAGAAATCCGCCGCGCTTTAAGTTCCTTCAACTCTACACAATCCCCATTCCTCAATCCTAAAACCATGTCACACAAAAAAATCCTCATTCTTGATTTCGGTTCGCAATACACCCAGCTCATTGCGCGGCGCGTTCGTGAAACTCACGTCTATTGCGAGTTGCATCCATATGATGTGGATGCTGATTTCATTCGCGGTTTCAATCCCGCAGGCATTATTTTATCCGGTGGACCCAATTCGGTGTACGAGGACGAAACACCGAAAGCCCCGCAGGTGGTTTTTGAACTGGGCATACCCGTGTTTGGTATTTGTTACGGCATGCAGACCATGGCAGCGCAACTGGGCGGCATGGTGGAAAGCGGCTCAGTGCGCGAGTTTGGCTATGCCGAAATTCGTGCGCAGGGACACTCCAGACTGTTCGATGGCATACAAGATAAAAGTAACGCACAAGGTCACGGGCTGCTGGATGTGTGGATGAGTCACGGTGACAAAGTGACAGCGTTGCCTGCGGGCTTTACTGCGATAGCCTCCAATGCGGCCACGCCGTTCGCGGCGATGGCGGATGAGACGAGACGATTTTATGCGGTGCAATTCCATCCCGAAGTGACGCACACTCATCAGGGTAAGGCAATTATTTCGCGCTTTGTGCATGAAATTTGCGGATGTGGCACAGACTGGAATATGCCGGATTACATCGCCGAGGCCGTGGAAAAAATTCGCGTTCAAGTGGGCGATGAAGAGGTCATTCTGGGTTTGTCCGGTGGGGTAGATTCTTCGGTGGCCGCAGCGTTAATACACCGTGCGATTGGCGATCAGCTTACTTGTGTGTTTGTGGACAACGGTCTGCTGCGTCTGAACGAAGGCGCACAGGTGATGGAGACTTTCGGCAAAAATCTGCACATGAAAGTTATTCATGTGGATGCCAGCGACGAGTTCCTCAAGCACTTGGCGGGCGTGTCCGACCCGGAGCAAAAACGCAAAATCATCGGGCGAGAATTCGTCGAAGTGTTTCAGCGCGAATCCGCCAAACTCAGGCAGGCCAAGTGGCTGGCACAAGGCACAATTTACCCTGACGTGATTGAATCTGCTGGCGCGAAAACCAAAAAAGCGCACAACATCAAGTCGCATCACAACGTGGGTGGCTTACCCGCCTCCATGCACCTCAAGCTGCTCGAACCGCTACGCGAATTGTTCAAAGACGAAGTGCGCGAACTCGGTGTGTCATTGGGCTTGCCGCCCGATATGGTGTATCGCCATCCTTTCCCCGGTCCGGGCTTGGGTGTGCGCATTTTGGGTGAGGTGAAAAAAGAATATGCCGATTTGCTGCGCCGCGCCGATGCCATCTTTATCGAAGAATTGCACGCTGCCAAAGATCAAGAAGGCAAGACGTGGTATGAGAAAACTTCGCAAGCCTTCACCGTATTTTTGCCCGTCAAATCAGTCGGGGTGATGGGAGACGGCCGCACTTACGAATGGGTCGTTTCATTACGCGCGGTTCAGACGCAAGACTTTATGACGGCGCACTGGGCGCACTTGCCTTACGAACTGTTGGGCAGGGTATCCAACCGCATTATCAACGAAGTGCGCGGCATCAACCGCGTGGTATATGATATTTCCGGTAAGCCTCCCGCCACGATTGAGTGGGAATGAAATAGCATCTGGCAACCAAAGGCAACAAAAAGCAACGCATCCCATGAAAGCCCCGCAACCACGGGGCTTTTTCTATTTCTGTCTGGCAATGTCTGGCAACAAAGAGTAGCACCAAGCAGGTTTTTTTTAAGGGTATGGACAGGGGTATTTGATTTTCTGATACCCTACAACCTTACAAATACCCTTCTGTGAAAAACATGTGCAAAAAGGGTATAAAAATATTTTAGTCAAATAAATACAACAAGATGGCGTTGATTTATTGCATTTTGCGAAAAGGGTATAAATCCAGTGCTGACAGACACAAAACTCAAGAATCTTAAGCCCCAGGAAAAGCTCTACAAGGTCGCTGATCGTGATGGGCTCTACGTTGCAGTGCTACCGTCCGGAACGATTTCCTTCCGATACAACTACCTCATTAACAATAGGTACGAAACGCTGACGCTAGGACGTTATGGACAAATTTCGTTGGCGGAAGCAAGGGAAAAGCTGATCGAGGCCAAAAAGAAGGCTGCTGCCGGGCAATCACCAGCTCGAACAAAAGCACGTGATAAGCAAAAGGAAGGGGAGGCAGTTACATTTGGCCAATGGGCAGAAATATGGCTGAAGAAACATGTAATGGCTGAATCAACGCGCGACATGAAGCGTTCTGGGTATGAGCGCGATCTCAAGTTGCCTTTTGCCAAGCTCAAAATGTCGGAGATTACCGAAACAGAGTTGCGCTCACTTTGCGACAAGGTGGTGGCTCGCGGAGCGCCAGCCAGCGCTATCCAAGCACGCGAGATTGTCCAATCAATTTATAGGTACGCAGCAGATAAGGGGCACAAATATATCAACCCGGCAGACCTAATCAAGCCAACTTCAATTGCTACTTTCAAACCACGAGAAAGGGTGTTGTCGGCCGACGAACTCAAAGTGCTTTTTGAGTATGTGGAGAAGGAGCCGTGTTTCCCGAGCATTAAGATGGCGATCAAGCTGCTGTTGCTAACAATGCTTCGAAAGTCAGAGTTGATTGACGCGACGTGGAGCGAGATAAGTTTTACGAATGCTTTGTGGACAATTCCTGCGCACCGCATGAAGGCATCTAAGCCTCACAACATCTATCTGTCACAACAAGCACTCGACATATTTACCGCACTTAAGATGTGCGCCGGCACCTCGCCGTATGTACTTCCGAACCGTTATGATAGTGAACGTCAGATGAGCAAAGCTACGCTTAATCGGACGATGAGTGCAGCGTGTGATGCGGCAAAGATAGATGGCAAGACGCTAGATCATTGCGGGCCGCATGATCTACGCAGAACGGCCTCGACCATGCTGCATGAAGCTGGTTACAACACTGACTGGATTGAGAAGTGTTTAGCCCATGAACAGAAGGGCGTGCGAGCTGTTTATAACAAGGCGGAGTATGCAGAGCAGCGTCGCTCTATGCTGCAAGACTGGGCGGACATTGTAGACAAGTGTACTAAGCAGCCTTGAGTTGTGGCATGGCGCACTGGCGGCCCGCGTTCTTTTGCTGGTCCATCCATGCTTCAACTTCCTGCAAGTCCCATGCGACAGCGCGCGATGTTATGGCGAATCGTTTAGGAAATTCTCCGCGCTTCTCCATATTGAGAATAGTTCGTTCTGACAACGGAACGATATTGAGTAGCCGCTTGCGGTTAATGAGTGCCTTACCTTGCGTTTGCACTTCATGCATTGATAGTTTTCGATCACTTGAAGATGCCATATCTGCCGCCACGTTGAATGTGAAAGTGGAAAACAGAATAGCAAAGCTAGTTAGAAAGAGCAACAGCAATGCTATTATTTGGGTGTGTCGGAGTAAATTATGATTTGAGAAAGCGCGGAACAGCATCGGCTTTGGGTTAAAAGCTGAAAGAAAGCTGGATTTGGATATGTGAGACGTTACTGCGATGCGTGTTTGGGTGCTTCACCACCGTTGCCTTCTGGTTCAGCAAGTGCAGTAACGATTTTGATGGCCTTATCTTGCTGTGCGGACGGCATGGCATCAACAATTCGAGCGGCGGCTTCAGCTCGCTTACTTACGGGTCTATAGCCTGTATCTTCAGGGGTTAGTAATGTACTTAGAGATCTGATCTGCGCCGCCAGGTTAGGGCTTATCTCATCAATTGTTACTTTCAGCCCATACGCAAATTTACCTGCTGCCGCTAGATTTAATGGCCGTTTTGCATTTAGATATTGCCCAACCATCGCCTGATTGCCGATGTCGAACTCGATACCGAATGCTTCTTGAGTATATTCTGAGCGTTCAAATATCTGCTTCAGCCTAGCAGCATCATCAATTTGCCACTTCTCTAGTTTGTTTATATCCATCACCAACACTATGTTTCATTAAGGCGATCGCAACAAATAGCAAAGCTATTGCGCTAGACAAATAGCTTTGCTACTATTGCCGCATGAACTTATCTGAATATCTAGAGAAAAACCCAAGAACCGAGCTTGCAGCCGCCGTCGGAGTAAGCCTTGGAATGATTTCCCAGTGGGTTAATAAAACTCGTCCAGTTTCTACGGAACGTTGCGTCTCAATCGAGAAAGCCACAAATGGGCAAGTAACTCGTAAAGATCTAAGGCCGGATGATTGGGCAGTTATTTGGCCAGAACTCATGGTGGAATCAAAAGAATCTGTATCTCCAATACAACCACTCAAGGAAAAATCATGAGTAGTTGTAAAATTCAAATGAACGCGCGCAAATCAGGGGACGGTATTTTTAGGTGTCTCCTTGACACGTTACCTGAGTTGCTGCGCGGGGTATGGGTGCCCCAGACAGCGACACTGCTGCGCGTTCACCTCTTCAAGGCCGCTCAAAAGTCCAAGAGCGTCCAACACCATCAAGATTACAACAGATCGGCTAACTGGGTTCTGGTTGCCTCACCATCGGAGAATATTCGATGAGGCAGAGAACCATCAGCGATTTTTTCTGGCGCGACCCCGACATTTCCGACTTAAGTCAGGAAGACAAAGCAACATTGCTTTACTTCCTCACCTCTCCATCCTCGAACATCATCGGCTGCTATCAGGTTGTATGGATGATCGCGGCGGCAGAAATGGGTTGGACAAAAGACCAACTTCTAGTCGTTGTAAGACGGCTCAAAGCGAAGGAGTTGATGGAGTTCAATGACATCGGCTGGGTGTGGGTGAAGATCTGGTGGAAACACAATTCGCCCGGAGTTGCGCTTAACCCAAACTCCAAACTGATTTCCCATGCAAAAAAACAATGCGCGGCAATTCCAACTGAATGGCTGATCGAGTTCGGTAAGAGCTTGGAAGCGGTCGGGATCAATACCTTGGCGATGGGGTATCCATATCCCATCCAAGGGGCATTAGATGCCCCATCGCATGCCCCATCAGATGCCGCACCTGATGCCCCATCAGGGAATACTCAAACCCATCAACAGAAGGGTTCTGATGCCCCATCACATGCCCCTAGAGATGGGGGAGGGGATGGGTCTGGCGGTAACGGGTATCTTGTATCTGGTAACACCACCACCACTAACTCCTCCTCCCCAGAGGCAAAACCGGTGGTGGTGGTGCCAGATTTAATTTTTCCAACCAACACCCCCCAAACCGAACGAGATGCCATCCAAGCCGCACTGGTTGCCAGTGGTGTCAATGAACCTCAATGGCAATCAATCCTCGATGAGCTAACTGGCGCAAGACTGCATCGAACGATCGACAACCCTGTTGGCTACCTGCGCGGCATGGCTGAACGCGCACTGAACGGCACATTCATCCCCGAGAGAGGCATCGTCGTCGCACAGCAACGTGCGGCACGCGAGAAGCAAGCCAAACATGACGATGAAATGAATCGCGCTTTGAAGGACAAGCAACTCCTCACTGAAGAGGCGATGAAGCACCTGCCAGCACGCACCAGAGAATTCCTAAGCCAAAAGATGACGGAAGGACATGCGAAATGAGTTCCACTAATCCACTCCAAAAAGACATCGTTACGCTCAATCGGCGCTATCTCCTGCTCGTGCAGCAAATGGCGACTACCAAGCATCCATTACTGTCAGCAAGTGTTCCTGGCTGGCTGACACTCAAGGTTAGAGGCATGACTCTGGAAGAGATCGACCAGCTTGCCGAAGACATGATTGCACCGTGCTTTCACATGAACATGAACGAAGTCAACTTTGAGCGTGTTCAAGAGTTGCCGCACGGTTCACGCCGCAAAGCATATATGACAAACGTGCTCGTTTCTCAAACTGCGTCACATGCTTAACGAATACACCATCCACAAAACCCAATCCCATGCCGCATCCCTGATTAGGGACGGAATGCGCATTGCGCTTGTTCATTCGATCACTGGCATTTCGTGGCGCATGTTGCGTGAGTTATGGAGCGCACAACATGCAGATTTGATGCCCCCCAGAAAAGCGAGAACAGACACCATCGCATACATCAAGAGCGGTCAATCGCCGATGGCACTCGCGACGGTTGTTTCTGTTTATTTGAGCACCGAGAAAGAACACAAATCGCCTGTTGACGCATTTATGGTTGCTTGGGAGGCTGCGCGACTTTTCTCTGAAGGGCCAACAGCTATCGACATCAATGCAGCGTGGTACGCGGTTAGGGATGTCAAAACAGGATTGATTTCGTGGGGCTGCTGCAAAAATTGCAAGGCGGGCTTTCTACTCGACACCAAGCAAACAAAGAAAACCGATTGCTGTCCTTACTGTGGGACGCAAGACCAAAAGCCACTTGAGGTTGCCCAATGATGCACGCACCCATCTGCATATTGGTTGGCCTGTTGATGTCCTTCAGCGCACTAGCTGATGCCGGTGATGCTAAATGCTTCAAGGAAGCATCATCGCACTATGGTGTACCAGAAGAACTATTGAGAGCAATTTCTCACGTTGAGTCGCGCGGAAACAATTCGGCAACCAACACAAATACGAATGGCTCAACCGATATTGGGCACATGCAGATCAACTCCTATTGGCTGCCAAAGCTCGCCAAATATGGGATTACCAAGACACATCTGATGAACGCATGCACCAACACTTACATTGGGGCATGGATCCTCGCAAGCAACATTTCGCGCATGGGTTACGGATGGAAAGCAGTCGGCGCATACAACGCGCGCAATCCAATTAAAGCCGCAATCTACACACGCAAAGTGGCCGCTGCATTACGCGCACCAACCAGAAAAATAGGGGAACACAATTGATAGGACATCGCACATCCCTTTCATTACTCATTGTTGTAGCCAGTGCCTTGTTCACGGGTTGCAGAAGTCACTTGGACAACATAGCTGATGAGAGAGTCCAGCCAAACATCGGTTATCTGGATGGTAAGTACAAGGTCTGCCGCGAGAACTGCCCAGCTCCAACGCCGAAAGAGCTTGATGACTCAGTACCAGCAGAAACGCTTGTCTATGAGTTGTTAAAACAATCTGTGCCGATTCCGTTGGCACAGCCAGTTGCTCAACCTGAACCCCAACCACAGCAGGCAGTTATTGAGGCACCAATCGCCATTCCGACATTCGATATTTACTTCGACTTCGGCATGAGCAAGCCAAACAAAGAAGGCAAAAAAGAGCTTCGCAGATTCGTTAATAGCGTTGATCTGCGTGAGGCCACTCAGATTGAGTTGGTGGGCAAAACAGACGACATCGGCACAAAGAATTTCAATCGCAAGCTGGCCTACAAACGCGCCTTGTATGTTGAGACGTGGCTTAAAGCGCATGGCGTGAATGCGCAGATCACAGTCTCGGCAAAAGAAGAATGCTGCCGCGTTGCCCCATATAACAAACGAGAACTGACGCTTAAAGCGATGCGAAGAGTCTCAATTACTTCGCACCACTAGATTGATAAGGAGGACATCAATGCGGGGATGAAAACATATTTCTAGTAGGACAACGTTATTAACTTCATAAAGGAATCAAAAATGAAAATCAAGCAACTCCATCAACAAAAACTGCAACTGCTCTTGGCAGTGTCAATGCTCGCTCCAATCTCCGCTTTCGCTGGTACGACCGGTACCGAGTTCTTGGCGCTGTACAACTGGATCATGGGTATCGCAACAGGCTATGCGGCTCGTGCCATCTCTATCGCCGCTGTGGTCATCGGTGCGCTGATGTCGCTCGGCAAAGGTAGCCCAATGCCAATCCTCGCAGGCATTGGCTTCGCCGTGTTCTTGGCTTACCTGCCGGGCGTTGTGAACGGCCTTTTGACAGCAACGATCTAATGGTCAACCCGCCGGTCAAGGATGTTATGGCTGGCGGGACTTACACAAAATTGGAGAATTAAATGCTTTCAAATACACAAAATAAACAATTCATCAAAAACCTCATCATCGCTGGCATCTTCATCGCGCTTGGCTTGTTCATGCCTGGCTCAACAGTGACAGACATGACCGCATTTATCGCAAACCTCACAGGTATCTCAACTGGGATTGGTATCGGCTGGCTCCTCAAGACCTTCATGGAGCAAAAAGCGGCGGCAACCAACACACCAGCAGCGTAAACGAGGTAAAACAAAATGGAAATTGGCTATATCCCACGAACACTCGATCAACAGGAAAAGTTCTTCTTGTGGGAGGCCGATCAATTCATTGTTGCCGTGTTAATCGTGGGGCTTGGCGTGTCGTTGGGAATGATGCTGACTGGTTTGTTTGGTGGTGGGTTGGCTGCATATCTCTACGGAAAACTGAAGTCTGGTAAGCATCAAAAATTTGCTGCTCACCTGATGTACTGGTGGTTGCCAAGCTCCATTTCTATCAAGACACAAATAACACCGCCGTCCGATTGTCGTTATTTCTTAGGCTAACCATGACACCAGAACACATCAATTCAACACATAAAAAGAAAGCGGCTGAAATCTCATTCCTTCGACTCGTAGTGGGTGGATTACTCGTGCTTTGTCTAGTGGAAGGATTATTGATCTCGCGCACGCTAGGAATGGAAAAAACCATCGTCACGCCACCAAACATCGAAAAGAGTTTTTGGGTTTCTGCTGACGGGGTATCGAAGAGCTATCTTGAGCAGATGGCTTACTGGTACGCAGGTCTTGCATTGACCGCAACCAAGGCGACAGGGGAGTACCAGAAGAAATTATTTCTTCAATACGCAAGTCCGCAAAAGTCTGCCCAACTCGCGGCAGAAATGACTTCCAGATTAGAGTTCATGGAAAAGAATTCAGCATCAACAATGTTCACCGCGCAGTCTTTGAAAGCAGATGAAAAGCTTATGCGCGTGGCCATCTTTGGTGATCTTGCAACTTTCGTCCAAGACAAACGTATTTCAAATATGCCTGTTGTCTATGTGATTGCGTTCCAAAACATCAATGGAAAACTTTTTGTTAATGAGTTCAAGGAAACAAATGAAAAAGATATTTTTGGTATCGGCGCTACTGCTCAATAGCATCCAGAGCCAAGCGGCTCAGGTTATCTATCAAGGCTCGCCAACAGAATCAACGACTGCCGTAGTCTCACGGCACGAACCGAATTTGGTCACTGTCGATGGTCGAAAGATTCGTCGCATATATGGCGCAGAGGGATTGTTCACGGTAAAGCCAGAACCAGACACTGGCGCTGCGTGGATTAAGCCAATTTCCGACAAGCCGATGATGAGCGCATACATCACAGACGAAGAAGGGCAGCATTACAAGTTGCTTCTCAAAGTAGAGGATGTGCCAGCAGAAACAATCATCGTTAAAGGGCGTGGCGTTTCGGGTGTCTCATCTCTTTTGATGAGCAAAAAGAATGAGCCGCGCAACGATGACATTCTCAACACCACTATCGCTCTGTTCAACGGTGATGGCGACAGCAAGCACGATACGATCCCGCTTTGGAAGGGGACCCGCTTCGAGCTGGTAAAAGTGTTTGAGCTACGCGGTATTCGCGGAGAAACGTACATTCTGACAAATATCTCAGACAAGCAAATCATCATGGATGAGCGCGAGTTCTATCGTAATGGTGTGCAGTCAGTCACGATCGAAAGCGCTACTTTAGAAGCTGGACAAGCAACCCGCATCTTCATCGTGAGCGAGGTCGAGTAATGGCCATCTCAGATAAACTTTCCTCGATGACACCAAAGAATCGCCAGTACCTTCTTTTGGGTGGTGTAGGTGGCGTGATATTGATCCTCGCATCAGTCTCGGCCTCACTCATGGGAGATCCTGCACCAACGCTTAAAACGGCATCTACAGAGCAGGAGGCAACCAACATTGCAACCCCAGGTTCTGCTGCCAACCCTAAAGACGTATGGATGGAACAGTCGTCGGCTCAAATGAAGCAGATGAATGATGTGATCCAAGGCTTGAGGGATCAGATGAAAGACATGGGGCCAAAATCTGGCGTAGCTCAGGCAGAGACAATTTTGCCATCGCTCCCCCCATTGCAACCTATGGCACAGCAACAACAACCAATCGAGCAGTTACCGTCGTCGATTTTGATTGAGCCTGAGTCTGCCAAAGAACCCGGTATTGCGTCCTTCGAGGTAAGCGCCGCTGCGCCAGCACCAACGGAAGAGGCTCAAGACACTAATTTGGGTTACATACCTGCAGGAACATTCGTTCGTGTGGCGCTGTTAGGTGGTGTCGATGCACCAACTGGTGGCCAAGCACAATCCAATCCTCACCCAATACTCATGCGCGCACAGGACAACGCTTTCTTGCCCAACCGCTACAGGTTCGAGATTAAAGAATGTTTCCTACTGGCATCCAGCTACGGCGACATCAGTTCGGAAAGAGCTATCGCACGTCTCGAAAATATCTCGTGTGTCAGAAACGACGGCACAGCCGTTGATGTCGCTGTAAAGGGATACGTGGTCGGCGAAGACGGTAAAGCAGGTATGCGCGGTCGGCTCATCAGCAAGCAGGGCCAAATACTGGCCAACTCACTACTGGCAGGCATTGGTTCTGGTATCGGGCAAGCATTCCAAGCTGGAGCAACCACACAATCTGTCAGCGCACTTGGCACTACTTCAACTACAAATCAGGGACAACAACTGCAAGCCGGCGTTGGCAATGGGGTAGGCAAGGCATTAGACCGTTTGAGCAAATACTACATCGACCTAGCGGAGAAGTTATTTCCAATCATCGAGATCGATGCGGGACGCACAGTTGAGGTCGTATTCACCAAGGGATTTTCTCTGGAAGCCAACAAGCGCGAACAGTCTGGGTCTTACAGCGATATATGGTCACGAGCTAAAGCGGTGATGGGGGATGCAATCCCAATGAATGATGCAAACACACAAAAGCCACAAAACTGAGAAAGGATTCCCAATGAAATTGAGATCAACTATTTTTGCAATGGCGCTTTCATTTGCGGCCATCACAGCACATGCGGAAGCTGGTGATAAGAATCTGAAAATGATTGCAGACAACCTGCGCGCGCTGTATCCGGCCACGCAGATTGATGATGTTCGCCCAGCTCCGATTGCTGGAATCTTCGAAGTGGTGATGGGAAAGAACATCGGCTACACCAACAGCGAAGGTCGTCACTTCCTGTTTGGCCATGTGTTTGATATGCAGACTCGCCAAGACCTTACTCAACAGCGCCTTGATGAATTGAATACGGTGAAGTTTGCCGAGTTGCCCCTCAAGGATGCAATCAAAGAGGTGCATGGAAAGGGTGAACGCACGCTGGTGGTGTTCTCAGATCCAGATTGTCCGTACTGCAAAAAGTTGGAGCAAGACCTACCCAAGCTGGATAACGTCACGATCTACACGTTCCCATTTCCGCTTGAAGGATTGCACCCTGACGCGCCTCGTAAGTCAAAGTCTATCTGGTGCTCACCAAAACCACAGACTGCATGGCATGACTACGTGGCCGGCAACAAGCAGCCGACTGCCAAAGCGGACTGCGATAACCCAATAGACCGCAATATCCAGTTGGGGCAAAAGCTTGGCATCAACGGCACGCCAACACTGATCGCCGCCGATGGTCGCGTGATGCCAGGAGCAGCCTCCGTAGAGCAAATTGATAGCTGGATGGATAAGAAGGGGACTAACTGATGCGCGCTCTATTACCACTTGTTTGCCTGCTCATGGCTGGATGCGCTGGAGTTGATAGCGAGAGCCATTTCAAGTGCAAAGCGGCCGAGGGAATCGGATGTTCCTCTTTGTCTGGAACTTACGCCAATGCCATTGAAGACAATCTGCCGGGATCTCCAGTAAAGAAATCGACCACCTACGATAAGGATGCCGAGAAAGAACATGCCATTACTGGAGTTGCGCCACAGACTGGTACACCAGTGCTGAGTGCGCCGGTCGTTCTGCGCGTGTGGGTAGCCCCTTGGGAGGATGGTAGGAAGGTTCTGCACGACCAAGCGTACCTCTATGCAGTTGTCGATCCTGGACACTGGCAAGTTGCACACAGCAAAAAGAGAATCGCTGAACAGTACCGCATTCTGGCTCCCGCAGCTCGTAAGTCACAGCCGCAGGATGCCAAGCCACGCCAGCCTCAATTTCAGCCGCCCAGCAGTGATTCATCACAACAGAATGGTGTGAACTAACGTGTCGTTCCTTCAAACACTCAAAGAAATCTTTCTTCACGAAAGATATGGTCGGCCCGACGCGATACCGCTCAATGTAATTCAGCAATTCGCGAGCCTACCGCGCTTGACCGGACTTATGCCCTACGTTGGCTGGTTAGAGAATGAGCGCATGTTCATCTTGGACCAGGGTGGCTTCGGACAAAAAGAGCAATTTTCCATTGGTTTCTCAATCGAGATTGATCCGCAGACAGGCGCTACCGATGAAATGGAGAAGATACTTACGGGGCTTTTCGATTCATGTGTGCCTGATACTGGAATTCAGATATCGCTCTACGCTTCACCCGATATTAAACCGATGCTGGATAAGCAAGCCAGTACGGTACAAGTCGCCGAACTTGCTGGTATAGCAAGCCGACGCAACAAGTTCTACATGGGAGGAACAGCCAAGTCGCTCTTCAACAACAGAACATACTTGTTGCGGAATTTTCGGTGCGTGGTGTCGGTTTCATTGCCGCTATCCCCATTTGAAGCAAGCGATGTCGAAAGTGCAATCAGGGTGAAAGAAAGCATTCATGCAACGCTGCGCTCTGCCTACCTTGGCGGCTTCGACTGGACTCCTGACAACCTTCTTGAGTTTGTTGGTGACTTCTTTGATCACGATCGAGTGTTCAAACCCGAGAGTCGTCACGAACTGGATGTGAGCTACGACCCTGAAAGAATTCTTCGAGAGCAACTTTCCAACCGGGAGATCTCGTCTTGTGTGAGTGACGAGGGAATACGTTTTAGCAAGAGCGGCGGACCTGAAACGGTCATGCAGCTTTTCTCGGTAAAGAACTATCCCAAGTACAGCAGACTTGGCCACATGGGAAGCGTTATCGGCGATCAGTACCAAGCTGCACTATCCATGCCATGCCCCTTCTTAATCACGATGGGTGCCATAGTTCAGGATCACGAATCAGCTCGTACCTATGCCCAAC
Source organism: uncultured Gallionella sp. (assembly GCA_964608835.1). GTDB lineage: Bacteria > Pseudomonadota > Gammaproteobacteria > Burkholderiales > Gallionellaceae > Gallionella. The sequence continues at coordinate 40,252 of CAZSPN010000016.1, forward strand.
TCAAGTCGGCACGCGCAACCCAGAACGCCGCTTCCTACATGGCAAGGTTTCAGCCTGAGTTGAAAGACAAGCAACGGGATTGGGAATCTGTTGTGAATGCGTTTGATGCCGGTAAGGGCACGATTCGGCTCTACCATCAGTTGTTACTTCTCACGAAAAAAGAAGATGTCTCTCGCGCCGAGTACGCGGCTCGCTCTGTCTGGCGCGCACGTGGTTTTGACCTTGCCCGAGATTATTACTTGCAGCATCAGGCTTTCGCCGCCTCGATGCCAATGACGTTAGGCCGTCCGCTGCAAAGCGACCTCAAATCATTTGGTCGCTCGTACACCAAAACACTCGATAACGCGGTGATGACATCACCGTTGCTTGGCGAGTGGAAGGGTACAAAGAACCCGCTTATCACGCTCTTTGGGCGACGCGGACAACCAATGGGGTTCGACCTGTTTGATAACACTGGCGGCAACTACAACTTCGCTGTTGCCGCTTTGTCTGGCTCGGGGAAATCCGTGTTTGTGAACGAAATGGCCTATCGCTATAGGGCATCCAACACGAAGGTGTGGATCATCGACGTTGGCCGTTCCTACAAAAACCTGTGCGAACTGATGGATGGTGAGTTCATCGAGTTCGCCGACGAACGCGAGAACAAGCTATGCCTTAACCCGTTCTCGATGGTACAGGACATCAACAGTGATATGGAAATGCTTCTGCCATTACTGGCAGAGATGGCTAGTCCACGCGAACCGTTGAACAACTATTGCTACTCAGCACTTGGGTCTGCAATCAAGCAGGTGTGGTCTGTTTCAGCCGAAAACTCTACTGTCACCAACATCTACGACCTGTTGCGCTCCGGCAAGCTTAAGGAGGGGGACATCATTGAGCAAGAGCTCACAAAGATGGCGGTCGCTCTCGAACCATTCACGAAGTACGGTGCTTACGCGAGTTACTTCGAGGGGGAGGCCAACATCAAATTCACCAAAGACTTCGTGGTATTGGAGCTTGAAGAATTGAAGAGCAAAAAGGATCTTCAGGCCGTTGTGATGCAAATCATCATGTACCGCATCACACAGGAAATGTACCTCGACCGCTCCCGCCGCAAGATTGTGATTATTGATGAGGCGTGGGACTTGATGGGGAGCGGAAGCTCCGGCCACTTCATTGAGGCTGGTTATCGCCGTGCACGTAAATATGGAGGTGCATTCGGCACTATCACTCAATCCATTGAGGACTACTACAAGTCCGAGTCCACCAAAGCGGCGATCAATAACGCCGACTGGCTGTTCCTGCTACGTCAGAAGCCAGAGAACATCGACCGTCTGGGCAAAGAAGGCAAGCTCATGATCGACGAATGGATGAAGCGCATGTTGTCTTCCATCACCACCGACCACGGCAACTATTCAGAGATATTCGTGCATAGCCCGATGGGGTCAGGGGTGGGGCGACTCATTTTAGATCCATTCTCGATGATGTTGTTTTCCACGCGCGCTGAAGACTTCGAGAAGATCAAGACTATGCGACGGCAACATGGAATGACAACAGAGCAGGCAGTCGCTGCGCTGTTGGGTGAGCAAAAGAAAAAGATTGAACGGCGCAGAGCGTCGGACCTTGCAATTTATAGTGAAATTTAACCGAAGGGAAAATGCTATGGACACTAAGGGTACTAACAAAATCTCGAACATGAAACGCAAGGTTGTTCAACGCATTATCGAGCGCTGCGTGACGGAAGGGAAGCGTGCAAAAGACATTGCCGATGAACTTCAAACCGCTGGCTACAAGGTGTTTGTGGCTTCTTTCTGCATGTGTGAAGAAATTGCATTCTTCGACACGACGCGCGGTTTGCAAATCCGCGTGGTTGCCTAAAAGGAAAACATAAATGTCCATTCATGCTCATATCGCTACAGGCGTTATTGCCGCCACAGTTGCCATCACCTCAATCATCGGCTGGCAACACTTCCATCCAGCAGCGCCAGTCGCCAAGGTGGACATCATCGGGATAGTCACATCGCAACAGAAGAGTCTCGCGGCGCAGTTGAAGCCCGGTATGGACGAGAAAGCGCAGGCCGCGCTAATAGACCAAGCCTCGCGCTTCGGTAAGCAATTGGACGTGGCTCTCGCGCAGGTGGTGGACGAGTGCAAATGTACCCTCATCAATGCGGCGGCAATCGTTAGGGACGCACCTTCAGGAGCGACGCGCGACTACACCACTCGGGTTACAGAACTGGCCATCGGTAAAAAGTAATCATGCGGCTTTTGCACACACTACTTTTGGCGGCTTCGACACTATTGCCGCTGTCGTCACTTGCGGTCGAGGGGCGCGATTACCCTTCTAGCATGGGCTATTCGTCGCAGTGGTTGTGCAATGGGCAGGGGAAATTCAGTTGGTATTGCGAAGACGAACCAGCTCCGGAGAAAGATGAAACCGAGGCGAGCAGTTCTCCCAAGCCAAAGGACAAACCCGCAACGCGGGAAGAAATGGCCGTAAAAGAGTTGGATCAGATACGCAAAGACCTCGATGCGAAGCGCGCGCTGTCGGTGGTGCATCCGACAGAGGAAAACGTTAAGGCGTACATGGCTGCCCAGCAAGTAGAGATCGTTCGTGCGGCCTACTACGCAGACGTATGGCGTCGCGTGTTGTGGCAAAACGCCGAACTGAACCTTGGGGTAAAAAACCCAATGAACAACTCTGCCATCAAGGTAAAGAATCGTGAGCGTGATAAAGCCGAGATAGACACCATCACTGAGTTATCCAAAGAGTGGGGGATATTCTTTTTCTTCAAGGGTGACTGCCCATACTGCAAGCACATGGTTCCAGCGCTGCAATGGCTCACACGCTCGTATGACATGACCATCTTGCCTATCAGTATGGATGGAACTTCGATAGAGGGATTGCCGCCAGCAGTCCGGGATAACGGACTGTCGCAAAAGCTGGGTGTAGAGGTTGTTCCATTGTTTGTGCTTGGAAACGTCAAGACCGGAAAGATGGTCATCATCGGCTCTGGCGTGCTCTCACTTCAAGATTTTGTAGAACGAATTTACGTGCTGACTCAAACCAAACCCGGCGAACTGTGAAAGGGATAATCATGTTTTGTAAGAAACCAATTGCCATTGCCGTAGCTGCTTCAATGATCTTTTCAATGCCCGTCAGCGCCAACGTTGGAACGGGCATGAATGATTTGTTCAACAGTGTAGGTGGATTCGCCAACGTAACACCACCTACAGCCTACAAAGGACAGACGATGAACGGATATTCTGGCGGTGGGTTTTATGCCAGAACCCCAGTCAAAAATTATCAACTCATGACGGCTCAAGCGCCATCCCTCAATATTGGTTGTGGTGGCATTGATCTAACAGCCGGTTCTTTCTCTCATATCAATGAGGCGGCACTTACTGCGATGCTGCAAAACGTAGGCACTTCGCTTGGGTACGCTTTCCTCTTAGCAATCAAGTCTTCTATGCCAGAAATGGCCAGCCTGTTCGAGTACCTACAGGATGCAGCAGCCAAGGCGAACGCTATGAACGTCAACACTTGCCAACTAACCAAGGGAGTCCCATTGGTTGAGGGTGGCAGCTTGTCTCAAAACTTGCGCGCAACAGCTGGACAGATTTCAGCAAACACAACGAGTCTGTATACCGACTCGATGCAAGCGTTGAAGGCTACCAAGGACGATTCGGCAAAACAGAATGAGGCTATCAACGCCGCGATTGCCGCCGACCCTACGAAGAAAGAATTTTATAAACCAGGCAATGTTGTGTGGCGTGCATTAGGTAAAACATCTGGGCTTGATACGGAGGATAAGGAATTCATCATGAGCTTGATGGGGGCCATTGTCATTGATGACCCAACGGGATCGGGTAATGGTAATGCCAGCAAGGAAGGTGCATGGCGCTACATCGAGCCAACTATCGGCGACGTTTCAGAATTTATCGGGTATGCCAATGAAGCGACTGGAACAATCAATATACTCAAGTGCGACGAGGCGGTGGATTGTAAAAATCCAACTGTAATCAGTAAAACAATCACGTCATTCAGGGCGATGGTTTCCACCAAAATGGATGCGTTGCGCGACAATTTAAATTCACGCAGCGCTCAAACTGTAGCTAATCTGAAGTTGATCGAAGTATCGAACATTCCAATCTGGAAGATGCTTTCAACCAGCTCTACCACCAACACAGAAATGATTGAGAAATACAAAAACTACATTGCGGTAGATGTCGCCTATGTCTACGTGGAAAGAGTGTTGGATATTGCAAAACAAATCAACAGAAGCGGACAGGTTCAACCGGCCGCAGCTGATGCAAAAGAAGCGCTTGGAAAGCTAACTGCTCAACTCACCGACATTTCTACAAGACTGCACAACAAGCGAGTCGAAGAGACGAGCGCAATCATGAAAGCGGCTGAACTTGAGCGCCAACTTCAATTCCAGCACCAAGCAATGATTGCTGGAATACCTGCACAAGCCTTCACTTCAATGCAAGTGTTCAATTAGGCCGCATCAGCTACTTAAAGAGGCTCTACGATGGTATTCGAGATATTTTCCTACTGGAATATGCGCGAGCTGGAGATGGTGTTCAACGCTGTCGCATCAATCGTGGGAAGCGGTGATTACCTTGGATTGATGCGAACTCTGGCGATAGTGGGTTTGCTGTCCATGGCGATGGCGGTCCTTGCTGGATTTAGTCAACTCCCAGACTTTGGCCGCTGGATCATCATGCTGGCTGTGTTCAACGGTATGTTGCTGGTACCAAAAGTCACCGTTGTATTGACCGATCGCACGGGTACTGAAGCGCCTCGTGTCGTAGCGAATGTGCCGATAGGGCTGGCCGCATTTGCACACTCCATTAGCCATATAGGTGATTGGCTGACAACTACGTATGAGACAACATTTTCTTTGCCGAGCGACATTCAGTTCCGCACTAATGGCACGCTGTTTGGCCATCGCGTTCAACAAGAGATCCTGCATACGAAGTTTGATAACTCCATTCTCAACTCGAACCTCTTGGAATTTTACCGAGAATGCGTTGCACCAGAATTCGCTACAGGCTTCATTGTGGCGAGCGAAATGGCTAAATCGAACGACATCTGGACATATCTATCTGGCAAGACTAATCCGGGACGGCTCGTAACGATCCGTGCAGTGCCCGGCTCTACTCCAGCGGCTGATACATACGGTTGTGATGTTGCCTACACGCACTTGGGCACTCAGATTACCTATGTGAACACGCAACAAATGAACGCGCTTGGCAAGCGCTTGTATCCCGGTCTACCAACTGCTGCCGCAAACGCTGCTGTGCAAAGCTCCATCCAAACATCGACCAATTATATGTTGGGCATTTCCAAGAGCGCGATGGACATCACCAAGCAAACAGCGATGAGCAACTTCATGATCGATGCGCAATACATGCTGCCTGCGCAGATAGGCGACTCGGCCGGTGCGGCGGCAAATCTTGCACAAGCACAAGCGATCCGTTCTACCAGTGAAAGCTACAAGCTGATGGCGAAGGTCGGTGAAAGCACGATGCCCAAGATAAAGAACATCATTGAGGTTGTGCAGTATTCGATCTTCCCGATAATCATGCTGTTAATTTTGTGGGCTGGCCATAAGGGTGGGTTGGTGTTGAAGGCTTACGTGATGAGTCTGGTATGGGTTCAGTTATGGCCACCACTCTATGCCGTGATGCACATGATTATGACCATCCATTCGCAAGAGTTGGCGGCAATGACAAGCGGGATGGGCTTGTCTATGGCCGAATACAGCCAAGTTAATAACGCCTACATCAGCGATGAAGCGATAGCAGGCATGATCGCGGCAACGGCTATCCCAATGATCGCATCTGCCATCGTGAAGGGTGGTGACGTTGGCGCATCTGCGCTGGGGGGCGCTATCTCATCACCGTCGCAACAAGCAACACAGGCTGGTACGGCAGCGTCACAAGGTAATTTCAGTATGGGGAATGCTTCACTTGGGAATCAGTCGGCTAACAACCTGAGCATGGGACAGGTGAGTGCGAGGCCGACACTGACTCAAGGCGGAATGAGCGTAACTGGCTCAGATAATGTTGGCCATTTTTATGGAAAAAATGGTGAGGTCATCAACAATAGCGCGGCCATGCAAAACATTGGCACTAACCTTAAAGCTAGTGGAAGAACGGCTGGGGCGCTCACCAAAACCAGCGAGAAGTTGGAAAGCGCTGCGCTTGCTGATATGACGACCGCGAGCGACAACATGACCGCCGCCAGAAATCAATTTGGCGCATTTGAACGAAGTCACGGTAAGGGCACTCGCTCAGCAACAACTGATTCAACATCTAGCACAGCGCAGTTCTTGAAAAGTGTGGGTGAAGAACAAAAATTGGTAGACGAGTATGCGAAAACTCATAAATTGGATCAAGCCCAAAAGGCCGAATTCGCAGCATATGCTAGAGCAGAAGCAACAGGCGGGGTGAACGTTCCATTAGTTGGCGGAGTTAGTGCCACAGGGGGTACTTCAGGATCAACCTCCAGTTCATCAGGCACCTCTCAGTCTCAGTCCGAAGCCCATAAATTTGCTAACAGTGCAGATTACAAAGCGGCTGTTCAAAAGACAGAAGCCGCCTCAAGGTCAAAAGACTTTGCCCGAGGTGAAGATGCTGGTTCCAAAGCTGCAAAAGGGATTAGAGCAAGCCTTGATGAAAGTCGCGCTCACATGGAGTCTGCGTCTGCGAATCACACAACAGCAGATTCATATCGGGATGCTGCAACTAGGACCACTGAAAATGCAGCTGGATTTGAGTCCAATGCCAATAATAAGTTTATGGATTGGATGAGGGGGCAAGTCAATCCAACCAGCGGGAAGAATTTCACTGGCAGCGAGGTTGAAGAAATGTCTCGTCGAGGCGATTTGGGAGAGTACGCCCAGAAATTCACAGACCAGGTGCTTGTGCCCGAGATTGAAAGCAAGATTCCGACACCTACAAATAACGTTGCAGCACAGCACGAGGAAAACAAGAGCACGATTCCAACAACTGAAGATGTTACTGCCTTCAATGCTTCTAATCAAAAGGCTGTTGGAACCCAGCAATCAAATGCAGGTGTCACCATTGGCAAAGGGCCAAAAGATAACGTTTCTCCATCTGTGAATGCAATGTTTGGCGATGCAGAAGGGAAGATCAATCTTGGCAACAGCAACATAACAATGGGAGGAGAGCCGCTTAAACAAGAGGTCAAGCAAAGCACAGATCCAACAACGAACAGCAATGTGTTGAATGCTGGTTCAAACGCGTTCTCGATGCTCGCTCCGGATGGCACTTCAAAGCTGACGAAGGACGTTGGGCTTATGCCAGACAATGCCTCTATTGGTAATAAGACTGCTGACAAATACCAAGGGTCTACAACGGATGCAATTATTGATACAGCAATCGGAGTGGGGGGATTGGCGCTTGGTGGGGTAGGCGGGAAAGTGGCAGGTAAAGCGGTTGATGGTGCATTGGATATTGCTATAGGATCTGGAAGAGCTGCCGAAGCTACCGCTCTGAAAGTCGCCGCTCAAACTGAAGAGCGTGTTGCGGGTCAAGGATTGGCAAAAGAGGCTGCTGCTATGGGAACGCCTGAAGCGCAAGCGGCTACAAAGATTGGCGCTGCACGTGCTGGTGCAAAAGCAGAAGTTGAGGCTGGTAAAACTGTTGATGGTGCCGGCAAGGTGGTTGGTGGTATAGCTGGCGGGGCAGCGGGTGCTACCTTGGCAGGCGACGAAGGTTTCAGAAGAGAGTCTGTAGAACCAGCAATAGATGCCGTGAAGAAAACCGATCAAGCCGTACTTGGTATTGTCTCCGACTTAGCGGCAGATGCCCAGCCAGCACCAGGACGAGTGAGTAGCGGCAAAATCACAACGGCACCTGCGCCGGAGTCAAAGAAGTGAAAGGTTTTATAACCTATCTTCGCCGCAGGTCAGATACGACAAATATTCGTCATTGCTCCTCGATAAACAACACCACATACTCGCCCTTGTAATCATGACCGGTTGTGGTTGAAACAATTCTCCATCCCTTGGCGTAGATTCCAGCTACGGTATTGTTCTTTCCAAGGTTGTCGCATTCAAATATCCAACCGCCAAGGGCATCTGTAATTTGGCTACACACAGCCCCCTTTTTAAAGGGGGAGGATGCGTTCATTGGGGTTGATTTGGGAAGCGGCAATTTCTCAGCATGTGCCAGAGAAGTTACCAATACCAAAAAAATGCCAGTTGAAACTTTGCATATAACTTCATTCATTGAAATTTCCTCTTAATTTACCAACGCTTTCCAGCCCAGTTACGATCACCGTACCAGTGTTTAAGCGTCCCACTCTTACTGTACGCTCTTCCCATTTCATCTTCGCGTTCGATCGATGCGGCCACGTCGCGATAGATTTCTCTCCAAGTTTCAGGGATGAAATCTTTGGCATTTTCAGCGCTACACCTAACAGCTCTTTTTCCGCGAGGACCTAAAATCAGAACTAGCAGCGCAAAGGCAACCAGAATGACCACACCAAGCCATTTGTTATACAAAAATGGTAGCGCAAGGAAAGCTAAGATTGCCAGCAATCCATATTTGTTATCACGGCTTGGATTGATCAGTTTCTTCCAAGTAACCATCAAGTCGTAAACATACTGCTTAACTGGATGCTCCATGTACACCACGGTCGCATAGTTGTGTTTATCAGGGACAATCACATCACGGTAGCGGGGCAGGCCAAAAAGACCAGTTTCTCCCTTGTACCGAGGCAGATCCTTAATGTTTGTCAGCACATTGCCATGGCCAACTCGAACATACTTCGCTTGTTCGATTGACGCACCTTTAGTTGCGCCATTCCGACCAAAGAAGCGAGCAGCTTGCTTTGCGAAGTACCGAAGTACAGAAGCCAGACCAATTGCAAACACAAGCAACAGAACGATTTCCATTACAGTATTCATTTTGATACCTCCTTACCAATAAGAGCCGAAGCTTTTTTCCTTACCTCATTCAATTCATCACGAGACACATTTCCTTTGCGACTTGCTTTGCGGACAACCCAATCAAGACTTTTAATCTGATCTGATAGCACCGCACTTGGGCGATCACCATCAATTACCACCTCAAAGGGATACCCCTTTATCTGGGTTGTCATCGGACAGCAGAGCATCAAACCAGTTTTGCCGTTGTAAGCCGCTGGGCTGATAACGAGAGCAGGGCGGTGTCCAGCTTGTTCATGCCCAGCTTGTGGATCGAAATGCAGCCAAACAATATCACCAGCATCAGGTACATATCCGCGCACCATTACAAAAGCTCCTTGCCTACGGGGACTCCAAAACCAATCTCACCGTGCAGATTGTCTGACGTTATTCCAGCTATCAGGTGGTTAATATCGAAATCTTCAACGCGAATTGGCTCAATAACAATTCGGCCTGCCTCTTCTCTTACGTCCACCGGCGAATCCAGACTTAAACGCGCTGCCTCCATGATTCCAGCCGGAATACGAACAGAAGCGCTGTTGCCCCATTTTTTGATCATTATGCGCATCTCATTCTCCAATGTTGATTCAATGTAGATACTGTATAGACATGCACATTGCGTGTCAACAATGATGATACATATTATTGCGTATATGAGGAGGGTTTACTTTAGAGGTGGTTTAAACCGAGTTTCTAAGAGTGAATTCACTTACAACATCTACAGAACGTCAGAAGAGCGCCTAGAAAGTTACAGGCACATGCAAAGCGTTTGTGGCACCTCTGCGGAGCATGTGCGAAAAACTCCATTTAAAACACACATCGGCTACAGAGCAACTACAGCGCATCTAGTCCAAAGGGTGAGCGAACCACCTTCAGCGACACCTCACCGATAGCCTGCAAATTTGCAATCTATCGGAGGGATTTTTACATTCAACAATCCTAGACTCCCCCAGTCATTTAATAGCTGGAAGCGGTTACGGCATGGGGTACCAAGCAATCAAAATAGATCCGTCCACATTCAAGTTCATTGCGACCTTGGACATATTCACTTCATCTTTCATTAAGGATGAAGGACTCTTTCCCCCTGAAGCCGATCCAGCTGTACGGGAAGCCATGTGCAATGAATTCCTAGTCGGTACGCCATATTGCTCACCCTATGCAATCTCAACAGGTGAAATGAAGCCACGCCGATTCGATTTCAAAGACAGGTTCATCCAGTTTTCTCCCAGTCCTAAAGGGCTACCAACCATTAGAGACTTGGACGTGCTGACTTATTGCATTACCTGGATAGCTAATGC
>CAZSPN010000017.1:0-24144 GCA_964608835.1 uncultured Gallionella sp.
ATCAAGCAAAGAATTTGGCATGATGTTGCGCAACCCTGACGGCGATAAAGTTAATCCGCTGCGCCCGCATAATTATTACTGGTGGGACAGGCTGACTAACCAAGCTGTACCCGATCACGACGATGCGTCAGACCCTGCCTTGTTCGGCAGTTTTTTCATGCCCGATGGTACGCCCGTCAAACCGTCTTTTCAACTTTTGAAAGAGCGCGTATTTGAATGCACGCCGGAATGGGCGGCTGAAACAACCGGTATTCCTGCCGACACGATACGCCGCATTGCGCATGAAATGGGCGTAACGGCACGCGACCAGAAAATCGAGTTGCCGATTGCCTGGACGGATTGGTGGGGCAAGGAACACGAAAGCGTCACAGGAAGTCCCGTTGCATTTCATGCCATGCGCGGACTGGCGGCACACTCCAACGGTTTTCAAACCATACGTTCGTTGGCGATTCTGATGTCGTTGCTGGGTACAATTGATCGCCCTGGCGGCTTCCGCCACAAAGCCCCTTATCCGCGCGCGATTCCACCCAATGCCAGACCGCCCAAAGGCCCTGAAGCCGTGCAACCCAATACGCCATTGAATGGCGCGCCGTTGGGTTGGCCGGAAAGCCCGGATGATTTATTTGTGGACGCAAAGGGTGAGCCAGTGCGCATCGACAAAGGCTTCTCTTGGGAGCATCCGCTGTCTGCTCATGGTTTGATGCACAACGTGATTACCAATGCGTGGCGCGGCGATCCTTACCCTATCGATACCTTGCTGTTGTTCATGGCAAACATGGCATGGAATTCCAGCATGAACACCTCGGAAGTGCGCAAGATGCTTACCGACAAAAACGCTGATGGTGGTTACAAGATTCCGTTCATCGTGGTGTGTGATGCCTTCCAATCGGAAACCACCGCGTTTGCCGATTTGATTTTACCCGACACCACTTATTTGGAGCGTCACGACTGCATGTCGATGCTGGATCGACCCATTTCTGAATTTGATGGGCCGGTGGATTCGGTGCGTATTCCCGTGTTGCCTCCCAAGGGTGAGTGCAAGCCATTCCAAGAGGTGTTGATTGAGTTGGCGAGCCGTCTGAAATTTCCCGCCTTCACGACGGCTGAGGGAGAACGCAAGTTCAAAAGCTACCCTGACTTTGTGGTGAATTATGAAACGGCACCCGGTTCGGGAATTGGATTTTTGGCGGGATGGCGCGGCAAGGAGGGTGAAAAATCCATGCGCGGCGAAGCGAATCCCAAGCAGTGGGAAATGTACGAAAAAAATAATTGTTTCTTTCAACAGCATCTGCCACTGTCTCACCAATACATGCGCAACTGGAACAGGGGCTATATGGAATGGGCGCAAAAAGCAGGCTTGCGGCGCGACAATGACCCCATCGTGATTCATATTTATTCGGAAATTCTGCAAGGCTTTCGTCTTGCCGCGCAAGGCAAGCGCGAAGGCAAGCAGCCGCCAGACCATCTGCGTGAACGTGTCGCCAAGTATTTTGATCCGCTGCCGTTTTGGTACGCGCCACTGGAAGATGAACAAAGCGATCTCACACACTATCCTTTGAATGCGATCACTCAACGTCCGATGGCGATGTATCACTCGTGGGATTCGCAAAATGCCTGGCTGCGCCAGATTCATGCGTACAACTATTTGTTTGTGAATACCCGCACCGCACAAGAGGCAGGCATTGTGGACGGGGGATGGATGTGGGTGGAATCGCAATGGGGCAAGGTGCGCTGTATGTGCCGTTATTCCGAGGCGGTTGAGCTGGGTACGGTATGGACTTGGAACGCGATTGGAAAATCTTCAGGTGCCTGGAATTTATCTAAAGATGCCAATGAATCGCAACAGGGGTTTTTGTTGAATCACCTGATTTCAGAAGAATTGCCTGCGATGAAAAACGGCAAACGCTTCTCGAATTCAGACCCCATCACGGGGCAAGCTGCCTGGTATGACGTGCGTGTGCGCATCTATCCCGCAGCCGAGGGTGAGCCAGAGCAAACCTCACCACAGTTCGACGCTGTTGAATCTGTACCGGGTATGACCAAGGAAAGACCCAAGTGGCAGGCATACTTCGCGGGTAATGGAACGAAAGGAGCGCGCAAATGACCCAGCTTGCGCTCGTGATTGACCTCAACGTGTGTGTGGGTTGTCATGCCTGCGTGACCAGTTGCAAGCAATGGAATACTTCGGGTTCTGCTGGCGCGCTGGTTGATTTCAACCCTTATGATGCCAATCCGACGGGTACATTTTTTAATCGCGTGCAAACCTTTGAGGTGGGTCAATATCCGAATACCGAGACGGTGCATTTTCCGAAATCCTGCTTGCACTGCGAAGACCCACCCTGTGTGCCAGTTTGCCCAACTGGTGCGAGTTACAAGCGCAAAGAAGACGGCATTGTGTTGGTGGATTACGACAAGTGCATCGGCTGCAACTACTGCACTTGGGCGTGTCCTTACGGTGTGCGGGAGTTGGATGAACAGCGCAAAGTGATGACCAAATGCACTTTGTGTGTGGATAGAATTTACAGCGAAACTTTGCCGGAAGCTGAACGTAAACCGGCTTGTGTAATAGCTTGTCCTCCCGGTGCACGCTTGTTCGGCGATGTACATGACCCCGACTCTAAAGTGTCGCAAGCGATTCGTGACAATGCTGGTTACGCTTTGATGCCGGAGTGCGGCACACAGCCATCGAATCATTATTTACCCAGACGCAAAACCACTATCAAGGTGCGTGACGATCAACTGTATCGTGCGGATAATCCACTCAAGATTGACGGCTCGGCATTTGATGCCGATAACGCGCATCTGACCAACGAAGACTCAGCCACTTAAGGTTCTATTTAATTATGCGTCCTGCTCTTTCCGTAATTTTTTTGACGACTTTGATTGGTGCGGGTCAGGGTTTATTTTTGGCGTTATACGCGTGTGAACTGCTGGCTGAGCAATCAAGCTCTGTGGAATTCCTCGTCGGTGGTAGCGCGATTGTGCTGTTGCTGTGTGGTTTGGGATTAATTGCGTCGTTCTTTCACTTGGGGCATCCAGAGCGCGCTTGGCGTGCCGCATCAATGTGGAGAACCTCTTGGTTGTCGCGGGAAGTAATTGCCCTGCCTGCTTTTATGGGGGCGGTATTCGTATATGGTGCGGCACACTGGTTCGCATTTGGCTATACGCTACTTCTCGGTGCGGGCGCGGTGATCGCTGCCATTGCTTTGTTTATCTGTACGGGCATGATTTACGCCGCAATTAAAGTGTTAAAAGAATGGGCGCACCCGTTGACCTTAATCAATTTCGGTCTGCTGGGTAGCGCGTCGGGAGTTACGCTGGCGGCGGCTTACGCGAATTTTGTAGCACCTGATTTGTCTGCACCTTTGGCGAAGGCAGCGGTCGCATTGACCGTATTGGCGATGACTATGCGACTTACATCGCTGCTGCGTAATGCCAAGTTGCATCCGACTTCAACTTTGCAAACTGCCATCGGTGTACGTCATCCGCACATCGTGCAAAAAGCGCAGGGCGCGATGGGCGGCTCGTTCAACACCCGCGAGTACTTTCATGGCAAGAGTGCGGGCTTCATTCGAGCCATTGTCCCGGCCTTTATCGTGTTGAGTTTCTTTCTTCCGTTGATATTGGTGATGTTCGTGCCGTTACTGGCATTTATTTTCCAATATTGCGGGTTGCTTGCGGAACGCTGGTACTTCTTTGCAGAAGCAAAACACCCGCAGAATATGTACTACCAAGGTAAGTCCTGATGCCGGATAAAGAAACGCCGAATAAGTGTCTGCGTGGTCGAATCGCCGTGTTGGAAGAGGCGGGAGGTCTGTTAAAAGCCAACTGGCTGTTGGTGTTACTGATGCTGACCATATTTGCAGGCAGTGCTTACGCCGCTGAAACCGCCACCGCCGAGAGTGTGATGCCGTGGTGGGGTTGGCCATTGGCTTTGTTTGTTACGTGCTTTTTCCTCGGCATTGTTGCCGTGCCGTCGGGCGTGGGTGGTGGGGTGTTGTTTGTGCCTATTGTGGGTGGTTTCTTTCCATTTCATCTGGATTTTGTGCGCGGCGCGGGGTTGCTGGTTGCACTAGCGAGCGCATTGGCGGCGGGGCCTTCATTGCTGCGTGGCGGGCTGGCCGACTTGCGTCTGGCTTTGCCGCTGGCGGTGTTGGCTTCGGCCAGTTCTATTGCGGGTGCGATGATCGGACTGGCCATCCCCGCGTCGCTGGTGCAAATCGCACTGGGTATCACTATCCTCGGTATTGTGGTGCTGATGGCTACCGCCAAAAAATCTGAATTTCCCGATGTTGCTGCGCCCGATAAATTGTCTGCAGCATTGTCGATGAACGGTATTTTCCATGATGCATCGCAAAGCAAAAATATCCCCTGGCAGGTGCATCGCACACCGGTTGGGCTGATACTTTTTGTTGGAATTGGTTTTTTGGCGGGATTGTTTGGAATGGGGGCGGGCTGGGCGAATGTGCCGGTACTCAATCTGTTGATGGGTGCACCACTCAAAGTTTCTGCGGGGACATCCAGCTTTATTTTAACGCTGGTGGACTCATCGGCGGCCTGGATATATCTCAACAAAGGTGCGGTACTGGCGATGATAGCTGTCCCCTCCGTTATCGGTATGATGTTGGGGGCATTCATTGGCGCACGTTTGCTGCATGTACTGAAAGCATCGGTGGTGCGCAAACTGGTGATTTCTCTGTTGCTGTTTGCCGGTTTGCGTGCATTACTCAAAGGTTTGGGGATTTGGATGTGACTATCATGGATAACAAAGATCACATTTCTTTTGAACAAAAACGCTATGCCACGCTACTGAGTTGGGGTTCGCGCTCCGGTTTAGTGTTGTTGATAATCAGCTTTCTGGCCTACATGTTAGGCTGGATGCCTGCGCATGTTCCAGTGGAGCAATTGCCCAATTACTGGAATTTGCCGGTTGCCGAATATATTCATCAGACCAATAGCCCGACCGGCTGGGCGTGGCTAACAAAAATTGCAGAAGGCGATTACGCGAGCCTCATCGGTATTGCCTGGTTGTCTGGTTGCTCATTGATTTGTTTGGTGGCGGTGATTCCAATTTACCAAAGCCGCAAAGACAGTATTTTTGTCCTGTTGTGTCTCGCCGCTTTATCGGTGCAATTGCTGGCTGCGTCGGGTATTTTGCACACGGGTGGGCATTAAATCTAACTAAAGGAGTTTTTGAAGTGAAGAAATTAGTAGTTTTGCTCGGAATGTTTTTCGTTGGCTCGTGTTTCGCCGCCGAGAAACACATGATGCACCACGATGATGCCGAAGGTGATAAAAGAATTTCACTTAAATTTTCGCCGGAAATGAAGCAGCACCAGCTGTCCAATATGCGGTCGCATGTAGATGCAGTTCGCTCAATCGTTGGCTTGATGGCGACGAGTGAATTTGACAAGGCATCTGAAGTGGCACACACCAAACTTGGCTTGACCAAAGAGATGAGGGAAATGTGCGGTATGTTTGGCAATGCGGATTTTGAAAAACTGGGACTCGCATTTCACACCAGTGGTGACGAACTGGGAGATATATTGGCAAAGAAAGATGTTAACCAATCCTTGTTGGCATTAAATAAAACGATGGGTTATTGTGTGGAATGTCATGCGACATTTCGTCAATAAGGCGGGAGTAGGGCGGGCAAGTTACCCGTCCGGGAATTCCTCATCTAATGATGCCTAAATCTATGAGCGACTACCCCTTTAAGCGCATTTTACTGGCAACCGAACACACCGAATTTGACACGGGTGCGGAGCGCGTTGCGTTCACCATGGCACTACATTGCGGAATCCCGTTAAGCGTGGTGTTGCCACTGTTAAGTAATCCCGAGTATGAAGTTGAAGCACCCCGGCTGGCCTTGCGTGCGGAGCAGGAGTTGGCAAAAAAAGTTGCCGCATTGCGTGGTGAAGCCAAAGCGGCAGGTGTGGAACTCGAAATTAAAATTCGGCGCGGGGCGGAAATTCATCAAGAGATCGTGGCCGAAGCAGCCGCTATTAAGGCAGACCTCATCGTGGTTCGCAGACGCGGTAAGCCGGGTTTCCTGGCAAAATTATTGATGGGTGAGATGGTCAGCAAAGTGATCCGCGACACCCCATGCGCGGTGTTGACGATACCCCGTGCGGCGGAATTTTGGCACCAACAGGTTCTCGCGGCGGTCAGTGATGCACCCGCAACGCCAAGAGTGGTTATGCTTGCCGCAAAAGTTGCGGCGGTTTGCAAAATGCCTTTGACGCTGGTGAGTGTTGCCGCAGAGCAGTCAGGGCAGGCTATGGCGGGAAAATTGGATGCCGAATATACGGGTAAGGCTTCGGAAATCTGTTCGCAAGTGCGGGGACGGGTAGTGATAGGCAAGCCTGCCGAACAACTTGTGGCTGTGGCAAAAGAAACGTCTGCCGATTTGCTGGTCATCGGGCGGCAGCGATATAACATCGTCCCGTTTTCATTGGGCGGCAAAAGCATCATGCAGCAAGTTGTGGGTGCGATGGACGTGCCGACCTTGATTGTGCCCGCGTAGGCAACGGCAATAGCACCCATAACACCAATGGGTTATTCAGCCCACCCTTAGTAGGTATGGACGCTGGCAAGCTGATTATTCCTATAATGCGGCTGGCTGTAATTTTTATAACTTGCAGGAGATGGATATGAACTTTGATAAAGAATTTGATGCGAGCGGCTTGTCTTGCCCCCTACCCATTTTGAAAACCAAAAAATCGCTTGCCGATATGGCTTCCGGGCAAGTGCTAAAACTTATTGCCACAGATTGCGGCTCGGTTAAAGATATGCAGGCTTTTGCCGACCAAACAGGTAATCCATTGTTGTCACAAACGGAAGAAGGCGGCAAGTACATTTTTTTCATGCAGAAAAAGTAAGCACCAAATACCAACCAAAATCCATTTTAAGGAATAGATATGGCTACTAAAAAAATGGCGATTATTGCCACAAAAGGCACGCTGGATATGGCTTACCCGCCATTTATTTTGGCTTCTACCGCCGCCGCATTGGGTTACGAAGTGCAGGTGTTTTTTACCTTCTACGGGTTGCAATTGCTGCGCAAAGATTTGTCGGATGTGATGATTAGCCCGCTGGCCAATCCTGCAATGCCCATGCCCATACCCATGCCCGTGATGGTGCAGATGCTGCCCGGCATGGAGTCCATGGCGACCATGATGATGAAACAAAAACTCAAGAAACACGGTGTGGCTACGCTGCAAGAATTGCGCGACTTGTGTCTGGAGGCTGAAGTGAAATTCATCGCCTGCCAGATGACCGTTGATCTGTTTGAATTCGACAAGAACGAATTCATTGAGCAGTGTGAATACGGCGGTGCGGCTATGTTTATGGGGTTTGCAGGAGATACGGACATCTGTTTGTTTGTTTAGATGATCGTTTGTTTTAGTAGAGCGTGTGTTTGTTTTTCAATCAACTGGGGAGCGAGTTATGAAGATCAATAAAATTGTTGTTTCAATGATTACTGCTGGTGTAATGGCATCACCACTCGCACATGCGACTAATGGATATTTCGCACATGGTTACGGTATGAAGGCTAAGGGCATGGCAGGCGTGGGTATTGCACTGCCACAAGACAGCATGGCAGCTGCAACTAACCCGGCAGGCATCGCTATGGTTGGTGATCGTATGGACGTGGGTGTGGATTTGTTCAAGCCAAACAGGAATACCGCGCTCACTGCCGCTACAGGCCCGGCTGCAGGTACTTACAGTGGCAATGGTGACAGCAGTTTTCTGATTCCAGAATTTGGCTACAACAAGGTGCTTAACGCTGATTCTGCCGCTGGTGTCGCAGTGTATGGAAATGGTGGAATGAACACCAAATACACAACTTTAAATGCGGGTACTTTGCCTACTGGCGCACCACCTGCGGGGCTTAATTTGGGTTCAGGTGATTTGGGTGTGAATTTGTCGCAACTTTTTATTGCGCCAACCTATGCAATGAAGCTCAATGCCAACAATGCGATTGGTGTTTCGCTTAACCTCGCTTATCAGCAATTCAAAGCGGAGGGCTTGCAAAATTTCGGCATCAACAATCCCGGCACTGACTCTTCGACAGGCTGGGGTGTCCGCATTGGTTGGAATGGTCAAGTAACTCCCAAGGTGTCACTAGGCGCAACCTATCAAACCAAGACCAAAATGGGCAAACTCGATAAATACAAGGGATTGTTCGCTGAACAAGGTGGATTTGATATTCCAGCTAATTACGGTGTGGGAGTTGCGTTCAAATTCAATGATGCTACCGCGTTTGCTGCCGATGTTCAGACGATTCAATACGGCGGGGTGAAGTCAATTGCCAATCCTGCGAGCAACACCGCGCCGCTGGGGGCGGACAATGGCTCAGGTTTTGGCTGGAGTGACATGACTGTGTTGAAGTTGGGCGCGAGCCACCAATATGGCAATGATTTGGTGTTGCGTGCCGGCTTTAGCACGGGCAAACAACCTATCTCTGACAACCAAACTTTTTTCAATATTCTCGCACCAGGGGTAATCGAAGATCATTTGACTTTGGGTGGAACTTGGACGCTGGCGAACAAGGGCGAAGTAACGGTGAGCTATATGCATGGCTTTAAGAAAACCGTTACCGGATCGGGCTCCACAGCTGGCATTAACTTGGACATGTACCAAGATTCATTGGGTATCGCCTACGGCTGGAAAATGTAAGCCTGACTACTTTGAGTGAATAGAAAAAGCCCGCAGTGATGCGGGCTTTTTTGTTTCTAAGTACCGTTAACTTTTTGTAATCCGTTCGTGGTAACGCGCCCGATAGAGAAAGCGCGGGTGTGATGGGTCATCGTTGAATGCAGCGCGGTCATGTAGTACGTTGTTGCAAAGTAATCCCATGCCGGATTCTAATCGTGTGCGGTGGATGTGCGGCAAATCAGAGGCGAGCAGCTCTGCCAATGCAGTAACAGCCGCCAGAGTGGTTGCATCTTGCTTCCATACTATGCTGCGCGTGCGTGCGGTATAGCGCATGTGCAAATTTGCACATGCGTCCAGTGAAAAAACTGGTCCGCTTTGGGCGGGACGCACACCGTCGGCATCATCCACTCGTTCGGGAATGGTCATGGCATCGCTGGTCGATAGAGCATGGATGTATTGCGGGTTTTGGTCGCGCAATAACAAGTAAGCTATTTCGTGATCCATCAGGCGATTTTCACCCCCACTAATGGCAGGGTGCACGCAATGCAGCAGCATTGAGCGGATAGTGCGTTCCGGAGAGTTGTAATACCCATCGGTATGCCATTTGATCGGATGATCTGTGTAGGGGATGTAGTGTTGGCGCGTACCGTTGTCGATCACGCGAATCTCGGAGATACCGTCTTCACCGGCCAACCAGTTGGCATCAAGTTGCTCCAGTCCGAATAGTTTGCCGAATTGTTGAACCATGTGTTCATCCATTGCAACTTGACTGGCATAGATTGCCATGTTGCTGTGCTGGCAACGTTCCAATAACGCGGCGTGTTCAGCTTTGCTTAGTGAGCGCGGATCGTTAATTTCGACGACGAGGTCGTCGGTACGGGTAATGGCATTAGCCAGCTTGTGGTCTCGCCAGCGCAAATAGGCATCAGTGTTGTTGAGGTCAAAAGGGTTTTTCATGCAGCATCCTTGATTCTAAAGCCAGCAGTCTTTGTAGGAGCGAGCCCAGCTCGCGATTATTTTCCATTCGCGAGCAGCAGAAGGTTTAACCTGATAGATTGTTTGGGTTGTAGGCTCAAGGAACCATCAATCACCACTCATGCTTTTGCGTGTGCGTGACGGTCTCGGCTCGGCTTCAAACAAATTGCGCATGGTGTTCTCTACCATGTCCACTGCGTCAGGTGCTTCAATGCTCATCATCTGGTCAATCACCCACTCGACATCTTTTTTATCCATGACTTCGCGCATACAAAAAGCTAGATAACGGGTGAAGGCGAACTCTGGGCCATCCTCGCCATAGTTGAATTCAGCGTATTCACCCGCGCGTTGGTTGAGTTTGTCGATGAAGCATTGCTTGTGTTCAGCGAGGCTGTTGCCCATCAAGCGGCTTTGATTTTCAGCCAATGTTTCCGCGATGCGATTGGCCAATACACTGGTAAATGTAAAACGTACTTCAGCAGGAAGTTGGCGATAAGCAACGCGATCCGCAACCTGAATCAGGAACACCAAAAACTCAGTCAGGAATAAAAAATACTGCGTGCCGATTGCGATCTCAAAATTTGCCTTGCGGGTATTTTTGAGTGCGTTATCGGCGATGCGCCAGATGTTGAACGCTAATACCCCCGCTATTTCTTGCGGGGCTTTTTCACGGTCGGGTTTGAACCATTGGCTTTTGATACGCATATCAAGTTAACGTTGAGTTCGGGTTAACCTTTTTGCAAGTAGAACTCATACTCACCAGCAGTTATTTCGATCGTGTTGGTAATTTGCACGCCTGTTATGCTGGCCCAGTTGACGATGTCAGACAGTGTGCCGGGGCAATTGCTGATGAGCTTAAGGGTTGTGCCCGGACTCATACCATTCAATAATTTTTTAGCTTCCACAATAGGACCCGGGCAAACCACACCGCGCATATCGAGTATTACATTGGCTTTAAGCGTTGCGCCTTTACCTTTCATGATGTAATAGCCCGTACCGCCATCTGGCATGGTTTCGGTCTTCAATATGTCGTTGTGCGTTTGTTTTGCCCAGGCAAAAAGATCGTCCTTAGTACCTGGACAGTCTGAGATTAACAAAAGTATTTGTTGTTTCTCCAAGTCATCAACCACGCGCTTAGCACCGAGCAAAGGTGCGGGGCAAGTCAGTCCGCGCATATCCAATTTGATGTTGGGATGTAAGTTTTGAGTGTCCATTTGTCTCGTCCTGTGAAGTTCTGTTACGTATTGTTTAATACCCGCCCTTGCCGTAAGGTTGCGGCAATCCCGCCACCTTGGCAGCTTGTTTGGCCGGACCTGTCGGGAACAAATCATACAGGGCTTTGCTGTCTGCTTCCGGCCAGAACTCGTTCACGCCTTTCAGCATGTTGCGAAAATTCGGCGTGTGTCCATGTTCGCGGTATTCATCGCGCATGTAGTTGATAATCTGCCAATGCTGGGGGGTAAGTTCTATGCCTTCCACCGCAGCAATCACGCTGACTACTTCTTCGCTATAGTCAGGCTCCAGTAAAAAGCCATCATCATCTGTTTCAATTTCGTTTCCCGCCATTGTGTAACTCATCGTTGTTCTCCTTAAAAATTTAGTCGTCACCCAAGCCAGTAATAATTTTATACGGTATAAAGATGCCACAGCCAAATTGGCGGTTTTCTCCCAGCCCCGCATATTGCAATTGCAGCGAGGCATCCGGCTTTAAATCGTGTATCACCAGGCTGTAGCCGTGAATGGATTGCTGTTCGCCCTTGAGTGTGTGGCATTTTCCGCAAATCACGCCGCCTTTTATTTTCATTGAGTCGAGTTGTGTGTTGATGGTTTCCACGAACTGCACCTCGTCATTATTTCCCGTGACGTGGTGTGCGTGAATAGTCGGATAGGGGTCGATGGGGCGGGCTTTTCCTGCGCCTAAGTGCAGGGTGCATCCTGCCAAGTCGAGCTGTTGATTGTTGAGATGTGTTGTAACTGATTCTGCCAAAGTAGCGGGCAGCCGTATCGTTAACTTTGCACGCTTGGTCAGTATGAGGTTGTCGCCGATGATTGCGCCTCGCAATGGCAAAACGCCAACCGACTGCATTTCTGCCAATTGTGGCGCATAACGGGTCAGAGCCGCCCACAACGCAAAGGGGTAAGCGACAGGAAGAGCTTCGCCTTTAAGGTCGAATACCACATCAATCATTTCTGTAGCCACATTGCTCATGTGCCGGTTTCTTGCTGGGAATTTGCCCAATTTTCCATTGCTATTGCCCACTGTTTTGCCGTATTGGGGTCAATATCAAAAATCGTAAAACGTTTGCCTTCACGAATACGGATACGCATCAAGCTCATGCCGCCCTCTACGTGATCAATCTGTTGCAATTCAATTTCCTGATTGCCCAAAGGAACTTTGAACCTAGTTAATTCGCAGATTTGAGCCATAAGTGCTTTCTTCGCATGTCTATGCGATTAGAAGTGCTATTAGTTGATGCGTAAGTCTATCCCTAATACGCAGCGCATTGAAATACTACTGGGGAAGTTGGAATACCACCCGTAAGGGTTATAGTCGATGACCGCTAAGGGTGATGGAACGCGAATGGGGATGCGTCGTAGTATGCCAACACACCAAAAGTACGGCTAGCTGTTGGTTGCGAAATAGTGCAGGTAGTGTACAGATTCCCGCCCTTGTCGGGTCATTGATTTGGTTGTCGGCAGTTTAGTGCGGGCAACGCGACTGAAAGGAAATGTGATGGCTAAGAAAATGCACGATACCCCCAATCTCGACCAGCTGGAGAGTGGGCCATGGCCCAGCTTTGTAACCGGTTTGAAAGAGTTGGCGAGAAACAAGGATTACGTGGTTGATCTGCTCGGGCAACTTGAGACTTCGTACCAAACCAAAAAAGGCTACTGGAAAGGTGGCACGGTCGGGGTGTTTGGTTATGGCGGCGGTGTCATTCCGCGTTTTACCGAACTCAAGGATGAATCGGGCAAGGCTGTTTATGGTGATTGTGCCGAGTTTCATACCTTGCGCGTGATGCCGCCACCCGGCATGCATTACGATACGAATACCTTGCGCGATATGTGCAACATCTGGGAAAAGCATGGCTCAGGTTTGATTGCATTTCACGGTCAATCCGGCGACATCATGTTTCAGGGCGCAACCACGGAAAACGTGCAAAAAGCCTTCGACGAAATTAATGAAATGGGTTTCGATTTGGGTGGTGCGGGTCCTGCGGTACGCACCTCGATGTCATGCGTGGGTGCGGCGCGTTGCGAGCAATCCTGCTACGACGAGGCCAAGACACATCGTGCCGTGTTGAATACTTTCCTCGATGATATTCACCGTCCTTCCTTGCCTTACAAATTCAAATTCAAATTTTCCGGTTGTCCGAATGACTGCATGAACTCGGTGCAGCGCGCCGACATGGCGGTGATTGGCACATGGCGTGACAACATTCGTACCGATGAAGTACTGGCGAAAAAATGGTTTGCCAAGCACGGTATGGATGAGTTGGTGAACGACGTGGTGGCACGTTGCCCAACCAAAACTTTTCAATTGAAAGAGCTTAAAAACGTCAAGAAAAGTGCCAGCATTTCCAGCGTTGCGGTGAGCGACACACATGCAGTTGAAATCGACAATCGCGATTGCGTACGTTGTATGCATTGCATCAACGTAATGACGGGCGCGTTGGCTCCGGGTAAAGACAAAGGCGCGACAGTGTTGGTGGGTGGCAAGAGCCATTTGAAAATCGGAGGTCTGTTGGGTACGGTGATTCTTCCGTTCATCAAATTGGATACCGAGGAAGATGAAGCAAAACTGGTTGACTTCGCGCAACGCACCATCGATTTCTTCGCTGAGAATGCGCTGGAACATGAGCGTACCGGTGAAATGATCGAGCGTATTGGCTTGGCAACTTTCTTGGAGGCAATGGAGGTTGATGCCGATCCCGCTATGGTGAACTCACCGCGTATGAACCCTTATGTACGTACCGATGGATGGGATGATGAAGTCGCCAAAATCAACGCTAAGAAACTGGCTGCCGCCTAACGGGCTTTGTGATGAAACTCACTTTGCCCTTTTCCCCCACCCCAACCCTCCCCCGAAAGGAGAGGGGGCAAACGAATCGCTACGCGAATCTCACGCTTTAAGGAGAATAAATAATGAATACAACTGTTCAAGCCGCTGCACCTGTTGCAAAGCGCAAGCCTAAAGAAACAGGTGTGCCGGACAATAAAAAATATCTCCATCCGGTGATGGCGAAGAATTATGGCAATTGGAAATATCACGACCGTCCACGTCCTGGCGTGTTGCATCATGTTGCGCATTCCGGTGATGAAATTTGGTCGGTGCGTGCGGGCACGCAGCGTCAAATGGACGTTTACACCATACGCAAGTTGTGCGATATCGCCGACACGTTTGCCGAAGGCCGGGTGCGCTTCACCATTCGTTCTAACATCGAATTTATGGTGTCGGATGAGAAAAAAGTTGCGCCGTTGATTGCGGAGCTGGAGAGTAACGGCTTCCCGGTCGGCGGTACGGGAAACTCGGTGACCATGATTGCACATACTCAAGGTTGGTTGCATTGCGACATTCCGGGTACTGATGCATCGGGCGTAGTAAAGGCGTTGATGGATGAGCTGTACGACGAATTTCGCCGTGAAGAAATGCCGAATCGTGTACACCTTTCAACCTCATGCTGCGAGATTAACTGCGGAGGTCAGGCGGACATTGCCATCATCGTGCAGCACACCAAGCCGCCTGTAATTAACCACGACCTGGTTGCCAATGTGTGCGAGCGTCCGACGGTGGTTGCGCGCTGTCCGGTTGCGGCAATTCGTCCCGCGATGGTCAACGGTAAACCTTCTCTGGAAATTGATGAGTCGAAATGTATGTGTTGCGGTGCATGTTATCCACCTTGCCCGCCGATGCAGATCAACGATCCGGAATACTCCAAGCTGGCGATTTGGGTGGGCGGTAAAAACTCCAATGCGCGCGGCAAACCAACCTTTATGAAAATGGTTGCTTCAGGCTTGCCCAATAATGCACCACGTTGGCCTGAAGTTGCTGAGGCGGTGAAGAACATTCTGCATGTCTATAAAGAAGATGCGCGTCCTTGGGAACGTATGGCGGACTGGATTGATCGTATTGGCTGGCCGCGTTTCTTTGAAAAAACCGGCTTGCCATTCACCAAGTATTTGATCGACGATTGGCGCGGTTCGCGTGCCAACCTGAATTCTTCGACCCACATCCGTTTCTAAGAGGGATTGCGGAATGAAATTTGGAATCGTGGTGAACGAAGGGCCATACCAGCATCAGGCAAGTGACTCCGCATATCTGTTTGCCAAGGCGGCAATCGCCAAAGGGCATGAAGTTTGGCGAGTGTTTTTTTATCATGATGGCGTGAACAACGCGTCGAAGTTGACTGAACCGCCGCAGGATGACCGGCATATCGTGAACCGCTGGAGCAAGCTGGCCGAGGAGCATAAGGTTGATCTGGTGGTGTGTGTGGCGGCGGCATTGCGTCGCGGCATCCAGGAAGAAAATCTAGCCCAGGGATTTCGTATTTCCGGGTTGGGTCAGTTGGTCGAGGCGGGCATCAAGTGTGACCGCTTGGTCACTTTTGGCGATTAAGGAGACGAAATGAGCGAGGTTAAAAAATTCATGTTCGTCAACCGCAAGGCTCCTCACGGCACGGTCTACGCGCTGGAATCGCTGGAGGTGGTGCTGATTACCGCCGCGTTTGATCAGGATGTTTCGCTGGTATTCATGGACGACGGTGTCTATCAATTGAAGAAGGGGCAGCAGACCAAAGGCATCGAGACCAAAAACTTCTCCCCTGCATACCGCGCGCTGGAAGGTTACGACATCGAGAAGTTATATGTCGAAAAGGAGTCCATGGAAGCACGTGGCCTCAGTGAAGAAGATTTGCTGGTGGATGTAACGGTATTGGGGCGCGCCGAGGTGGGCGAGTTGATGAATGCACAAGACGTGGTCTTGAGCTTTTAGAAAGGGCATACATGCTGCACATCATTAACAAGTCTCCGTTAACCAACGCCGCCCTTGAAAGCTGTTTGCGCGTTGCTCAATCGGGTGACATTTTGCTCATTGAAGACGCGGTTTATGCCGTCACAACGGGTAATGCGTTTGCGGAAAAAATTCAAGCTGCGATGGGAAATTTTAAAGTGTATGTTTTGCAGCCTGACCTCGAAGCGCGTGGTCTGGCGGATCGCCTTATCGCGGGTGTTTCACCGGTGGATTATGGCGGTTTTGTTGAACTCACCGCCGCGAATAAAAATTGCCAATCTTGGCTGTAAGATAAAAGTCGCGTAGCGATACGGTCGCTTCCTCTCCCGTCGGGAGAGGATTGAGGTGAGGGAAGAATAATCAGTAACAACCATTTTTTATAGAAGGAGAACTGCAATGGCTAATATCGAAGTTGAAGGCAAGTCTTACGAGACAGATGAAGAAGGTTACTTGGTTAATTTGAGCGACTGGAATACTGAAATTGCCAATTACATTGCTAAAACAGAAGAAGTGCCGATGACCGATCAGCATTGGGAGGTGATTAACTTCCTGCGCGAGTATTTTGAAGAATACCAAATTGCGCCAGCAGTTCGAGTATTGACCAAAGCGATTGGCAAAAAACTCGGCGCGGACAAAGGGACGAGCGAATATCTATATGGTCTATTTCCTTACGGCCCAGGCAAGCAAGCGTGCAAAATTGCCGGTTTGCCAAAACCTACGGGTTGCGTCTAATAGACAGGATTGAGGATGCGGGAATGAGGATTAAGCAAACGCGCAGCCTCTCCAGTGACCTTACCCATAGCCTAAGTCCTGACAAATGAGTACCTTATTCGCAATTCTGTTTTACCTTGCCACTTTGGTGTTTGTCGTGGGTTTGCTATATCGCATCAGCGTTTATACCCGCACGCCCGCACCACTTAAAATACCCACCACTCCCGCGCCGACCACAACGACTGGCGTGGTGTTGCGTATGACACGCGAGGTGGTGTTTTTTGAAAGCCTGTTCAAAGCGAATTTATGGACATGGGGTTTGGGTTGGTTGTTTCATGCCAGCCTGTTGCTGGTTCTATTGCGTCATCTACGCTATTTCACCGAGCCTGTTTGGTGGTGGGTGGCACTCATTCAACCGTTTGGTATGTATGCAGGAATCACCATGTTTCTGGGTGTGCTTGGTTTATCGGCGCGGCGCATTTTTGTTGAACGCATTCGTTACATCTCCACGCCATCCGATCACTTGATGCTGGTATTGCTTGCGGTGATTGCTCTATCAGGTTTGTCGATGACTTTTGTTGAACATACCGATGTGGTCGCGGTGAAAGGATTTTTCCTCGGCTTGATTACGTTTAACTGGCAGACCTTACCCTCCGGTTTGGGTTTGACTGTTCACTTGGCTATGGTTGCGCTGTTGCTGATTATTTTCCCTATCAGCAAATTGCTGCATGCTCCCGGCGTGTTTTTCTCACCCAGCCGCAATCAGGTGGATAACCCGCGCGAGAAACGACACGTCAGCGCGTGGGCAAAAAAAATGGAATCGGAGAGTTAGTATGGCCCATGTGACCGATCCCGCATACCGCGTTATTCCTATCATCCCGGTATTAAAGCCTGACGCAATGAAAGGGCCGGGGCCTTATGTGGCCAATGAGAAAATTCAGGAAGCGATTGGTTTTCCAGGACAATTGGTGGATGACTGGCACGATAAAGTCATAGTCAAAATGGGCGAGTTGTTGGGTAAATATCGCTCGCTTAAGGTGTATATGGACTCGTGTGTACACTGTGGCGCATGTTCGGATAAGTGCCATTATTTCATCGGCACGCAAGACCCGAAAAACATGCCTGTAGCGCGCCAAGACTTAATGCGTAGCGTGTACCGCCGCTACTTTACCTTACCGGGCAAGCTATTTCCCAAACTGGTTGGCGCGCGTGATTTAACCCGCGAAGTGTTGGACGAGTGGCATAACTATTTTTACCAGTGTTCGGAGTGTCGCCGTTGTTCGGTGTTTTGCCCTTATGGTATTGATACCGCAGAAGTCACCATGGCTGCGCGAGAGATGCTGGATTCTGTCGGTTACGGTCAAAAATATTCCAATGAAATTATCGGCAAGGTACACAAGATAGGCAACAACCTTGGGTTACCACCCCCCGCATTGATAGACACGCTGGAGGGGCTGGAAGAAGATGTAAAAGATGCGACCGGTATAGACGTGCGCTTCCCGATTGATGTGAAAGGTGCAGAGGTGTTGCTGATTACGCCATCCGCTGATTTCTTTGCCGAGCCGCACATCGACAGCCTGATAGGCTACGCCAAAGTTTTTCATGCCACCGGCACGAGTTGGACGCTGTCTTCGATGTCATCCGAAGCTGGCAATTTCGGCATGTTCATCGGCAACTATGAGCAGTTGCGCACTATCGCGCTGCGTATTCGCCAAGCCGCACTGGAGCTTGGTGTGAAGCGCATCGTGGTGGGCGAATGCGGTCATGCCTGGCGCGTCGCATATAGTTTTTGGAACACCTTGACGGGCGTGGGTGACGGGGCTGACCCAACGGATCGCTTTGCCATGATGTTGCAAAAGCAACTCGACCATCGCTACAAACAGCCAGCACATATCTGCGAATTTACCTGGGACATGATTCAGGATGAACGTCTGAGCTTCGACAAATCGCTCAACGATAAACACATCATCACCTTCCATGATTCCTGCAATGTGGCGCGCGGTTCCAGCATGGGCGGCTATGCGGGCGGTCAGTTTGATTTGCCGCGCAACATCATCAAAGCTGTGGCGAATAATTTTGTCGAGATGGATCCCCGCACCACCCGCGAGCAGACTTTCTGTTGCGGTGGCGGGGGCGGATTGCTCACTGATGATCTGATTGATTTGCGCGTCAAGGGTGCATTACCGCGCATGGAAGTATTGCAGCAAGTTGCGGATGAACATGGCGTTAATTTTATGGCGACCATCTGTGCGATTTGCAAAGCACAGTTCACCAAAGTTATGCCGATTTACGGGTTTGACCGTCGTATGGTGGGCGGGGTACATCAACTGGTTAGCAACGCAATTAAGCTAGGCGAGCACAAATAATTTATTGGAGAGAGTGTCATGTCAACAGCAACTATCACCCCGCAAAAAATTACTTTCCGCCGCTACAAAGATGGCGATACCAGCGGTGGCAGATTGAATGAAAGAATTTTTCAGGCAAGCCACACGTACAAGTGTCCGACTTACATTCAATCAACCCCCCCGTGCCAGGGCAGTTGTCCGGCAGGGGAAGATATACGCGGCTATTTGGCGATTGTGCGCCAAACAGAAAAGCCACCTATGGGTGTGGATGGCAAGCCAACTATGCCTTGGCAGGAATATGCCTGGCGGCGTTTGACTGAAGCGAATCCTTTTCCGTCGGTGATGGGACGCGTGTGTCCCGCACCGTGTGAAACAGGGTGTAATCGCAATGCGCTGGAAGATCACGTCGGGATCAATTCGGTAGAGCATTTCCTTGGCGAATATGCGATCACCAATAACCTTGGCTATAGCACTAACGCAAAACCAACGGGTAAAAAAGTAGCGGTTATTGGCGGCGGCCCGGCCAGTTTGTCCTGTGCTTACCAACTCACATTAAAGGGCCATGAAGTCACGGTGTTTGACGAACATGAACATCTCGGTGGCATGATGCGTTACGGCATTCCCGGCTTCCGTACGCCGCGTGATGTGTTGGATGCGGAAATCAAACGCATCACCGACTTGGGCGTGAAGACACAGATGAAATGCCGCGTGGGAACGGATATTACACTGGAACAAATCCGTAAGGATTTCGATGCGGTGTTTCTGGGTATGGGTGCGCAAGCAGGGCGAGCATTGCCGCTGGCAGACAGTGCTGCACCCAACGTGGTTACCGCTACCGCTTTTTTGAAAGCTTTTAATGACGGTCGTTTGCAGCATGTAGGCAAGCGTGTGGTGGTGGTGGGTGGTGGTGATACTTCGATCGACGTGGCGACGGTCGCCCGTCGTTTGGGTCATTTGGAAAGTTCGCAGCCTACCGAGTTTGAGCAGGCTATCGCGGGGCAGATGGCGCACGATGTGGCGGAAATATCAGTCAAGCAGGGCGCGGAAGTGACGCTGACTTCAATTTTTGCTATCGACAAAATGCAGGCGAACAAACACGAAATTGAACAGGCACTCGCCGAAGGTATACATATACACGGCAGCCTCGTGCCGGTGGGTATCGTGCGCGGTGCGGATGGTCGTGCAACCGCGTTGCGGGTGATGCAATGCGAAGCCAAAATCGTCGGTGGAAAACTGGAGGTTAAAAATATCGATGGTACAGAGCGCGATATTGAGGCAGATTTGATTGTGTCCGCGATTGGACAAGCGGTGGATTTCACTGGATTGGAAGAGTTCAACAATGGTAAAGGTGCGGTCTCGACAGATCGTAATTACCTCGTTGCGGGACAAAAGGGCGTGTTCGCGGGTGGCGACATTATTCGTCCACACTTATTAACCACAGCTATCGGGCATGGCTCAATTGCCGCCGATGGTATCCACAATTATTTGAACGGCTTGGATTTGGAAAAACGACCCAAGATCGATGCGCATCAATTCGATTTGATGCGCAAGATGGTGGAAAAGGGGCTGGAGGTGAAAGAAACGCACGAACCTTTGCGCGGCACGGACAAATCCAATGTGGCGGTACATAACTTTGACAATCGTTCGGATCGTTATGTGATTCCGCACGACAAGTTGTTTATGGGACATTTTTCGATTGTCGAGCGCAACAAACGTAATGTCATCACCCTGAACAAAGAATCCGCGCTAGGTAATTTTGATGATCGGCTTGGTGTGCTGCTGCAAGATCAGGCGGTGGCAGAAGCCAAGCGTTGCATGAGCTGCGGCATGTGCTTTGAGTGCGATAACTGCGTGGTGTATTGCCCGCAAACGGCGGTGTTTCGCGTCAAGAAAAATCAGGCGACGCTGGGGCGTTATGTCGATACCGATTACAACAAATGTATTGGCTGCCATATTTGCGCGGATGTGTGTCCGACAGGGTATATACAAATGGGCTTAGGCGAGTAATGAAATTCAGTAAAAGTAGCTGTGACGGCGCATTGCGGCGTTGTGTAATGCTCGCTTCCTCGCCTACCTGCAAGGTATGTCTCGGTCGCTGTGCGTCACACGTCTTGCACTGCATCCGTCTCGCTGACTTATTCAGAACTTCATGGAGAGCATTTTTGGCTTTACCGTTGCTCTTTATTTTATTTCCCGCACAAGCGACATCAAACGCCCCCATGCTCGACATCGGCAAAGGTGGTCAGTGTGTAAAAGACCCGCAGTGGATGCGCAAAAACCATCCGCATCTGCTCAAGCATCAGCGCGAAGAGACGGTGCATAAAGGCATACGCGAAGAAAAATACAGCTTGAAAAATTGTATCGAGTGCCATGCCAGCCTGAAAGATGACAGTGTAATTGGGCGTGCGGATAGTTTTTGCGAAAGTTGTCATCGCTACGAAGCGGTGAGCATAGATTGTTTCGAGTGCCATTCCAGCAAGCGCAAATCGGTTTGGTTGCAGCAGCAGGGGATAAAGTGAACGACATCAATACCAAACGCAGGCAGTTTTTGAAAACTTCAATCGGTGCAGCTGCTGTTGCGATTGCACCGGGTATGTTTTTATTCGACATGGCGCACGGAAAGTCTGAAGGAGTTTCAAGCAAAGTGCGTTGGGGCATGTTGATTGACACGGCGCATTGCGCGGACGGTTGCAATGTTTGCGTGACAGCATGTAATAAAGAAAACGGGTTGTCGGGTGGCCTGAGTCCAACCGACTCGCAATGGATGCGCAAGATTGAAATCAAAGATATGCGCAGTGGACGGGCAGCGTCGTTGCCGATGATGTGCCAGCATTGTGAAGAACCGCCCTGTGTGGATGTCTGTCCAACGGGTGCCTCGTTCAAACGCGCCGACGGAATTGTGCTGGTGGATAAGCACCTGTGTATCGGCTGTCGTTATTGCATGATGGCGTGTCCATACAAGGCGCGTTCGTTCGTTCACGAACCGTTGCATGACCAGAATCCCGATGTGCCGCGCGGCAAAGGCACGGTAGAAAGTTGCACGATGTGCGTGCATCGCGTCGATCAGGGTAAACAACCTGCCTGTGCCGAGGCTTGTCCGAACCAGTCCATTTTGTTCGGCAATCTCAACGATCCTGAAAGTGAAATTTCCATTAAGATTCGTAGCGTCGCCTCCACTCAAGTGCGCGCTGATTTGGGGCTGAATACAGGCATTCGTTATCAGGGGTTATGAGCATGAGCCACTCTCCGTTGCAATTCAAAAATCGGCTGTTTTATGCTCTGATCGCAGCAGGCGGCTTGGTCGCGTTAATGGGTGGATATGCTGTGTATATGATGGAACATCACGGCCATATCATCACGGGCATGAATAACCAGATTGTGTGGGGCATTCCCCACGTGTTTGCCATTTTTATGATAGTTGCCGCATCGGGTGTGCTGAACGTCGCTTCGATCGGATCGGTATTCGGCAAGGCGATATACAAAGCCAGAGCTCCGCTGGCGGGTTTGTTATCCATCGCGCTGCTGGCTGGTGGTCTCACGGTTTTGATGCTTGATCTGGGCAGACCGGAACGTGTCATCGTCGCCGCAACCAGCTATAACGCCACCTCGGTGTTTGCCTGGAATGTGTTGCTATACACGGGCATGTTTTCGCTGGTGATAGTCTATCTGTGGACTATGATGGAGCAGCGTATGAACGCGTGGTCGAAGCCGGCGGGGCTAGCGGTGTTCGCCTGGCGATTTGTTCTTACAACGGGTACGGGTTTGATTTTTGCTTTTCTGACGGCGCGCCAAGCCTACGGATCTGCGCTGTTGCCACCGATGTTTATCGTGCTGTCATTCGCTTGGGGACTGGCGGTATTCCATGTCGTTCAAACCACGATTTATGCGTGGAACGAGAAAAAATTGGATGCGGATATTTTGAAACGCAAAAAAAATCTGCTAGGCGTATTTGTCATCGGCTCGCTATACATGGTTGCCATGTATCACTTCACCAATTTGTATTTTGCGCACCAAAAAGGATTCGAAAGTTTTATTCTACGCGATGGCGGGGTTTATCCAAATTTGTTTTGGTGGGGCTACGTTCTGTTGGGCAACCTGCTGCCCTTATTGTTAATCTACGCCCCAAATTTTGGTAAGACCAAATATGTGATGTTGGCATCTTTGCTGGTTATCTTCGGAGCGTTCGCGTTCCTGTATGTGTTCATCATCGGTGGCCAGGCTTATCCGCTGAATCTCTTTCCCGGTTACGAAATCAGCAGTAGTTTTGGCGACGGGGAAATTGCCCATTACGCGCCATCACTGTATGAAATCCTACTGGGATTCGGCGGTCTGGCTATCGCCTTTGTCATCACGACGGTCAGCGTGCGCGTGCTGAATTTTATGCCGCAAGATAAACCCTACATTGCAGATTAAGTTTCAATCCGCGCAGAAACCGTGCGAGCGGGATGAAGCGCAAGGAGCAGCACAGTGAGCGACGAGACATATCAACTTGATAGGCGAGCGAGCGAACGAATACGCGACGCAGCGATTCGCCCGCACAGCAAGTTTATGGTTTCAGCAGCGCACAAATCATCCGGTAAAACCATGGTTAGTATCGGGCTGTGTGCCGCATTAAAGCAGCGCGGACAGGTTGTTCAGCCGTTCAAAAAAGGTCCCGATTACATCGACCCGATGTGGCTCAGTCAGGCTAGCGGACACGCTTGCCGTAATCTCGATTTATATCTGATGCAAAGCGACGACATTGTTGCCACTTTTGCACGCCACAGTGCGGAAGTGAATCTGGTCGAGGGTAATAAAGGCCTTTACGACGGGCTTGCGCTGGATGGCAGCAACAGCAATGCCGCCTTGGCAAAACTGCTTGATCTGTCCGTGATACTGGTGATTGATGCGCGCGGTATGACGCGTGGTATCGCACCGCTGATACTGGGTTATCAGGCTTTCGACCGTGACATCAATATCGCAGGGGTGATTCTCAACAATCTCGGTGGTAGTCGCCACGAAGCCAAGCTGCGTGCGGTCATTGAACATTACACGGACGTACCGGTAATCGGCGCGATCCAGCATGATGAACGCTTGAGTATCATCGAGCGTCATCTCGGCTTGATGCCCAGCAATGAATCTCATGTTGCCACCGCAAAAATCAAGCAGATCGGCGAAGCAATCGCTCAGCAAGTTGATTTGGACAAACTACTCGCGCTGTCGAAAAAAACACCACAATCTATTCCGCATCAAGCCAAAGTAATGACCTTGCCGTTCGGTGAAAAAATAAGAATAGGCATTGCCCGTGATCGTGCTTTTGGTTTTTATTACGCGGATGATCTCGACGCGCTGGAAGTGGCGGGTGCGGAGCTTTTGCCAGGACGACGCCCACATATTCTGCACGCCCGAGCAACTCGAGGGCGAGATCAAGTATTTTTGTATCACTCTATTCCACTGGGGGAG